>JAMLHN010000013.1 GCA_023957115.1 Thermomicrobiales bacterium
GTTCTGGCTGGATTCTCGGTCGTCACGAGTCCGTCCGACGATCGCGGCAACGTCGATGTCGAGGCACTGAGAGGCAAAGTCGGACCGAAGACCGCGGGTCTGATGATTACCAATCCGAACACGCTCGGTCTCTGGGACGAGCAGATTCAGGAGGTAATCGATCTCGTCCATGAGGCCGGCGGACTCGTCTATAACGACGGGGCGAATTTCAATGCCATCCTTGGCTATGCGCGGCCTGGCGACCTTGGCATCGATGTGATGCATTTCAATCTGCACAAGACGTTCTCGACCCCGCATGGCGGTGGCGGTCCCGGTTCGGGACCGGTTGGCGTGGCTGAGGCCCTGGTCGAGTTCCTGCCCGGCCCGATGATCGACGCGGTAGAGAACGACGGCGAGACCGAGTACGTCTGGACCATGCCGGAGAAGTCGATCGGACGGCTCCATTCCTTCCACGGCAACTTCGGCATGTTCGTGCGGGCGTTGACCTATATCCGGATGCACGGAGAAGAAGGACTGCGCCAGATCAGCTCGGACGCCGTGCTCAACGCGAACTACCTGAAGGCCCGGCTGTCCGACGCCTACGATGTGGCGGTCGATCGAACCTGTATGCACGAGGTGGTGCTGTCCGCCCGTCGCCAAAAAGCGCAAGGCGTCAAGGCGATGGATATCGCCAAGCGGTTGCTCGATTTTGGCGTGCATCCGCCGACGACCTATTTTCCGCTGATCGTGCCCGAAGCACTGATGATCGAGCCGACCGAAACGGAATCGAAGGAGTCGCTGGACAACTTCATCGAGGCTATGCTGCAAATCGCGCGTGAATCGGCAGAGGAACCCGAGCTGGTCACATCGGCGCCGCACACAACCGAGTACAAGCGGCTCGATGAAGCCG
This sequence comes from Thermomicrobiales bacterium, assembly GCA_023957115.1. Taxonomy (GTDB): domain Bacteria; phylum Chloroflexota; class Chloroflexia; order Thermomicrobiales; family UBA6265; genus JAMLHN01. The sequence goes on from JAMLHN010000013.1 coordinate 890, forward strand.
GAGCCAACCGCAAGCTGAACATCAAATGGATCGGCGATCCAGAGGTCGCCGCATCGGCAGCCGACTAGGAACGACATTCGATACCGGACAGATAACGCCGGCGAGAACACTTCTCGCCGGCGTTTTTCTGTTGTCCGTGAGGCCGGGCGCGGTCCTTGCGAAATCCTTTGGGCACAGGCCCTCGGACACCGGACCCATCTACCTGGGCTTGACTACGAAATTCATGAGCCGGCCCGGAACGTAGATCTCACGAACGATCTGCATCCCTTCCAGGGCCGGGGCGATCTTCTCGGCCGTGCGGGCGGCTGCCGTTGCCGATTCCTCGCTGGCATCCGCCGGCAACACAACGCGGTCGCGCACCTTGCCGTTGATTTGAATGACAACTTCGACCACATCGTCTCGCGCCAACTCTGGGTCGTACGGTGGCCAGTTCTGCGTATGCACCGAATAGGGTTGACCCAGCTTCTCCCAAAGCTCCTCGGCTACGTAGGGGGTCGATGGGGCCATCAACAGGACGAGGGTCTCGATCGCGTCGCGCCACTCCGGCGCGGCCATCAGCTCTGGCGTCTTGAGGTCGTTTAGCCCGTTCGAGAATTCGATCAATGCCGCCACCATCGTGTTGAACTGAAAATCGAGCAGGTCGGTCGTTACGCGTTGCACCGTCTTGTGCGTCAGACGTTCGAGCTTGCGCGCGGTCTCGGCATCGGCAGTGGCGCCTGCATCCACCTCAACCGTCTCGGCAACGAGCCCATAGACGCGCCGGATGAACCGCTCCATTCCCGTAATACCGCGCGTATTCCACGGTCCACCCTGATCCCAGGGACCGAGATACATCAGATGCAACCGCAGCGAATCGGCTCCGTACTGCCGGACGAGTTCGTCCGGCGACACTTGCGTTCCACGGCTCTTGCTCATCTTGGTGCCCTCTTCGGCCAGGATCATGCCCTGGTTTCGGAGTCGCTCGAACGGTTCCGAATGCTTCACCAGCCCCAGATCACGCAGGACTTTGGTGAAGAATCGCGCGTAGAGCAGATGCAGAATCGCATGCTCGATCCCGCCGCAGTAGAGATCGACCGGAGTCCACATCTCCGCAATGGCGGGATCGAACGGCAGCGCATCGTCATGCGGACTGGTGTACCGATACCAATACCAGGACGAATCGACGAATGTATCGAAGGTGTCGGTCTCACGGCGCGCGGGTTTGCCACAAGTCGGGCAGATCGTGTTCAGGAACCCCTCATGACTGACCAGCGGACTCTGTCCCGTCGGGGTGAACTCCGCATCGAGCGGCAGCTCGACCGGAAGCTGGTCGATTGGCACGGGGACCATGCCGCAATCATCGCAATAGACGACGGGAATGGGCGTCCCCCAGTACCGTTGCCGGGAAACGAGCCAGTCGCGCAGGCGGTAGTTGACTTCCGGCTTGCCGCGGCCGGTCTCTTCGAGCCAATCGATCACGATGGGGATGCTCGCCGGAACCTCAGTGCCATCGAGATGTCCTGAATTCACCATACGCCCATCGCCGCTATATGCCTCGGTCATCGTCGCAGGATCGAGCGTTTCCCCATCCGGCTGAATCACAACCCGGATGGGGAGATCGAATGTACGCGCGAACGCAAAGTCGCGCTCGTCGTGCGCGGGCACCGCCATGATCGCGCCGGTGCCGTATCCCATCAGGACATAGTCGGCAATCCAGATAGGAATACGCTCATCCGTAACGGGGTTGATGGCATAGCCGCCGGTAAAGATGCCGGCCTTCTGTTTCGACGCATCGGTCGAAAGCCGTTCGATCTCCGTTTGGTTTCGCGCGGCGGTGACATAGGCTTCGACCGCCTGCGCCCGGTCTGGCGTCGTGATTTTCTCGACGAGTGGGTGTTCAGGCGCCAGGACCATGAAGGTCGCCCCCCAGACCGTGTCGGGACGCGTGGTGAAAACCTCCAATGGGTCGGTCCCCTCGACCTCGAAGATCAGACGAGCGCCTTCGGATCGCCCGATCCAGTTGCGCTGCATGGTCTTCACCCGCTCGGGCCAGTCGAGATTGTCCAGTTCCTGCAGCAGTTCTTCGACGTATTCGGTAATCCGGAAATACCACTGCTCGAGATCGCGCTTGACGACTTCCGAGCCACAACGCTCGCAGATATTCCCGTCCAGAACCTGTTCGTTGGCAAGCACCGTCTGGTCCTTCGGACACCACCAGACCGCGCCGGCTTTGCGATAGGCAAGTCCGCGTTCCAGCATCTTCAGGAAGATCCACTGGTTCCACCGGTAGTACTCGGGTGAGCAGGTAATCACCTGGCGTGACCAGTCGATCATGGCGCCCATCTGGTTGTACTGCCCGCGCATCTGATCGATGTTTTCGAACGTCCAGGAGGCGGGATGGATGTTGTGGCGAATGGCCGCATTCTCGGCCGGCAGCCCAAACGCATCGAACCCCATGGGAAAGAGCACGTTGTATCCACGCATACGCTGGAAACGAGCGAACACGTCTGGCACCGCAAACGCATACCAGTGCCCAATATGCAGAATGCCCGACGGATACGGGTACATCGTGAGGGAAAACCACTTGGGCCGGTCGGAATCGTCGGGAGTCGCGTAAAGCCGATCGGCTTCCCATCGTTCACGCCACCGCGGCTCGATCTCGTCCGCCTTGTAGACTGCGGCGGATTGTGCTGTTGTGGTGCTCGAAGACAAGGGATCTGACTCCAGTGGAAGGGCCGGCTGCGACAACTCGGAAGTATCGCGCAGGTTGGGCCGGCGCGTCACGCGATCATCGCTTGGCAATCCGGGGGAGGGTCAGAATGCAGACCACGCACGCACCGGCGAAACGATGGTATTGTGATCGGGTTCGCGCGAAATCGAGCGCTTCCAGATTATCCAACGTAGCGGAAAGAATCCGACTTTGGAACTGATCGTCATTGCCGCCCTGGCGTTGATTGCGATCGCCGGGGCCGCATGGCTCGGCCCGCGTGTGCGTATTGCCGCGCCCCTCATTCTTGTGCTCGTCGGCATCGCGGTCAGCCTCTGGCCCGATACGCCGATCTTCATCATCGATCCGGAGTGGATCCTCGCCGGCATCTTGCCTCCGCTGCTCTTCTCGGCGGCCGTCTCGCTGCCGACCGCGGAGTTCCGGCGCGATTTCGCCGCAATCAGCGGATTGGCCGTTGTGCTTGTCTTCCTGACCTCGTTCATCGTCGGTTGGGTGCTCTCACGCGTCATTCCTGGACTCGATTTTGCCGCTGGGCTAGCCATCGGCGCGATCTTGAGTCCAACGGATGCAGTCGCAACCTCGATCGTCAAACGGCTCGGGGTCTCGCCTCGAACGGTGGTCGTGCTGGAGGGCGAAAGCCTGCTCAACGACGCGTCGGCGCTCGTGCTTCTCCGCACGGCCATCGGGGCAACGGCTGCCGGCGTGTCTCTCCTCCATATCTCTGGCGCGTTCATCTACTCGGTGGTTGTCGCCGTTGCCATCGGAGCGCTCGTCGGATACGGCAATCTCTGGATTCGATCGCGGACGACCGACCCGACCGTCAATACCGCGTTGGCGCTCGCCGCTCCGTTCGTCGCCTCGCTCCCCGCCGAGTGGATGGAAGCGTCCGGTCTGGTCGCGGCGGTCGTGGCCGGGCTCGTCACCGGATTCGCGGGTCCCCGATATCTGCCCCCCGCATTTCGGCTGTCCGATCGACAGACCTGGCGCATGATCGAGTTCGTCTTAGAGGGAGCCGTCTTCCTGATCATGGGACTCGAGCTCGATTGGGTGCTCGAGGAGGTCCAGCAGGACCATGTCGGGATTGCCCGCGCAGCTCAGTTCGCGGTGCTGGCGCTCGTTCTGACCATGGCGATCCGTGCGATGTACGTCGTCCCGTTGATCTATCTTTTCCGCGCCGGCGCCGATCGTGCGAACAACGTGGGCGACATGCTGCAACAGCTCACCGTGGAGCCAATCGCGAATCACCCAATCAACCGCAAGCTCCGGGGGCGTTCCGAGGCAAACGATGCCACGACCATGGCACGGTTCCAGAAATCATGGCGCAGGCGGCTGGCCGATATCGACTATTTTCGCAACGAACAGATGGGCTGGCGCGAGGGCACAGTGATCGTCTGGGCGGGTATGCGGGGCGCGGTGACCCTGGCGGCGGCGCAAACCCTCCCGCGTGAAACGCCGAGCCGCTCCCTTCTCGTCTTCATCGCGTTCCTGGTGGCAGCTGCGTCGTTGCTCATTCAGGGTTCGACCCTACCCTGGTTGGTGAGAAAGGTCCTGCCTCCAACAAATGACCTGGCGCGAACTTCTGCCGATCGCGTACGCCTCTCCATGTCGCTTCATGCGGCGGCGAGCGCGATATTGAAGGCGCATGGGCTCGATCCTGAAGCGCCGTTTCCCCATCTCGCCAGCGGGCCAATGCCGCTGCTCGATGCTGCGTCGACTGAGCGGCAGATCCTGGATAAGCAGGTGCAACTGGAAATGATCGAGGCCCAGCGAACCGTCCTCCTCGACGCGATGGCCGACGGAACCTATAGCTCTGAGCTGATCAGCACGGCCATGGCAAACCTCGATGCCGACCAGATTGCATTGGAAATGAAAGGCGAGCCGGCGCACGGTCATTAAAGCGGATTGCAGAACGGTTGCCACGTCGTCGGAGGTGTGCGGCGTCGGAGCGCCCGCTGCGGCGGGGAGATCCTTCCTTCGTCAGGATGACAACCGGGGGTTCGGAGCGCCAACCATTCTGAAATCGGCTGTCGGTACGGAATCCGAGGCCGCGCCCAACGGCACGGGTACCGGAAAGTCGCCATTAATGGCGACGCTACTTGGTTGCCAGAGACGCCAATGGCCAGCGTCTTGGAGCAGATGCCAGCGCCCCGAGGCTCAGGATCCGAGCCGTTGGGAACGTCGCCGTCGCCACTATCCCCAGGTAAATGCACCGGTCAGGTTATTGAGCTCGGTCCAGGTCTGGGCGGGCTTGTCGACCATGAGAACGACGAGGTCGTCGCGGTCGGACCGTTCGATGGCGGTTTTGACCGCGTCGATCTCTTCGAGCACGATCGAGACCGAGCCTTCCGAGAGCCCGACGGCCACCGCCGCTTCCTTGAGCCGAGACGCGATCTCCCCGGATGGGCGTCCACGAGTATTCGTGTCCTCGCGGATGACGAGCTCGTCGAAGGTCTCTCCGGAGAGCTTGCCAAATGCGGCGATATGGTCGTCCAGACGGTCGCCTGGCATGGAGATGACAGCAATGGACCGATTCGGTTCCATACGCTTGACAAAGTCGGCCATCGATTCGAGACCGGCGATGTTGTGACAGTAGTCCATGATGATTCGCCGGCCCTGGAATTCGAGCAGATTGAAACGTCCGGGTGTCTGATAGAAGCTCGACGTAAAGGTGCGCATCGCCTGGCGAATGTATTCGAGCTGCACGTCGTCCGCAAGAGCCGCGGTGACGGCGGCCAGCGCATTGGCGATATTGACGCGCAGGCGTCCGTCGAACGTTGCGGGGATCTGGCTGGCCAGCAGGAGACTGGTTTCGCGACGGTTCTCGATGATAGTGATCATCTCGCCCGCGGCAACCGGGCGTAGGATCACCGCACGCCCCTTGTTGCGCAGATGCTCGCGAATGACCGGATTGTTCTCATCCATGGAGAAATACAGGATCTCACCGCGCGCATAGCGCGACATGTCGACGGTCCACTCGTTGTCCGCGTTGAGAACCGACTTTCCGTCCCGGAAAACCGATTGCGGTACGACCGCCTTGACGCGGGAAAGATCCGCGAGTGAGTCGATTCCATGCTGCCCAAGGTGGTCATCCGAGACATTCGTCACGACTGCGACATCGCACCGGTCGAACCCAAGACCTGACCGAAGGATGCCCCCGCGCGCGGTCTCGAGCACCGCATAATTGATGGTGGGGTTCTTGAGCACCATCTTGGCGCTGGTTGGACCACTCATGTCGCCGGACATGATCTGGGTACCGTCGATGTAGATGCCGTCCGTCGTGGTCATGCCCACCCTGCGACCGGCCGTCTTCATGATGTGCGAGATCATGCGAGCGGTTGTAGTTTTCCCATTGGTACCGGTGACCGCGACGATCGGAACGCGCGCGTTCGATCCGGGGGGGAAGAGCATATCGACCACTGCCCGGCCGACATGCCTCGGATGCCCCTCGGTCGGATTCGTGTGCATGCGAAATCCGGGGCCGGCGTTGACCTCGACAATGGCTCCCCCCGATTGGCGGATCGACTTCGAAATGTCGGGGACGATGGCTTCGATACCCGCGATGTCCAACCCAACGACCATAGCCGCCCGGCGCGCGATGGCTTCGTTGTCGGGATGGATGTCGTCGGTCCGGTCGATCGAGGTTCCCCCGGTGCTCATATTGCCCGTCCGCTTGAGCGGCACGACCTGGCCCAATTCCGGAATGTCGGTGAGGGCGATCTCGAGGCGCTCCAGCGTTTCGAGCGTTTGGCTGTCGATCGAGATGCGGGTCAGAATCTTCTCGTGCCCGACCCCGCGGCGTGGGTCGCTATTCGTGATCTCGATCAGCTCTTCGACCGTGTGCTCGCCATCTCCAACGACATGGGCTGGAACACGCTCGGCGACCGCCACGACCTGATTGTTGACGACCAGAATTCGGTAGTCGAGTCCTTCGATATATCGCTCGACTACGACGATGCCGTTCCGGGATTCGCCGAGCGCGACTGGAAAGAACTCGCGGACCTCATCGTCGTCCTTGAGATTGATACAGACTCCGCGGCCGTGGTTGCCGTCCAGTGGCTTGATGACGACCGGATATCGAATCCGTCGTGCCTCGCGGACCGCGTCATCGACGTTGCGCACTGTGACGCCGCGCGGAACGGGGATGCCGACCTCGTGCAGAAGGCGATTCGTGAGTTCCTTGTTGCTGGCGGTGTCGACCGCAATGTTCGATGTTTCGGAGGTCACCGTGGCCCAGATGCGCTTCTGGTGGACTCCATGGCCCAACTGAACGAGCGACCGGCGTGGGTCGAGCCGGATGACGGGAATATTGCGCCGCTCTGCTTCCGAGACGATGGCGCCGGTCGACGGACCGTACGCGAGCCGCTCGGCAATTCGGATGACCGTCTGCTCCAGCTCCTGCTGGAAATCGAATCCGGGTTCCAAATCGTAGATCAAATGGTTCAACAACCGGCGGGAGAGCTCCGCGGCGGCAATGCCGACGTCCTCCTGCTGGTATTCGAACACGACGTTGTAGACGCCTTTTTCCTTGGTCGAGCGGGTTTTCCCCCGGGAGACTTCGGCGCCGGTCAGGTTCTGAAGCTCGAGCGCAACGTGTTCCAGCACGTGACCCATCCAGGTGCCTTCGCGCATGCGCTGCAGAAATCCACCCGGTTTGCCGACGGAACAACGATGTTCATACAGCGATGGAATCAATTCGGTGATTCGCTCGTAGAATCCAGGGATCTTGTTCGTCGGACGCTCTTCGAGCTCACCGATATCGACCGTGAAGCGAAGTGACGGCATACGTGCCCAGATGTTCGGCCCGCGATAAACCGTGTGGTCACGAAACTCGATCATCCCGTCACTCCTGCTCTCGATTCAGACCGTCTGAATGTCGCTCCCTGTCGATCCGTCCAGCGCGAAGACACCTGGAGTTCTGACGAGCGCGCGTGAAGCCGTGTCGAATGTATGTCCGCTTGTGAGTACGTGTATTCTCGCGCCGCTAAGGGTAATACCGCCATGGCGTTTGACGCGATAGACATCCGTATAGGCGTCTGCCGCATCGATGATGGTGACGGAATTGCGCCCCAGCACTTCGAGGCATCCGTCGTGGGTAAAGATCGCGGCGGTATCCTCGTCGACGCCGACACCGAGCAGGCTCGGATTCGTCGCTACCATCATCATCAATCGTCCAAGTCGGTCTCGCTGGCGAAAATGTTGGTCGATGATCGCCTCTGGAATCAACCCGAACCCGGCGACCATCTGCGCCATCCGTTGTTTCGGCGTGTTGCCGCTCGAACCGAAGGCCACCATATGCGCCGAGAGGATCGAGGCGCCGGCGCTGGTGCCTGCCACGACGGCCGATTGAGCGTTTCGTTCGAGGATGGCCTTCATCGCGCCGGTCCCGCCGAGGATGGCGGCCAGCCGCATCTGATTGCCGCCGGTCATGAAAATGCCGGTGGCCTGGGAGATCATCCTGACCGTCGATTCACGATTCGCATCGGGTCGGTCGCCGATCACCGCGATATCGATCTCCGATACTCCCATGCCGAGGAAGATTGCCTTGTAGCGCTCGCCTGCCGATTCGATCGAGGAGGCCGTTGGGATGACAACGATTCTGGCATCTGGTCCGCCGGCGAGTTGCGCGAACCGAGAAAGGATCTCGCGATCGCGAAACTTGTCTTCGGCTCCGCCAATCGCCATGACTGGACCCTGATGGATCTTGTGCTTGGACGAAGGAATGGCGGATACCTCGGAAATACCGGTTGAAGAAGCGATCATTCTCTACTCGATCTCGTTCGAAGATTCACGTCGGGGGCGTCGCGTCTACCCAGTGACATCAGCGAAATCGCCGGTCCATCTGCCTCATGGGAACTCCACGCATTGGCTCGAGCGGGGTACCTCCCGATGCCGCTCGACGTAAGGATACCGCGTCCTCAACGGCCGAGAACCTTACTTGCCACGCGCTCCAGAACGGGAAACTGTTCCGGATTCGGCGAGTCGACGATGAACTCGCGGATACCCGCCTCGGTATAGACGCCAACCATTTCCTCGAAGGCGTCGACCGAGCTCCAAATATCGGTCGGCATCAGTGCGGACCAGACGTAGAGCGAGCGTACGATCGATTCCGGGTCGCGTCCAATCGCCATACAGTGCTCGTCCAGGATCGCATTGCGCCGGGCAATCTCGTCCGGTTTTCCGTGCGAGTTCCAGCGGTCTGCGTATTCGGCGACGATCCGCAGCATACGGGGACCGTGCGCGCCGAGCGTCAGTGGCGGCCGAGGCTGCTGAACGGGAGCTGGGCGCGCAGGAGCTTCGTCGAGCTTGTAGTAGACGCCGTCGAACGACGTGACTTCCTGCCGGAGCATGGAGTCGATGATCTGGACCGCTTCCCGGTAGCGAGCAACGAGCTCGGCGGGTTCGGGAAACGGGATGCCAAACCATTCATGTTCGCGGACGAACCAGCCGGCGCCCAGTCCGACCTCCAGCCGGCCGCCGGAGACATGGTCGACCGTGGCCGCCATCTTGGCCACGAGCGCCGGATGGCGGAAGGTGTTGGAGGTAACGAGCACGCCGATCCGGGCGGTGTTCGTCTCGGCGGCAAGTGCGGCGAGCAACGTCCAGCCCTCGAAGTAGTTCCCATCTGGCCGGCTCGGCTGCTGGTAGTGATCGCAATCCCAAAGGGAGTCGAACCCGAGCGATTCGAAGTATTTCCAGCGATCGCGATGAACCTCCCACGGCAGGTTCTGGTCGGTGCATAGCCCAAAGGTAAGATCTCGCACGCGTTTTCCCTTCATAGCGGCGGTGTTCTCATCGTACGCGGTATTCTAGGCCGGAAGGCACCAGTCCATACGGCGCAAGCCGTTTCCGTCATCCAGTGGGCCGCAGTTGATATGACCAATCCATTCATCGAACGACTTGCAACGGGTCCAATCATTGGCGATGGCGCCATGGGCACCATGCTCTATTCCAGCGGGGTCGCCCTGGACGAGGTGTTCGATGTTCTCAATCTCTCCAATCCCGATCTCGTCGCCTCGGTGCATCGCGCCTACATCGCGGCCGGGGCGGAGATCATCGAGACGAATTCATACGGCGCCAACCGGTTCAAGCTGGAGCAGCTCGGACTGGGCGGCAAGGTTCGGCAGCTCAATCGGGTGGCTGCCAAGATCGCTCGGGAGCAGCGTGAGATCGCCGGACGGGAAGTCTTCATCGCCGGATCGGTCGGTCCGACGTTGCAGCGTCTCCCGCCGATCGGCAGCGCGCGCGTAGACAAGGTTCGCGACGCCTTCAAAGAGCAGATCGAAGCGCTGCTCGAAGGCGGGGTCGATCTCCTGACCATCGAGACGATTCCTGACGTACAGGAGATGCGCGAGGCGCTGGCCGCGGCGCGGGAAAGCAGCGACCTGCCGATTATTGCCATGCTCACGTTTGCCGAAGACGGCCGAACCGTGGCCGGGAATGAGGCGGCGGTCGTGGTGGATATGTTGCTGGAGCACGATGTCGATGTGATCGGCGCCAACTGCTCCGTCGGGCCGCAACGGCTGCTTCGGGTGCTCGATGCCTATCAACAGGAACTCGTTCGGCGGGACGCGTCCCGTCCACTTGCGTGTCTGCCCAATGCAGGCTGGCCCACACAGCAGGGCGGCCGGATGATCTATCCCAGCTCGCCGGACTACTTTGCGAACTTTGCGGTACAGGCCGCCGATATGGGGGTCACCGTAATCGGCGGATGTTGTGGCACGACACCGGCGCATATCGAGGCAATGACTGGTGCCTTGCGCGAACGTGCGACCGGGGAACCGCAACCACGGGCGGCGGCGATCCCCGAGCTGGTCGTTTCTGATTCGAGTGTGCAGAGCCCCGTTTCGGGGATGTATCAGCCAGATGGATTCCGATCGGAGCTTGGCCGGAAGTTCCTTGTCGCCGTAGAGATCGATCCGCCGAAGGGAATCAACCCTGAGAAGGCGATGGCCGGCGCCGAGCTCCTGAAATCCAGAGGGGTCGATGCGATCAATGTGGCCGATTCGCCGATGGCGCGGGTTCGGATGAGCGCGCTGACGCTCTGCATGATGATCCAGCACCGGGTCGATATCGAAACGATCGTCCATTTCACCACGCGTGACCGATCGTTGATGGGCATTCAGTCCGAGCTCCTTGGCGCGCATGCGGCGGGAGTCAGAACCGTGCTGGCGCTGACCGGTGATCCGCCCACCCTTGGGGGGTACCCGGGGACGACCGGCGTCTACGATACCGATTCGATCGGGCTAATCAAGCTGCTGAACAACATGAATCAGGGGCTCGATGCCGTCGGTGCGCCGATTGGCAGTCATGCTGATTTTCGCATTGGCTGTGCGGTCGATCCGACCCGGGACGACTTGCCCCTCGAAGCGGAGCGGCTGCATCGCAAGCTCGAGGCCGGAGCTCATTTCGTCATGACCCAGCCGATCTTCGATGCGGAGGTGTGGCGGCGATTTCTGGAACACTTCGGTGGGAATATTCCGGTGCCGCTCATGATTGGGATCCTGCCGTTGCAAAGCGCGAAGCACGCGGACTTTCTACACAATGAGGTCCCGGGTATCACGTTGACCGAGGATGCGCTGCAACGCATGCATGCCGCCGGCCCGGATGGCCGCAGCGAAGGGGTGAAGATGGCCCAGGAGCTGCTGCTCGATCTGGTGCCGATTGCCCAGGGCGTCTATCTCATGCCGTCGTTCGGCCGCTATGAGGTGGCGGCCGAGGTCCTGGACGTGCTGCAGACTGCCGAAACGGAGCCGGTGATTGCCGCGCCCATGGCTTCCTAAGTCTTCCGCAACTCGTGCGAATCCCCCTTCGTAACCCGGACTCCGTATCAGGCATCGTGCGCTACGCATACGTGTTCCTCTGATGCTACTCATCTATACTCATAATTCACGAGACGATTTGTTGGACGGGTCATGTTTCCCGCTTCCGCAGATCGTGGTTCGAAGGGTCTGATATGGAATCCGGGCGTTGTCTCGAGGTCGTCGTCTGTTGTTGCGTCGCCGGCCCCGCGCCAATCCCCGGATTTCGTATGGTCATCGCGGCGTTGCGTGCGTGATGCCGGACGAGTTGCGTGCGGGAAAATGCCTCAATCCACAAAACAATGTCGACCGTGGTGAAAACGTGCATGGAAAGGAGCTTCCATAATGAACCGATCATACGTTCGATGGCGATTCGGCGTATTCGTTGCCGTATTCGTTTTGCTCTCCTCAGTATTGGCAGGCGTCTCGACGATCGAGGCGCAGGATGCGGGGACCCCGGTCGCGGCGGCGCTGCCGGCTGTTCCTCCTGAAGTCGAGCAACTGTCGGGAAACTGGCCCACGGCGCAGGGAAACCTCGCGGCGACGCGGTCGGCGGTCGATTCGTCGATCGATAGCAGCACGGTTGCGGACCTGGATGTCGCCTGGACGGTGGATATTCCCGTCGCCGGATTCTTCGGCGCAGTGACTGCCAATCCGATCGTCGTCGGCGACACCGTGTTCATCCAGGACATGCAGAGCAATATCTACGCGATCGATCGTCAGAGTGGCGAGCTGAAGTGGCTGACCGAGTTCGGGGTCGGGTCGATCGGGCCGACTGGCCTTGCGGTTGCCTACGGAATGGTTTTTGCCGGTCTGAGCGATACCGGTGAGGTCGTAGCGCTCGCCGCAAGCAACGGTGAAGAGCTCTGGCGGCAGAAGATTGGCAGCCCCCCGGGCGAAGGGATCGATATGGCCCCCGCCGTCTACGGCGGCTACGTGTATATCAGCACGGTGCCGGGAACCGGCGTCGGTCCGACCTTCTACCAGGATGGCGACCGCGGCGTTCTCTATGTTCTCGATGCCCTGACCGGTGAGGTCGCCTGGTGGTTCGATACGACGGTCGATGGTTTTGGCGTACCAGCGCAGGCCGGTGGTGGTGGTCTGTGGTATCCGCCGTCTTTTGACGCTGACGGCAATATCTACTTCGGTGTCGGCAATCCGGCACCGTGGCCATTGACCCCCGATTGCCCCAACGGCTCATGCCGGCCCGGTGACAATCTCTTTACCAGCTCGATGGTCTCGCTCGATCCGGAGAGCGGGGGAGTGCGTTGGTACTACCAGGATCGGCCCCACGATCTTCTCGATCTCGATTTCCAGAACACGCCGGTCCTTGGTACCGTGACCATCGATGGCGACGAGGTTCTGCTCGCGGTCGGTTCGGGCAAGACCGGCAATGTGGTCGCCGCCAATGCGGAGACGGGTGACGTCATCTGGAAGACTCCGCTGGGCATCCACCAGAACGATGAGAATAGCGACCTGCCAGACGAACCGATCGAGGTCTATCCGGGCGCCTACGGCGGTGTCGAGACGCCAATGGCCTATGCAAACGGTGTCTTCTTTGCGACCTGGATCGATCTTCCCCAATACCAGGGCGCGACGGGACAGGATCCCGATCGCCAGGCGGACTTCGCGACGGCAACGGGCGGTATCGTCGCCATCGATGGCGTAACCGGCGCCGTGCTTTGGGAGACAGGCATACCGACGATGGTGCTTGGCGGCGCTACCGTTGCCAACGATCTCGTTTTCACGGCCGGACTCGACGGCATCGTGCGAGGCTTCGATATCGCGACCGGCGAGGAAATCTGGAGCTGGGAGGCTCCGCTTGGGATCAATGCGCCGCTGGCGATTGCCGGCGATACGCTCTACGTTGCTCCCGGATTCGTAAAGCTGCCGTCCGTGGGATCGACCCCGGTTGCTGAATCCGACGGAGAACCTCCGTCCGCCCAACTCGTTGCGCTGCGGATCGGCGGTCCTTCGGAGGAGATCGAGGCGTCACCTTCCGATGCCGGAGCGGCGGAGAGTGTTGGCACTCCGAGCGTGGTGGCCGAGGGCGAGACAAGCCCAGTCGCAGCCGATAGCGATGCAGATACGAGCGTTGAGCTCGTCGACATCCGCTTTGTACCAGATGAGCTGACGATCGCGGCCGACACCGACTTCACCATTGCCCTGACCAATACTGGCGTGGCGATTCACAATTTCGTGATCGACTCGCTGGATATCCATTCAGGTGACGTGATGCCCGGGGAGACGGTCTATATAACGATCAACGCTCCGGCGGGTGAGTACACCTACTATTGCAGCGTCCCTGGACATCGTGAAGCCGGTATGGTCGGGGAGTTGACGGTCCAATAGAACAAGACTGGGAAGGACGGTCCGCGCCGGCGGATCCGGCCCATTCCAGTTGGGATATTTGGTTTGTGGGAGCATCGGGCTCGAGGCGGTCAGGTGTTCCCATGTGCCCAATTCGGCGCCGGGCAGGAGAGGTCGAACCAATCAGACGTTCGTGGTAAACTTGACCGGCTACGACCCTTTCTCGGTCGTTCTTTTTGTGTCTTGTTTCCGCCGGGATGGCGGTTCGATGGGGACGACCCCGCCCGGTGTGGGTCGCGACAGTCAGGAAGTTAAGTACATGACCGCCCAGATGATTCAGGAGCTGGAGAAAGAACAGCTCAAGTCGTTCGTGCCGCAGTTTGGCGCTGGCGATACCGTTCGCGTCCATGCCAAGGTCGTCGAGGGAAACCGAGAGCGAATCCAGGTCTTCGAGGGTGTGGTCATCCGGCGTCGCTCGGGTGGAGTCAATGAGAACTTCACCGTTCGCCGCATTGCCTCGCATGGCATTGGAGTCGAGCGTACCTTCCTGATCCACTCGCCGCGCATCGAAAAGATCGAGGTCGTGCGTAATGGCCTCGTTCGCCGGGCGAAGCTCTACTACCTGCGCGATCTAACCGGGAAGGCCGCGCGTATCAAGGAGCGTCGCCGCCCGAATCGGGTGATCGTTCCTCCGAAGGACGTGCCGGTCGACCCGTTGGCCGCGGAAGAGACGCCAGTCGACGACGCCAATCTGGTCGCGACGGCGGTTGACGAAGGTGTGATGAGCGAAGAGAGCGCCGAGCTGGTCGATGAGGCGGTGCTGGCGGTCGAGAATGCCGAGGCAGCCGGAGAGACTGTTGCTGAGGCTACTGACGAGACGGTCACCGAGGATTCTGCAGAATCAGTCGCTGAGGTCGCCGAGACGGTCGAGGATGCGGCTGAGGAATCCAACGACGACGAGGCGAAAGCCTAGCCTGACCTCAAACAACGTAGAATCGCGGGCGTGGAGTACTCCACGCCCGTTTTTCGTTTGGAGCTCGTCACGTGCCTGTCAGCCGATTTGCCTGGGAACGCGAATTCTGGCGTGCGGGATACCCGCTCGTCGCGGGGGTGGACGAGGTCGGTCGTGGCGCGCTGGCCGGACCGCTCGTCGCGGCCGCGGTGGTCTTCGATCGGGAGCTACTCGACCGGCGATCGCGGCGAGAGCGTATCGTCCAGACCGTGCACGACTCGAAGGTCATGACGCGTCCGGCGCGCGAGGCCGCGCTGACCGTGATCCAGGAGAGTGCCTGTTCGATTGGCATCGGCATGGTCGAATCGTTCGAGATCGATCAGCTCGGGATGACCGCTGCCAATCGGTTGGCTATGGAGCGGGCCGTCTACGGGTTGAGCTGCGATGCGGACGCGCTCTTGCTCGATGCGTTCGTAACCGATCTGGGAATGCCCCAAGTCGGCTTGATCGACGGCGATGCTCGCTGTCTTTCGATTTCGGCTGCGTCGATCGTCGCAAAGGTCACCCGTGACCGGATCATGTGCGAGCTCCATGAAGTCGATTCCCGGTATGGGCTCGATCGGCATGTAGGATACGGCACTCGTATGCACCTTGGCGCGCTACGAGCCTTCGGACCGGCGCCATTTCACCGTCGCTCCTTCCGCCCGGTGCAAGCATGTCTGATCGTCGAGTGACCGTTCCGGAGCACATGCGGCGCGGGGCCGATGGCGAGCGTCGCGCGGTCGAAGCGCTTCGACGGCGAGGGTACGAGCTGATCGAGACAAACTGGCGTTGCGCTGCCGGCGAGCTCGATGCCGTCATGCGTGACGGCGACCAGCTCGTCTTTGTGGAAGTGAAGACGCGCACCGGCGCGTCGCGCGGAACGGCCGAAGCGTCACTGACGCCGGCGAAAGCCCGGAAGCTGGCGATGGCGGCCGAGTGGTATCTGGCCGATCATCCAGAGCTCGGTGACCCCATCTGGCGGATCGACTTGGTGGCGATTACGCTCGACGGGTCCGGCAATCCAACCCGGTTTACGCATATCACAAATGCTGCGCTCATTGGATAGGAGTGCCGCAATCTCCCGTATCATGGCGTGATGGGAACGAGTGAATCGGTTCAGGAACATAGGGCAGCTGCGCCGGAGTCGTTGGCGGTTGGCGTCGTCACGGTCAGCGACACGCGGACGGTGCAAAACGATACCGGGGGGGCTCTGATCGTCGAATTTCTGGAGGGCGCTGGGCATCGCGTTGTCAGTCGTGAGATCGTGACCGACGACCGCGAAAGGATCGTGAACCTGGTGCTTGGGCTGGCGGCGGATCCTGAGATCGACGTCATCATTTCGACCGGTGGCACCGGGATTGCTCGGCGGGATGTGACCCATCAAGCCGTCACCTCGATCATGGACCGGCAGATCGATGGATTTGGCGAGCTCTTCCGCATGCTGAGCTTCGACGAGATCGGCTCCGCGGCCATGCTCTCGCGGGCGGTTGCCGGTGTGGTCGGGTCGACCGCGGTGTTTGCGTTGCCGGGATCGCGCAATGCAATCAAATTGGCGATGGAGCGACTGGTCTTGCCCGAGATCGCGCATGTCGTCTTCGAAATTCGAAAGTAAGGTGTCGTGACAGCAACGCAGGCGACGCGCAAGCCGTCCATCCTCAAGGGATTCCGGGATTACCTTCCCGAGCAGATGATCCTCCGGCAGGAGATCATCAATCGGTTCAAGGCGATCTTCGAGCTGCACGGATTCGACCCGCTCGACACGCCGGCAATCGAGTATCTCGAAGTTCTCACCGGCAAGGCAGGCGAAAACGAGAAACTGATGTATGCCTTCGAAGATCAGGGCGGCCGGAGCGTCGGATTACGGTACGACCTGACTGTTCCATTGGCGCGCGTCGTCGCTATGCATCAGTCGGAAATCGTCTTGCCGTTCAAGCGATATCACGTCGCTCCGGTGTGGCGTGCCGATCGGCCCCAGCGGGGCCGGTTCCGCGAGTTCTGGCAGTGCGACGCCGACATTGCCGGGGTCGAATCGATGGCCGCCGACGCCGAGATCGTCTCGGTGCTGACCGATTGCCTCGCCGCGGTCGGGCTGGACAACTCGGTCGTCCACATGAGTCATCGCCGGCTTCTCGAGCGGATCGCAATGGCAGCGGGAATTCCACAAGAGCAGGCAGCCCAGGTCTACCGCTCGGTCGACAAGCTGGACAAGATCGGGGCGGAGGGTGTTCGGAAGGAAATGGTCGAAGGCGGCATCGAAGCGTCCCAGGCGACGCAGGTGCTGGATACGATCTCGATCTCGGGATCGATCGAAGATCTGCTGGTCGAGCTGAGCCGCCGGCTCCAGAACGATGCAAATGCCGAAGGCGCGATTGCCGAGATGACACAGCTCTTCCAGCTGCTGCACCAGATGGGAGTACCAAACGACAAGGCGGTGCTCGACCTCACGCTGGCGCGCGGTCTCGACTACTACACTGGTCCCGTCTTCGAAGCCAAGGTAACCGAGCCGAAGGTTGGATCGGTGGCCGGTGGCGGCCGGTACGAAGGGCTGATCGGCTCGTTTGGAAGCCGGTCGATTTCCGCCACCGGCGTCTCCCTGGGACTCGAGCGCATCATAGAGGTCATTCGCGAGCATGGCACCATGCCGATACCGACCGCGGTTGCGCAGGTATTCGTACCAGTGGTCGACCGCAATCTCGGCTCGGCGGCTGAGCTCACGAGTGAGCTGCGCGCGCGTGGACTCAAGACCGATCTGTCGTTGCTGGATGGCAAAAGTCTCGGCGAGCAACTGAAGTACGCGGGGCGGCGGGGAATCGGGCTCGCCGCCATTCTGGGGCCCGACGAGGCAGCGCGTGGCGTGGTGGCGCTCAAGAATCTCGTTACCGGTGACCAGATCGAGCTGGAGCGGGCTGAGATCGTCCAGAGTATCGAACGCATGTTGACGTAAGGGAACCGATCGTCAACAAGTCAGGAAAAAAGATGACGGAACAAACCAAATGGGACGAATGGGATACCTACATGTGGGTGATCGCGCACCCGGACGATGCCGAATTCTCGTCGGCCGGGACGATTGCGCGACTGGCCAAGGACGGAAAACGGATCGTCATCGTGCAGGTGACATCCGGCGATAAGGGCACGCCCGATCACACGATTCCCTCGACCGCGCTCGCGTCCGGGCGCGAGGTAGAGGAAAAGGATGCGGCCGACGTGCTCGGTGTCGACACGGTCGTCTATCTGCGTTGCACCGACGGGGAACTGGTTCCCGATCTCTCCTTGCGCGAAAAGATCGTTCGCCAGATTCGCACCTTCAAACCCGATGTCATCGTGACGCACGATCCGTTTCGCCCATATGCACTTCATCCAGATCACCGCGCGTGCGGGTTCGCGGCGCTCGACGCGGTCTATCCGACCGCACGCGATCCGCACTATTTTCCCGAGCATCTCCAGGACGGGCTGGAACCGCACAAGACCGCTGAAATCTGGTTTTTCAATGCGGAGCAGCCCGACTTGATCGTCGACATCACGGGAACATTCGATGCCAAGATCGCGTCGTTGAAGAAACACGCATCCCAGGTTGGGGACGGTATCGAGATGGAAAAGCGCGTGCGGGAACGCAATGCCGAGATTGCGGAGGGACAGCCGTTCGAGCTGGCCGAGGCGTACAAGACGGTGCAGATGCGCCGCTGAACCAGGCGGGAGGGGACGACGATGGAGTCATCCCGGGCGAGTGACGCAGCACAAACGATTCGCCGAGCGTTCGACGCGGGGCGTGCAGTCTGGGGGGACGACTGGCGACCGACACGTGCGGCAATGGCGCCCGGCCGGATCGAGATTCTCGGCAACCATGTCGACTACAACGGCGGTCCGGTGCTGGCCGCGGCCATCGACAAGGCGACGGTCGTTCTGAGCGACGACTCCGATACGCTCCAGCTTGCCTTTGCCGATTTTCCTTCCCTGGGTTCGACTGATATAGATCCCGACAAGGTCGAGCAGCTCCGTTCGCCGTTGGGGGCGCCCGCGCCGCACGACTTTGTCCTGGGCGTCCTTGAACGGGGACGATCGCGTGGGCGTCCCGCACGGCGCGGCCGAATTGCCGTGGCAACCTCGATTCCGATCGGGTCCGGGATGAGCTCGTCCGCGGCGCTTTGTGTGGCGCTCTCCCTGACGCTCAACGAGGAGCCTCCCGCAGGCGCTCAACTCGTCTACGATGCGCAGGCCGCCGAGAATTGGACCGGGGTCCCGTGCGGAACCATGGATCAGGCCGCGTCGGTGTTTGGCCAGGTCATCCTCTACGATGGCCCGGAAGGCACGCGCTCGGTTGCTCCGAGTCTGGGCGACTATTGCTTTGTGGTGGTCGATTCCCGCGTCGATCGAACGCTTGGCGCTTCCGCCTACCCCATACGAGTCCAGGAGGCTGCGGAAGCCGCCAGGATCCTTCAGGCGCAGTGGAAGCGTCCGGTTCCGAATCTTGGGTCGCTGAGCCAGGAGGATCTCGACCGGATCGAAATGTCAGGTGACGATCTACTCTCCCCAACGCTTCGCGCGCGGGCGCGCCACGTGGTGACCGAGATTCAGCGGGTGAGCGCTGGGATGGATGCAATGGACGCGGGTGACTGGGAGAGGTTCGGTACCCTCATGAACGCCTCGGGCAAGTCATCGGCCGAGGATTACGACGTCAGCCACCCCAGGGTCGAGGCATTGGTCGCCACGATGCGAGAGGTTCCGGGTGTTGCCGGCGCGCGCATGATGGGTGGCGGAGGCGGGGGATCCGCACTTGCTTTGCTCCGAGTCGATTCGCTCGATCGATTGCGGCGGCAGCTGACGGCATTTTTCGATGACGAGTCTGTGATGGACGCGGTCGTGCCGCTCTCATTCGCACCGGGCGCGCGCCTGATGTCGTTTGATGAGCTCGGCGTGCTTCGTCCCCATTCCTAAAATCCCAGCTCCCAGCTCCTCAATACCCCAGATCGTAGTCGACCAGATTGTCGAGTGGCTCGCCGGCCAGGTAGTGCCGGATATTTCCTTCGAGAATCCGCGCCGCGCGATCCCAATAGTGGGGTGTTGCGCCAGATGTGTGACCGGTGATGAAGACATTGGGCAGATCCCAAAGTGGATGCTCTGCGGGAAGAGGCTCCGGATCGGTGACGTCGAGTGCGGCCGCGCCGAGCTGACCGCTTTGGAGCGCCGCAACCAGGGCGTCCGTATCGACAATCGGACCGCGGCCCACGTTGTATAGATAGGCGCCGGGTTTCACACGAGCGATCCGGTCCGCGTCGATGAGGCCCCTGGTTTCATCCGTCAATGGTGTGCAGATGACCACATGATCGGCCTCGGCCAATTCGGCGTCGAGCGCGTCGATCGTTCGATAGGTGACACGGTCCAGGTACGTTTCGCGCGGATTCCGTCCAAGCACGACAACGTCGAGATCGAGCCCGGCGGCTTTGCGGGCGATGGCGGACCCCAGATTGCCCGCACCGAGAACCACGAGGCGCGATCCTGCCAGTTCTTTGACGTTCCATCGTTCCTCGTCCATTTTCCAGACGTGTTGGTCCTGGGCGCGAACGAGATTGGGAAAGTTGCGGGCCAGCGAAATCATCATGCCGATGACATGCTCGGCAATGTTGTTGGCGTGAACGCCACGGTTGTTGGTGAGCAGAATGCCCCGGTTTCGGAGCGCGGCAAGCGGGGCATGATCGACCCCGGCGCCGATCCATTGCACCCAGCGAAGATTGGGAGCGGCCGCGATTTCGTCCTCGGCCAAATTCCAGGTGACGACCGCATCGACATCGCCGAGTGGAGTCAGCTGCACGAACGCATCTTCAGCTTGTATGAATTCGATGTCGGGAAAGGCCGCCTGCAACGATTCGAGCGTACCCGGCGGCAGCGAATATCGGACCATCAGCCGCCGCAAGGGGGCTGCCGCGCTATCCGCCGATTTGAGACATTCCTCGCCCAATGTTCAGATCTCCCTCTGCCAGCCCGTGTCCCCACGGTTTGCGCCAGATTCCGGCGCGCAGCCGGCGGAGCAAGTCCTCGTCGGTCGCGCCGCCGCGCATCTCCTCGCGGAAGTCGATTTCATCGTTCCGCAACAGGCAAAGTCGAAGCTTGCCGTCGGCTGTCAACCGTACACGATTGCAGAACTGACAGAACGGCTCCGATACGGGAGAGATGAACCCGATCGTCCCCCGGGCGCCGGGGAGCTGCCAAAGCCGGGCTGGATCGGAGGGATTCGAGTCGACGGGCACGAGTCGACCGTAGTGCATTTCGAGCCGGGCCTTCGTTTCCTCCGTTGTGACCAGCCCCTCGTCGTAGACCATGCCAACGCCTTCCATCGGCATGATCTCCAGGAAACGGATTTCCCATGGGCGGTCGATACTCAGGGCCGCCATGTCGATCACTTCTTGCTCGTTTTGACCGCGAACGACGACGGTGTTGAGCTTGATCGGCCCGATGCCAACCCGTTCCGCTTCCTCGATACCGGCCATCACCAGATCGAGCCGGCCACCCCGGGTCATGAACTTGAACCGGAGTGGATCGAGCGTGTCGATACTGACATTGATGCGGTCGAGACCGGCATCCTTCAACTCGGCGGCCATTCGGGGCAGCAGCAGCCCGTTCGTGGTCATCGAAATCTCTTCGACGCCGGGGAACTGCTTCATCTGGCGGATGAGATCTTCGACGTGGGGACGAATCGTCGGCTCGCCGCCCGTCAGCCGGAATTTGGTGAAGCCGGATTGCGCGAAAAGCGCAACCAGACGGAGCAGCTCGTCGTCAGTGAGCAATTCTTCTCGTGGCTGAAAGACCATGCCGGCGGCCGGCATGCAGTAGATACAGCGGAAGTTGCAACGATCGGTCAACGAGATGCGAAGATAGGTCATCTGACGGCCGTATGCGTCGAATGCGCCGTTCCCGGTTGTCGTTTTTGTTGTCGCCGGCGCGTTCGGCTTGATCTGAATGAGTTGCATCCCGTCATTTCTCCTTTGAACCGACACAGCCAGCACCGAAATATCCAAGTATTGACTATGCATGTCTACAGTATCATCGCTCGGGAATCTGGACAATCGACAGCCAGGGGAGAGAGATTTGGGAGCAGTACTCAGCTCGAACGAAATTCGTGCCTTGATCGAATCGAACGAACCACTTTTTGCCGGGTATTCCGATCTCGACGCGCAAGTGCAGGCAAATGGATTCGATTTGACCCTGGCGGAGGTTCGCAGGTTCGACGGGGCCGGGACGATTGCCATCGACAATGCCGATCGCGTTCTACCTGAATTGGAGGCAATCGAACCGGACGATCGCGGTTTTCTGACGCTCCCTCCTGGTGGGTATCACATCACGTATGCCGAGACGGTCAGCCTTCCGAAGGACTTGATGGCATTGGGACGACCGCGCTCGAGCCTGACTCGAAGTGGCGTGGCGATTCACACTGCTGTGTGGGATGCGGGCTATTCGGGGCGGTCGACGTCGCTGATGGTCGTCTACAACCCGCAGGGGTTTCGCGTCCAGCTTGGCGCGCGTGTCGCGCAATTGGTCTTCATTCAGCTTTCGACGCCCGATGAGGTGGGATACCAGGGCGTCTACCAGGGCGAGAACGTTCGATAGCAGAACACCCCGGAGGGCATTCGGGGTGTCGAATCCGCTTCGAATTCGCAGGAGCCGAGATTTACCGGTCGTTGGGCCGGGCGTAGACCGGACGAGAAGGGATGTCAGTTCCCCCCGGTACTTGTGCCTTGCGCCGGATGATCTGACGGGTTTCGTTGCATTTGTCGACCGGGCAGAAGTAGATGTACGTGTAGTCCTCTTCGGTTTGCCAGCGAAACCGCGCCGGCTGTCCGATGATTCCGCGCAGCTTCATCTCGACCTTGTGCGATGGGCAACGCGGAACGTCCGACTCCTCGGCCTGCCGGCGAAGTGCCCAGTTCACATACTTCATTACCATCGCAATCGGTCCCCTTGCCAAAAATGGCCACACGTCCCAAACGATGCCAAGTATACGAATGTCGGCCACGCCGCGTGCACGACATGCTTTGGTAGGCTTGCGCAGCGGAAGCTCGTTTCGAAAAATTGGAAGGTGGAGCTATGCCAATCGTCGTTGTCGAAGGGTGTCTGATCGGATCGAGGCCAGGGGCGCCGTCTGGTGCTCGCGATCGAGGATGCGGGCATCGATATCCTGCACCGCTGCGGTGGCAACGCGCGTTGCACGACCTGCCAGGTCGAAGTGCTGTCAGGCGATCCGGGCCCGATGACCGAGCCGGAGCGGGAACGGCTCTCTCGCGGGTGGACGATACGACCGAGAATCTGCGGCTCTCGTGTCAGGTGCAGGTCAATGACGATCTGGATGTCCGGGTTTTGCGCAGGTTGAGCGAATTTCCCGATATGTCAGATCCGGGACCCCGGCCGATCGAGTGGCCAGCCGATCATCCGCTGCCTCCGGAATAGCTGTTCCGGAACCCTCCGTGAATGTTAGAATTTATGTTGGCCGTGCTAGATGGGGAGTTAGCGGTGCCCTGTACCCGCAACCCGCTCAAGCGGGGTCGAATTCCCTCTCGAGGTCCGGCTCTGTGGGACTAACGACGCCACGTGGTGTTGAAGGCCGGGTCCCGCGCGGCGAGGCACTGTGAACCAGGTCAGGACCGGAAGGTAGCAGCCTTAAGCGGATCGTCTCGGGTGACGCGGGGACGCCCCGCCGGAGCGAACGAGCGGCGGAAAGCCGGAGAGTTGCCGATCGACAGAGGGTGCACGGCCAGTTCCCGCTCATAGTGGGTAAGAGAAACGGGTCCTCGGCAAAAAACCGGGGACCCGTTTTCGTTTGTTCGAAAGCGGATTGGTCAGGATCGCCGTCGCTTTTTGACCGGCCGGGGCCGAGGACCGGGAGCGACATTCGCGTACGGATTCTCGCGCGCAACCGCTGAGGTGCCGGCGTGGCCACTTGCTTTCGCGTAAAGTCTCCGGCGTTGCTGGTCGTCGTACCCTGTTCTTTCAGGCTGGGATAATGCGTCCGGTAATCCCAGGTCGCGTAGCCAACCACCACGCTCAATGCAACCAGCGAAAGCCACAGCCAGTAGCGGCGGGCGAATCCGAACGGATTGATCTGCAACCAGCGAATCAGGAAGAAGAAAAGACCCAGGCCGAAGATGACGATCGCAATCCCGGCCCACTTCCGGGCCAGGCGATGCACGACTGGATCGTGGAACCATTTCTTCGCCCAGCCGTTGTAGACGACGATCGACAGCACGAATCCTGCAATGAAGAGGACCAGATATGCGATCGATAATGGCCCGAAGACTTCATTCGGCCCCGGCACCGTGCGCAGATAGTCCCAGCTGAACGGGTTATCCATTTCAGTAGGTCTCGGTCAAGAGCGAGCGCTTCACTTCCTCGATCGCCTTGGTGATCTCGATGTCGCGTGGACACGCGTCCGTGCAGTTGAAGACCGTACGGCAGCGCCAGACTCCCGATCGCTGATTGAGTATGCGAAGCCGTTCGCGGCCACCCTGATCGCGACTGTCGTAGATGAATCGGTGCGCATTCACGATTGCCGCCGGTCCGACGAATTCCTCGTTCGTCCAGGTGATTGGACACGCGGTGGTGCAGGACGCGCAGAGGATGCATTTGGTGGTGTCATCGAACCGCTCTCGTTCGGCAGGCGTCTGTCGTCGCTCGGTCGCCGGATTCTCATCGTGCGTGATCAGATACGGCTTGATCGAGCGATAGCCGGCAAAGAAGCTGTCCATATCGACCACCAGGTCCTTGATGACCGAGAACCCGAGCAACGGCTCGATGGTGACTCGGTCACCGACCTCGCCCATGAGCACCTTGCAGGCGAGACGATTGCGCCCGTTGATGCGCATGGCGTCTGAGCCGCAGATTCCGTGCGCGCATGAACGCCGGTAGGTCAGCGTGCCGTCATCGTGCCACTTGACCATGTTGAGCGCGTCCAGCACACGGTCCGTCTTCTCGACCGTAACCTGGTACTCCCGAAATGTGGGTTTCTCGTCGATTTCGGGATTGTATCGCTTGATGCGGAGCGTAACCTCCACGGCTTTACCTTTCGCTGGCGCCCCACTCGGGAGGCGTTAGTAGACTCGCTCTTTCGGCTCGAAAGTCGTAACTGTGACCGGCTTTTTCGTCAGCTCCAGCTTGTCACCCTTCATCTTGACGACGGTATGCGCAAGCCAGTTGCTGTCATCGCGTTTTTCGAAGTCGGTGCGGTAGTGGGCGCCGCGGCTCTCTTCACGGGCAAGGGCGCCGATGATCAGCGCCTCGGCCAGGTCCAGCATATACCCGCACTCCAGTGCTTCGGTCAGATCGGTATTGAAGATATTGCCCTTGTCCTGGATGGCGACGTTCTTGTAGGCGTTGCGCAGTGACTCGACCTCGGCGAGCGCCTCATTCATGCCCCCCGCGTTCCGCACCACCGAGACCTTGTCCATCATGACGTCCTGCAGACGCTCGCGAATCTCGGCGGCGTTTTCTCCGGAGGGCCGGGCAACGATCTCGTCGATCTCTTCGCGAGCGGGTCGATCCGGATTCGCGGGCATCGTTGGGTGCGAGGTATCGTCCACGAACTTCAGCATGTGGCGTCCGGCCCGCCTCCCGAAGACGATTAGGTCGACCAGCGAATTCGTGCCCAGACGATTGGCGCCATGGACCGACACGCACGCCGATTCGCCGGCGGCATAGAGTCCCGGAATGACGTTGCCGGACGCATCGGCAAGCACACGGCCATCGAGATCGGTCGGCAATCCGCCCATGGCGTAATGCGCGGTCGGCTGAATAGGCACCGGCTGGGTTTTCGGTTCGACATTGAGATACGTACGTGCGAAGTCGGTGATATCGGGCAGCTTGGCGTCGATGACTTCCGGTGGCAAGTGGGTCAGATCGAGATGGACGTAGTCTTTGCCATCGATCCCGCGGCCGGCCTTGACCTCTTCGTAGATGAACCGCGAAACCATGTCACGGGGAGCCAGGTCCTTCATCGTCGGCGCATAGCGCGCGGCAAATGCTTCTCCCTCGTTGTTGCGAAGGATGCCACCCTCACCACGAGCAGCTTCCGACAACAGAATGCCCAGCTTGTAGAGCCCGGTTGGATGGAATTGATAGAACTCCATGTCCATCACGGGAACGCCTCGGCGATAAGGGATCGCGACACCGTCCCCGGTACCCGCCATGGCGTTCGAGGTGATCTTGAACATACGTCCGAAACCGCCGGTGGCGATCATGACCGCCTTGGCGTGGAGGACGTGGTACTCGCCGGTCGTGAGCTCGCGCGTGACGACGCCACAGCACTCGCCATTCTCCGAGAAGAGGACATCCAGCAGGAACTCCTCGTCCCGGAATGTCACGTTGTGCTTGATGCCTTGCTGGTACAACGTCTGGATGATCATGTGTCCGGTGCGGTCGGCGGCATAGCAGGCGCGCCGGACCGGACCTTCGCCGAAATTGCGCGAGTGTCCGCCGAAGCGGCGTTGATCGATCAGACCGTCCGGCGTACGGTTGAACGGCAACCCCATATGCTCGAGCTCATAGACCGCGTCGATCGCATCTCGGGCCAGGATGGCGGCGGCGTCCTGGTCGACGAGATAGTCGCCACCTTTGACGGTGTCGAACATGTGCCATTCCCAGTGATCTTCCTCGGTGTTGCCCAATGCCGCGGCAACACCCCCCTGTGCAGCTCCTGTGTGTGATCGGGGTGGATAGAGCTTGCTGACGACCGCGATGTTCGCCTTCCCCGCCATTTGAATGGCGGTCATCAATCCTGCGCCCCCGGCGCCAACGATCACCGCGTCATATCGGTGATAGCTCATCTTTCAACCCCCGGCCAGCGCTCCCTGCTGGCGAAGCTTCGTCTGCGCATCGAACTCGATCGTGCTTGCGCTACGCTAAGTATCTCGCGGAAAGGTGTCAAGCGCATCGGGGACGGGGGAGTTCATAACCCGTCGGATATACTGCCGTTGTCCACAGGTCCTGTTGGTACATCTCATTTGCGGTTCGTAGAAAGCGATATCATGCCTCGGAGCGCTCAATTGACTCCGGTGGTCCACGGAGATATTGGAGCGGCGCTCTACCGGGTTGCGGAACAGTTCACCCCTCGGATTCTCGATCTTGCCGAGGAGCTGACCGCCGTCCCGGCGCCGACGGGGGCGGAGACCCTGCGCTCCGAGTTCGTGCGGGATCGTATGGCTGCGCTCTCATTCGACGCCATCGATGTCGACGGCATGTCCAATGTCGTGGGACGCGTTCAGGGGCTGAGCGAATCGCCGCGTCTCCTGATCGCCGCCCATCTCGACACCGTTTTCCCGCTCGGAACGGTGCTGAATCCATCGCATGACGCGCATCGCTCATATGGTCCTGGAATCGGCGACAACTGTCTCGGCATCGCGGCGGCGCTCATGATTCCGGCCATGCTGGAGGAAGCGAACATCCGCCCGGACGTCGATCTGCTCATCACTGGCAATGTCGGAGAGGAGGGGTTGGGCAACCTGCGCGGCATGATTGCCGTGATGGACGCGCACCCGGAGATCGGCGCCGTGATCGCCATCGAAGGTCACAATCTCGGACGGGTCACGCATATTGCCGTTGGATCGATGCGCTACCGGGTCACGGTATCGGGGCCGGGCGGCCATAGCTGGGGCGACTACGGCAACCAGAATGCCATTCATGCCGCGTCGCATATCATCGCCGAGCTGGACGAGATCGACCTTCCGGCGCAACCCAAGACGACGTTGAGCGTTGGCACGATCGAGGGTGGAATCTCGGTCAATACGATTGCTCCGACCTGCACGTTCCTGCTCGATCTCAGGTCGGTCGATGCGGATGCGCTTGCCCGCGTGAATGCGACGGTCGAGCGGGTCCTTTCCCGTAAGCGGCGTGACATTTCCGTGCACCGTGAATTGATCGGCGTTC
The DNA here is from genome assembly GCA_023957115.1 of Thermomicrobiales bacterium. Classification (GTDB taxonomy): domain Bacteria; phylum Chloroflexota; class Chloroflexia; order Thermomicrobiales; family UBA6265; genus JAMLHN01. Next base: position 28,602 of record JAMLHN010000013.1, read on the forward strand.
GGCCAGCTGGCCGGGTGGCGCCGGATTCGAGGATCACCCGGATCGCGGGCGCAATCCTCGAATCGATGGGGATTACCCCGACGGGGGATGCGTCGAGCACCGATGCCAATATCCCGATCAGCCGTGGGATTCCAGCGGTTTGCATTGGGTTGACCACGGGCGGAAACGTTCACAACGTGGACGAGTACATCGATCGGAAACCGGTTGCGCGCGGGATCTATCAGCTCCTGGGCCTGACCGTTTCCGTTGCTGAGGAACTCCGCTTCGGGCGGTTGACCTGATTTCGGGGCCGAATTCCGTGCCGGAACCTGAGTTCGTATTCCTCGCCGAAGACCCCGTGCATCGCCGGTTGCGCTGTGCGTTGTTCTCGATGTCGCCCGACATCTCATATATCGACGTATCCGTCTCCGGGAGTGAAACGCAGGTTTCCCTGGACGATCTCAAGCAGACGATTCGTGGTCTCACTGCCATTGCCGCCGATGCGGAGCATGTGGCGAACCGATTGATTCCCGAGGGTTTCGTTGCATTCGACCCGATCGAATACGACGAGATCGAATCGCTCTTCGGCGGATGGTTCGATCGAACGGCGCCCTCGGGGGACTCGTTCGTCGACCGGGCTGAGTTTCTCGCGCGGGCGGTCGATTGGCTGGTGGAGCGCGGTGCTCCGTTCACACGTCAGCTGGAGAGCTGGGCGTTGAGCGGACGTCCTGAGCTGCACGCGTTCTTCGCCGCGGCCGGCGATATTGCCGACGGCCACCCGGAGATGCAGGCTGAAGCCAAGCGACGTCCGGATCGAAGCAAACGCACGTCTTCGACGGTCTTGCATCAGGACGGCTTGCTCGATTCCCTTTTTGCGCCGGACGGAGGACTCGCGGCGCTCATCCCGGGATTCGAGCGTCGCGAGGGACAGGTCCGCATGGCGGCGGCGGTCGATGAGACGCTCCGGCATGACGGCGTGTTGCTGGCAGAAGCGGGAACCGGTATCGGCAAATCCCTGGCATATCTCTTGCCAGCGGCCATCTGGTCGCAGGAGAACGGCGAGCCGGTCATCGTCTCGACATTCACGCGTGGGCTTCAGGAACAGCTCGTCACCAAGGACGTGCCGATCGCCTCCGAGGCGCTGCAGCGTTGTGGCGCTGGGCCGGTGCGCGGCGTTGCGCTCAAGGGACGGACGAACTATCTCTGTCTGCGGAGATGGATGCATGAGTCGAAATCTCCGTCGACGGATGCCGCGATGGACGCGCTCAAGATCAAGGTTGCCATGTGGCTGGAGGCTACGGCGAGCGGAGATCGGTCCGAGCTGGCGTTGACCCCTGCGGAGGATCGTGCGTTCAACAGTCTCTCGGCCGCGACGGACAACTGCCTGCAAACCGTCTGCCGTTCGACGTTTGGTAATCGCTGCTTCTTCAATCGATCGCGGGTCGAGGCCCAACGCGCGAACATCATCGTGATGAATCACGCGCTCCTCTTTGCCAGCCTTGCCGAAGAAAACACGGTGATGGGCAGCCTCGACAAGCTCATCATCGACGAGGCTCATCACATCGAATCGGTAGCCACGTCGCAGTACAGCTTTGTGGTTTCCGCCCCCAGGGTTGATCGGATGCTGTCCGACTATGCCGTGCTGCAGGGAACCTCAATCGTCGGTCACTGTGGCAGGGCGGTCGAGGCGCTCTCCGTAACGGGCGCCTTACAGGCGAAACCGGCGAATGCCCGCAAGGCTTTGGAGATTCTTCGGGCGGCGGTAACGGCGGTCGAGCGAGGCAAGCACTGGGCCGATCTTCTCTTTCAGGCAGCTGGTCGATTCGTCGAGGACGATGACGATTCGGCGTATGCGGTTACGCGGCGAATTCTCGATTCGACCCGCGATCAGCCCAATTGGCAGGCCGTCTATGAGACGTGGGAGTCGCTCGACGCGGTCCTGGCCGATTTGCTGCATTCGAGCCGCTGGTTGATCGGTGAGCTTGGCGATGCGGCCGGAGAGAGTCAGGCGATCGAGAAGATCGAGCCAGCATTGCTCGATCTTTCCGTCTGGCGGCGCGAGCTCGAAGAGATGCAGGCTCGCTTGCGTGCGGTGGTCGCGGAACCAAACGACGGAATGGTCTACTGGATCGCGGGACGGCGGAATTCCAGCGACGCATCGGTGTATGGAGCGCCTCTGGATGTGGCAGGTCTTGTGGCGGGCGATCTGCTGGCACGCAGCAGCAGTACCGTGCTGGCATCCGCTACGTTGCGGAGTCAGGGGTCGTTCCACCTGATCAGACGTCAGCTCGGTATCGAAGACGCCAATGAGCTGGTGTTGCCATCACCGTTCGATTACCGCAGCTCGACGCTGCTCTATATCGCCCGAGACGTTCCCGATCCGCGTCATGCGGACTATCTCGATTCGGTGCGCGCCGCCATTGCGGGGCTCGCAATCGCACTGGACGGGCGAACGCTCGCGCTGTTTACGTCCCATGCGGCGATTCGCGGGATCCAGCAACGATTGCGGTCGGATCTGAAGCCACTCGGGCTCTCGGTGTTGGCACAGGATATCGATGGCTCGCCAAATCAGCTGGTCGAACGCATGAAGCGCGATCCCCGAACGGTCGTGCTTGGCGTTGCCGCGTTCTGGGAGGGGGTTGACGTGCCGGGAGACGAGCTCAGTGGCTTGGTCGTCACACGTCTTCCGTTCGACGTTCCGACCGACCCACTGTTTGCCGCACGAAGCGAGCAATTCGAGCAGCCGTTCCAGCAATATTCCTTACCCAGAGCCGCGCTGAAATTCAGGCAGGGATTCGGACGGCTCATCCGCACCTCGTCCGACCGAGGAGTCGTCGCCGTCCTCGATTCTCGGATTTTTACGAAGAGCTATGGCACAACCTTCATACGGGCACTCCCCGAATGTACGGTGCGGCATGGGCCGGTCGACGAGCTCGGCGACGCCGCGACGGGGTGGCTTCTGCACAATCCTCAGGCAGAGTAGACTGACGAAAACGACCGGTTCTGGATTCCAAAGGGATAGAACAACCATGTCCGACGTCATCGACCGTAATCTGGCGCTCGAGCTCGCACGCGTCACCGAATCGGCCGCCCTTGCCTCGGCTGCCTGGATGGGCAAAGGCGAAAAGGAAGAAGCCGATCAGGCGGCCGTCGATGCGATGCGCTACTTCCTTGGCTCGGTCGAGATGGATGGCGTGGTCGTCATTGGCGAAGGGGCGAAAGACGAGGCGCCTATGCTCTACGTGGGTGAGCAGGTTGGCACTGGGGAGACGCCCAAAGTGGATATTGCGGTCGATCCGATCGATGGCACGCGCCTGCTGGCCAACGGGATGCCGAACGCATTGGCAGTGGTCGCACTTTCCGACCGCGGGACGATGTTCACGTGTGCCGACATCGCCTATATGCAGAAGATTGCCGTTGGGCCGGCAGCCGCGGATGTCATCGATATCGATCTGTCGCCGACGGAGAATCTCGGCCGGATCTCCCGAGCATTGCGGAAACGAGTCGAAGATCTGGTCGTTGTCATTCTCGATCGACCACGTCATGCTGAGCTGATCGAGGAAGTTCGGGCTGCAGGATCGCGGATCAAGCTCATCACGGATGGCGATGTCGCGGGCGCCATCATGACCGCCATGCCCGATACAGGGGTCGATGTCCTGATGGGGATCGGCGGGGCGCCGGAGGCCGTGGTTGCCGCGGCTGCTCTCACCTGTGTGGGTGGCTCGATTCAGGGACGGCTCTGGATTCGCAATGAGGAAGAGCAGGCGATCGTCGAGCGGGACAATATCGATGTCAGCCGGAAATTTGCCACCCGCGATCTGGTGAGCGGGCGGAACATCTTCTTTTCCGCGACCGGTATTACCGATGGTGAGCTGCTGCGCGGCGTTCACTTGACCAGCACCGGGGCGACGACGCAGACCCTGGTTATGCGGTCGGCTTCCGGGACCGTTCGCAGGATCGATGCGGAGCACCGGCTCGAGAAACTGGCCCAGCTCCGTAACCTGCGCAACCAGTAGCTGCGCAACGCCGGCATCGGATACTGGCGCGGGCGGTCCACGATCGAGGGGAGGGCATCCACGATGGATCGGTTGTCGAGGAACCAACCGATCCTGACGACCATTGGTTGGGAGCAGCAGGGGCTGTTGAACTGCTTTGAGGTGCCGGGAAGTTGTCTCCCAGATTTCCGATTTGACGTTGTGAACGGCGCATGATACGATTTAGACACCCAACAGGCACCAAACACCTCTGCCTGTGCGCGGGTTCCTAACCGGAGTCGAAACCGCAATGGCGGTGAAATTTTCAGCGTACATCGATGGGCTTTCGGTGCGCGCAAATTGACTCGAAGAGCATCCCACTGAATGTAAATGCGACAGACAATCCTACGTTGTCCGAGTGCTCTCAATCTGCGCCTTGTCGCGTCCTGGCGCCTTCTCAATTGCTTGTAATGCCCGTCCGCGCCTGAGCGCCGGTCGAGGCTGGGTTGTCCTGTGTAGGGCGCCTGCATATCCGAATAACGGAGAAATACCTATGGATCTGGAAGAAAACGCACCAGTCGCCACCCAGGACGGGGTCAGTGTCGCCGAGGCAGTCGTCGAGGTCGACGCGACCAATGGTGCAAGCGAAAACACCGAAGTTGCCGTCGATGGCGAGCGGCCCGAAGGCGGTGGTCGCAATGGGCGTGGACGCGGGCGCGAAGGGCGCGGGCGCGGCAACCGCCGCGGACGCGACAACCGGTCCCGGGACTATGCTGAAGAAGAACCGCAGCAACCTCGGCCGGATGTTGGGCCGCCGTTGATTGTTTCCGAGCTGGAGACGATGCCGGAGGAACAGCTCCACGAGCTTGCTCGCGAGTACGGCATTCAGGGATATACGCGCATCAAGCGACCCGATCTCATTATCCGCCTCTTGCAGGCGCGTACAGAGCGTGAGGGTACGGTCTTCGGCGATGGGATCCTGGAGATCATCGAGGACGGTTTCGGCTTCCTGCGCGGCGCTCGGTTGCTTCCTGGGCCGGATGACATCTATGTGTCCCAGTCGCAAATTCGCCGGTTCGGGCTCCGCACGGGGGACCGGGTATCCGGGCAGGTGCGGCCGCCGAAAGACAATGAGAAGTTCTTCAGTCTCCTGCGGGTCGAGGCGGTCAATGGGATCGATCCCGAGACGGCGCGCAAGCGTCCCTCGTTCGATACACTGACCCCCATTTTCCCGCTGGAGCTCATCGATCTCGAAACGCAGCCAAATATCCTGTCGACCCGTGTTCTGAATTTGGTTGCGCCGATTGGACGCGGTCAGCGAGGTCTCATCGTGTCGCCGCCAAAAGCCGGCAAGACGTTGCTGCTCAAGTCGATTGCGAACGGAATCTCGACCAACAACCCAGACATCCACCTGATGGTCTGTTTGATCGGCGAGCGTCCGGAAGAAGTCACCGACATGCGACGGTCGGTCGACGGCGAGGTCATTTCCTCGACCTTCGATGAGCCGGTCGAGGATCACACCAAGGTGGCGGAGATGGCGCTCGAGCGCGCCAAGCGCCTCGTCGAGGGGGGGCGGGACGTGGTCATCCTACTCGACTCGATCACCCGTCTGGCAAGGGCGTACAACTTGGCGGTTCCGCCAAGTGGTCGTACGCTCTCGGGTGGTATCGACCCGGTGGCGCTCTATCCGCCGAAGCGCTTCTTCGGCGCCGCCCGCAACATCGAGGGTGGCGGTTCCCTGACCATCGTAGCGACCTGTCTGATCGATACGGGCAGCCGTATGGATGACGTTATCTACGAGGAGTTCAAGGGCACCGGCAATATGGAGCTCCACCTCGATCGTAAGCTGGCCGAGCGCCGCATCTACCCGGCAATCGATATCCAGCGCTCCGGTACGCGTCGTGAAGAGCTGCTGCTCGAAGACGCCAAGCTTCGCCAGGTTTGGACCATGCGGCGCATGGTGGCGATGTTGGGTGGCACCGAGGGGACCGAGTTGGTGCTCGGACGGCTTGCCAAGACGCAGAGCAATGATGAATTCCTGGCGACCCTCAACAAGGATCTGTAGGCAACATCGGGACTATTCGGAATCCGAAGGAATGGCCGGGCATTGTAGCCTGGCCATTCTTGTTCGTGGCCAGGTGAGAGGAAACGAGGAGTCCCGCGAGCCGTACCTCAACAGTTTTCTCAGGAGGCTTTCAGCTCCAGCTCTGTCGGGGTCCAGCGGCGGGCGCGGGGTTTGAGGCGGACATCGCCGATCAGCTGCTCCAGTACATGCGCCCGCTCGTCGATTGCCGTTACGGTTTCCCGTCCGACATCTTCGAAGAGCTGGTACGCGATCGTGCTATCGTCTCGATGGACCCACCCTCCGACGATCCGTCCGTCTATCCACACGGTTGGCCCGCCGTTTCCGACATTGTCGAAGACTCGGTCCCGATAGGACCCCAGGTAGAATTCCCGGTCTTTCCAACCCATGGTCGATGAATCGAGACCAGGTAGAAGCGCGACCCAGGGTTCGGGAGGCGGGACAGGATCGAGATCCGAGTCGAGCAGGAATCCAGGACCCGACGTGGTACTGACCTCGACTCCACCAGCTCGGTCGATCGCTTTCCTGGCGCGACCTTTGGGCCAACCCGTCCACCAGGCAAAATCGTCGGTCGAACCCGGACCGTGGCCAGCCAACCACGATCGCGCAATGATCTGATCCGCTTCGTCGACTGGGGGACGCTCCGGCCAATCGCTTCGCCAGGAATGGGTGGGAGCCCACAGGGTTTGCGTTGAGGTCCACGACCCCTTTGGTCGTCCACGCAACACATGTCCCTCGGCTGATAAGAGAGTCAGAAGTCGGCTTGCGACCGACTGCGTGGCGTCGGGAGCGGACGGGAGTCCGATCGAGAGTAGCCGGCTGAGATAGGGATCGTCGGTCGCGATCTCGGTACTCGAGCTGCCGGGATGCGCATCGAGATACGCGAGCATTCGTCGTTCGGCTTCGGCCGTCCAGGCGTCGAGATCCTCGATATCGTCGCTCGCGATCATCTTTTGAAAGAGTCGTCGTTGCGTGCGTGCCACGGTTTGCGCGCATGCAGCCCAAACGGCCGGTGCGAGCTCGTAGTCGATGACGAAAACCGTACGCCTGAGGGCTAGTACGCGCACGAGCGAACGGTCTTCATAGAGCGCTGTGTCGATCGCGGCAATGGACGGTTCGCGTGACCGCGTCAGGATTCCGACGACGGTCGAACCCGGATCGGTTGCATGAATGGCGGTTAGCGAACGTGCAATCTCGAGCGGACGATCGGCACGTGAAGCGTCTGCCAGTCGATGCCGTTGTCCGAGCCGAGCGCGACGTTCGTTGTCGTCGACGAATCTCACGGAGAGCTAATTCTAGGCAAAGATCTGGACGGTCGTGCGTTCCCGCTCATCCCAAGTCGACATCGATTCGTCCATGACGACATAGGTCTTCTCTGGTGAGCTTGAGACGGCGCCGGGATTACCGTCCTTGTCGAGTCCAACGATGTTCATCTCGCTGGCGAACGGATCGTCCAATTGCTTGAGATCGATCATCGCTTGCGTGAGCGCTTCCTCGAGTGACATCCCGAAGCGCATGAAGGTGACCACGCTATGCGCGGTGCAGCACCGTTGCGCCATTTCGCCCCGACCAGTGCAAGCGGCGGCTCCCCACCTGTCGTCACAGTAATTCCCGGCTCCGATGATCGGTGAATCGCCAACGCGACCGGGATATTTCCACGCCCATCCGGACGTGCTGACGCCAGATGCGAACTCGCCATTGCGATCGCGGCAAAGAAAATTCACCGTTCCATGCGCGTCGACGAGCTGGGGGTCCGAGCTCATCCTTTTCACCAGATCGCGCATATGATTGTAGTACCCGTCGTCCGCGGAGCCGATCTCGGAGAGCTCGTCTGCGCGCGACTTCCAGATCTCGAGCGATTCCGTCGTCGTCAGGTCTTTTTGTTCGAGACCGGTTTCAGCCGCGAGCCGGCGGGCGCCTTCGCCGACGATCAGCACGTGCGGAAGTCCCTCCATGACCGAACGGGCGAGCTGTGCGGCATCCTGGTAGTCCTGCAGTGCGGCAACACTGCCGGCCCGCAGGCCTTTTCCCTCCATCAGACTGGCGTCGAGCTCGACCTGGCCCAGCATATTGGGAAGACCGGCATATCCAACGCTGTGGTCTTCGGGATTCGCCTCGACCAGCGCGAGCGCGGCAACGACCGCGTCGAGCGCGGTACCGCCGCTCCGCAGCACGTCGACGGCCGCTTCCATACCGACCGATCCATTGGCGGATGCGACTACGATCCCGTTCGCCATTGCGTTTCCCTTCTAGTTCGCCGCCAGGGCGCGCGTGACCTCATCTGTTTGAAACGTGGGAAGCTCGATGGAACGATGCTGCTCGATGAGCTGAAATCCGGAGCTCGGCGTTGTGAGCTTGCCGATGACCACGGCGTCGATGTCGTTATCGTGGCAGTGCTGCAGCACGGCATCGAGGCGGCCGGGCTGAATGGCAGCCAGCAATGTGCCCGATGAGAGCATCCCGAGCGGATCGATTCCGAAATGCTCGGCGACCAGACGGGTCTCCTCACGGATCGGCACCAAATCGCGGTTCATGACCGCGCCGAGTCCAGAGGCCGCCGCGATCTCGCGGACGCCAGTCGCAACGCCGCCTTCGGTCGGATCGTGCAATGCCGTCACTGCGCCGCTCTCCATCAGAGTCCTGGCAATCGCGACGACCGAGATTCCCGGATCTCGCAGCAGTGCCTGGGCTCGGGCAATGAATTCGTCACCAAGCGCACTCGAGAGCTCTTCCGGCCGTTCCAAAGCCAGGAGGGCGGTTCCCTCGATGCCAGCCGGCCGCGCAAGCAGCAACCGATCCCCGCGTTGCGCCTGACCGGGATGGAGCAGCCCCGCGGGGCCTGCGGTGCCGATCAAGGTGCCGACAAGAAGGGGACGCGGCACGCCGGCCGTAATCTCGGTATGCCCTCCAATCAACGAGATACCAAGGGTGGCGCAGGTTGCGGTGAGCTGATCGAACAGCTCCTCGACCAAAGCGGGCGTTGATCCATGCTCGGGAAGCAGGGCGGTGACAAGCATCCAGCGTGGGACCGCGCCTAGGCATGCGAGGTCGTTTGCGTTTACGTTGACGAGATAGACGCCTGCTTCTTGGCTCACGAACGTAATTGGATCGTTCTTGAGTACCAGGCTTGTCCCGTCGATGTCGATGACCGCGGCATCCCGGCCGAGCCCGGGTCCGACGACGACCGAGTCGTCGGCAGTGGCAAGATTCGATAGCAGCGAGCCGAGAAGCTCGATGGGAAGTTTTCCAACTGGCAGGAATTCTTCGGTCATGTGCGGTCTAAAACGGTGGTTCGGCGGGGGTATCGACATCGAACTGTCGTTGCACCAGCTCGACGCGCAACTCTGCCTGTTCGAGCAAGCGTTGGCAACGAGCACTCAAGCGCGCGCCGGTCTCGAACGATTCGATCGATTGATCGAGTGTCAGTTCGCCCGTATCCAGCAACGCAACGATGGATTCAAGCGCCTCCATGGCCTCTTCGAAGGTGCCATCGACGCTGGCGGTCTGCCAGCCTGCAAGTGAAGACGCAAAGTCGATTGACATCTGATCTCGATCCGTCATGATGATGCCGTCGAAACGATGGATTCGATCGCGCCGTCGTGGAAGCGGGTCCGTAGGACGCTGCCGGAATGCACCTGGGCGGCCGATCGAACGGGGCGCCCGCTCTCCTGTTCCTCGACGAAAGCATACCCGCGCCCAAGGGTTTTCGCCGGTGACAATGCCTGGAGCAGGTCATCCGCGTGCCCGAGCTGCGCATCGCATCGATCCAATGCCAATCTGACCCGATCCCCGTTCGCCGATGACGTGGTCGCCAGGCGTTCGCGCTTCGACGTCAGCAGCGTCGACATGCGCTCCTCGAGCTCTCCGGCCAGATGCGCGCGTCGCTCGTTTGCGATCGGAATCGTTGCCGCCGGACCGAGGTGTTCCAGGCGATTCGTGCGGCGATCCAAATCGACGATCTGTGTTGCCACGTCACGCTCGACGCGGTCCAGGTGCACGGCGAGTCGCTCCACGATCGCGTGAAGATCTCCCAGGACCGGCCGGGTCACGAGCTCGGCGGCCGCGCTGGGCGTAGGCGCCCGCAGATCGGCAACCAGATCGAGCAGGCTCCAATCGGTTTCGTGTCCGATGGCGCTCACCACAGGGACTGGCGTGGCAAACACGGCTCGGAGTAGGTTTTCGTCATTGAACGCAGCCAAATCGGCTGCTGACCCTCCACCACGGGCGATGACGATGACCTCCGCCCGGCCGTCGATCACAAGCGATTGCAAAGCAGCGACAAGCTCGCTAGATGCGGCCTCTCCCTGCACCGCGGCGGGTGCGAGCAAAAGCTGGGCAAATGGAAAACGCCTACGAACCACATGCTGAATGTCGTGCCAGACCGCGCCGGACGACGATGTGACGATCCCGACGATACGCGCGTTGTCGGGGATGGGCCGTTTTCGGGTGGGATCGAAGAGTCCTTCCGCTTCGAGCTGTTGCCGAAGCAGCTCCAGCTCCAATGCTGCCAGCCCGATGCCGGCCTCCTCGACGAGATCGACATAAAATTGATATGTTCCCTCGGTCGGATAGACCTTGACCTTGCCGTGCGCGGCGCAGGCGGCGCCGGGGGAGGGGAGGGCTCGCTGGCGCAGCGCGTTCATGCGAAAAAGGACGCATCGGATCTGGGCGCCATCGCCGGCGAGCGTAAAGAAGACGTGACCCGAGCGAGAGACGGTCGATTCGAGTACCTCGCCGCTGATCCAGATATCGGACAAGGCGGAGTCAGAATCGAAAAGGTCACGGATGCGATCCGTGACCTCTCGGACGGTGCGTGGCGTGTCCAACATACTGGCTAGTCGGCGGCCGCTATGCGCACCAGTGGCTGACCATATTCGACCGCCTGGGCATTCGACACCAGAATCTCTTCGACAACGCCGGCATGATCGGACGTGATCTCGTTCATGATCTTCATCGCTTCGATGATGCCGACGACGTGCCCAACATCGATCTGATCTCCGACTTGAACGAAGGGTGGCTCACCCGGACTCGATGCCGCATAGAACGTTCCGATCATCGGAGAACGTACGAGATGTCCCACGCGCTCGGCCATCGTTCCTGCCGGAGCATCGGGTTCGATGATCACGGTCTCCACGCTTGCTTGCGTGCCGACGATACGAGGCGCGTCGATCTTGATTCGAACGCGCGATCCGGCATGCTCGACATCGAGTGTCGTCAGCCCGAATTCCCGCATTTGACGAGCCGCATCCTGGATGAAGTCGGCAAGATCTTCCCAGGACGCCGATTGCTCTGACATGACGTTCCCCCTCCGGGATGCGCCTAGCTGGCGCGCTCGATGTACTCACCCGATCGGGTATCGACGCGCAGGGCGTCGCCAATGTTGATGAAGAGGGGGACGTTCACAACCAACCCGGTTTCCATCGTGGCCGGCTTGGTGCCACCGGACGCCGTATCCCCCTTGAGACCTGGGTCGGTTTCGGCGACGACCAGGGTGACCGATGTCGGCAACTCGAGGTCGATCGGCTCATCCTGCCACGTCAGGACGTCGAGCTCGTCGTTGTCCTTCAGGTACTTGGCGGCATCCCCGACCGCGTCTGCGGTCAGCGTGAACTGGTCGAAGCTGTCGAGATCCATGAAATTGAATCCGTCACTGTCTTGATAGAGAAACTGGACATGCCGCCGTTCGAGACGCACTGCCGGAAATCGAGCACCCGCCTGTACTGAGTGGTTGGTAATCGAACCGGTACGGAGATCGCGCAGCGTCATCCGCAGCTGGGCCGATCCGCGACCCTGTTTGTTGTGCGAAAAATCGACGACCTTCACCAACCGGCCATCGAACTCCATCGTCGTTCCCTTGCGAACGTCTCCCGTCTCGATCAATGCATCAACTCCTCATACGAGCTGCGGGCGCTTCGGCGCATGGGTTAGCAGCTCATAGCCTTCATCGGTGACGAGCACGACATCTTCGATGCGTACTCCGCCAAAATCGCGAATGTAGATGCCCGGCTCGATCGTCAGAATCGAGTTGGCGGGTATCGGGTCGTCGTTCCGCCGGTGCAGGAACGGCCCATCGTGGATACGGACGCCGATACCGTGCCCCAATCCATGAACGAATTGTTCGCCGTAGCCAGCCTCCTCGATCACCGCACGGGCTGCGCGGTCGACCGCACTGGCTGGCGTCCCGGCACGAACAGATGCGAATGCGGCATCCTGCGCGGATTGGACAATAGTGTAAATCTCCGCCAGTTGTGCCGGTGGCTCCCCGAGCCAATTGGTGCGGGTCAGGTCGGCGGTGTACCCACGCACGGTCGCTCCGATGTCCATAATGATCGCTTCGCCTCGCTCGAGTTTGCGATCGCCGGGGTCGTGGTGCGGTTTCGCGGCATTGGGACCAAAGGCGACCGTCGGTGGGAAACCCCATCCATCCGCCCCTTGCTCGAGGAAGGCAATGGCGATGAGATTGGCAATCTCGCGCTCGGTCACTCCGGCGGTCAGCGCTGCGAGCGCACGTTCGTACGCTCGATCCGTAATTGCGATGGCTTTGCGATGATAGGCGATCTCTTCCGGCGTCTTGATCCAGCGAAGCCGGTCGAGCTGGTCACGCACGGCGACGATGGCCACGCCGTCCAGATGGTCGCTGAGCCGAACGAAGGAGGCGTGTGGCAAGGTCGCCGTTTCCACTCCCAGCTTCTCGACTCCAGCCGCCTTCAGGGACTCGGCCACCTCTTGTTCCCACAGCGGACCGGCCTTGACCGCTTCGAACGCGGGGGCGGCGCTCTTGGCCCAGTCGAGATTGTTGGGATTCGTGTAGAGCTGGGCGGCGTCCGGCGTGATGACGAGCACGCCGGCGGAGCGTCCGGAATGGTCTTCCGCTCGATATCCGCTGGCGAAATAGCGATTGTCCTGATCGGAAATCAGGATGGCATCCCAGCCTTCGTTTACGAGAACCTCTCTGATCTGTTCGATCCGGCTGGTCATGCGCTCCTCGTCTACTCGAAGGTTGACAGACAATAGTCGAGCGCCAGTCGATAGCCATCGACGCCCAAGCCGACGACTTGACCGTGGGCGATGGCCGAAATGACCGAATGGTGCCGGAACTCCTCACGGGCGTGGATATTGCTGATGTGTACCTCGATCGCAGGAGTGCCAACCGCGGTCAATGCATCGCGCAGGGCGATGCTGTAATGGCTCAGGGCTCCTGGGTTGATGATGATGACGCTGGCACGGCGCCCGTGCTCCTGAATGGCATCGACCAGGACACCCTCGTGGTTCGATTGCACGGCAACGATACGCGCCGGAGGTGAAGCATCCGCCGCTCGCGCTTCGAGTCCCGCAATGATGTCGGCCAGCGTCGTGCTGCCATAGATCCCGGGCTCGCGGGTCCCAAGCAGATTCAGGTTCGGTCCGTTGATCACCAGAAATTCGCGCTGAGTCACCGAGTTTCGTGTCCTATCCAACTGGCGCGCCGCTATTGGCGACGGCGCTGACGTACGCGCGGATACGATACGACGAATCGCTTCCCTCAGGTACGAACCGGCCGACAAAGATGTAGACCGGCTGGAGATACTGCTCTCCGCCGGGAAGTCCCGAGGTCGTGTATCCGATCTCGATGGATGAATACGTTGCCTGGCCGCGCACGACGCCCTGATCGTCGGCGACACCCTCCGGGAGCTGCAGATCGAGGAATGCCTCCCCGCTGCTCACCTCTGCCCAGGCGTCCTTGGGATCGCGTAGCTGGTAGACATCGTATCGATTGATCTCGGGCCAGCGAACTGACGCTTCGATCACGTCACCGCCTGGTCCAATCGTCACGACCGCGCTCGGATAGGCGGCGATCAAGTTGGCGGGTTCGAGCGGAATGAACTGGACAATGACGCGGCGGGTCTCGTCCGAACGACTAACCACGGTGCCGTTGTCGACGTTGTTGGGGAGTAGGCCGGCCGTACGCAACCATTCGCGAGCAAAGCCGATCGCTGCCTCGTCCTCCGGCAAATCGCCCTCTTCCGGCTGATCCGGTGAGAAGAACTGCACCAGTCCGGGCGAGACGTAGAGCTCCTGGTCACCCTGGATATCGTAGGTTCCGTTGCCGCGATCGTTGATTTCGCCTTCGATGCCGAGCTTCTCGGCGATGCGAGCCGTTCGCCGCTCGGTTGCCTCTTTCCAGTCGAGCCGATAGACGGCGGCTTCTCGTGGAACCGCGTCGAGATTGATCTGCGATGTCGAATCGATCTCGAACCGAAATCCCTGCTGGTTCGACGTTGGGAGGTCCGGGGGAGGGAGCTCGCTCGTCAGCTCGCTCGAGGCTGGATCGTGGTCATCTGCCGTTTCGGGTGTGGCGTCTTGAGCCAGGGTTCCGTTGCCGGCGACTGCAATCACCAGGGCGAGGAGTGCGATCAATAAGCGGAAACGGGCGCCGCTCGTCGCATTCGGAAAACCTGTCAATGAACCGTTCCTTTCTCAGGGCCGGACGGATACGCCCGATCCTATCGAATCGAGCTCCGACATTCGTCGCAGCTCGACGATCTGATCTCGAAGCAGCGCGGCTTTCTCGAATTCGAGATTCTTGGCTGCTGTTTTCATCTGGCTTTCCAAATCCTTGATCATGCGAACCAGCTCGTCCTTGGGCATCTGTGCGATGACGCCCGGCTGGTCGCTCCGGTCGGCGCGGTACTCGGCCGACTCTTCGGCGACCGCCCGCACGCGCTCGGTGATGTCTTTGATCTCTTTGACGATGCCGCGCGGCTCGATACCGTGGTCGGCGTTGTACGTCATCTGGATTTCGCGACGACGGTAGGTTTCTTCGATGGCTGCCGTCATCGATCGGGTCATCGTATCCGCATACATCACCACCGCGCCATCGACATGCCGCGCCGCTCGTCCGATCGTTTGAATAAGCGATCCCTCCGAGCGGAGATAGCCTTCTTTGTCGGCATCGAGAATGGCCACCAGGGAAACCTCGGGGAGATCGAGTCCTTCCCGAAGGAGGTTGATGCCCACGACAACGTCATAGATGCCAAGCCGGAGATCGCGCAGGATCTCGATTCGCTCGAACGTATCGATCTCGCTGTGCAGATAGTGCGTGCGAACCCCCATCTCTTTGAGATAGTCCGCCAGATCCTCCGCCATGCGCTTGGTCAGCGTCGTGACCAGCGTTCGCTCGCCGCGGCTGACGCGCAGATTGATCTCGCGGAGTAGATCGTCGATCTGCCCCTTGGTCGGCCGCACCGAAATAGACGGATCGATCAGCCCGGTCGGGCGAATCACCTGTTCGACGGTTCGTTGCGTGGCCTCACGTTCGAACGGACCGGGAGTCGCAGAGACGTAGATTGTCTGGTTGAGCATGCGATCGAACTCATCGAACGTCAGTGGCCGGTTGTCACGGGCCGATGGCAGGCGGAAACCATGCTCCACCAGGACATCCTTGCGGGCGCGATCGCCGGCATACATTCCGCGCACCTGGGGAATGGACATGTGCGATTCGTCGATGATCATCAGGAAGTCTTTGGGAAAGTAATCCAGCAACGTGTGCGGCTGCTCGCCCGGCTTCAATCGCGAGAGATGCATCGAATAGTTCTCGATGCCCGAGCAGAAGCCCGTTTCCTCCATCATTTCGAGGTCGTAGTTGGTGCGTTGCTCGAGTCTCTGGGCCTCCACCAGCTTGCCCTGGTCGCGGAGCTCCTTCAACCGCTCTGCCAGCTCGGTTCGAATATCGACGATACCGGCCCGGAGCTTGTCCGTCGACGTGACATAATGGCGAGCCGGATAGATGTCGAGCTCGATGCGGTCGACGAGCAGCTCACCAGTCAGGGGATCGACTTCGACGATTCGCTCGATCTCGTCTCCGAAGAACTCGATGCGAACCGCGATTTCCTCATAAGCAGGGAAGAGCTCGATGGTATCGCCACGCACCCGGAACGACCCACGCACGACGCTCATGTCGTTGCGGTCGTATTGGACATCGAGCAGCCGGCGGATGATTTGGTCCCGCCGTTCCGTTGCGCCCCGGCGGAGCGAGATGACGGTGTTCTGATATTCCTCGGGAGAACCGAGCCCGTAGATACAGGAAACCGACGCAACGATGAGTGTGTCCGACCGCGTCAGGAGCGATCGAGTGGCGGCGTGCCGCAGCTTGTCGATCTCCTCATTGATGTCGGTGTCTTTTTCGATATATGTGTCGGTTCGGGCGATGTACGCCTCGGGCTGGTAGTAGTCGTAGTACGAGACAAAATATTCGATGGCGTTGTTCGGAAAGAACTCTTTGAATTCGGAGTAGAGCTGGGCGGCCAGCGTTTTGTTGTGCGCCAGCACGAGAGTCGGCCGGTTGTACTGCTCCACGATGTTCGCCATCGTGAACGTCTTGCCCGAACCGGTCACGCCAAGGAGGACTTGGCGCTTCAAGTCGTGGTCGAGACCGTCGACCAGCTGCGCGATGGCATCCGGTTGATCGCCGGTCGGTCGGAGGTCGGATTCGATGCGGAAGTTGGCCAAAATGTGAGACCTCTGAAAATCAGATCAGATGATCTGAACACGTTCGACAGTATAGCCGACTGCCCCTCGCGATCTGTTCATGGAACGCCTGGCCGCCGCCCCTGAAAGATCGCTGGACATCGACCGAGAGCCGGCCGAGCTTCGGCGTCGCCGCTGCAATCAGGGGAGGCGGTAGAAATCGGAGTCGGCTACCGGATTGGCGACGATGTCTTCGATGTGCCGGACCGCCCACCTTTGGCCCGCAAAGACCAGGCGTCCGGTCGCTTCGTCCCGATCGCACCACGCATAGTCATCGAACTCGTCGTCTAGCGTCACGGGCGAATCCTCCACAAGCTGAAATGCGAAGACGGGCGCCAGCACAATCGTGTCGGTGGCGTGATCGAAGAACTGATTGATGTAGTCGGCCGAGAACGCATCCAGATGCGACAGACCCGTCTGAATGCGCACCGCGCGCCGAGCAGCCTCCAGCGATGTCTCGCCGTCGGAAACGCGGCCGTGGACCGAATGCCACGTGTTCCCAAGCGGCAGATCGGCCCGGCGGCGGAGCAACAGGAACTGTGCGCGGCCATGACGATGACGAAAGACATAGGCGTCGACGATATCGGTTGTGATCGATGCCATGGGTCCTCCGGCGCTCTGTGGCGCTTCTGGCCAGGAAACGGTAGGTTTTACCACGAATTCGAGGGAGGAGACCGCCCAGGGTTCGTCGCATTTGTTTTGCGGATAACATGGATTGACCGCAAAACTTGAGAGAACGCCCTTTTCCCGGAATCGGGCGATGAGATAGTTTTGCCGACCAGATGCCAATGACTGCGCACGATCGAACAAATTCGGATATCCACCGGTCAGTCGCGCAGGCGACCTCCGCATCCTCTGTTGGCAACCAGGCCGAGATCAAATCAGCCGCACCCAACGCGGCTCATCGCTATCTGCTGCTCCTGCTGGTGTTTCTTTGTGGCGGCGTCAGCATCGGCACGGAGCTTGCGATGTCGCGACTCCTGGCGCCGTATTTCGGAACGTCGACCTTCATATGGGCGAACCTGATCGGCTTGACACTGGCATTCCTCGCGGTTGGCTACTGGCTTGGCGGTAAGCTGGCCGATCGTCAACCGTCGATGAACGTGATGCTGGTCATCGCGGGCGTCGCCGGATTCTCGGTTGCGTTGATTCCGGTCATCGCCAAGCCGATTTTGCGGATTTCGCTCGACGCCTTCGATGACGTCGATGTCGGCGCGTTTTTCGGTTCCCTCTTCGCGGCGCTCTTTCTGATGGCCATCCCGATGCTGCTGTTCGGCTGCATCTCGCCGTTTGCGATCCGGATGCGGACACAGAACATTCGTTCGTCTGGAGCGACGGCCGGGAACATCTATGCCCTTTCGACGGTCGGATCGATTCTGGGGAGCTTTCTGCCGGTTTTGGTGCTTATCCCGCTTTTCGGTACCCGAGCCACCTTCCTCATGATGGGTGCGGCGCTGATGGTGCTTGCGTTGATCGGACTGGTCGTGGACCGCGGCGGATCGCGAATCGCCCTGGTCGGCGTCCTGCTCGTCGCTGCGCCCGGTGTACACGCGACCACGTCGGCTGGAGATATCAAACCCCCGTACCGGGGGATATTGGTGGAGGAAGCCGAATCCGAATACAACTACATCCAGATCCTCGACGACAACGGACGCATTCTGCTGGCGCTCAACGACGGACACGCGATCCATTCGATCTACGACCCAGACTCGGTGTTGACCGGCGGCCCCTGGGATTACTTCCTGCTTGCGCCGGCCATGACGGGGATCGACCCGGAACGGGCCCTGATCGTCGGGTTGGCAGGTGGCACGTCAGCGCACTCCTTGCTGGATACCTATCCCGGATTGGAGATCGACGGAGTCGAGATCGATCCTGAGATCCTGGAGCTGGCACGCACGTATTTCGCGCTCGACGATCCCCGCCTGAGAACGCATGCGGACGATGGACGCTACTTTCTGGAAACTACCGATTCCATGTACGACCTGATCGCGCTGGACGCGTACCGGCAGCCGTACATTCCGTTTCACCTGGCGACCGAGGAGTTTTTTCAGCTCGTCGAGGAGCATCTGAACCCGGGTGGCGTGGTGGTCGTGAACGTCGGGCGATCGGCGACTGATTTCCGGCTCGTGGACGCACTATCATCTACATTGGCCACCGTCTTTCCATCCGTCTGGCTGGTCGACGTGCAGGGCTACGACAATACGATGGTGTTTGCGTCGAACGAACCGGTCACCCTCGATGATATTCGCGAGCACCTTGGTTCCACGACGCCGGGTTCGAATCAGCAGATCATCGCCGCTGAGGTTTTTGCCGATGGGAATCTGCGCGCGAACACATCCACAATGACGCCGTACACCGATGACCGTGCTCCGGTCGAGACATTGATCGACCAGATGATCTTCGATGCGGCGCGAGAAGAAACGAGCGAATGACTATTTCGAATGCGACGATGCCGCTCCAAAGCGCGCAGATCGGTCGACTGCCGTTCGTGCGCCACGGAATCACCAAGCGCGTGGTTGGGCTTGGCGAGGCCGATGGCAACATCTCCTATTCCGAGCCGAGAGATCCGGTCGCTGCCTGGGCGATGCGCCAACTCTGGTGCGAACGCATGGGTATCGACCCGAATACGTTGGTGACGGCCCATCAGGTGCATGGGCCCGAGGTGGGCGTCGTTCCTCAAGCCAGCGCGGGAACCGGCTCTGCTCCCGGTACGGGGCTGTTTGGTAAGTTCGACAGCCTGGTAACCAACGATCCGAACGTCGCGGTGATGATGACGCACGCCGATTGTCTGGCCGTGATCCTCTGCGATCCGCAGACGCGCTCAGTCGGCGTCGTTCACGCCGGCTGGCGAGGTACGGTGCTCGATGTCAGCGGAAATGCCGTGCGTACGCTGGTCGACCGGTTCCACGCCGCGCCGGAACAGGTGCTTGCGTTCATTGGCCCCGGCATTTGTGTCGACTGCTACCGCGTCGGCGATGAAGTCATCGACGGTTGGCGGTCGGGAATGCCCGCCGGCGGCGACGATGTGATCAACAAAACAAATGGACAGTGGCACTTCGACATTGCGAGCGCCAACGAGCTGCAGCTTCGCGCCGCCGGGTTGCGTCCGGATGCCATCGAACGCTCCGGTATCTGCACGCGATGTCACGGCGAAAGCTGGTTCTCCCATCGAGGACAAGGCCCGCATACTGGACGATTTGCGTCCATCATCTCTGTGATCGAATGAGTGAAATGACTGCGACAACAACCCTGGCTGATCGCCTCCTGACCGTGCAGCAGCGTGTCCAGTATGCGGCGGACGTCGCTGACCGAGATCCCGCGACCGTCACGATCGTGGGCGTCACCAAGACCGTCGATCGTCCGGCGGTCGATGAGGCGTACCGGCTTGGCATGCGGGTCTTTGGTGAGAATCGTGTGCAGGCTGCGAAAGCGAAGTTCACGGAGCCGTTGCCGCCCGACGCCCAGCTTCACATGATCGGCAGTCTGCAATCGAACAAGGCCAAGGTCGCGGTGGCGCTCTTCGATGTTATTCAGTCGGTCGATCGGCCGTCGCTCGTCGAAGCGCTGGCCAGGCAGTCCGAATCGAGCGACAAGCCAATCGACATTCTGCTCGAGATCAATGTAGCCGGTGAGGACCAGAAGGCCGGGTGCCCGCTCGCGGAAGCTCCTCAGCTGCTCGATCTGTTGCGCCAGTACCCCCGTCTCAATCCCCTTGGATTGATGACGATGGCGCCGCTGGTCGACGATCAGGATGAGGTGCGTCCGGTGTTTCGTGGGTTGCGTCAGCTCGCCGACGAGCTCCGGGAGCGATCTGGCATCGCTCTTCCCATGCTTTCCATGGGTATGAGCAACGATTTCGAGGCGGCGATCGCCGAAGGCGCCACGCACGTGCGCATCGGCCGGGCGATCTTTGGTGGCTGATTCAGTTGCCAGTACCAGACTCGTTTCCCTCGCCAGCGGTAGCAGCGGCAATGCGATCCTGGTGCAGCATGGTTCCGCCGCGGGATTGATCGATTGTGGAATCGGTCCCAATATCCTGCGAACCGAGCTCCTGGCATATGGGCTTCGCCTGGCTGACCTTAGCTTTGTCTATGTCACGCACGAGCATATCGATCATGTTCGAGCGGTTCCTGCCCTGCGTAAAGCGGGTGTTCCGGTGGTGACTGGAAGCGGCACCGCGCAGGCGATGGGATTGGAGCGCTCAGAATGGCTTCGCATTCAGCATGGCAGGCGTTTCGAATGCGGAGGAATCGAAGTGACGGCAATCAGAACGTCACATGATGCCGCCGACCCGATGGGCGCGGTAGTGACGATGGGAGGCCGAACGGCCGCCATCTTCACCGATATGGGCGAATGGGATGAGGTCATCGTCGACGCGATGCTTCCCGCCGATGTCATCGTCGTCGAGGCGAATCACAACGTCGATATGCTGAGGCGAGGGCCCTACCCGGCCCATCTGAAACGGAGAGTCCTCTCACGGGTCGGCCACCTGTCTAACGACGATTGCGGCCGGCTGACGGATACCGTGCGCGAGCACTCCGGGAAAGATCCGGTCATTTTCCTTGCGCATCTCTCCGAAACGAACAACTCTCCAGCGCACGCGGTTGCCGATGTCGCGGCGTTCGGTGGCTGGGAGCATGACGGTCTGACGCCGCTCCCCCGCCGGGGCGCGTTGGATCTGCTGGCGCGACCGCCTGCTGCCCGTCGTCCAGCGACCGAAGTGCAGCAACCACTTTTCGCCATGGAGCCATCGCCCGATCCGGGACTTTGATGGACAATCCCGGATATGAGTGCGCCGGTGCTGTCGCTGCTCCAAGGCGCTGACGCTCGACGCAGGGATTGACTCGGTGCTCACGTTGACCTGGGGAGGTTTGTTCTGTCTACCATCATGCTGATGCACGATCGCCTGGCAACCTCGATGCTGCTCTTCATGGCGGCAATCGGTATCTGGGGGTTGTTCATGTACTTCACGGGGAACGGCCCTTCGGGCAGCTTCAATGGAGCCTTGATGATCGGAGAGGTCCTGATCATCGCTCAGGTTGCATTCGGCGTCATCCTCTATATCCGTGGTTTCCGGCCGGAATCGTCGATTCACATTCTGTACGGTGTTACCGCCGTGGTTGCATTGCCGTTCATCTGGAGCTACATGCGTGAGCGCGATGCTCGTCAAGCGCTCCTGATTTTCAGTCTTGGCGCGCTCTTTGTCGCCGGTCTCGCCATCCGGGGAATGACGACCGCATCCTGATTCACGCTCTCACATCAGCCACCTGGTGTACGAACACTGCGAAACCAAACCGCCCCGCCCCGCGTACTAGGTGACAGATCGTCACAGGAAACGCTGGGGATTTCCAGTGAAACACTGGCATTTCATATCACGTTGACATTGCTACGCCGCGAGCGTACAATCTGACCGTACAGTCCGAAAGATACGTTCGCGACGGCATGGGGAATCGCGTAAGGAGTGGGAGTGGAAGGCAGTTCCCGCGATTACCAACCGGTAATCGATCAGGCGTTGCAAGTGGTCTATAGCCATCATCATCGCTTGATTAGCCAGCTTTACCCAAGCGCCTTCGAGCCACTGTCGCTCGACGCACTGCGTGATGGTCCGCTTGGTCGAGATCTTAGTAAGCTCGCACGACTCGCACGGGGCGAGGTCAGAGAGCAAAAAGATCACGTGTTGACGGCGATCGATTCGATCGTACAGCTTCTCTTCTGGCCGGCGGCGGCGGACGACTACACCGTCCCTCGTTCCTTCTGGGATTCGGAGCTGGGTCGAATGCTGGCGCTGGCGAAGTTCCGCGCATTCGAGCCGAACGAGCTCGTCTCGATCGGAAACGCCGCTCAGCAGCTCAATGTCACCCGTCCCACCATCTACCGGTGGATGGACGATCGAACGCTCAGTTACGTCAAGGACGATATGAGCGGTCGAACGTTCGTGGTACGCAAGGACATCGAGAATCTGAAGCGTGTCGCAGCGGAGCTTGGTGCTCCCGAATAGCAGCATTTGCTTGGGATTTTTGCGAGAGACGGCGCCGAAAGGCGCCGTTTTTTGTTGGTATTGTGCGTCCATCGCCGTGTCGCGCCGGCATCCTCTACCGGAGCGGCCAGCAGACCGGAAGGTTGTCGTTCTCTCCTCTGGCCAGCTCGAGACGCTCCAGCACCGCGCTCTGTAGCCACCGGCCATGTGCCGGTGCTTCTTTGCCGGCTCTACATCATGCGGTGTACGTGAGCCTCCGGAATCACAAAGGAAGCGCCCCGGCACTGACGCTGAAGGGCCGAGATGCGGCTAGACGTATTCGACGGGGACTCTGGGAGAAATACGGCTCACGATCTCGTACCCGATCGTACCGAGCACGTCGCCGAGCTCGTTCGCCGACGGAGCTCCGTTGCCTGCACCGCCCAGAACGGTCACGTCGTCGCCGACCTTGAGATCGATCTGGCCGGGAATGGCAATGGTGCACTGATCCATCGAGATGCGGCCGCGGACCTGGAGACGCTGCCCATCGAATCCCATCCAGCCGATGTTCGATAGTTGTCTGGGATAGCCGTCGGCGTACCCGATCGGGATCAGCGCCAGACGCTCGTTGTCGCTGGCAACGTACGTTCCGCCGTAGCCGGTGCGATCTCCAGGCTCCATAGAGATCAGATGCTGGACGGTTGCGCGCCACTCGAGTGCGGGTTTCATCCCGCGAAAGAGCGCAACATGCCGGGATGGTGATATGCCATAGAGGCAAATGCCCGCGCGCACCATGCCGAAGTCGCTTGATCTCGTGCGCAGAAGTGCGGCGCTATTGCTGATATGCGCGATGCCTGGATCGACACCTGCCTCCGAAATGGTTGCATGTGCCTGGCGAAAGAGCTCGATTTGCGCATTCATGCGCGCTGGGTTTTCTTCATCTGCTTCGGCCAGGTGGGAGTAGATTCCCTGGAGTCGTAGGTACGGATCGATATCGATCGTCCGCGCCACGTCAACGGCTCTATTCGGCAAGATGCCAAATCGGCGCATACCCGTATCGATCTTGAGGTGCACGCCAACCGCCGCTTCGGGCGGATGTGCTCGCAGGACGTCCTGCAGTCGCGCGAGCTGATCGGTATCGCCTACTCCCAGACAAATGCCGAGCTGCGCCGCTCGATATGCCTCTGCCGGTGCGCTCGAACCCAGAACCAGAATGGGCGTGTCGATTCCGCAATCGCGCAGCTGGACCGCTTCTCCGACCGTTGCGACTCCAAGATAGCTCGCCCCACCGGCAATGGCGGCCCTCGCCGAAGCCACGGCGCCGTGTCCATAGGCATTCGCCTTGACGACCGCCATCAGGCGCGTTCCCGGCGTCACGTGGCGAAGAATGATCGCCGCATTGGATTCGATCGCCTGCCGGTCGACGATCAACCGGGTCGGTCGTATCGCCGCCGGGAGCTCTCCGGCATTCATTTTCTGCGCGCTAACTTTCGCCGGATTGCTCAGCCGCAATCAGATTGACCAGGTCACGACGCGAGACGATACCGACCACCTTGTTGTCGTCGGAGACGACCGGAACCGGATTGACGTTGTGATCCATCATGATGGTCGCGAGATCGAGAACCGTTGCGTCGTCGTCGATATTGATCACCGGCGAGGTCATGAGCTCCCGGGCGGTGGTGGCCAGAATACGCCGGACTTCATGGTCGAATTCGCTCGCGTCGTCGTGATCCTGCCGGTTCCACGGGAACCGGAGCTTTCCGGCCCGGAAGTACCCTCCCAGCAGCGACACGGTTTCCGGCACGTCGAGATCGGCCTTGCGGGTCACCAGATCGGATTCGGTGATGATTCCCAGCAACTCGCCGTCATCGACGACCAGCACGCCCGGTACATCGAGCTCCACCATCATCCGCGCGACGGCGGTTACCGAGTCGTCCGGGGATACGACCGGTACTTTCTCTCGCATGATCGACAGAACGCTGACGTCTTCCTCACTCACGACTTTCCTGCGCTTTCTGTTTCGAGCTCGGCGAGCACATGTGCAATCGCTCGAGGCACGTCGGTAGCCACAACTCCGAGCGTCGAATACTGATCGGCAAGGGCATTGCCTGCTTCGGTACCAGCATAGATCGCAAGCACCGCCGCATCGAGTGGATTCAGTCCCTGGGCCAGAAACGCCCCAATCGAACCGCTGAGGACGTCGCCCGATCCAGCCGTGGCGAGGGCAGGTGACGCCGCAGCGACGGTCTTGACGACCGTGCCATCGCTCACGAACGCTTTCCCGGCCTTCAGCACCACGGTTTGCTGCCAATCTCGGGCGGCCTTCGATGCCGACGCCGCGGGATCGTTCAGGATCTCACGCGAATCGGCGCCGGTGAGCGCCGCTAGCTCACCGACATGGGGAGTGAGGATCAGCGAAAAGGGCCTCACCTGGGCCCACCACGACTCCCGTTCGGCCAACCAGTGCAGGGCATCCGCATCGACGACCGCGTGGGTGTCGCCGCCGATCACTGGGTCTTCCGGTTCGGACGCGACCTTGGCCGTCTGGGCGCCAAACCCGAGTGATCGCGCGGCGGTGCGTGGCGCGTTGCCGAACAGCGCTTCGAGCAGCATGGTGGCCATCTCGTCCCTCGACAATCCTGGTCCGACCACAAGCGCGCGGGACTTTTCGACGTGTGGCCGGATCAGCTCGATCGCCTTCTGGACCCCATGCGACGAGTCGGTATCGGGAAGTGGAAGGAAGACTGCTTCCGGAACGAGTGCGGCGGTCACGCCGACCGACGAGCGTGGAACCGCGAGACTGACGATTCCCGCTCCCGACCGGCCCGCGCTCATGGCGGCCAGGGCCGGCGCGCCGATATATCCTGGCGCTCCGCCGATGATCACGAGACCGCCAACGCCCCACTTGTGTGCGGTCTCATCCCGTTTCGGCAGGAGGCGCAGCGCATCGGCGCGGCTGATGGTCTCCACGGAGACCGATTTACTCGAGGTCATGCTGCCTGTTGTCCCTTCAACGCGACGACGATTGCCATCGCGTCCGTTCGTGAATGGGTAATCGAAACACTGAAGTCGGTGAATCCCAGGAGCTCGGCGCGGACCTTGGCATCGCCATGAAGAACCAACACCGGTTTGCCCCTGCGATTCACCTGCGTTTCCATTTCTCGCCACTTGATCCCGCGAATCCCGGTTCCGAGCGCTTTTGAGGTCGCTTCCTTGACGGCGAACCTGCCCGCCAGCTCCTCGGTTCGATTGCGGAAACGCGTGCGCTCGTATTCGGTGAAACACCGGTGGAGAAATCGTTCGCCAAAATCGTCCAAGACATGCTGGATCCGCGCGATCTCGATGATATCGATGCCGACGGCAATTGCTCCCGATTTGTCGGGGTCGAACTCAGGCACGTAGCTCATACCGTTGCTCCTGTTCGAGGACCGGCCACTCGGTACCGGTCGAGAAACGCGGTACGCACCTGCGAAAAGGTGCCATCGACCAATGCGGCGCGCATCGTCTCCATCTGACGAATCAGGAAGCGTAGATTGTGGACTGACGTCAACCGGAGTCCCAGAATCTCTCTGGCGCGGAAGAGATGGTGAATGTAGGCGCGATCGAATTGCTGGCAGGTTTCGCAATCGCAGGCTTCGTCGATCGGAACGAACGCATTCCGGTGCGCCCGATTGACAAGGTCGATCCGTCCGTCGAGGGTGAAGACCGATCCATTGCGCGCCAGGCGTGTCGGAAGTACGCAATCGAACATATCGATCCCCTGCGCGACGCCATTCCAGAGATCCTCGGGCGAGCCAACCCCCATCAGATAGCGCGGTTTGTTGTCAGGAAGTCTCGGAATGACGACATCGATCATCTCCGCCATTTCCGCCTTGGTCTCGCCGACGCTGAGCCCCCCGATGGCAATGCCTGCCACATCGGTCGATGCAACGTAGTCGGCGCTCATGGCCCGGAGATCGGCGTCCATGCCACCCTGGACGATCCCGAACAGGACTCCACGCCGTGGACGCTCACTCGTTGCCGCTGCCTGGATGCATCGGTCCAGCCAGCGATGCGTTCGCATGGTGGCATCGAGGATCTTGCGCGGTTTTGCAGGCAGTCCGACCAGATGATCGAGCGCCATCATGATGTCGGATCCGAGCATCGCCTGAATATCGACTGCGCGCTCCGGCGTCAGCATATGAAGCGAGCCATCGATATGCGATCGGAAGCGGACGCCCTCTTCGGTCACCTTGGCTTGCTGTGCCAGCGAGAAGATCTGAAATCCACCGCTGTCGGTGAGGATGGGACGGTTCCATCGCATGAAAGCATGCAGTCCACCGGCCTCGTCGATGAGCTCCGGTCCCGGCCGCAGCATCAGGTGATAGGTATTGGCGAGCACGATCTGCGCACCCAGGCGCTCGACCTCGCCCGGGTGCAACGTCTTGATCGTTGCCTGGGTGCCAACCGGCATGAAGACGGGCGTGTCGAAAACACCATGGCGCGTCGCAACTCGGCCGAGCCGGGCACGCGAAGCCGGATCGGTGGTCTCGAGCGTATAGCCGAACGGCGACGCGGCCACGGGCTGGCCGATAGTTGACGTCATAGCGAGATCTATGGCGACCAACGATCGCCCTCCAACATGTGTGGCGTTTCGCGATTGATGACTATCGAGGCTGGTTATACCCCGCTTGCAGGCGCCGGTTTCGTGCGCGCTGCACAGCGTCAGCACGGTCGCCGTTCGTTGACGCGCTCGCAGTCGCCGTAGACTTCGAGGCGCCATTGGTAGCGACCTTGCTTACCTTCGGCGCCTCCCCGACATTGTCCAGGAACGATACGTCTGCGAGGGGATCGGATTTGGACGCGATCGGTTTTGGCTCGTCGACCTTGCCTGCCTTCTTGGCCGTCGATGATTTCGCGGAGCTAACCGTCTTGGAGCCTGTTGTCGAGCTCGACGACGTGGATTTGGTCCCAGCCGTTGACTTGGAGCCGCTCTTGTTGGCTGCGCTGGCCGCGCTTTGCGCGGTCTTCTTGGCGGAGTTGACTTCTTTTTGCAGGGTGTCCGTGGCGCCGGTCAATTCCGATTTGACCCCTGCAATCTCCCGATCGACCTGATTTCTCAGGTCACGAACGTTGACCCCGGACTCCCGTTCGAACTCGCCCTGGAGATCGGTCGTCATTCGACGAGCGTCTCGCAGGAGCTTCCCAGCCTGTCCGGCCAGCTCGGGGAGTCGGTCGGGACCAAAGATAATGAGTCCAACGATCGCGATGATCACGATCTCTTGCACTCCCATTCCCAGGAAACCCATAACCAAAAATCCTCGTTGCGATAATGGATGTGTGCGCTCGGGTCGGCGAATTTCTTGTCGGCTTGAGCGCCGAAGAAGTATAGCATTGGCATTTTGCCACCTTGCCGCTCCGAAGCGTGCGGCAGACCGTGGAGAGGACACGTACGATTACGGCATGAAAGCCATCGTTGGGCTCGGGAATCCGGGCAAGCAGTACGCGGGGACGCGTCACAATATCGGTTTTATGGTGGTCGATCGGCTCGCGTCCATCTACGACGCCCCGCCGCCCAAGACGCGATTCAAGTCGTCGGTGACGGAGGTGACGATCGGTACGGAAAAGGTCGTTCTCCTGAAGCCGCAGACCTACATGAACCTGAGCGGAGACGCGGTCCGGTTGATGGGCCATTGGTACAAGCTCTATGCGGATGAAATCCTGATCGTGCTGGACGAGCTCGACCTTCCATTCGGAACCCTGCGATTGCGGGAACGCGGAAGCGCCGGGGGGCACAACGGGCTGGCATCGGTCATTCAGCGATTGGGAACGAACGAGTTCCCCCGCTTGCGTATTGGGATCGGTCGGGGCCGTTCGCAAGCAAAGGCTCATGTGTTGTCGAGGTTCACCGACATCGAAACCGCCGAGCTGCCTGCGATCATCGATCGTGCGGTCGATGCCTGCACGATCTGGACGATGGACGGCCCCGTGCCGGCAATGAACAAGGTGAATGCGACGGCCGCGGCGGCCGTCGATACGGAAGGAAAGACGGGTGTCTGAACCAGACGCAACGATTCGATCGATTGGCGTGATCGGCGCCGGCACGATGGGAAGCGGCATTGCCCAGGTCATTGCCCAGGCTGGCTTTCCGGTAACGATGGTCGATCGACGCGATGAAGACCTGGTGCGTGGCCTGAAGGCAGTCGAGAAGAGCCTCGGACGTCTTGTAAAGAAGGGAACGCTGGACGATGCTGCGGCGCAGGCCGTGCGCGGCCGGATCTCGACGTCGACCGACGTCCCGCGTCTGGCCGGCGCCGATCTGGTGATCGAGGCGATTTACGAGGACCAATCGGCCAAATCGGAGCTCTTCCGTTCACTCGACGGCGTGGTCGACCACGCAGCGATTCTGGCGAGCAACACCTCGTCCATCTCGATTTCCGCGCTCGCGGCGACGGTCAGCCATCCGGATCGTTTCGTCGGGCTCCACTTCTTCAATCCCGTTCCCGTTCTTCCACTGGTGGAAGTCGTAAGAGGGCTGCAAACGGCGGACGAAACAATCGAGCAGGTAACCGAATTCACGCAGACCATCGGAAAATCGCCGGTGGTGGTGCAGGATATGCCTGGTTTCGCGGTCAATCGGATCCTGATTCCAATGATCAACGAAGCGGTGTTCGCATTGAGCGACGGTGTCGCCGGGCGCGACGAGCTCGATTCGGTGATGACCCTGGGAGCTGGACATCCGATGGGACCGCTTACGCTTGCCGATCTGATCGGTCTCGATGTCTGCCTGTCGATCATGGAGGTTCTGCATCGAGATCTGGGAGATGACAAATACCGACCCGCTCCCCTGCTCCGGAAGATGGTGGCGTCGGGTAAGCTGGGCAGGAAAACGGGCGAAGGTTTTTATGTCTATGAGGGCGCTGCGTAGCCGATGGATTCTTCCACGCCGATTCGCATATTGATCGCTAAACCGGGATTGGACGGCCACGATCGCGGCGCCAAAGTCATGGCGCGTGCGTTTCGAGATGCCGGCTTCGAAGTGATCTATACCGGCCTCTTCCAAACACCGGAAATGATTGCGAATGCGGCTCTGCAGGAGGACGTTTCGGTCGTCGGGCTCAGTATCCTCTCTGGCGCCCATATGACGCTTTTTCCGCGCATCATGGAGGAGCTAACAGCACGCGGTCTCGACGACCTCCTGGTCGTGGCCGGCGGGACTATCCCCGATGAGGATCGCGCCGAGATTCTGGAGATGGGGGTTGCCGCCATTTTCGGCCCCGGTACCCCGATGTCGA
This sequence comes from Thermomicrobiales bacterium, assembly GCA_023957115.1. Lineage (GTDB taxonomy): Bacteria > Chloroflexota > Chloroflexia > Thermomicrobiales > UBA6265 > JAMLHN01. The sequence goes on from JAMLHN010000013.1 coordinate 58,374, forward strand.
CCGCCATCGAGTACGTCCGGGAGCATGCATCGCATCGTGACTCGTCCTGACGAGCTGATCCAGCACGCGGTCGCGGGCAATCAACGCGCGATTGCTCGGTTGGCGACCCGCCTGGAGAACGATCCGCTTGCGGCTCCCGCGATTGCGTCGGAGCTCTACCCTCACTCCGGACGCGCCCACGTCATCGGGATCACCGGCCCACCGGGCGTCGGAAAGAGCTCGTTACTTGCCAGCCTGGCGGCCGAGCTGAGCTCGCGTGGCAAGCGGCTCGCCATCGTCGCAGTCGATCCGAGCAGTCCGCGTTCAGGGGGCGCTACGCTCGGAGACCGTATCCGCATGTCGGAAAGCGCCCTCGATCCGAATGTCTTCGTCCGCAGTCTCGCGTCGCGCGATCGCAGCGACGGCCTGGCGCCCTCGGTGGCCGATCTGGTGTTGCTCTTTGATGCGGCGGGATATGACTACGTTGCCGTCGAGACGGTCGGTTCGGGACAGGATCAGTTGGAGATCTCAGATCTGGTCCATACGACCGTGCTGGTGCAGATCCCCGGCGCCGGCGATTCCGTGCAGCTGCTCAAGGCGGGAGCAATGGAGATTGCCGACATCTACGTCGTCAACAAGGCAGATCTTCCGGGAGCCTCACGCGTCTCGCGAGATATTCGGATGATCCTAAGCCTTTCTCCGAGCGGTCCTGGTGAGTGGGATCCATCGATCGTACCCACGTCGGTTGTCGATGGGACTGGCTTCGGCAAGCTTGCCGATGAGATCGACGCGCACTATCGATTTCTCGAATCGAACGGTCGTCTGGCGGACCGGAAACTGAGAATCGCACGGTCCGAGCTGAAGCGGGCAATCACACGACGGACGAGTCTCGATCAACCGGACATCCGAGACCTCGTCGATCGGGTCGTTACGCAACTCTCGAATCGCGAGATCGTTCCCGAAGATGCCGCACGCACCGTTCTCAGAGCGCTACTTCACGAAGCTCCAGATCGCTGAGCCGCTGCTCGATTCGCGATCAGCCCAGCCATGATCCCGGCGCCGATTCCGTTATCGATATTGACCACCGCTACACCGGGCGCGCATGCCTGCATCATCGTCGTCATAGCGCCGATACCGTCTCCACCAAACCCATAACCGGTGGATGTGGGCAGTGCGACGATTGGCAGCGCGACCAGTCCGGCAACCACACCCGGAAGCACTCCGTCCATTCCCGCGGCCACGATCAACGCATCAGGATCGAAGGAGAGCGCGTCGCGGAGTGGACGCACCAGGCGGTGCAATCCGGCTACGCCCATGTCGTGATAGGTGCGGACCTCGCACCCCATCTCGATCAGCATGGTTCCGGCTTGTGCCGCGGCCGGTCGATCCGACGAGCCGGCCGTGAGAATGGCCACCCGGCCGCCAGACGCAACCAGGGCGCGGTCTGCGGCGAACGCCACCAGCGTCGACCCGATCGGATCGTACATGCACTCGTACCCCTTGGATCCCAGCGCGGTTTCGATGATCGCCGCACGCTCCGCCGGAATGAGCGCGGCGATTGCGCGCCCGTCGATGTGCAGGAGTCGCTCGAATGCCGCGAGCACCTGATCCAGGTGTTTGCCGCGACCGTAGATGACCTCCGGCGCGCCGGTCCGCGTGCGTCGGCCATGGTCGATACGAACGCCGGCGATCTCGTCGGTCCCGGCTCCGCCGTTCAGCGCGCCGATCAGATCGTCGAATGGATCACTCTGCCTCATTGGGGAGCCTCCGAAAGCGCTGAGTCGATCGCGGCGGAGAGATCGAGCGTCGGATCGGGTCGTTCGGTGTGCAGAAAATAGCCGAGGAACTCGACATTCCCGGCCGGGCCTTTGATTGGCGATGCGGTCAGTCCCGCGAGCTGTAGATCGTGCTCGGCAGCTGATGCGATCACCTCGTGCAGGACCCGGACGTGTACGGTGCGGTCACGAACGACGCCGTGCTTCCCCACCTCTCCCCTCCCCGCTTCGAACTGCGGTTTGACAAGCGCAACGAGCGCCGCGCCCGGACGGGAGATGCGCACCACAGCCGGAAAGAGTTTCGAAAGCGAAATGAACGATGCGTCGATCGCCGTGAAGTCCACGGGCTGCGGCAGCGATTCCAGGTATCGGGCGTTGGTCCGATCCATCACGACGACCCGCGGATCGTTTCGGAGCTCGAGCGCGATCTGCCCGTACCCAACGTCGATCGCATACACCGTTTGGGCGTCATGCTGGAGCATGACATCGGTGAAGCCGCCGGTGCTGGCCCCGATGTCCGCACAGATGTTGCCCTCCAGATCGATTCCGAAGGCAGTGAGTGCTCGGTCGAGTTTCTCTCCTCCGCGGCTCACGAACCGGGGAGCCTTTGCGATCGATACCAGGGAATCCGCGCCAACGGGTTCTCCCGCTTTTTGGGCGGTACGCTCGCCGACGCGGACGACGCCGGCCATGATCAATGCCTGAGCCTTGCTCCGGGTAGGAACGAGACCGCGTTCGACCATGGCGACATCGAGCCGTTGGCTCATGAAATGAATGCTCCATAGCCGCTGGTCATGTGCGCGTCGCAAACAGCGATGGCCAGCGCATCCGCCGCGTCATCCGGCCGGGGAATATGATCGAGTCCCAGGATGATGCGCACCATTTCCTGAATCTGGGCCTTGTCCGCCTTGCCATAGCCCACGATTGCGTGCTTGACCTCGCTCGGGCTGTATTCGCGGACTGGGATGCCGCGTTCCGCGGCGGCCAGCAGAACCACGCCGCGCGCCTGTCCCACCGCGATCGCGGTGGTCACATTGCGGGCAAAGAAGAGCTTTTCGACGGCCATGACATCCGGGTCGTGATCGTTGAGCAACAGCCGGATATTGCCGTAGATCTGCAAGAGCCGATCGGGCATGGAGTCGGTGGGATGGGTCTCGGCGATACCGTAGTCGATCAAAGCCGGCTCGCGGCCCGCGGTGTCGATAACGCCGTATCCGAGCCGAGCGGTTCCAGGGTCGATACCAAGCACGATCATAGTGGCACCGCCCCGGATGTGAGGCGTCAGCTGGCTTCGGCCAGCAGCTCGTCGGTGAATTCGAGGTTCGAATACACCTGCTGGACATCGTCGAGATCTTCGAGCTTCTCCAGCAGCTTGATGATTTTGATCGCGGCGCCTGAATCTGGCGTGACCGTCGCTTTTGGTTTCATGACCGGGTCCGCGGAGTTGACATTGATGCCGGCGCTCACGAGCGCATCCTGTACGACGTGGAGGTTCTGCACCTCCGTATAGACCTCGATGCCGTCGTCGTCGATCGAAACGTCTTCTGCTCCCGCGTCGATCGCGACGAGCGCGATCTCTTCGGGGTCCTGGCCATCGGCCTCGACCGAGATCAGCCCGACATTGTCGAACATCCAGGCGACCGATCCCGACTCGCCGAGCGAGCCGCCGGCCCGAGTCAGGGCAGAGCGAACTTCCCCGACCGTGCGATTGCGGTTGTCGGTCAGCGCCTGAATGACGACCGCCACGCCGCCGGGACCGTAGCCCTCGTACGAAACCTCGTCGAAATTGTCGGTATTGCCCGCCCCGGATGCGCGCTCGATGGCGCGGTCGATATTATCTTTCGGCATATTCTCGGCGCGTGCCTTCTGAATGGCGAGGCGCAGACGGAAGTTGGCCTCCGGGTCGGGACCGCCAGCGCGAACGGCTACGGCGATCTCACGTCCCAGTTTGGTGAACAGTTGACCACGCTTCTGGTCGTTGGCGCCCTTCTGTCGCTTGATAGTTGCCCATTTTGAATGTCCCGACATGGATTCGCATTCCTCTAAAGATGATCAAGCGTACAACCGGCAAAGTATAACATTGGGCTCATTTCGATCCAATTGTGAACAGTTTTCAATCAATTGATTTCTCAATCACTATTTGGTATATTCTGTGAGCATACATCGACAGATTTCCTGAGCGAGAACTTCGAATTATGATTACGTGCTCGGAGCCGAGCCGCCACAACTGAAACGCTTGCCTGTGAACATCCCACGTTCGACGACGCGCGGGATGTTTTGTTATGCAGTTCACCCGCACTCCTGTGACGCTCGGGGTTGAGCGGATCGGGGTTCATTCGGAAGAGCAGGAATCCACGATGTCCGATCTCATGGAAAAGGGACGCACGCAGGGATACCTGCTGACCGACGATCTTCTGGCTCTCTTTCCGAACGCTGAGGATCAGATCGAGCATCTCGATCAACTCTATACCTCGCTGGTTACCGAAGGAATCGATGTTCTCGACTCGGCTCCAGCACAGACGGACCACGATCGCCGTCAATCGCAGGAGGAGCGGGTCGAGCAACCGTCCGGCGTAGGCGATTCGGTACGGCTCTACCTGCAACAGATTGGCGAGACCGACCTGCTGACCATGCAGGGAGAAGTCGATCTCTCCAAACGAATCGAGCTCGGCAAGTTCGCACAGGATAGATTGGACGAAGAGCCAGACCTCTCGCCAGCGGAGCGAAAATCCCTGCTCGCCTTGATCGATGATGGCGAGCGGGCGCGGGCGCACCTGATCCAGGCAAATCTGCGGTTGGTCGTATCGGTGGCCAAACGGTATGTCGGGCGGGGAATGTCGTTCCTGGATTTGATCCAGGAGGGCAATATCGGGCTCATGAAGGCAACCGACAAGTTCGACTACAAGCGTGGGTTCAAATTCAGCACGTATGCGACCTGGTGGATTCGGCAGGCGATTACGCGGTCCATCTCCGACCAGAGCCGCACGATTCGGCTCCCGGTCCATGTCGGTGAGACGATCAACCGCGTACGCAAGACGTCACACCGGCTGCAGCAGATCTACGAGCGCGAGCCGACCGCCGAGGAGATCGGACGGGCGATGGATATGACAGACGAGAAGATCCGTCAGGTACTCGATGTCAGCCGGCATCCGATCTCGCTGGAAGCTCCGGTTGGACAGGACGGCGAGGCGTTCTTGGGCGATTTCATCGAGGACAGCACGTTGCCGGCGCCCGTCGAGCTCGCTTCCCATCAACTCCTGAAGATGCAGATCGCCGAAGCGCTCGACAAGCTGAGCGAACGCGAGCGGCGCATCATCGTTCTGCGTTTCGGACTGGAAGACGGACGGTTCCGAACCCTCGAAGAAGTCGGCCGGGAGTTCGGAATCACGCGCGAGCGTATCCGCCAGATCGAGGCGAAGGCGCTCAGGAAATTGCGCCATCCCTCATATAGCCGCCAGTTGCGCGGATATCTGGATTAGGTTTCAAAGGCAAGAGGAAATGGGCAATAGTGAGTGCTGATACGAGCACTTCACTTCACTTTTGCCCACTGCCTTTTGCCAAGCCCCTGGACCGATCTACATCTTGGCCAACACGAGCGACACATTGTGCCCGCCAAACCCCATGGAGTTCGACATGACCGCTGAGATGTCGAGCGGGCGCTTGGCGTTCGGGATGTAGTCGAGATCGCAATCCGGGTCGGGGGTTTCGTAGTTGATCGTTGGCGGGGCGATCTGGTCACGAATGGCCAGCACGGAAATTGCCGCTTCCAACGCGCCGGCCGCACCCAGCAAGTGCCCGGTCATCGACTTGGTCGAGCTGATGGGGAGCGAAGCGGCAAATTCACCGAACGCGCCCTTGATCGACTGGGTCTCGAACTTCTCGTTGAGGGGGGTTGACGTGCCGTGGGCGTTCAGGTAGTCGATCTCGTCCGGGGTGAGGCCTGCGTCTTCGAGTGCGAGGCGCATGGCCCGGGCCGCGCCCTCGCCTTCCGGTGAGGGCTGGACGATGTGGTTGGCGTCGTCGGTCGCGCCGTATCCCGCTATCTCCGCCAGGATGGTCGCGCCTCGTGCTCGCGCATGCTCCAGCTCCTCCAGCACCAGGATGGCCGCCCCCTCGCCAACCACAAAGCCGTCGCGGCCGAGATCGAAGGGACGGCTCGCCGCGGCAGGATCGTCGTTTCGCCGGGAGAGCGCGCCCATGGCGTTGAATCCCGCGACGCTGAGCCGCGAAACCGGCGCCTCACAACCGCCGGCGTACACCACATCGGCCATGCCGTCGCGAATCCATCGCGTTGCCTCTCCGAGCGCATGCGCGGAGCTGGCGCACGCCGATACGGTCGCCATGTTCGGTCCTTTGGCGTCCAGCCGCATCGAGACGTGTCCGCTTGCCATATTGGCCAGCATCATTGGCATGAAGAACGGTCCGATTCTCCCCGGGCCCCTGTCCAGCAGGGTTTCCATCCCCGTTTCGATCGTCTCGATCGCTCCCATGCCGGTTGCGATGAGCGCTCCGGTTCTCAACGGGTCGGCTGGCCGCTCGGCAAGTCCGGCATGCTCGGCCGCCGCAATCGCCGCGGCCACCCCGAGCTGGCAGTAACGGTCCATCCGCCGGTAGTCCTTCTTGCCGAGGATCTCATCGGGTTTGAAGCCTTTGACCTCACCGGCGAACCGGGTTTCGAAGTCGGTTGCATCGAATCTCGTGATGGGGCCGACTCCCGATATCCCGGCCAGCAGGCCCGACCAGGTCGATTCGGCATCGAGGCCGATCGGTGAGATGGCGCTGATGCCGGTGACGACCACTCGCCGTCGATCCGATTCGTTGGGCATGTGTTGTACTCCTCAGTCGATCGACGGTGCGTCGATGCGCAGTCGAAGAGTATCGCATCAGAAAGCGGTCAAATGACATTCGGTTGGTGTACGCTCTTCGCTTGTCGACTCTGCGGTGTGCGTGCATCGTGGCGTGGTCGTGAGCCGATAAATCATATGAGTCGGGAACCGCCTTGAGTGGTTCCCACCTGCTAATGCAGGTTCAGGGCTCCGCCACACACGGCATTGCGGGGTCGGCCGCTTCTCCGGGAGAATGTCACGTTGCTTTCTGTTATTCTCGGCGCCGATCGAGCGCTCGCCAAGCGATCGCTGAACCGCCTGCTCGACGAGGTCGATGCGGACGGGATGAATACCGATCGGATCGATGCGATCGGAAACTCCTTCGACGCGATGTTCGCGGCGGTTACCGCGGCTCCATTCTTCGGGAGCCAGCGCGTTATCGTCCTGAGCGGTCTCCTGAGTCAATCGAGCTCGAAGGGGGGCCGCGGCGGCCGGGTGAAGGCCGACTGCGATCTTGCGCGTCTGGTAGCTGCCGTTCCTGTGACCACCACGCTCATTCTCTTCGATCCGGACCTTGGGGAGCTGAGCCAAACGTTGCGTAAACAACTCCCGGACGATATCCAGATCTCGCGCAACGACGCGCCACGCGGGCAGGCGCTGGTCGAACTGACCCGTCAGCTAGCGCATGACAACGGATCGAAGATCGACAACGGCGTCTCTCGGCAGCTCCTCGATCGACTCTTCCCCGCGTACTGGCCGCAAGCACCCCAGAATCGCGCCTTCGACAAACCGCCCTCGATCGAGCAGCTCGAGTCCGAGATTGCCAAGCTGGCGCTTGCCGCGTATCCCGAGGCCATCACGGGTGAGCTGGTTGCTGATCTGATTCCGCAACGAACCGAGGAACGGATCTTTCCACTGCTCGACGCGGTCGTGGGCGGGAATCAGCGGAATGCTTTGCTCGAAACGCGCAATGCCCAGATGGCCGGTGAGGACGCCAGCCGCACCCTGGCTCAGATCTACCAGCAAGTGGAGCTTGCGGTTGCGGCGCTGGCTCCCGGGCGTCCGACCGATCCCCTGCAGGCAGGGAAAGCGCTCGGACTAGCGAACGCGAACCGCATGCGGCCGGTGACGCAGGCGGCGCAACGGGCGCGGGTCGCTCCGGCTCGGCAGCTACGCATGGCGCTGGAGACCGATCGCAAGTTCAAAACGGGCCGATTGCGCAATCCGGACGAGGCGCTGGTCGATCTGGTCGCCGGAGTCACCGGACCAAGCGAAAACCGGTAGCGCGTTCGCCACCGGCTTCCCAATGCAAATGTGCTCGCTGCTGGCGCGCCGCGAGATTTAGGCTTCAGAACCCATCGCGTTGTACTTCTTCATAAGGCGAGACTTGCGTCGCGCCGCATTGTTCGCGTGGATGACGCCGCGATTCGCCACGCGGTCCAGCGTGCTAATCGCATCGCCCACCGCCGTTGCCGCGGCATCGGCATCGCCAGCTCGAATCGCAAGCTCAGCCTTCTTCACGTAGGTCCGAGCCTCGGTGCGATATGGGCGGTTCCGAAGTCGCTTTTGCTCGGCAACCCTGATACGCTTCTCAGCCGATTTGCTATTCGCCAATCTCGATTCACCTCAATAGAGTCAGGTAACCATGGTCTTCGCAGCATTTCGACACCACGAAGCTGCGCCCGCTGCTCGCGTCGCGACGGGCAATAATACCAAATCGTGACCACCCGAAGCAACGCCCCCCTGCCGCCCTGGTCCGAAGACATCGTCGACGAATTCGGACTCGACGAGGGAAACATCTACCCCGGCGCCGCCCCGGCGCCATCTGCCACGTCGTCGATGGCCAAGAGCGCCGTCATCATCGGCGTTGCCTTTCTCGCCAGCCGGCTGCTCGGTCTCTTGCGGGAGATCGTTCTCGCCAATCGCTTCGGCACTTCCAGCGAGTACGACGCGTATGTCAGCGCGTTTCGCATTCCGGACCTGCTCTTCCTTGTCATTATGTCAGGTTCATTCGGGGCGGCATTTATCCCGGTCTTCGGGGGCTTCCTCGCTCGTGGTGAGGAGGACGACGCCGATCGGCTCGCGTCAGCGGTCATCACCTGGACAGCCCTGACCACAATCGTGCTCGGGCTGATTACCTTTGTCTTCGCCGGCCCCCTGATGCGCTACGTCGTCGCACCCGATCTTCCGCCCGATGCGATGGATCTGGCAATCAAGACGATGCGCATGTTGCTGCTCTCACCCTTGTTGCTGGGCATGGGCATTGCCGCCAAAGGGATCCTGGAGACACATCTCCAGTTCACGTTGCCGGCGCTCGCGCCCGTGGTCTACAACCTGGCCATTGTGCTAGCGGCGCTTTTCCTGGCGCCCGAATATGGAATCGAAGGCGTCACCATCGGCGTCCTCATTGGCGCATTACTGCACGTGGGCATTCAGATTCCCGGTGTGATTCGTACTGGAATGAGATTTCGGCCGACGCTCTCGCGCAACGTCGCCGGGCTCTCGGAAGTGGGAATCCTGCTCTTGCCGCGTGTCATCGGGCAGGCCGCATTCCAGATCAACTTCGTGGCCGTGAACCACTTTGCCTCTCAAACAGGAGAGGGCGGTGTTTCTGCACTGAACTACGCCTGGCAGATGCTGATGTTGCCCAATGGGGTGCTGGCGCTGAGTATCTCGACCGTCGTTTTCCCGACGATGGCGGCCCAGTTCGAGCTGGGGGATATCGACGCCTTCCGCAATACCTTGCAACGTGGGCTCCGGCCACTGCTTCTCCTCCTCATTCCGGCAGCCATTGGCTTATTCGAATTCCGGACCGCGCTCTTTCAGACGATTTTCCAATCCGGCAATTTCACCGCCGATTCGACCATTCTGGCTTCGGAGCCACTGGCATTTCTTGCGCTCGGCCTGGTCTGGTACGGATTGGTGGAAGTCCTGGCGCGGACGTTCTATGCTATGAAGGACACCGTCACCCCGGTCGCCGCGGGCATCTTCATCATCGTGGTCAATATCGTGTTGAGCAAAGCCCTGCTGGGCTCGATGGGACATGTCGGGCTGGCTCTGGCGCTCAGCGTCAGCACCGGTATCGAGGCGTTCATCCTGATCGTCATCCTGCGGAGACGGATCGGCGGATTCGGAACCGAGTTCGGCGTCTGGCTCTCGAAGATCGTCATGGCCACTGCCGTCATGGCGTTGGTATCGGCGCTGCTCGCTCCCAAGCTCGATCGACTCACGGCGGGTGACGACCCGAACCGAATCATCCAGCTGGGGATGCTGGCGATCGCGGTCGGCGCATGCGCGGCGGCCTATTTCCTGGCCGCGTGGCTCCTTGGACTGCCAGAAGCCCGCAACGGCATGAACAAGGTGCGCACGCGCGTACGCCACCTCGCGCGAATTGGCTAGTTGGGCCTTGGGTTTGCCCGGCGCTCGACTATACTCTCCTACTATGTCGGTCGATGCTTCGCTCCTGGTAGGAACGTCTCGCGATGCCCGGGTTCCGCTGGAGCGGATCCGGAATTTCAGCATCATCGCGCACATCGACCACGGCAAATCCACCCTTGCCGATCGCCTGCTCGAGTTCACCGGCACCGTCGAATCGCGACAGATGGTTCAACAGCTGCTGGACTCGATGGATCTGGAGCGCGAGAAGGGCATCACGATCAAGGCGCGCGCCGTTCGCATGAACTACACGGCGTCCGACGGTCTGACCTACCAGCTCAACCTGATCGACACCCCCGGCCATGTCGACTTCTCCTACGAGGTCAGCCGGTCGCTGGCCGCCTGCGAGGGCGCATTGCTGGTGGTCGATGCCAGCCAGGGTATCGAGGCGCAAACCCTGGCCAACGTCTATTTGGCACTCGAGCAGAGCCTTGCCATCATCGCGGTCATCAACAAGATCGATCTGCCTGGCGCCAACCCCGAAGGCGTCCGCCAGGAAGTCGAAAATGTGATCGGTCTGCTGGATGACGAAGTCGTGCTGGCGTCGGCAAAATCGGGCGTTGGTATTCCAGATGTGCTCGAAGCGGTTGTCAAGCACATGCCGGCGCCCTCGGGAGACCCGGATGCGCCTGCCCGTGGACTGATCTTCGATTCCCATTACGATCCCTACAAGGGCGTGATCGCCTATGTGAAGATGGTCGACGGCTCGATTCGCAACGATGAACGCATTCGTCTGATGGCGTCCGGAAAAGAAGCGGACGTCCTCGAGCTCGGCTTCTTCTCTCCAGACATGCGCCCGGTCGATGGACTCTATTGCGGAGAGGTAGGATATATCGCAACCGGTCTCAAGGTCGTCAAGGATCTCCAGGTCGGCGACACGATCACCAGCGCAATGCGTCCCGCGCAGGACGCCGTGCCGGGATATCGCCCGGCCAAGCCGATGGTCTTTGCCGGGCTCTATCCGGTCGACAGTGAGGACTACCCGGTATTGCGGGACGCGCTCGATCGACTCAACCTGAACGATGCTTCGCTGGTCTACGAGCCGGAATCTTCGGCCGCGTTGGGATTCGGATTCCGCGCGGGATTCCTGGGCTTGCTCCATATGGAGATCATCCAGGAACGGCTCGAACGGGAATACAAGCTCGATCTGTTGACCACCGCGCCGAGCGTGGAATACGAAGTCCACATGCGAAGCGGCGAAACCATCGTCATCGATAACCCCTCCGACCTTCCCGATCCCGGATCGATCGACGAGATTCTCGAACCGTGGATGAATCTGACGGTCATCGTGCCGGCTCGGTATATCGGCAACGTGATGGAGCTGGTAACCGCACGTCGCGGTACGTTCAAGGAGATGACCTACCTCGACGAGGATCGTGTGCAGCTCAATTTCGAGATGCCGCTCGGGGAGGTCATCATCGATTTCTACGATCAGCTCAAGAGCCGCACCCAGGGGTATGCCTCGCTCGACTACACGTTCAAGGCGCTGCTGCCATCCGATCTCGTCAAGCTCGACGTGCTCGTCAATGGTATTGCCGTCGACGCGCTTTCGATCATCACGCACCGGGACGAGGCCCATTCCCGCGGCCGTGAGCTGGTCAATGCGCTCCGTCGCCTGATTCCGCGGCAGATGTTCGATGTGCCGATTCAGGCGTCGATCGGAAGCCGTATCGTCGCACGCGAGACCGTCAAGGCAATGCGCAAGAATGTGCTGGCGAAGTGCTACGGCGGGGACATCTCGCGCAAGCGCAAGCTGCTCGAAAAGCAGAAAGAGGGCAAGGCGCGCATGAAGATGGTTGGTAGCGTCGAGATCCCGCAGGAAGCATTCATGGCGGTCCTGAGTCTGAACGACAGCGCTCAGAATCCGAAGAGCTAGTTGATGGGAAGCTCGGAACAGATCATTGACGGCAGCGGGCTGTTGCGCCGTATCGAGGAAGCTCCGTTTTCCGGACCGTTGCTCGACATCGCTCCGAATCGTCGGACACGCGTCGTCGGACTCCAGGAGTCGGAGGTGCCCGCTGTCCTGACGGTGCTCGAGCGGGTCTATGGGCAATATGAAGACGTCACCGCGGGTATGGGCGATGACAGTTCGCTCGAGGTCGATGTCGCTCCATTGCCGGATGAGGAAACCTGGCGCAGCGCCCAGCGATTGCACGAGATCATCGCCTACCTTCGCTCGCCGGATGGATGCCCGTGGGATCGCGCGCAGGACTGGAGGTCCCTCGCTCCCAAGATTGCCGAGGAGGCCTATGAGGTCATCGACGCGATCGAGGACGATGACGCTGCGTCCCTTGCGGGAGAGCTCGGCGACCTGATTCTGGTAGTCGCCCTGGTGACCCAGATCGCGGAGGAACGGGGTGAGTTCACCATCGAAGATGTCTATGAGCTCGTCAACCGGAAATTGATCCGCCGTCACCCACACGTCTTTGGAGACGAGGCCGCCGAGACACCCGAAGCGGTATTGTCGACCTGGCAACGCATCAAACGGGAGGAACGCGGAGACGCGTCCAAACCGCGAAGCAAGTATGATCGGCTACCGAAGTCGATGCCGGCGATCGCCAAAGCGGTGACGATAGCGGGAGAGTCGCCGGTCGAACCGACCGGCGGAACGCTTCCCGGCGGCGTCGAGCTGCTCGCGCTCATCGAGGCCGCGATCGCCGCGGGGCGCGATCCGGAGGCCGAGCTTCAGGCGGCGCTCGACCAGAAATACACATCGAACTGAACCAAACGGCGTTCTGTTTCTGTTTTTGAAGAGGGGATTCGTGTGTCTACGTTTCGCGATGTCGATCCAGCAGTAACCGGCAAACTCACCTGTGGCTCCCTCCGCGCCGTGAATGCCGGCGAGCAAGTGGTGCTGCGCGGCTGGGTCAATCGACGGCGCGATCTGGGCGGTCTCATCTTCATCGATCTGCGCGACCGCTACGGGTTGACACAGATCGTGTTCAATCCCGAAATCGCTCCCGCGGCGCATGAGATTGCCAGCGATGTGCGCAACGAATTCGTCCTGGAAGCAACTGGGATCGTGCGAGAGCGGCCCGAGGGCACGCGAAATCCAAGGCTTGCGACCGGTGATATCGAGATCGAGGTCCACGATCTCGAGGTGCTCAACACCGCAGTCAACCCGCCCTTCTACATCAATGAAGAAAGCGATGTCGACGAGTCCCTGCGGTTGAAATACCGATATCTCGATCTGCGCCGCGAGCGCATGCAACGCAATGTGATCCTGCGGCATCAGATCGTGAAGTACATGCGCGACTATCTCGATGACCGTGGCTTCGTCGAGGTCGAGACTCCCCTGCTCATTCGGAGCACACCCGAGGGCGCACGCGACTTTGTCGTACCGTCGAGCGGGTTCCCCGGCGAGTTCTATGCGTTGCCGCAGTCACCCCAGCAGCTCAAGCAGCTCCTGATGGTGGCTGGTCTGGATCGCTACTTCCAGATCGCCCGCTGCTTCCGCGACGAGGCGCAGCGGGCGGATCGCCAACCCGAGTTCACGCAGCTGGACATCGAGATGTCGTTCGTTGAGGAAGAAGACATCATGGGCCTGATCGAGCAGCTCTTCATCGAGCTGACCGAGAAGTTCACCGAGAAGCGGATGTCCAGCCGTCCGTTTACGCGTATGACCTACGCCGAAGCCATGGATCGCTTCGGGAGCGACCGGCCCGACCTTCGCTTTGGACTCGAATTCCAGAATGTTACGGATGCACTACGCAGCACCGGATTCAAGGCATTTGCGGGAGTAATCGAGAACGGCGGCGTGATCAAGGCCATCGTCGTTCCCGGTTGTGCCGGATATTCCCGCAGCCAGATCGATGAAATCACCGAGATTGCCAAGGCGAACGGAGCCAAAGGGCTCGCAACCTTTGCGCTTCGCGACGGCGAGGTGAAATCCCCAATCGCGAAATTCCTGAGTGAGACGGAGATTGCAGCGCTCACGACGGATATTGGCGCAAGGGACGGCGATCTCGTGTTGATCGTTGCCGACACGTTCGACGTCGTGTCGAAGGCGCTAGCGGAGCTGCGGTCGCATTTCGGCGACGTGCTCGGCCTGGCCGACCCGAACGAGTTCCATTTCCTCTGGATCTATGAGTTTCCGTTGCTCGAATGGGACGAAGAAGGCCAGCGGTGGGACGCGACACACAACCCCTTCTGCGGATTCCTCGAAGAGGATCGCTCGTTGCTCGAAACTGACCCGGGTGCGGTGCGCGCCAAGCAATATGATCTGACGCTGAACGGGTTCGAGATCGGCGGCGGCTCGGTGCGAATGCACAAGCGGGAGGACCAGTCGAAGATCTTCGCGATGATGGGCCACCCGCCAGACGCGCAGCAGGAGCGGTTCGGGGCTGTCCTCGACGGGCTCGAATTCGGCGCGCCGCCGCACGGCGGCATCGCGATGGGGCTCGATCGCTGGGTGATGTTCGCCGCGGATGAGAACAACATCCGTGAGGTCATGGCCTTCCCCAAGAATCAGCGAGGGGTCGATCTCATGTTCGACGCGCCCTCACCGATCGACGAGCAGCAGCTGATTGATGTCGGCCTGGCGTTGCGTCCCAAGCCCGAGGATGCTCAACCCGTCCGCGAGTAGCCGCGCGCGCGGAGCAATTCAGCTGCGACTGCTGGCTCATCCCACGGGATTTTCTCGCCGTTCCAGATGATCGAGCGTTCGTGCCCTTTGCCGGCCAAAAGCACGATGTCTCCGGGCTGCGCCCGATCGAGTGCGGCCCGAATCGCTTCCTGACGATCCACGATCGTCAGGAAATCCTCACCGGGCCGAGCACCGGTCGCGATCGCCCCGCTGGCGATCTGGTCGATGATCCTCTGCGCGTCCTCGAAACGAGGATCCTCATTCGTGAACACGCTGAAATCGGCGAACCGGGCGGAGATGCCGCCCTGAAGCGCGCGTTTGGGTACATCACGTTCGCCCGCGCTGCCGCTTACCGCAATGATTCTGCTCGACGGGCTCAGCGACTTCAGCAGCGTGAGCAGCTTCTGGAGCGATTCTGGCGTATGCGCGTAGTCGACGATGACCGAGAATGGCTGGCCTTCGTCCACACGTTGCATGCGCCCGGGAATAGCCGGGGCGTTCTTGAGCCCCACCGCAATCTGTTCCAGCTCGAGACCGGCCGCGCGGGCAATGCCGATTGCGGCAAGCGCGTTCTCGACATTGAACTGACCGATCAGCGGGCTTTCGAATCGCACGCGATGGCCGCGATGCTCGACAACGAATCGCGTTCCGTTGACCGCAATCTCGATCTCGGTTGCGTGGAGATCCGCGGTCGTGTCCCGGCAGCTGTACGTGGTCAGCGTGGCTCCGGACGCGTGCGGAATGACGTCTCGCGCACCGTCGTCATCCAGATTGACGACGGCGTTCCCACCGACGGATGAAACGCGATCGAAGAGTGTAGCTTTGGCTGCGCGATATGCCTCGATCGTCTTGTGAAACTCGAGATGCTCGTGGGTGATGTTGGTGACTGCGCCAACCTGGAATCGAACATCGTCCAGGCGGTGCTGCGCCAAACCATGCGACGTGGCTTCCAGGATCGCCCATTCGACGCGAGCATCGACCATTTGACGCAGGAGTCGCTGGATCTCCATCGATTCGGGCGTCGTCTGTCGCGTTTCGTGCTGAACCACTTGATCGGCAATCTTGACCGATACCGTGCCGATAACCCCCGTCGTCAGACCGGCGTTGCTGAGAATTGCGTCTGCCAGGTAGCTCGTCGTCGTCTTGCCGTCGGTTCCGGTGATACCGATGACGGAGAGGTGTTGCGATGGGTGGCCGAAGAATTCCGCCGAGACAGGGGAAAGCGCGGCTCGGGTATCGGGAGCGATCAGGAGCGGTACGGGCCAGTCGACCGCGTGGTCGGCCATGATCGCGGCGGCGCCGTTGGCGACTGCCCCGGCAATGAAGTCGTGCCCATCGACATAGCCACCGCGAAGCGCAACGAAGAGCGCACCGGGCCGGACGAGCCGCGAATCGTATTGAATGTCGACGATCTCAACACCGTCGCCACCGTCGAGAGCGGCTCCCGGCACGACGCGCGCCAAATCGGCCAGGGTGACCGTCATTGTGATCGCCCGACCAGCCGATCCGCAAGCCTGCCGAGTTGCCGGTGATAGGTTCGCTGGATCGCCGGCGGATAGCTTACGATCGACCCGCCGAACCCTGTCTTGAATCGATAGAGACCGCGCCAGTCATCTCCCTTGGTGGCCGGCACCCGATCGCGATGCTCATTGTCCTTTGGGGGATCGACATCCGGAATCCCCCACATGTCATATTGGCTGGCTCCCTGTGCTCTTCCCCATTGCATCGCCTGGAACTGGAGATTGAACGCCGCGCCAACCGATCGATATTGCGTATCGGAAGCCCCGTACATGTAGATGGCGTCTCGGCCGAAAGCCACCGCGATAATGCCCGCGGCGGGATGGCCATCGACTCGGGCGATGAGCAGCGTCGCGTTGTCCGAAAAATGCCGCATGAACGAGCTGTAGTAGTCGAGCGTGTGAATCCCGAACTCGTTGCGACGGGAGGTTTCGCTGAGCATGTGGTAGAACTCGGCGACCGCGGGGAGGTCGTCCCCAACATGCCGATCCACCACGACGCCCTTCCGGGGAGCAAGCCGCACACTGTACCGCGTCTTCTGATGCATGCCCGCCAGAATCTGGTCGTCATCGAGAAGCGGAACCATGACGGTCCGTCCCGGTTGCAGATGTGCGGGTCCCAGTTCTAGTCCAGGGAGTGGGTGGCGCGTAAGTCCGGCGATCTCGGTATTCGCCTCGATGATGATATAGAGGGCGCGATGCCGCCGGGCGGCATTGTCGATCGCGTCCAGGAGCAGCTTGGCTGCCTCGAGATCGTCCGGGGCGACAACCGGACCGCGTGGGACATAGCCCACGCTGGCCGGCCCCTTGTGGCGAAAGAGCACCTGCGCCATCGCCCGTGTCTCCCGCTCGCCGATGGCGACTCGCTCCGGCCGCCACCCATGCTCACGTTTGAATTCACCCCACTGCCAGGTCTGCAGCAAATGGCCATCCAGATTGGCAAGGGATTCATTCCAGGCGTCGCGGTCTTCGACCACTCGCCGGTTGATCAGGGACAATTCAGTCTCCTCAGGATTGCCGTTCGAGCGGGTTGATTGCAGCGAATGCTGCATCGAGCGCTTCGTCGACCAGCCTGGTATCATCGAAGTCCTCGTCCTGCTCCACCTGGCGGAGGACGCGAATGGCGGCCGGGCCGCCGATCGATCCCAGTGCGTCGAGCGCCGCCGATCGGACCTCCGAGTCGGGATCGTAGACGAGCTCGGCCAGCTCTGGCACGACATCGGCTTCCCCCAAGAGACCGGACGCGCGGGCAGCTTCGAATCGAAGCTCGGCGTCTTCGCTTTGCATGAACTCGATCAGCTCAGGGACCCAGCGCGCGCTCGATGTGCGGCCCATGGCATAGATCGCCCCGGCCACGACCGTTTGATCGTCGTCATCCAGCGCCAGCCTGATGAGCTCCGGGATGCGAGGATCGCCGGCAAAGGCTGCCACGGCTCCCAGCGCGCGACGGCGCACCAGGGGCGATTCGAGCGGATCTTCGACGAGCTCCAAGAACAGCTCGATCAGGTCCTCGCGGTCGAGCAGATGCGCATCGCCGTCGGCAATCGCATCGCTTGCGGCCGATAGCGCGTCGGCTGCGGCCGCGCGTACATCGTCGGATTCATCTGATCGGAGCATACGGACGAAGATACTCGGCAGGTCCACACCGGTATCCTCCCAGAGGTCGACAATGGCCAACTGGCGGATTACCGGATCGGGATCTTCGAGCGCAACGCGAAAGACGCGATTGAAATTGAACTCGACCGACTCCTCCGAGAGCTCGGCGAGTGCCAACAGAAGCGCATGACGCTCCGTGGACGGAATCTCGAGCCAATGCTGCCGCAGATATGTTGCGCGCTCCCGATCGAGATCGGAGAGCGCGGCCAGGCGAGAACGTGAAAAATCACCCCCGACGATCGCTGCGATCGTCGGGGCGAGCGGACCGGATTCGCCGCTAGGCAGGGTTTCCGGGAATGTAGGTGTAGTCATCGGGTCCGTCTGGATCCTTGGCAAACGCGCCGGTGTCATCGTGCTCCAGAATCGAGCGCAACAGCGTTTCGGAGAATGGGCGCTCGATATTGACGCCGGCCAGAAGCTGCGCGAACGAGGCTGTGAACCCGCCGCCTTCGAAGGTCTTACCGATACGCTCGAACGTCATGGCGACCACGGTTTCCGGGCGGCGGCGCGTCTTCTCATCCAACGGCTTCTCACCATTGAGCGAGGACCACAGCTCCTCGGTCAGCAAGGCTTCGTCGATGACGCCGCAGGCAAACGAGGTTGGGCGGAAGACGTAGCGCTGGCGGCGCTCCTCGAGCTCGAGCAGTCGCTGACTCTGGCTGTCGGCGTTCACATACTCCACCACGTAGTGACCGTCGTTCTCGGTCGCGCGGATCGAGAGCAGCGCGCCCGGAACGAGATTCTCCGTGTAGAAATCATCCAGCCCCACGATAAACCCGCCGCGGTTCGGCGTTGGGTAGCGGAGCTCAACCAGATAGGTGGTGTACACCTGCGGACATTCGAAAGTCAGCACGGCCGTTCGCTGTCCCACGGTCACCGGCGGGGCCATCATTTCCTGCATTTCCCCATCGTATGGAAGCAGCCCAAGCGAGAACTCGTAGAACGTGAGCACATGGCTGAGCTCCTTGCGGGTGCGAGGAGTCGGGGCGCCGGCCTCTTCGAGCAGGAACTTGTAGTCGGTGCCGATCTCGTTCGGTTTGCGGAGGGTCGTTCCGATCGGCGCCAGAGCCGAGGTGCTCCAGAACCGTTGGCCGCTGGTGCCGACGAATTCGAAGTCACGATGCTCTTTCGACAGTCGATAATTGAGCGCGAAGCGCATAAGGCCGAAATCTGCCGACCGCGGGCGAACGTCGAGGACGTCCTGAATCAGCACCTCATCGGTAAGGGGCTGCTCCTGCTCGACGATGTAGTCCTTGAGCTTGCGCAGCTCTCCCTTGCTGAAGCGCGGAACCCGGTCTTCGAGCATCCATTGGCCATCGAACATGGCCACCTGACCGTCGGAGCCGAGCCGCTCGATCAACGCCGCTTCGAGCTCAGCATCGGTTGCTTCGGAGACATCGGTGGGCAATGGGGCGGCAGCCGGAACGGTGATCGTCCGCGACGCCTCGGCGACGATTTCCTCGATTTCCGCTGGAGTAACGTCCGCCTCGGCCTCTTCCACCGGCTGAGCCACCGAAAGGCTTGCGGCCAGCGTTGTCGTCGACGGCATGTCCAGATCGGTCGTCTGCACATCGAAGATCGACCAATTCGAATCCATACGGGGCCGTGGGCGCAGCGACGAGTCCGCATGCTCGGACTTGGGCGCAGGAGTCATCAGCCGAGTCGCAAAGCTGTGGGTGCGATCCACCTCTCGCTCGAACCTGGTCGTTCCCGCGCGGCTTCCGACGATGACCGGCGAATCGCCCGACTCATCCAGCTGGAAAATCTCGGGGTTTGCTTTGATGGCCGCCACGACGGCATCCTGGGAGATCTTCTTCTCGGCGAAGAACTCGGCTGCCGAATCGAGCGACAGGCGGATGGGCGCGTCGATCGCCATGAAACGTCCAACTGATTGCAGGACACGGAAAAGCTCGGACGCGGTCTCCTGCTCAGCTTTGGAACCGGCGAAGCTACGCGTATCCGACGCGATGGTTACCATGTATTCAATACTCCGTTTGGCAGAGGCTCGGTTCGTCGATGGGTTGTCCTGACGGTACCGAATTGCGATTCGGCGACAACTTAGCTCTTGCGATTTCGCAACGCTTCGATCAGGGCTTTGGTCGGAATAGGTTCCGGCGCGTTGCGCAAAACAGAAACGAGGAAATCGACGTCATCGTCGGTCAACCGAACTGGTTCGGCGGGCTGGCTCATCGAGTCTCCGATCTTGGTTGGTGAAATCTGGACGGGCAGGTATCGTCCAAACTTGCGTAGTATACTATGGTTTGCTGCTTGGCCCGTCGCATCGGGTCCCCCAGCAGGCAACTCGGGTTGCTGAGACCTTCGCACGTTCTTATACTCGCGACGGTTCGCCCAATCGCTCACCAACGTTTTCCGGTAACGTGGCCGGAGGAGGATCTTCTGAAATGCCAAGTCTGGGCTGGCAAGAACTCGTTATCGTTCTCATCATCGTGGTCATTATCTTTGGCGCCGGTAAGCTGCCCGAGATCGGTGGCGCGATGGGCAAGAGCATCAAGGAATTCAAGAAAGAGTCCGAGGAGGTCAACGCAATTGGCGATGGCACGTCGGCGACCTCGACCAATGCGGGCACCGTGAGCCAGAGCGTTGATTCGACTCAGGTCCGCGCGGACGAGATCTAGGAAATAGGGGAAATCCCTTGCTACGACGGTCGGGTCGATTTCGATCCGGCCGTTGTCGTTTCAGAATTCGCTCAGTCTGTTGACAAGCTCGTGCGGTATCCTCATGGCCGACTTCGTCGTCAACCATGGACACGCAATGACTACAACTGACGATTCCGAATTCTCGCGCCCCTCCTCTTCCTCGGACGACAACTACTGGGCGAAGCCGGGCAATACGTATTGGTCGGACGAGCCCGCGGTTTCCGCGACGCCCGACGAACCCATGATTTCCTCGACGCCTGCCCAGAAAAAAGAGGGCAGCGTCCTACGGGAGATCATCGAAACGGCCCTGATCGCGATTCTCATCTTCGTCGGAGTACGAGCGCTGGTGCTCAATTTCCGCGTCGATGGGAGTTCGATGCTTCCCAGTCTCGTCAACGGTGAGATGCTGCTCGTCAACCGAAATGCGTACACAACCTACGATCTCTATTCGGTGGTGGACTGGATTCCCGGGGTCGACCACGCGGAAGCCAAGGAGTTTCAGCCGTTTTCCGGACCGAATCGCGGGGATGTGATCGTCTTCAGCCCCCCGGTTACTTCTGACAAGCCGTACATCAAGCGCGTCGTTGGCTTGCCGGGGGATACGGTCGAGATCAAAGATGGGGGCGTGTGGGTCAACGGGATCGAGCTGGACGAAACGTATCTCCACGGTGACACCACTGATTGCCAACCGCGAGCCTGCGACCCCGTCGTTGTCCCAGAGGGACAGGTCTTTGTGCTCGGAGACAATCGTTCGCACAGTTCCGACTCGCGGTATTTCGGGCCGGTGGCCATCGACGACATCGTCGGCAAGGCCTGGATTACCTATTGGCCGATCGGCCACATTGGCACCGTTCCGTCCGCCGACTACGACGAGCTGAACGGGAACGGTGGTTGAGCGTCAGGAACGGGATCGAAGGATCCATTTTGGGCGATTCGAACGTTGTAGAATTCGAATGTCGACGGTATGAACAGCTTGCGGCAGCCGTCCGCCTCCAAATCAGATCCCGACCAAGCGCGCCATGGAAGTTCCGTCATGATCGAAACAGTCGTCAAGAGCATCCGCTACAACCGCATTACGAATAGCCGCGTCGTGTTGCTCAAGGAGCTGTCCGGAGAGCGGTACTTGCCGATCTGGATCGGCGAGTTCGAAGCACATGCCATTGCGATGGAGCTCCAGGGCGTCGAATCGCCCAGGCCGCTTCCGTACGATCTGATGCGTTCGCTGTTGACCGACTTGGAAGGCTCGATTGCGCACGTCATCGTCAATAACCTTTCGATGGATGTCTTCTACGCGCGCATCGTGGTCAACGTGAACGGCCGCACGGTCGAGCTCGACTCGCGCCCAAGCGACGCGATTGCGCTTGCCGTTCGCGCGGGTTCGCCAATCTACGTCGATGAATCGGTCCTGGACCGCGCCGGAGTGAATCTGGAAGACGATGACGACGACCCAGCGGAGTCTCAGAAGACGACCCCGGCGGAAGACAAGCCGACCGATTCGCGCCTGGACGACGAGAAGCTTTCGATCTTCCGAGAATTTATCAATACCCTGGATGCCGACGATTTCGATCGAGGTCGGGGAGACTAGCGATCTCCGCACAACGCAGGAGCCGCAATAGAGAATATGGACGCATCAGATAACCAAATCCGCAGAATCGTTGTCGATCGCATGGATCGCTGTGCCGTCTGCCATCGACGCTTTGTCGAAGATGACGTCGAAGTGGTTTCTCGCAAATCGGACGTTTGGCTCATGATCGTGCAGTGCCGCGATTGCCATTCCCGAAGCTTCGCCGCTGTGGTCGGCGACAACTCTGCACCAATCGATACCGACTCCCTGTTCGGATTTGCTTCAGGCGGTTCGGTCGAGATCACCTTTGAGACCGACGGCGAATTCGTCGATATCGAGCCCGAGACTGAATCGCTTGCCGATCCGGTGGGTGTCGACGACCTGCTCGAAATGCACGAGTTCCTCGATACGTTCGACGGCGATTTCAAGTCGCTCTTCGAACGAGAAGCAAGGGAATAATCGTTCAGGACGCCTCGATACAGATCGGTTAGCTGAACGTTGTGATCGGTCGTTGACTGCTTTTTCGGGCGTCCCTATACTCGCCACGGACCTGAGCGCCATACGTGTGGCGTGATTCGGGACGCCCGTGGATGTGCCCGGGAGGGAACTGTGGCAGAAGTTGTGCACGCGCCGGCGAAAACGGACGGAATCGATCTCGATTACGTTCGAACGTTGATGGCTCATTTCGAACCCGAAGACTGGCAGGAAGGCCAGGAGCTCATTCTCAGCGCGTTGCAGGAGATCAATGAGCATTTCGGGTACGTATCGGTTGAAGCCGCGGAGATCGTGGCTGAGCGGCTGGGCACTACGATCAATCGAATCTATGGCCTGTTGACGTTCTACGCCGACTTCCGTACGCAGCCGCGCGGCAAGCACTTCATGCTCATGTGCCACGGCATGTCCTGTTATGTCATGGGATCCCAGAAGCTCGTCCAGGAGATGGCCGACAAGTATGGGATTAGTGACGGTGGGACGACCGCCGGCGGCGAGCTGACCATTCAGGTGGTCAACGGATGCCTCGGCGCGTGCAATCAATCCCCTGTTGTGAAACTGGACGACGACTACCATGGCCGCCTGACCACGGAATCGTTCAATGAGCTGGTTCAGCGGGTCATCGCTGAGACCGCCCAGGAGCAATAAGCCAATGGCACAGCCGACCTCGGATCTCCCTCGCCTGACGTCGCAGAAAGCGTTCGATGAATTCCGGGCCAGGGCGATCGAAAAATGGGAAGCCATCTGGAATGGCAAGAAGACGGTCGTCTCGATCGGCATCGGCAGCTCCTCGATTCCGGTCGGTGCGCTCGATGTCATGGCCGCGTTCGAGCGCATTGCCGACAAGGAAAACCTCCACGTCCGCAAGACCGGAGTCGATGGCGCTGACTGGACGGATGTCCAGGTCCGGGTCAAACGCCCAGGCGAACCGGCCGTGGTCTACGCCAATGTCGTTCCATCGGATGCCAAGGGCATCATCGATGGGAAGCATCGTGGCAAGATCATCGGAGTCGAGGGTGATCAGCCGTTCGACGGCATTCAGCCGCTCGATACCCACCCCTTCTACAAATACCAGCAGCGCATCGTGCTGCAGGATGTCGGCGTTATCGATCCCGACTCCATCGAAGAGGCCATCGCTCGGGGCGCCTATATGGGCCTCTACCGGGCACTCTTCGAGCTGACCCCGGAAGAAGTCATCGCCGAAGTGACCACCGCCAATGTCCGTGGTCGTGGCGGCGCAGGTTTCCCGGCGGGCATCAAATGGGAGAGCGGCCGTAAGGCGCGGGTCACGCCAAAGTTCGTGACGTGCAATTCGCACGAAGGCGAGCCCAATGTCTACAAGGACCGGCGCATTCACGAAGGCGATCCGCACCGGGTGCTGGAGGGCATTCTGATCGCCTGCGTCGCGGTCGGCGCCGAGCGTGGCTACAACTACGTCGGTGGGGAATATCCGCTCGCGATTCAGCGGTTCCGCAAAGCGGTCGACGACGCCACGGCGCTCGGACTTGTGGGACGTGACATGCTTGGATCGGGCAAGAACGTGGCCTTCCGATTGCGGACTGGTGGCGGCGCGTACGTCTGTGGCGAGGGATCGGCCATGATGTATTCCATCATGGGGGTTCGCGGTCAACCGCGCACCAAGCCACCGCGCTCGGTCGAAGAGGGCCTCTGGAAGCGCCCAACCGTCGCGAATAACACCGAGACCCTGAGCAATATGCGAGATATCGTCGTCAAGGGCGGCGAATGGTACGCCCAATTTGGGACCGAGAAGAGCAAGGGCACCAAACTCATGACGGTCCAGGGTCCCATGAAGACGATGGGCCTGGTCGAAGTGCCGATGGGGATCAACTTCAAGACGCTGATCGACGAAGTCTGGGGCGGCATGCGCGACGGCTACACCTTCAAGGGTATCCAGACCGGCGGAGTCTCCGCTGGGCCGCTGCGTTACGAGCAGCTCGATGTTCCGGTCGACTTCGATTCACTCACTCCCTTGGGCGGAATGCTCGGCTCGGGTGGTTTTGTCGTGTTCGACGAGACCGTCTGCGCGGTCGATTTTGCGCGCTATCTGACGGCATTCAACCGCGTGGAAAGTTGCTCGAAGTGTGTTCCGTGCGCGCGGGGGAATCCGGCGCTGGTGGAAACGGTCGACCGGATTCGGTTTGGGCGCGGCTCCCAGCGTGACCTGCCGTTGCTCGAACGCACCTCGAAGCATGTGATCGAGCTTTCCCTGTGTGGACTGGGGCAGGTTGCTCCGATGCCGCTCCTGGGAATGATGCAGCAGTACCCGGAAGAGTTTCAGGCGCATATCGATGGCGTCTGTCCATGCGGTGTTTGCCCGGTGTCGGCCGAGGCGACCGTCGAGGCGCTCGCAGCGGACTAGCTGTCGATTGATACGGAAAACGCCCTGGGAGCAATCGCGCCCAGGGCGTTTTGTCATGCGTCGATACGTTACCGTTCAGGCGGTCAGATCGATCGAGACGCCGGTTCCTGTCTCCTTGGCGCGATCGACGGCGAATCGGGCGACCACGACGTCCTGCACCGCGTTTCCGACCGACTTGAAGAAGGTGATCTCCTCATCGTCTGCTCGGCCGACTGCAGAGCCGGCTACGAGATGGCCCAGCTCTGTCGTGAACTTCGACTGATCGATCAATCCGTCGTTGAGCGGTTTCAGCAAATCGCCCGCTTCCGCCAGAATCGCGCCCAGATTGTCGATCACAATGCGCGATCGAATGACTGTCGCCGGAGGCACCTCCTGCATCTCTGGCGTGAACGCTCCAATTCCGTTGATGTGCGTGCCAGGTTTCAGGTCTTCATCGGAGAAAACGGGCGCTCGCGCGGTGGTGGCGGTGCAGATGACGTCGGCTTCCGCAACAGCCTCGGCGACATCCGTAGCGGTCACCACGCGATCCGCAAGTTCCGGCCAATCTTCCTCGATCATCTCCCGATACCGGACGAGCTGCTCCGGGCGTTGATCGACCGCGATGATCTTTTCGATGGGTCGCACGGAACAGACCGCCGCGGCCTGCGTGACCCCTTGGACGCCCGCCCCGATGACGGTGACGACCTTCGAATCGGACCTGGCCATCAGGTCGGTCGCCGCGCCCGAGACCGCGCCGGTCCGCAGCGCCGTAACATAGCCCCCGTCCATGATTCCCAGCGGTTCGCCGGTTTCGGCATCGATCAGGCACACGATGGCATTGATCGTCGGCAACCCCTTGGCTGGGTTCCCTGAGAAGAAATTGACGACTTTGAATCCCAATGCATTGGATGCGGGCACGAACCCAGGCATCATCAGCATTGCCGACGGATCGTCGTTTACTTCCACGACGGCGCGAACCGGGGCTTGAGCTCGCCCTTCGGTGAGTTCGTGAAAGGCGGTTTTCATCAGCTCGACCGCTTCTCGCATGGGTACGAGTTCTTTGACATCACTCCGGGAGAGTGCTAGCACGTCTCTATCGCTCCTTTGTGGATGAATTCCCGCGCTCGGGCAACCGATGCCGCAGTGTAGCGACCGCCGGATGCTTCGATCAAATGGAACCGCAGGGTCTGCGTGATATACTCGCGGCGCTTCTGGTCCCTGCTGACCGCCGTAGAGACGGAAAGTCGCTATCTCCCTTCCCATGTCCGATCCAGGTCTAACGAATCGTCTCAGGCAGCACTCGCGTCGATCGGGACTGGCCGTGGGTTTGACCATGGCCGCCGCGATCGCCCTGTGTGTCTTGTCGTCGGCCTATTTGTTTGGACGGATCGAGCCGCTCGTCTCGGACTTTACGGGGTACGAACAGAACACTCCGGTCCCAGCGGTGGTCGAGGCAAGCGATGACGAGCCAGCCGAGCCGGAGAACGGTGGCGATGCACCAGAACCCACGGAAGAAGCCGTCGACGAACCGGCTCAGGTCGACAACCAGCCCGCCGCCGGCCCCAACGAGACGGCTACGACCACATCATTCGAGCAAACACACGAGTCCAATCCGGACTTTACCGTGAACTTCCGCCCGGGACCGAGTATCAATTCTGGCGAACCAGTGGCTACACTTGATCCTGGAACGCCACTCCAGTACCTCGACGAGCAGACGACCGGCGATGATGGATCGATATGGCTTCGAATGAGAACCGCAGACGGAATCGAGGGCTGGTTGCGGGAAGTCGATACCATTCAAGTTTCCTGATCGCCAGGATGGAGCACAACTACTGATGCAACGCATTGCAATTGTCGGGCTCGGACTTATCGGAAGCTCGATCGGACTCGGACTTCGCCGCTGGTCGGCGGAAAACGTACGCGATGGCCAACCGGCGCTCGAGGTGATCGGATTCGATTCGAACCTCGACCGGCAGAGCCAGGCGAAGAAGATCGGAGCGGTCGATCGCACCGAGTGGGAGCTCCGCAAGGCGGTCGAGTCCGCGGACCTCGTGGTCCTGGCTGCGCCGGTGCTGGCGCTCAAAGAGATCATGGGCGATATCGCGCCCTTGTTGAAGCACGGAGCGGCCGTTACCGACGTGGCATCGACCAAAGCCGAGGTGCTCGACTGGGCGAACGAGCTCCTTCCGCGGACGGTGAGCTTCATCGGGGGGCACCCGATGGCCGGTAAGGAGACCAGCATCGAGGGCGCCGAGGGGGACCTCTTCCGGGAGGCGACCTGGTGTGTTTGCCCGTCTGTGCAGGCAACGGACGAAGCAATTCGCACCGTACTGGGCATGATCAATGCGCTTGGCGCCGAACCCTATTTTGTCGACCCGAGCGAGCACGACGCGTATGTCGCGGGAATCAGCCATCTCCCGTTCGTTGTCTCCTCGGCCATGATGAACGCGCTTTCGGCCGATCCCTCGTGGAGAGACATGAAGACGCTGACGGCCGGTGGCTTCCGGGATATGACCCGGCTGGCCAGTGGCAGTCCGGAAATGCATCGTGACGTGGTGATCACCAATCGCGCCGCGGTTCAACGTTGGCTCTCGGCGTACATTGGCGAGCTGGAGCGTTTTCAGGGACTCCTTGCCTCCGAAGGTGACGATGCCGACGCCGCGCTGCTCGAGTTCTTCACGAACGGTCGCGACCGGCGAGCGGAATGGGCGGTGCAGACGTCGCGTGAGGCCGAGCTGCTCGGTGGCATTGGCAACGATGGAGAGGGCGATGGATTCTCCGGTCAAATGGGGCGGATGCTCTTTGGCGGGTTCCTGCGCAAGCCACGCGTCCAGAAGGAAGAAAGCAAGCCACCGGCTCGCTAGCGAGATACCCCTGACCGATGCAGTAGCATCGATCAGAATGATCGACGCCGGCCGCACCGAAGTTGACCTATGACCGACCAGCTTCCGCAATCACCCAAGGAACCCGTTCCGCGCTGGCAGGCGGAGGTCGAGGAGATTCTCGATCAGTCTGACCGGGAATCGACCTCGTTCGAAAAGGCGCGGGCTGCGGCGATTGCAACCCGGTACAAAGCCCCGGATCGCGCCAGGCAAGTGTCAGACCGCGCTGGTTCCCGGATGGGAGACGGCCTATGGCTCGTCATTGCGGTGATTCTCGGGATTTCCGCATGGATTGCCGGTTTGCATTGGCCACTTGCCGGTCGCGTGCTCGCGTTCGCCAGCATTGCGTTTTTCATTGGGTTCATCGTCAACGCGATTATGCGGTCGCGCAGGCGGTCCCAGCAACCCAAGCTTTGGCGAGGTCAGGACCTCAGCTCACCGGACAGCGGTCCCCGTCTTCCTGGTAGTCGCTCATCTCGGGATGACGACGATCCGCCCCTGGTCGGCTCGGGCCGCTAACCCGCGCCCGGCCTGATGAATGGCAGGGCGGGCGCGGCAGGTGCGTTCTTCTCGCCAAGCACCATGTCGCCAGCTCCGGACTGCATTGCCCAGCTGGAGCCGTCGACCGGTTTGCCCCCCGCGTTCTGGACAGTATTCAAAATCAACCACCCGCTGCCCGTTGCGACCTTAGCCGTCGTTCGCGTGTCCACGACGGTTCCGGGCGGAACATCGTGCGTTGCATCGTCAACCCGGGCCTTGTGGATCTGCACTGGATTGCCATCGAGCGTCGTCCAGGCTCTCGGCCAGTCCCACATAGCCCGCACCTGGCGCTCGATCTCAGCCGCCGGCCGGCGCCAATCGATCCAGCCATCCGCTTTGACCATCGGTCTGGTGAGCGACGCGCGACTGTCGTCCTGGGCAGTGGGGACCAGCGATCCGGTGGCGAGGTCGTTCAACGAATCGCTCAAGAGGGCCGCTCCCAGTTCCGCTAGCGTGCTGGTCAACGTCACCGTCGTGTCGTCCGGACCGATTGGGATCGATCGCGCGGACAAAATCGGCCCGGTGTCGAGCCCGGTATCCATCCGCATCAAGGTCACGCCGGTTTCCGGCTCCCCCTGCAGAATGGCGGCCGAGATGGGGCTCGCGCCGCGATAGGCAGGCAGCAACGACGCATGCAGATTGACGCTGCCGAGTCGCGGGATTGCCAGCAACTTGGGGCCAAAGATCTTTCCGAATGCGGCCACCACGAAGAGATCGGCCTGCGCGGCCACAATTGGCGCTCGATCTCCCTCGGATCGTAGGCGCTCCGGTTGGTAGACGGCGATTTGCGCTGCGTCCGCATGCAATTTGACCGGAGGGGCCGTCAGCTTGCGTCCCCGTCCTGCGGGGCGATCTGGTTGCGTCACAACGAGTGCCACATCCACCCTCGGGTCGCGGGTGAGCATCTCCAGCGCAGGGACGGCGTAGGCTGGGGTCCCGAAATACACAACACGAATAGAAGCTGCAGTCGAAGCGTTCATAGTGCAGACTCTATCCGATCTCGGCGCTCGGCCGAGCCGAAATCATCGATCGATGCAAGGATCGAATCCGCTGCGCATGTTCAACCGCCGGGGGTACACACCTCCTATCACGGTCGCCAGGCTCGTGTCGATACTGTTGATGGTCGTCGTCGTTGGCGTGACGGTCGCCAGCACTGCAGATGCGGCCGGAACATCGACGACCCACATGCCACCCTCGGCTTTCCAACAATCTGAAGACGCAGAGGCGCTGATGCTGGATGAACCAGTGCAAGCGCTGCCGGTGGTCGACGACGCGCGCTGGAGCAGCGCGTGGACCGACTCGACCTCTGGCGCGGCTCTCGTGTGGATCATTTTCCTGATCGTGCTTGGGTTCGCGGGGCGTCCACTTGCACGGCTGCTCTTCCGGGGATTCCCCGATGCCGGGCAGGGATTCGCACGAATCGTGCTGATTCTAGGAGCGGCGTGGCTCGTGTGGGCACTTGCCTCCTACTCCGTCATCGAGTTCCGGGCAATCTGGTCCTGGTACGCCATCGTCGCGGTGGCCACGATCGGATGGCTCCTCGCGAACTCCTCGGGAGGCTAGGCACTGCACCCGTGCCCGTGAACGGCGAGCGGTGGCCGAGCGAGTTTGCGTTCTGGGCTGTATTCGCCCTCTTTCTGGTATTGCGGTTTCTCAATCCGGACTCCTGGCACCCGGTCTGGGGTGGCGAGAAGCCGATGGAATTCGCGCATATCAATGCGCTTCTTCGGGCTCCGACCTTCCCTCCGTTCGACCCATGGTTCTCGGGAGGAATCCTCAATTACTACTACTATGGTGAGTACCTCGTCGCGTTCCTGATCAAGCTTACGGGCGTCCCTTCGGAATACGCCTTCAACCTGGCACAACCCACCTTTATGGGGCTGGCGGCGTCCGCTATGTATAGCCTGGTGGGAGCCGTAACCTCACGTCTCAGCCGCGATCGGGTCGATCCTCTTGTAGGAGGCGCGGTTGGCGTGCTCCTTTTCTGTGTGATGGGGAATCTCGACGCGGCATGGAGACTGATCGAGGGATTTCCCGATGCGCCGGTCTTCTCATTCGACTGGACCTGGTCGGCAAGCCGCGCGGTCGATGGAGGGATAACCGAATTCCCCTACTTCACCGGTCTCTATGGTGATCTGCACGCGCATTTGATTGCACTCCCAATAACCCTGGCTGTGCTCGGTCTCGGATTCTCGCTTGCGACCAGCGGGGCGTCGACCCGCAGAGCGGTCCTCACGTTGTTCGGTTTGGCGCTCGCAATTGGATCGATCAGCGCGGCCAACGCGTGGGACGTGCCGGTTTACGCGGTGGTCATGGTCGCGCCGGTCTTCCTGTGGAGCAGACAGTTTGGGGGATTCTTCGTTCGACTCTTCGTGACGTTCGTTGCGGCAGGATCGACCGGTCTGGTGGCCTATCTCCTCTTTCGTCCGTTTCACCAGAATTTCGTTGCGCTCTTCAACGACGTGGGCCGCGTCACGCACGGCACCGGCATCGGTCAGTTCCTTCTCCATTTCGGCGGGCTACTGGCAATCCTGGGCGTGGCTCTGGCTGCCTCGGGACTGCTCTCCTGGTCGCGGCCGAAACCCCTCTGGCGCGATGTCTCGCTTGCTGTCTGCGGTATCGCGATCGCCGCCGGGGTTGGCTGGCAGATCGTTCGCCCGGAGCTGGCGTCGTTT
This sequence comes from Thermomicrobiales bacterium, assembly GCA_023957115.1. Classification (GTDB taxonomy): domain Bacteria; phylum Chloroflexota; class Chloroflexia; order Thermomicrobiales; family UBA6265; genus JAMLHN01. The sequence goes on from JAMLHN010000013.1 coordinate 89,316, forward strand.
GAGGCCGGTGTCACCGCCACGATTCTTCTGGCCCTGCTGGCCGCAGGGAGCCTGGCACTGGTCGCCGTGCGAGCTCGGGCGGACACATTCAATGTTGCGGTGAGTATGGTGATCGTCGGGGTCGGCGCGGCCTATCTTGCTGGTCTTGGCTGGCCGGTCCTGGTTCTTGGGGGCATTCTGGCCATAACAGGCGCGGTGATCTATTTCTCGTTCGATGACGCCTCCGCATCCTTTTTTGGTATGACGATCGCGGCCGCGGGCTCTATCGTCGCGGGCGCCGAGATCTTCTTTGTCGTTGACGATCTTGCGACGTTGCCGGACTGGTACCGCATGAATACGATTTTTAAGCTCTACTACCAGGTTTGGACTCTGTTAGCGCTTGCTGCGGCGGTCGCGTTGACGATTCTGATCGCCCGCCGTCGGTCCATCGTCACGAGCTGGACGTTCACGGGTGAAGACTTCGCAGAAAGCATCGAAAGTGGTGCGACCTCAGATTCGAATGCGCGACGTGGCGCAATTGCCATCTGTGTCGTTTTGATCGCGCTTGGACTGGCCTATCCGGCCGTGGCAACGATTCCTCGCATCGAGCAGCGATTCGAGGGGCATCCGTCTCCGACGACGCTCGATGCGCTCGACTGGATGCGATACGGAACCATTGCGGGGTTCGAGAACCAGCAGATCTCGTTCGAAGACGATTTGGCTGCCATCGAATGGTTTCAGGACAACGTCTCCGGCACGCCGGTGATCGCGGAGGCGAGCATCGGGCCCTACCGGGGGAATGGCTCCCGCTTTTCGATTGCGTTGGGTCTTCCCGCGATGCTGGGTTGGGATCGCCATGAACGCCAGCAACGCTACTATCCGGAAATCGCGCAACGAAATGCCGATGTTCGTGCACTTTACGACTCGACGGACATCGAGCGGAAGCGCCAGATCATTGCGACCTACGGCATCGAATACATCATCGTCGGGGATGTGGAACGGTACAGTGCCGATCCAGAGAATCCAGGACGTCCATACGCGTCCGCTGAGGGAATCCAGGCATTCGAATCGATGCTCGGGGTCGATCTCGAGATCGTCTTCGAGCAGAACGGCACGGTCGTCTATCGCGTGATTCGCTGATCGAAATCAGGGTGCGTGCCTTCCCGCAGCAGCACCAGCTGTGCGGGACCGTCGCCTACCGTCTGAAGCTGATGTTCGTCGAACGGATCAGTGACCTTGAGCTGAACGTTGTCCGTTCCAGTTGAGAGCGTCTCGGATCCGAACGCGATCGATCCGCCTTCGATGACGAGAGTGATCGAGCGGGCATCGGTTTCGGCGCCAAGGTCGACGGAGTCGAGCGAGGTTCCGGGTGGAAGCGTTACGCGATCGACCGTAAATCGCCCCGGAGCCAGCGACCATATCGGGTCGACCCAGTTGCTCACATGGACATTGTTCAACCCCGCGGGTAGGCAATCCAGGCAGACGTTCGAGGTCGGCAATGCATCTCGAAGGATCTGCGGATCGTTGATGTCGTCGAATTGGGGCAGAACGAAGAGGATTGCCGGTATGGCGCCCGAATTCGTGATTGCGGATGTCTCCCCTTCAGCGACCGTGAACCTGCCGTTGGCTCCCAGCACGACGTTGTCTTGATCGATCGTGACATCCAGCTGCCCGGCATCGACGAACGCTGTGTACGGTACGACCAGCATATCCGCCGGTAGTGCAGCTCCCGCCTCGAACGTAAGCTGGAGCAGCGGAAAACGTCCGCGATCGTCCAGCATCCCGGGCACATCTTGGAACAACCGCTCGACAACCGGTTGGCTGCTCGTTCGATCGGCGCTGTCGTTGGTTGGCGTGGCGTCAGAGGCGGTCACGGATTCACTCACGAGCGCCGCTCCCGCCAGTCCGAGCAAGGCGGCGGAGAAGAGATTCCGCCGATTGGTTGCCAAGACTCGTGACCGCGGTTCATTGGCTACCCGTCCGCTCTGCAATTCGTTACCTCCCACGGACGCCGCTCAGCGCGAGAAATCAGGATTCGGTAGTCTACCCAATCGCCGGACCGCAGGCGTCTGGCGGCGGCTGAAGCGCCCCATCTGGGACGGTCGCAATCACGCCGGATGCCCTTCGATCGGCAGGTGCAGGCGGACTCGACTCGCGCTGCGAGGCGAATCGACTACGTCGATCGACGGGCCAATCGCGTGCCGATCGACGCCAGAACAAACGAGCGAAGCATCGTGCCGGAACTGGGCGGATTGGGAAATTGCCCCGGGTTTCGTTCATATCCCGGTTCGGTTTGACGCGCGGTCCCATGGGTACCTATACTGGCATGCGCCGTTGGCATCAGCGGGGTGTGGCGCAGTCTGGTAGCGCGCGGCGTTTGGGACGCTGAGGTCGGAGGTTCGAGTCCTCTCACCCCGACCAGCCAGATGTGCGGGGGTAACTCAGTTGGTAGAGTGTCTGCCTTCCAAGCAGATTGTCGCGGGTTCGAGTCCCGTCCCCCGCTCCACCGAAAACACCAGTGTTTCTGCGGAATTTCGAGCGGATCTCCACCGACCCAGAGGGAGAGCCGACCGCCCCGATCGGCGCCGGCATGATCACGACCGCTGCGGCCGTTCTGTGCGCCGCCCCTTGTCAGCCGCAGAGTAATCGGCAATAGGCTGAAGCCCCGCCGGTGTCCTGACGGGACTTCTCGTTCGAATCCGACTCGTGAAAGCGAGCCGGCATGACTCCGCGATTCGGTGGTTGAGATTCTGCGAGAGCCATAACTCCAGTGACGTCTACCCGATAAACAGCGGATGAAATCGACAGCGGCCCAGGCACACCACCTGGGCCGCGTCCATGTCATGACACCGAGTCGTCACGAATGACTCTACTCGAGGCAGCCTACCCTGCAATAGCTATCACCGAACCCAGTAATGATACAAACATATCCGCCAGGGCAGTTCGCGGTGGACGTGCAACCTCCGGCGAAGTCAGAGTCGCACAGACAGGCGTCGTACTCCGTGCCGGTGACCACGCCGTATCCGAGCACACCACAGTTGGGGTAAAGGAGAAAGCACTGGCCGTCGATGCAGCCGTAACCTGAGCCGCACGGATTGCAGACCCCGCCGCAGCCATCGTCGCCGCAGACGTCTTCTTCGCAATTCGGCGTGCACAGGCAGGTGTGCGTCTCTGGATCACAGACCCCGGAGGCGCAATCGTCATCGTTGCAGCACTCCCAGGCTCCACAGCTCCCATCGCAGAAGAGAGACCCCGGCGGACAACACAGCTCCTCCCCGTAACACGTGCCAAAGCAACACGCGCCGTCGCAGCATTCTGCCTCCCCAACGGGGCAGCAATCGGGCCCACACTTATCGGTTCCGCCTGGACACACACACGCACTGCCGTCCCACACTTGCTGTCCTGGGCAGCTGACGGGTTTTGGAGTTGGGCTTGGGCGACGGGCCGCTCGTGCATCGAAAACGCGTCCGGACGCGGCTGCTCCTCCAAGACCCAACAATCCGGCGAGCATCTGCCGGCGGTTCGTTCCCCTCGCCAGGGCGCGCGCCATCGCGTCGAACCGACGATCATCCATGATCTCGTCCTCCTCGTGTGATGCATTCTGACCGGTGCACGTCCGGTATGGATGGCGGTAGCCTATCGGGTTCAGCATGCGTGCGCAAGAAACCAGCCGGGACTGCGTTTCTTCTCCGGCGTCTCTGCGGACTCTGGAAGCGCGCCGATGCGCCCGTCGGCTCACGCCGAACAATCAGCCCCCGACCGTCTCAGGACCCAGGGCTCAGGACCTTTTCAAACACGTCGACAATCTGCTCCACGGTCGCGACCTCAGCGCGTTGCGGGAAAACACGCTGCATCAGCGTTTGCTGGATGACCGGATCCGTATCCGCGCACGCGTCCTGGAGGACGATCAGGCGGTAGTCGAGATCCGCCCCTTCGCAGACCGTCGAAAGAATCACACCGCTGGTCGAGATTCCCGCCAGCAGGAGTGTGTCGATCTCCATGGCGCGCAGCCATTCGTCGAGATCGGTGCGGGCAAATGCACTCACACGCGTCTTGCGAATGACTTTTTCGCTGGAACGTGGCGCAAGCTCAGGGGTGATCTCCAGATCGGAATTCCCGTCGTCGAGCGCACCAACCGGTCGAGAAATGGCATCGAAGATGATGTTGCCTTCCGGTACCGCTGCGTAATCCGCCGCTTCGAAGGCAACCCGGCAGAACGCGACAAGCATTCCGGCCGCGCGTGCCGCCGTCAGGGCCGCCGCTGCACGCTCGACCACAATGTGCGGGTCCGACAACGTCTCGAGCCAGCGTGGCTGAAAGTCGAGGATCAGCAGCGCGGTGCGGTCGGTCTCGATCTCAAGCGTAGTGACCGGAGATTGCGTTGCGCCAGCCACCGGAGTCGAGGACCAAGCCAAGGGGATGGCCTGCGCCGCTGCTATCGTTGCGGCTGGCGTGATCGCCAGCTTGGCCAGTATCGCTCGGCGGCCAAGTCTCGTTTCCATCTGAATCCTCTCTCTGACGTGCAACAAACAGCTGGGATCTCTGCCAAGCCACGAAACGAAATTATCTCTACACTGCCACATCGTACGATCGCAGATTCTGAAAAAACGATCGACAGCAACGGTAAGGGAAATCATGCAAGTGCCATCGGTAACTTCGACCATTGATCTCGCGGCAGAAGGCAAACAGCTCGGCCATTTGCGATATCCGAAGATTTCCAACAACGGCGGTTGGGCGTATGACCTGATACCGATTGCTGTGATCGCAAACGGGGACGGCCCGACGGTCCTCGTCAGTGGCGGAAACCACGGCAATGAATACGAGGGGCAGATCGCCTGCCTGCGGCTGATCGACGAGATCAAGGCCGATCAGGTCCATGGCCGGATCATCATCGTTCCGGTGATTTCGCGGGACGCGGCATGGGCCGGCACCCGGCTCTGGCCCTCGGGCGCCAACTTCAATCGATCGTTTCCGGGTCGGCCAGATGGCGCGCCGCACGAACAGATTGCCGACTATTTCACGCGCGTGCTCTTCCCGATGGCCGACGTCGTCATAGATCTGCATTCCGGAGGACATGCGTTCTCGTTCATCCCCTGCTCGCATATGCACGTTGTCGACGACCGAGCGCAGCGCAAGGCGATGCTGGAAGGGATGCTTGCCTGGAATAGCGATGTCCACTTCCTCTACGTCGATGTCAACGGCGCTGGATTGCTGCCGGTCGAAGCGGAAAATCAGGGGAAGGTGGTCATCACGACCGAGCTCGGCGGCGGGGGGCGCGTTCCCGTCGCCGTGCATCAGCTCTCCTGGAGCGGCCTCACCAATGTCCTGCGTCATGTTGGGGTGTTGACCGGCGCAGTCGAAACGCGCGAGTCGCTTGGGTTGCCGCCGGCAGTCATCATCGACGGTCGAGATCCGGTGAATTATGTGAACACGGACGAGCCGGGTTTCTGGGAGACGCTGCGCGAGCCAGGCGATTCCGTGCGCGAGGGTGATCCAGTCGGTCGCCTCTGGTTCCCGGCACGTCCAGAACGCGGGCCGCGTGTCTTCTCCGCACCGCGGGACGGTATCGTCACGGTCGTACGGGCAATGACACCGACGCTAGCCGGAGACAGCATTTTCGTACTGGGTCAGCCAATCGACGCGTCCGAGCTCCTTTGAGTCCGTTCGCACGAGCCGTACGCGCCTATTCGGGCCGCACTTGGCCCACGTAGATCACGGTCTCATAGGGAAAGCGGAGTACGCCGTCCTGGGCGTGTTCGGCAAAGATCTCCGCACTTCGTTGCCTGATTTCTTCGTGGCCCGGCTCACCCGGCAATGGCGTGTAGGACGACGAGATGAGCCGTCCCCAAAACGCTTCCGCGTCGAGCTCCTGCTCATTTGGCAGAACGAACCTCTGGTATCCGGCCGCTCCAAAGAGTGTGGCGATCTCCCGCTCTCCTCGCTCGTCCTGCAGCCGGACCAGCTCGTACTCCGTGGAGTATTTCTGCAGCATCTCACTGTAGGCATCGAGGACGTGAAACCTGCCATCCGGGCGCTTGTTCCAAACCAGCGCCACCCAGCCCGGCGAGCGGAGAATGCGCCGGAACTCCTCGCGCGTCTCTTCCGGGGCAAACCAGTGAAACGCCTGCCCGGCGGTCACGAGGTCCACCGATTCGTCCGGCAGCCCGGTCGATTCCGCGGTTCCGTCGAAGCTCTGGAAGGTGTCGTACCCCCTCATGAGAACATCACCGGCTTCGCGCATGGCGGCATTCGGCTCGACTCCCCGCACCACAAATCCGGCATCGAGAAAGACGCGTGCAAGGTTGCCCGGTCCCGATCCGATATCCGCGATCGTCCAGGATCGGTCCAATCCCGTTTCTCGCGCGAGGAGATCGATGATCTCCGCTGGATACCCTGGCCGGTAGCGGACGTAGGCATCGACCCGGGAGGTGAATCGTTCCGTCGGCCGGGCATCTACCATGGTTCTTGCTCCTGTTCACGCAGCGGACAGCTCAGCGCATTCATTCTACGTCGAGCGCCGTTCCTCCGAACGTGGGACGTCACATTCGTCGATTTGCCGGCTCAGCGAACGACTAGTTTATGTACGCCGCTCTTCGATGGCGTTCAGAATCTTTCCACGAGAGGAGTACAACGTGGCCCGTGTAAGCACCTATCTGAATTTTGAAGGGAACACCGAAGAGGCGTTCGAGTTCTACAAGTCGGTGTTCGAGACCGACTATGTCAATGGCATCTTCCGCATGGGTGACATTCCCCCAATGGACGGGATGCCCCCTGTCCCTGACCATTTGAAGGATAAGGTGATGAACGTCCAATTGCCGATCATCGGAGGCCACCTGCTCATGGGAACCGACGTGATTCCCGAGTGGGGGCAGAAGCTCGAAGCAGGCAATAACGTCTCCATCACGATCCTTTCCGATTCTCGTGACGATGCCGATCGCCTCTTCACCGCGCTGAGCGAGGGAGGAACGGTCGAGATGCCCATGGCCGATCAATTCTGGGGTGACTACTACGGATCGCTGGTCGACAAGTTTGGCATCCGATGGATGGTCGACTACAGCCCGGCAAAATAGCGCGCGGGCGATCGGGTCGCGCACTCATCACCCGATCGCCCTGTTCCCCAAATCAGGGGCGCCAGTCCTTAGAAGATTCCACGTTCATGCCCCAACACGTCCTGGATCTGTGGTGCGGAGAGCCCGCATAGTCCTCGCACATGTCAGGGAGCGCAAGTCCCCGACGTGGCTCGAACCCGCCTCCAGCGTGTACCATCGCCCTGTACCGCGCTGCGCGCTGGGCCTGTAGCTCAGAGGTAGAGCACGGGGCTCATAACCCCAGGGTCGCGGGTTCGAATCCTGCCGGGCCCACCTGACGCGTCACGGTCCGATCGTCTTTACACGACCTGCGACATACACGATATGAGGAAGAACGTTTGACCGATACTGCGATTGATACGAACGTAGAACATCTGGACGCATCTCGCGAGCTGGCGCTCCAAATTGCTGATGTGTTGTCCGAGACTCCGGCATCGGACACCGTGGTGTTGGATATTCGCGGATTGTCCTCGTTCGCAGATTTCTTCGTTATCTGTTCAGGGGAAAACGAGCGTCAACTGCGAGCGATCACCGAAAGGCTCCAGGAAGAGTTCAAAGAGCGTGGCATCCGCCCGCAACGCGTTGAAGGAACACCGCGCTCGGGATGGATCGTGCTCGACTACAACGACGTGATCGTTCACGTGTTCGACGCAGAGCTGCGAGATTTCTATAAAATGGAGCGACTTTGGGCCGAAGCACCCCGGCTTCTGGCAATTCAGTAGCGGCAGCGCGCACGTCCGCCCGCGCGGATGCAACGGCGAATCGACAGGATGAGGGCAATATCGTCGTGAAAAAAGAGCGGAATCAGGCGACTTTCCTGCTGCCGTTCCTTCTGGGAGCGTTGGTGGGTGGATTCGGTGGCGCAATCTTTGGCACGCTGATGGCTCCCTATTTTGCCGCCGTCCGTTCGATTGTTGGGAAAGCGCTCCGGCGTGGCGATTCCGACCAGCCGAAATTCGAGTTGCTTCTCCAATAGCCCCCCGGATATGTGATGTAACTAAGGGCGTGTCTGCTA
>JAMLHN010000014.1 GCA_023957115.1 Thermomicrobiales bacterium
GATCGGAGCAACTGCATTGGGACGAAGGAGCCGGCACCACGTTCTTCTCAAGGCCCAGGGTCCAAGACGCAGGACACCGTTCCTAACTCCTAAATCCCAACTCCTAACTCCCCAATCCCGAATCCTTTTCGCGCCAACTCCGTCATATTGGGTGGAGGAACCAGTACCGAATGGTTGGCGAAGGACGATATCTCCATTTGAATACCGAGATGTTCGGCAACGAGACGGCGGAACAGCGGCAGATCGAAGCGGCCAAGCGCGATCCGAATGCGTTCGCACCCCTCTATGCCATGTACTTCGATCCAATCTATCGCTACTGCTATCTCCGGCTGCACCATCGGGAGCTGGCCGCGGATGCCTCCAGCCAGACCTTTCTCAAAGCGCTGGCCGGAATCGGCGGATTCCGGTCCGGGTCGTTCAAGAGCTGGCTCTATGCAATTGCCCGCAATGTCACCATCGACATGATGCGCGCCGCGCGCCCACAGGTCGATCTGACCCATGCGGAGCTGGTGCAGGATCACGCCCCAACCCCCGAAGAGCATGCTCTGAGCGTGGACGACCGCGACCGGCTCTGGAGCGCCTTGCAGCAGTTGACCGATGAGCAGCGCGAGGTGTTGGAGCTGCGATTGGCCGGGTTGTCCGGCAAGGAGATCGCGGAGGCGACACACCGCAGCCTGACCGCGACCAAGAGCATTCAATTTCGCGCGCTTTCCCGGCTCCGTACCGTACTGGAGCTGGAGGCCGGCGGCCCGTCGATTCTTCCCAGCGATGGAGCAACGAACCGATGACCTTCTTCCGACGCGAGGCCGACCGCCTCGATTCCTACCTCGATGATCAAGTGGCGGGACGAACGATCGATCCGGACGATCAGCGTCTCGATCCCACGCTGATCGAAACATGGACCTGGGCAACGACGGCTCTGGCACAGACCCCGTCCGATCCCATCGCGAAATCAGACACCTGGAGAACGATCATGCAGGCACAATCTGCCGCGGCCGGACTGCCGGCTGTGGCGCCGAATCCGCCGGCCCGGCGGTACAACGAGCCGACCGCTCCCCGCTGGAGCCACCGGGCAATGGCCTTCGTCGGCACGGCTGCCCTGGCGGCCGGTCTGGCCGTGGGCATTGTCGGGTACGACCGCTTTAGCGGAGGTGGCGTTCCGAATGAGCCGACCTCGATTCCAGCCGCCTCTTTCTTCCTGCCAGGAACACCGGAAGCGACTGGGTGCGATGTTCCTCGACGGGAACCAGGCGCGATCGAAAAGATCATGGAAACGCCGCCATCGCAGACGCCGTATTTCCCCCGGATCAACCAGAATCCGCTGACCGACCCACTGGTTGGAACGAGCGGAAGTGCCGGCGCCGTCGACGGCACCAGCCTCTGGATGAACTCCTCACCGGACGACAGCGTGCAGGAGGATATTCAGCAGGCGCTCGATATGCTCCACGCCTGTCGCGCGTTCGCGCTGGACTCGCAGGGGCGCGTCGATATGGAGGGCCCGTACTTCTCGCTCTACAGCGACGATTACTTCCGGCGCGAGCTGAATGGCTTTGTGCAGGCGGGACTCGATCTCCAGATCAACAGCTTCTGGTTGCCGTCCGCGAAACCGGTCGTGCTCGAACTCGCAAGCTGCTGGACGGCGAGCAAGTTCGGTCGTAACGAGCCGGGTGGCAACGGCGACACATCGCGGGTGCTCGATGGTTCCCGGTGAGGATGGTTTTGGTATATCGATGAGAAGTCGGCCGGATGACCGAACCGCAGGTCGATGCGGCTGGTACGCCGATTGTCGATCAGGAGGAGATCTCCGCCCGAGCGACCGAATACGCATCCACCCCCGTGACCGATCGTTTCCCGCAAGAGCTGACCGTCTCGGTTGCCGATATCGCGGAGGCCAATGTGGATCCATGGATCTGCGATGAGCAGGACGGCACCCCGGTTCCCTGCTCGACCGGCGGTCTCCAACGGCTGGGCCCGTGGGTATATAACGAGATCCCGGCCGATCTGCCCTTTGCCTTCACCTTCGTCAACACGAGTGAGTTCTCCACCCACATTGTCTCACCGGAGCTGGGAATCGATGCCGAGGTTCCTGGAGGGGAGCAGATCACGGTCGAGGTCGAAGCCGATCCGGGCATGTACACGATCGAGTTCACCCAGGGTGACGCGACGTCGAGCTGGACCTTCCAGTTCGAGCCGGAGGACGGCCGATTCAGTATGGGGTAGACCAGCCCATTTCTTCCCCACCTCACCGAATGCCGGGCAGCCAGTCGCCCGGCATTCGGCTTTTTGATTCCGCGGGGTGAAGGCGCCCCTGCCGTTTACCGTAACCTTGCGACACGATCCTGTACGCTCCGAGGATGACCACATCCGCGAAACTCGACCAGCCCAGGAAACGCACCCAGAAGATGCCCTCCTATCGGTCGGTGTTGCAGCACACGTCGGTCCAGATCGTTGCGCTGTCACGGTTTCTCTCCCGCATGGGCGGTCAGACGCTCAGCTACGGGATCATGGTCTTTCTGGCCGCCGCGGGTGCGAGCCAGCTCGAGATCTCGCTGGCCAACTCGGCATCGTTTCTGGCCGCGCTCCTCTTTGGTCTTCAGGGGGGATTGCTGGCCGACTCCCGGCCGAAACGCCAGATCCTCATGCTCGGGTTTGCCGTCCAGGCGCTGCTTTGCTTCGTCATCCCCTTCACCATCGGGACCGATATCGGGGCGTTGCTTTTCGTCATCTTTGTTACCAGCGCCATCACCCAGGTCGTCACTCCGGGAATGAAGTCGATCGTGGCGATCGTCTCCACGCCGGCGGAAGTGGCCACCACCGGCGCGCTGGTGAACATCATCGGGTCGCTCGGATCGGCGGTTGGATCGGCCTTCATCGCGCCAGTCCTCATCAGAAGCTCCGGGATCGAAGCCATTCTGATCGCGGCCGGCATCCTCTTTTCCCTGAGTGCGGTTCGTATCTACCGCCTGCCGGTGGCGGAGCGCAAAGGAAGAAAAGCGGAATCGAAACGTTTGCGCGATCTGAACTGGAAACCGCAGGCGCTTTCGCTGAAGTACAACGCCGAATGGATCATGGCCAACCGGCCGGTTGCGTCGATGCTGCTGGTCGGGGGACTTTCCGGTGCGTTGTACCAGGGAATCAACACTCTGTTCCCAGTCTATGTGCGTGAGGTGCTCCATGCCGATCCGACCAACAGCATCTTTATCTACGCCCCGTCCGGCATCGGGTATCTGATCGGCGCTTTTGGCTCGCCCTGGCTCATCCGCTGGTTCGGCGAACGGCGGGTCGCGGTCTGGTCGCTGGTCATGATGGCGATCGGTATGACGTTGTTGGGCGGTATCGACCTGGTGGCCGCCCCACTGTCGGTGGTGAGCCCGCTTCGACTGCTCGATGTCTTTCTGGACACCCCCCTCAGCCAACCGGTGCTGGCCGCGGGGGTTGCCGCGATCCCCGCCAATCTCGGCTCGACGGCCGCCAGTCAGGCTGTACAGGTCTATGTGAACCGGAATGTTCCGGTGCGGACGCAGGGCGGTATCTTCGGCCTGGAGCAGGTGCAGGAAAACGGGCTCAATCTGGTTTCCGTTTTCCTGCTCGGGTTGGTGGCGACCGTCACCGGACCGCAATATGTTTTCCTCTTTGCTCCCGTTGTGGTGACCGCGGTCGTATTTGGATTGCTCCGGTACGCCGTTCGACACACCACAGGAGAGACTCCGGAGTTTTCCGAAAGCATCGATTTCTTTGTCGAAGATGTTCCCCCGCAGAAGATCAAGCAGGTACGATCATCCCGTAAACGAAGGAAATCGTCGTCCCGGTAGCAGATCCGACGACAAACGAATAGGTGTAGTACAGGACCTCCGGGTCCTGCTGTGGCCCGGGAGTTCCGATTCCTGCGGTATCCGCGCAAGGCAGGCGGGAGATCCGCAGCACACATTGGCCGGTGGAATCCAATCGCACCCCAGAGCAGGTCCGATGGCACAATTGCCGGCATGACGATCGTGGTTGGAGTCAGAAGGATTGGAAATCATGTCAGTTGCCGACACATCCCCAGCGGTCAGGATCGCGTTCTGTTTCGAATGCGGGTTTACCCGCCGGGCGAACAAGCTGGCCGGCGATGTCATGGAAGAGTTTGGGGACTTTTTGCCGGGTGGCGTTACGATCGTGCCAGGGGAACGGGAGATCTTCGATGTCTGGCTCGATGACCGGCTCCTCTTCTCCCGCAAGAAGGCCGGTCGATTTCCGAACGAGCGCGAGGTCGAGGATCAATTGATCGAGATCCTCGAAGGATAACGAGACGTCATGTCCACGCCGCCACTTCCCACCGCATACGTCGAGCGCATGACGTCGCTTCTCGGGGATGAGGCGGAGGCGTTCTTTGCGTCCTACGACCGACCGGCGCGTTCCGGACTGCGGGTCAATCTGCACAAGATCTCTGCGGATGAGTTTCGGGATCGGTCTCCGTGGGAGTTGGAGCCGGTGCCCTGGTGCCCGGAGGGGTTCTATCTGCCGGAAGACGCGCCCGCGGGGAAACACCCCTGGCATGCGGCTGGGCTCTACTACCTGCAGGAACCGTCGGCGATGGCGCCGGTCGAGCAACTCCCGCTCACAACGGGCGCCTGGTTTGCCGATGTCTGCGCCTCCCCCGGGGGGAAGTCGACTCAAATCGAGCCGCGTATGACGCAAGGCTCTCTGCTCGTTTCGAACGAAGTCGTCGGGAGCCGGATCAAACCGCTTGGAGAGAATCTGGAGCGCTGGGGCGCCGACGAGGCGGTCATCACCAGTCTCGAAGTGCGACGGCTGGCCGAGATTCTGCCGAACATGTTCGATTACGTGTTGGTCGATGCGCCCTGTTCCGGCGAGGGGCTCTTCCGGCGGTCGCCCGAGGCGCGGGCGGAATGGTCGATCGCGCATGTGGAAGGATCGGCCCGGCGACAGCGCGCATTGCTCGAACAGGCCGCGAAGCTGGTCGGCGTCGAGGGAACGCTGGTCTATAGCACGTGCACTTTCGCTCCGGAAGAAAACGAGCAGGTGATTGCCAACTTTCTGTACGATCATCTCGAATGGAGTCTTGCGCCGATCGAGGGATTCGCGCCCGGTCATTCGGATTGGGACGAACGCGGATTCGATCTTTCCGAGATGGCTCGGCTCTGGCCGCACCAGCTGGAAGGGGACGGTCACACGATTGCCCGGTTGGTGCGGAGTGGGGCCGACCCCATGGAGGATCCGCAGGCGATCTTCGAAGCGGTGAAGGAAGCCCCGCCAGCCGCTCAGGACGCATTCAGTGCGTTCGTGGTGGACTCCATTCCGTCGTTCGTGGCCGACAGCGTTCTGATGCAGCAGGGTGAGCTGCTCATGCTGCTCCCGTCGCAAGCGACGGACCTCAACGCGCTACCGATGGTGCGCAAGGGCGTCTGGGCCGGAACGTTTTCTGGGGGACGTTTTACCCCGGCGCATGGATTGGCGATGCTCCTGACCCCGCAGATGTGCCGTCTGACGGAAGCGCTCGATTTCGAGGAAGCGGCGCGGTACCTCTCGGGCGAAACGCTGACGAAACCGGGAAAACCCGGTTGGGTGCTGATTGCCTTCGACGGCTTCCCCCTCGGTTGGGGTAAACGCTCCGGCGATGTCATCAAGAACCACTATCCCAAGGGCCTACGCCGCCCGGTCGCGTCGTGGCTGAGCGCTCGCTAGCGCACGAGCAGGCGGCTGACAGCACGCAGCACGCAGATTTTCATACGTAGCCACCGGCCCTTTGCCGACGAAAGTCGCTCGGTTCACCCGCCGTCATCCCGGATAACCCACGTACGCGTCCTGGAGTTTGAGCTCCTGACTTCAGTCTGGAGCTCTGATATCTGGGGAGTTGCTTAGGAATCGCCTCACTCCCAACCCCCGGCAGGGCACAACGTTCCTGCCCTACGCTCCCGATGCCGGGAGAAGGAAGGGGGCTACGCACCAAATCACTGGACATCGGACCCTGGGCACTGGGCCCGTTTTCAAACCTGCCCTACCAGCCAATCTCGTCCGGACGGCATGGTAATCTTGCGGAACAAAAGGAACTTTTTCACACGTCGGTTGAAGGTGCGTACCGTCGCATCTCGGGCGCATTCGTCTGCGTTCGGAAATGAAGGAGTTTTGGGAATGACTCAGTTCGATCAGTCCGTGGATCGTCGTACCGTGCTGCGCCGAGGCGCCCTTGGCGGGTTGTCGCTGGCCGCGCTTGCGGCCGCTGGTGTCACGCTTCGGCCGGAGGGCTCGGCCGCGCAGGATATTACCTGTCCGCCAATCGAGCCACGGGTGGTCGAGGGAACCCCCGAGCCGATGAGCGGTATGAGGATCGGCGTTTCGGTCGCTTATCTCTCGGTTCCGTTCTATGCGAATTTCAAGACCGGTCTCGAAGACGGCGCCACCCGGTTCGGGTTCGAATACGATCTGCGCGATGGCGGCGGCGGCGACCTGGCGGTCGAAGTCGGCAACGTCCAGGACTTCATCGCGCAGGGATACGATCTGATCCTGCTGACCCCCTCCGGCGAAGGGATCATTCCGGGCATCATCGAAGCCAACAATGCCGGTATCCCGGTGATCGAGGTCAATAACCAGGCTGGATTCCCCAGTGACGAGGCCGACGTCGTGACCTATGTCGGGGCGGACGATGTCGAGTACGGCCGCCAGCAGGCCCGCTTGCTCAACCAGCTCTTCGGCGACGAACCGGCCCGCATCGGGTACGTTCAGGGCATTACCGGCACCTCGCCACAGATCAACCGCTCGCAGGGATTCGACGAGGTTCTGGCCGAGTTCCCGCAGTACGAGATTCTCGCAACGGTCACCAACGACTTCGACAGCGCCAAGGCCTTGGCGGTCACCCAGGACCTGCTGACCCGCTTTCCGAAAGGCGAGCTCGATGTGATCGTGATGCAGGGACCGGAAGGCGTCGCCGCGGCGCAGTTCGCGCAGCAGAATGGTCGCGAAGAGGTGCAGTTCATCCTCGGCGACTACGACGCCGCCGTGCGCCAAGCGATCATCGACGGCTATGTGGCCGGTACGGTCAACCAGGATCCGTATCCGCAGGCGTTCGAGGGCATGCACATGGCATGGCTCTACCTGAACGGCCAGGAGAGCGAGATCCCGATGCCCTTCTTCCAGGACCTGCCGATCATTACCGCCGAAAACGCCGAAGCGGTTCCCCCCTCCTGGGGCTGCTAGAACCGGGCAATCAGCAGACAGCAGTCAGCAGCCAGCAATGCGGCTCTGACTGCTGATTGCTGATAGCTGGCTGCTCCGTATGCAGATCGCGATGAAGGTCTACGACCTGCAATGGTTTACGACCTATGGAATGAGCTACGCCGAAGCCGCCGAGCAGCTTGCCGCTGATGGGGTGACGGTCGTCATGACCCAAAACCGGTTCGATCCGTTACCGAGCTCGGGGGTCGATCAAAGCGCCTACCTCGCCACCTATGGCGACCGGATCGCGTCCTACGACGATCTGGCCTGGGTCGAGGCGGTACGCGCCGCCGGGATGGAAGCGCACCAGACCTCCGCGACCTTTTTCGATCCCGCCGCGCTCGAGCACTTTCCCGATGCGCGCCCGATCGATGCGCGGGGCGAACTCGATCGGGGAATCGACTGGTATACCGGCGTCTGTCCGACCCACGACGGATACCTGAACTGGAAGATCGACCGGATTCGGGCGGCGGTCGACGCCTACCGGCCCGAAGCGATGTTCCTGCAGTTCACCCGGTTCCCTGGATTCTGGGAGAACTGGACCTGGAACCCCGATTACGAATTTTCGGATGCGGACCGGTTTTGTTTCTGCGATCGGTGTCGCGGACTTTTTGCCGAGGCGACCGGATTCGTCCTGCCGGAGGGCGATCTGCCGACCCAGGCGCAGGCGATTCTCTCCGAAGCGCCGGATGCCTGGAATGCCTGGCGCGCGCAGCGGCTCAAGGACGATATCCAACAGATTGCGCGGGCAATGGAACCGGTTGGCGCACCGCCGCTCACCCTCAACACCCTGCCATTTCCGCGTGCCGACTTCGATGGACGCGATGTCCGGCGCACCATCGTCGCGCAGGACCTGCCGCTGCTCAGTGACACGATCTCGACCTTCGAATTGATGACCTATTTGCAGATCCTGCACCGGCCTACGTCGTGGGTCCGGGATGCAGTCGAGGACGTGCGCGCGCTGGTCGGCTCCGATCGGCGGATCGTGACCACCATGCAGGTCGCCCCGCTCTACACGGATGGCATGCACGCGGTCCGCAAGCGTCCCAGCAATGTGACCGCCGATGATCTGCTCGAAGCGGGAACGATTGCGCTCGAATCCGGGGTCGACGGGCTCGTCTTCTATCACTGGACCGACTTCCTGGAAGACGAAGCCGCCGGCGGCCGCAAACGGGCGGTGCTGCGCGAGCTTGCCCGGAGCGCGGCATGAACCGGCCAGACCTGGGTATCGCTTATTTCGGGAATCGTTACCCAAACCATGCCCGCGCCGATCTGGCGGAGATGGCGGCGCTGGGAACGACGACCGTGGTGCATACCTGCTCGGAAGCCGACCTGCGCTGGAATCCCGGCACCATGGCCGAGCTGGTCTCGATCGGGAACGAGCTCGGCCTCACCGCCTGGTTCACCCCATGGGCGCTCGGCGGGATTTTTGGCGGTGAAGCGTCCAGCTACGCCGTCATGGAGCATCCCGAGGCAACCCAACGGGACAATTTGGGACAACCGCTACCGGCGCTTTGTCTCGATCAGGAACCGTTGCGCGCGCTCATCCGCCGATGGCTCGATTGCGCGGCGGCAGCCGGGGTGACGGTGGTCACCTGGGACGAACCGCATCTGGCTTTGCCCAATCCCAAGTCGCCGGACGACCGCTGGAGTTGTCGTTGCGGGCATTGCCAGGCACGGTTCGCGCAACGGTTTGGTCATCCGATGCCCGCGGTTTGGACCGATGAGGTCGCGGACTTCCAACATGACACAACCATGCGCGCACTCGAATGGATGATTGCGGAAGCGACCGCCCGCGGGCTGGAAAGCGGTCTTGTGCTCCTGCCCGACGAAGCGATTGGCGATCGTGGCTGGCGCGCGCTGGCCAGTCTGCCCGGGGTCACCTGGTTTGGACTGACCCCCTATTGGGTCTTCGAACAGGTACCATCCGAAAACGTCGAACCCTGGTTGCAGCAGTGGCTCGAACGCATGCAGGCAGCCATCGATGGTTTGCCGGTACGCTCAGTTGGCTGGATTCAGGCATTCGCGATACCGGCCGGACGGGAAGCCGAGCTGGCGCGTGGTATCGAGATCATGGACGAGCTCGATATCGATATGGTCGCGGTGTGGGCGTTTCGCGCCTGCGCGGCGATGTCCGAGCTGGCGCCCGCCGACCCGCTGAAGGTCTGGACAACGATCGAAACGGCCGTGCGTGCACGCGCCGCCGGAGTAAACGGATGAGTGCAGAAACGGCAACACCCCTGTTGCGCGTCTCGGGAGCCGGCAAGAGCTTCGGTGCGGTCACCGCGCTGGAACGAGTCGATATCGAGGTCTTTCCCGGGCAGATCACTGGACTCGTTGGAGACAACGGCGCCGGGAAATCGACCTTGATCAAGATCATCTCCGGGGTGCATCAGGCTGATAGTGGGTTGGTCGAGTTCGACGGCCGGGAGGTCTCCTTCGCGTCGGCAGCGGAGGCTCGGGCAGCCGGAATCGAAACGGTCTTCCAGGATCTGGCGCTGGCCGGAAACATGTCCGTTTGGGCGAACATCTATCTCGGCCGGGAAAGGACGACCTCCTTCGGGTTTCTCGACAAGAAGGGGATGTCCCAGTCTGCTCGCCAGATGCTCGAACAGTTCCGGATGAACGTTCCGCCCATCGATGCGCCGGTGGCGGCGCTGTCCGGCGGCCAGCGGCAGGCGATCGCGATCGCCCGGGCGGCCGCCTGGGGTTCCAAGCTCATCATCATGGACGAACCGACTGCCGCGCTGGGAGTCGGGGAAACCGCGGCGGTGGAGGAAGTGATTCGTGGATTGCGCGATCAGGGGTATGGTCTGCTCATCATCAGTCACAACCTCGATCAGGTCTTCCGGTTGGCCGACCGGATCACGGTCTTGCGGCGCGGCCGCTATGTCGGTTCGCGGATGACCAGCGAAACGACTCCGGAAAAGATCGTTGCCATGATCACCGGCGCGCAGACGGGAATGGGAGCGGGCTGATGGCGACGGTATCGACATCCCCTCGCCGTCTGACGACCGGCTCCATGGTCGAGGCGGCGCGAGACTACGGCATCTATTTCGTCTTCCTGCTCGTCTTCTTCGGAATGTGCCTGGTCGAGCCGAAGTTCCGGACCGAGGGCAATCTGATCAATCTGCTCCGGCAGAACGCGGTCATCGGCATCATGGCCTGCGGTATGACCTTTGCCATTCTGCTCGGCGGGCTCGACCTGTCGGTTGGCGCGGTGGCGGCCGCCAGCAGTGTCGTTTGCGCCGGTCATCATTCAATTGGCTGGAGAGGGATCGGCCAATCGCTGGGAAATCGTCGCCGGTGTGATTGCCGGTATCCTGGTCGGGCTCCTGGTTGGTTTGATCAACGGGTTCCTAATTGCCTGGATTGGGGTCAATCCCTTCGTCTCCACGCTCGGGACCATGACCATCCTGCGTGGTCTGCTCTATGTCTGGACCAATGCCACCCCCTTGTTCGGCGTCCCGTTATGAGCTTCACCAAGGTCGGGCTCGGATCGACGTTCCGGATTCCCAATCCGTTCTGGATCTTTCTCGGGGTCGCGATTGCCACCACGATTCTGCTCAGCCGGATGCGGTTTGGTCACTATGTCTATGCCATCGGTGGCAACGCGGTGGCGGCCGCGCGTATGGGGATCGATGTCCGCCGGGTAAAACTGCTGGTCTATGTCATCACCTCGGTCTGCGCCGCTATCGCCGGCATCATCCTGGTCGGACAAACCGCGACTGGGCAACCGGCTGGCGCGCTGAACTATGAGCTCACCGCCATCGCCGCGGTGATCGTCGGAGGGGCTTCTCTTTCGGGCGGCCGAATGACCGGCATCGTCGGCGTCTTCCGCAACCGGCCTGGTCTCGAATGCGCTCAACCTCTTCGGCGTATCGCCCTTCTGGCAACCCGTCGCCACCGGCATCATCCTGGTCATCGCGGTCGCGGTGGACTCACTGGCCGCGAAGTCGACCCGGAACCAGGTGTAGGCGAGTTTTCGCGTAGCCACGTACAAGAGGGCCGTTCGGCTATGCAATCCCAATCTCTCGTTTTATGCCGTTTCTCGATCATGTGCTGTCCCCGCTGCTCGACAAGAGGGAACATGTCGAGGGCGCCCGATGCTTCCCCCATAGTGGGATTCACCCATCCAATGGTTTCGATAAAGGCTCAACATGGAGCTCTGAGGCACGACAATTCGCGAGTCCGTTTTGGCGGGACGGCAATCTGATGCTCCCGCAAATCGGCTCATAGTGTCAGACACGGTTTTCGTAGCAGACGAAAGTCATCTCCTGAATGCGGCGGCGGTAGGGTTGAAATCCAACCGGTGCGTATGGGAACACCAACGCCAGGTTCGGACTGGGAAATGCCCCCTAAAGCCGTGGACCGCTTGCATCGTCTCCATACAAGGCATCGAAACAGACTGACCAGAAACCGAGGTGAGCGCGGCAACAATACGTCCGGGCGTTACCGGCTTTCCTGTTCGGTGGACAAGCCGCTTGGCGAGTACCACATCGTCTCGTTCGCGCCGCTGCAGGAAGCTTGGATCGTCATACCAATCCGGTCGGCCGAACTGCTGTTCCGAAAGCGGTGAAGGCTGTTTCGTGTGACTTCAGCATGTTGAAGGCTTGGATAGGAGTGCCCGGCAGAGCCACATTCCAGAAGTACTGTATGGCCGTTTCGAGTTGATCGCCTGAGGCAGGTCGAAAGGGATCAAGTCGATCTTTCGATACAGCGAGCTCGAGCTCAGAATAGAAGGCTGCAACCACGCTGCTCTCAGGACTCAAGCGAGTTGAATTGATGCGTCGGGGCGAATGATATACTTTAGGTCAGTCCCCAGGACCCTACTAATCGCTCCGGCGATTATGGTCTTGGGGTTTTGCTTTCCCTTGTTCGCCCCGAAACTACGGGCATCGTGCCGCGTTCCTTTCTCCATCGACTGCTTCCCAGGGCAGGGCCTGGTAGTTTGCGACTTCTTCGCCGTAACGAGCCAGTCCTACCCGCTCGTAGCGTCGCCATGAATGGCGACCTCACCTGCCGAATACCCAGTTCGAGCCTGAACAGACGACTCGATTTTCGGAGTCTGAGTCACCTTCTGATCTTGCGAAAAACGACCAAATGTTCTATAATTATGTCATCGGAATTGTCCATCATCCTGCCCTCGAGCTCGATCCGAATTTTCCGAAAGGACCCCGATATGACGACCAACCGCACGCCCACGCTGATGGTGCTGGGCAACGAAATCAATCTCAAACGGACCAAGCTGGCCGATTACATCAACCTGACCGATATCGCCCGCACGCGAGAAGCGGAAACGCCCGATGCGTTGCTGCGTGATTGGCTCAAGAATCGAAACACGGTTGAGTACCTCGGTATCTGGGAAACGCTCCAGAACCCGAAGTTCGATACAGCCGAGTTCGATTCGATCCGCGCCAAGGCGGGATTGAACAGTTTCACGCTCTCCCCTCGGCAATGGATTCAGCGGACCGGCGCGATCGGTTTGATCGTGCAAACCGGACAGCGGGCCGGAATCTATGCGCACCCGGATATCGCGTTCGAGTTCGCGTCCTGGTTGTCGGTCGAGTTCAAGCTCTATCTGACCAAGGAGTTCCAGCGGTTGCGTCTGGAAGCCGACGAGGAGCAGGCGCTGAGCTGGCAGCTGAACCGGGTCTTCTCCAAGGTTAGCAACCGGCTCCATTCGCAGGCGATTCGCGCGAATCTGATTCCGGCGTCGCTCTCGTCCGAGCAAGCGGCGCAGACATATGGCGCC
This sequence comes from Thermomicrobiales bacterium, assembly GCA_023957115.1. Taxonomy (GTDB): domain Bacteria; phylum Chloroflexota; class Chloroflexia; order Thermomicrobiales; family UBA6265; genus JAMLHN01. Next base: position 12,968 of record JAMLHN010000014.1, read on the forward strand.
GAGGCCGATCTGCTCAATGTCGCGCTCTTCGGCATGACCGCTCGTGAATGGCGGGAGGCGAATCCGAAGCTGCCGGGAAACATGCGCGACCACGCCACGCTGGAGCAGTTGCTGGTCCTGGTCAACCTTCAGACGGTCAATGCCGAGCTGATCCGGCTGGGTGTGCCGCAATCGGAACGACTGCTCCGGTTGAACGATCTTGCCATCCGGCAGATGATTGCCCTGGTGGACGCGCCAGCGCATCCGAAGGCAGTCGGAGAGGCGGCCAGCGAGCAGGCCATTCCGCCTCGCGTACAGTTGCGCGTCGTCGAAACGAACCTGCGCGATCCAGAACCCATCGCGGCGTAATAAAGATGAAGCGGACGCGGGGCACGTACCCGCGTCTTTTTTTGCCCTTTCGAGGGACCGCAGCAGGACGCAGAGGTCCTGCACGACGTCGGTGCTCGTACCACAGCGATGTCCGTCGAGTGCGAGCGGGCAGGCACGCCCTTCGTGACGGTCACAGTGTTCCACGGTTGAGCTGCCGCCAGGACGTCCGTGCACGCTCGACGGTTCGTCGCCCCCCAAATGCCCCGTTCGGAGTACTCGGAATAATTCTGTGCAAACCTGCTTCTCTTATTTGCGATATCCTTGTGACCGGTGACGTTTTGTCCCAGGCGGGGGACGCTACTCTCCTACAATGACCTGTTGAAAAGTCCAATACGGGACGGCGGAGTATCAAAAGGGATTCGAGTGACCATAGCAGGAGCGCAGGACCGAACTTCGCCGAGATTCGACCGGGCCGCCAAGCAGTACGACGCTCTTCTTCTGCTCTCCTTTGGTGGACCAGAAGGACCGGACGATGTGATCCCCTTTCTGGAGAACGTGACACGGGGACGAAACATCCCACGCGAGCGGCTCGAGGACGTCTCCGAGCACTATCTGCATTTCGGGGGCGTGAGTCCCATCAACGCCCAGAATCGCGCGCTGATTGCCGCGTTGCGGGACGAGCTGCGCCGGCAGGAGATTCTGCTCCCGGTCTATTTTGGCAACCGCAACTGGGAACCCTATGTCACGGACACCATCGACCAGATGCGCTCCAATGGCGTGCAGCGGGCGTTGGTCTTCGTCACCTCGGCATTCAGCTCCTATTCCGGATGCCGTCAGTACCGTGAGGATGTCGTCCGCGCGGTCGACGCACTCGGGCCGCCCGAGATCGAATTCGACAAGATTCGCGGTTTCTACAATCATCCCGGTTATATCGAGACGATGGTCGAGCTCACCGGGCAATGGTTGCGCGACATCCCGGCGGATCGACAGGCGACGACCGAGGTCGTCTTCACCGCCCACAGCATTCCGAACACCATGGCCAAAGGGTGCGCCTACGAAAAGCAGCTGGCCGAGGCGTCCCGCCTGGTGGCCGAGGCATTGGAGATTCCGTCCTGGCGGCTCGCCTACCAGAGCCGGAGTGGCCCGCCCTCGGTGCCGTGGCTGGAGCCCGACATCCTCGACGAAATGGAAACGCTCCCGGGTGCGGGATTCAGCGATGTCGTGATCGTGCCGATCGGGTTCATTTCCGATCATATGGAAGTGATGTTCGATCTCGATCATGAGGCTGCGGAAAAGGCGGACGAGCTGGGACTCGGCTTTCACCGAGTTCCGACCGCGGGAGTTCATCCGCGTTTCGTCGCCATGATTCGCGAGCTGATCGAAGAGCGCCTGCACGACGACCCGGCTCGCCCGGCCCTTGGCAAGTTCGGCCCGCTGCACGATATCTGCCCACTCAACTGCTGTCTCATCGGCACGGGCAGGCCGTCGCCGGTGGCAGTGGCTGCCGCTGCGTCCTAACGAGCATCGACGCTCGACTCGCTTTTGCGCAGATTTACACAGGAATTACAGCTCTGTTGTACAGAAACAGACTATTCTGCTGGGCTAAGGAATCAAAACGTCGATGATGCAGGGGAGCCATATTCGGATAGGCGCGCGCGGTTCGAAGCTGTCGCGCCGGCAGGCCGAGTCTGTGCGGAAACGGGTACGAGCCACCAATCCCGATATCACGTGCGAGATCGTGATCATCGAAACGACCGGTGACCGTACCCTCGATCGTCCATTGCCCGAAATCGGCGGCAAGGGACTCTTCACCCTCGAAATCGAAGACGCGCTCCGGGCCGGCGAGATCGATCTGGCCGTACATAGTCTCAAGGATCTCCCCACCGATCCCGTACCGGGCATCGTCATCGGCGCAATCTCGGAGCGGGTTGCCGTCACGGATTCTCTGATCAGCCGGTCGGGGGTAGGGCTGCTCGATCTCCCCGAGGGCGCCACCGTCGGCACCAGCAGCCACCGGCGCGCGGCTCAGCTCCGCCGGGCACGGCCCGACCTGCGGATCGAATCGATTCGGGGAAACATCGACACGCGTATTCGCAAGACGATCGATCCAGACGGCCCGTACGACGCCTCGGTCCTGGCGACGGCCGGGCTCGAGCGCCTGGGGCTCCGTGGGGAAGCCACAGAAGAGCTTGCCCTGGAGCTGATGTTGCCCGCGCCCGGACAGGGGGCACTGGCGGTGCAGTGCCGAACCGACGACGATTCGTTACCGCTGGTCGATAGCATCGACGACCGTGCCGCTCGATTGGCGACGAGCGCCGAACGGGCATTTCTCGCCGGTCTGGGTGGGGGATGTTCTGCTCCCATTGCCTGCTACGGCCGACTGAATGGCAATCGGCTTCATCTCCACGGCCGGCTCGTGTCGCTCGATGGTACGAACCAAGTCGATGTCATCAGCGAGGACGACGTGCAGCGTGAAGCCGATGCAATCGAGCTGGGAACCAAGCTGGCGTCCGATGCGCTTGATCGTGGAGCGCATGTAATTTTGCAGGCAGGCGTGACATGAGTGCACTCGAAGGATTGCGCATCGTCAATACGCGAGCCGTCCAGCAGGCGGGCGAGCTCAACGATCTGCTGCGGAAACAGGGCGCGATTCCCCTCTCGTACCCATGCATCGCCATAGCGCCAGTTTCCAAGATTGGAGATTTCGACGCGGCACTCGAACGCGGATCCTTCGACTGGATCTGCCTGACATCGCAGAATGCGGTCGACATTCTGGCCAGCAGGGCCGAAGCAATCGGGCTCGACCGGGCCGTGCTGGTCGCGCCGCGGTATGCCGTCGTTGGCGCGGCCACGGCGGCCACGCTCAAACGGCTGCTCGATATCGATGCCAGCTTCGTCCCAGAGGTGTTCGATGCCACGACGATGATGCGCGACTGCCCGATCGAAGCGGGAGAACGCGTGTTGATGCCCGTTTCCGATCTGGCTTCCGACGAACCGGCTGTCTTTCTCACGGAAAAGGGGGTGGACGTGACCCGCATGATCGTCTACCACACCGTCTTGGGACGTGGCGGGGTCGATGCCGGCACGCTGCTGAAGGACGGTCTCGTCGACGCAATCACCTTTACCAGCCCTTCGGCTGTTTCCGGGTTCGTCAAACGCCTGAAACGGGAAGAAGGCAACCTGGACGACGCGCGCCAGGTGCCGATTGCCTGCATTGGACCGAGTACCCGCAACCGCGCGATTTCCGAAAACATGCTGCGAGCGTTTATGCCGGCAGAACACACCCTCAATGGATTACTGGGAGCATTGACCGACGTGGTGACGTCGCAACAACAAGGAGGACGCCGGTGGGGATAACCATCGAATCGCGCGAGTCGCTCGAAGCGGGAGGATCGCTCCGCGATCGTCCACGGAGGCTACGGCGCACAACCGCCCTGCGCGCGCTGGTCCAGGAGCATCGCCTCTCTCCGGCAGATATGATCTATCCGCTCTTCGTGTGTGAAGGGACAGATATCCAGCGGCCGATTAGCTCGATGCCGGGGCAGTACAACTGGTCGGTCGACCGGTTGGTGCAGGAAGTCGCGTCACTGGGCAAGCTCGGCATCCATGCGGTCATGCTCTTCGGCATCCCGGATGCCAAGGATGCGTGCGGCACCGATAACTTCGATCCGAACGGGATCGTACCGCGCGCCATTCGGGCGATCAAGGACGCCAATCCGGAGATGATCGTCATCTCCGATATGTGCTTCTGCGAGTACACCGATCACGGACATTGCGGACTCATCAATGTTCCCGAAAGCGCCCATTTCAATGCTGCATTGCCGCATGGGTATTTGCTCAACGATCCGACCCTGGAGCTCCTGGCGCGGGCGTCGGTGGTCCACGCCGAAGCCGGGGCGGACATGATTGCCCCCTCGGCGATGATCGACGGACAGGTCGGCGCCATTCGCACCGCGCTCGATCAGACTGGGTTCGATCATGTTCCGGTGATGGCCTACGCGGCCAAATTCGCCAGTGGGTTCTACGGTCCGTTCCGGGAAGCCGCGCAGAGCGCGCCCTCGTTTGGCGACCGGCGACAGTACCAGATGGACCCGGCCAACCGGCGCGAGGCGATGCGCGAGGCCAGGATCGATGTCGCTGAAGGGGCGGACATCATCATGGTCAAACCAGCCTTGCCGTATCTCGACATCGTGCGCGAGCTGCGCGACGCGTTCGATCTTCCGCTCGCCGCCTATCAGGTCAGTGGCGAGTACGCCATGCTCCATGCCGCCGCCGCACATGGCTGGATCGACCTGCAACGATGCGCCTTGGAATCGCTGATCGGTCTCAAGCGGGCCGGCGCGGACATGATCCTGACCTATTTCGCCCGAGACGTTGCGGAGTGGTGCAACGGATGAGCGTGACCACGACTCCCGTCAGCCAGAGCCGGTTCCTGCAACGAATCCAGGGCGTGCCGACCGAAACCACGCCGGTCTGGCTGATGCGCCAGGCGGGGCGGTATATGCCGGAGTATCGGGCGCTGCGCGCCAGGCATACGCTGCTGGAGATGATCCGCCAGCCGGAGCTGGCCGCGGAAGTAACCCTGCAACCGGTTTCGGCCTTCGATCTGGATGCGGCCATCATCTTCTCCGACATCCTTCCTCCATTGGAGGGGATGGGGCTGGAGCTCTCGTTCGTCAAGGGTGAGGGCCCCGTCATCCACAACCCGGTCCGGACCGCGGGCGATATTGCCGCGTTGCGCGTTCCGGATCCGCACGAATCGATGCAGGGGACCCTCGAAGCCATTCGGATGGTCCGCCCCGAGCTCGATGCCCGTGGGCTGCCGTTGATCGGGTTTGCCGGAGCGCCGTTCACGCTGGCCTGTTACGCGGTCGAGGGCGGGAAGAGCCGGTATCACGAGAATGCGCGCATCCTCATGCTTTCCGAGGATGCGCTCTGGGACCAGTTGATGACCAAGCTGGCGACCACCGCCGGCGAGTTCCTGCTCGCACAGGCCGAAGCGGGCGCCAACGTGCTCAATATCTTCGACACCTGGGTTGGCGAGCTGGCTCCCCATCACTACGAGCAACGTGTCCTTCCCTATGTCCGCCAGATGATCGATATTGCTGCGGGCGCCGGAAAGCCCATCATCCTGTTTGGGGTCGGCAACGGACCGTTGCTGGAAGCGATGGGGTCGAGCGGGGTCGACGTGATCGGTGTCGACTGGCGTATCGACCTCCGTATTGCCCGTCGCCGGCTCGGTCCGGATCTTGTGCTGCAGGGGAATCTCGATCCGGTCGCGCTGCTCGCCCCCTGGGACGTGTTGCGCCGGGAGATCGATGCGGTTCTGGCCCAGGCCAAGGGTGACGAGCGGTTCATCTTCAATCTGGGCCACGGCGTCTTGCCAGCTACACCGGTCGACAATGTTCGTCGCCTCATCGAGTACGTACACGAGGCGAGATGACCGAGCGACACGACGTCATCATCGTCGGTGGTGGGATAGCGGGGCTGACCGCGGCCTGGCGTTTGCTCCAGCAACGCCCCGATCTATCGATCGTCGTGCTGGAAGCGACCGACCGTCCCGGCGGACGAATCCGCACCGAGCTCCTGAGGCGCGAGGCTGGCCGGTTCGTGATCGAGCTGGGCGCCGATTCGATCCTCACGACAAAACCATGGGCGCGCGACCTCTGCCTCGAGCTGGGGATGGACGCTGAGCTGCTTCCCATCGCGCGGGCCGAGCGTCCCACCGCGATCTGGCGTAACGGGCAACCGGTCGATCTGCCGCCCGGGCTTTCCCTGCTGGCGCCCCAGAACCTGGATGCGCTACGCGAAACCTCATTGCTTTCCGAGGATGGACGCGCGCGGGCACTTGCCGAAGAGACGGTGGCTCCTCGAATGTCCGATGATGACGAATCGCTCGGCAGCTTCGTCCGCCGTCGTTTTGGCGCGGAATACCTGGACGCGATCGCCGAACCGTTGCTGGCCGGGATCCATAACGCCGATCCTGACGAGCTGAGCGTGCACGCCACCTTCCCGCAGCTTCCCCGGATGGAGCGCGAGCATCGCAGTGTGACCGCAGGGATGCGGCGCTTGCCACCGTCGACTGGCGGTTCGCCATTCGTCGCCTTCCACAACGGCATTCAGCGATTGCCGGATACCCTGGCGGAACGGCTGGCCCCGATTGTGCGGTTCCGCTGCCGGGTCGAGCTGCTGGAGCGCATGAGCCCGGACGCGGGTTATCGGGTCACGCTCACGACCGGACAGCACTTGACCGCGCCGGTTGTCGTCATGGCCACACCACTCTGGGCGACCCGCGCGCTCGTTCCGCCGGTCGCGCCAGCGAGCCGCCCGCTGCTCGGGCGATTCAAGGTAGCCGCTTCGGGAGCGATTGTGCTGGCCTGGCCCGAGCGCCAGATACGGCAACCGCTCCGTGGCTATGGATTGGTCATTCCGAAACGGGAAGCGCAGCCGTTCAATGCCATTACCGTGATGTCGCGCAAATACACCGGTCGCGCGCCCGTCGGTTGGAGTCTGATGCGGTTCTTTTTCGGGGGATTCCGCTCCCCGCGCACCTTGCAGCTCGACGATGCCGCCGTGCTGGACACGGCGTGCGCGTTTGCCGGGACTGCCATGGGCGCGACCGGCGCCCCGGAGATCGTGCGCATCGCGCGCTGGACCGAGGGGAGTCCGATTTATCAGGTCGGACACCTGGAAACCGTTGCCGCGCTCGAAGCGAGTCTACCGCCGGGGCTCTTTGTCATCGGCGCGCCCTTCCGTGGACCGGGAATTCCCGATGTGGTCCGCTCATCGACCGATGTGGCCAACAGTGTGGCGACGTCGCTGGTTTCCAGCGCCGCCTGAGAACGTATCGAAAGGAAGATCATGACCGATACTCAACCAACCTCTGCCTACGCGGCCTTCTGGCTGTACCGTGCCACCGATGCGCGCTTCGAGCTGGAACCGGAAGATGCCGAAGCCATCCCGGTCGAAACCGCCGCCATTCTGAGCGACCACGCCGATTCGGTGTCGCTCCGCGCGGCCTATTCGACCATCGGGTTCAGCGCCGGCGCCGACCTGATTCTCTGGGTCGTGGCTGACGACATGCGCAAGCTCCACAAGCTGGGCGCCGATCTGCACAGCTCGGCATTTTCGGCGTTCTTCGAGCAGGTGCATGTCTATGCCGGAACCGCCTCGGCCTCACAGTACGACCCGAACCATGGCCCGGCCTTCCTGCGCGGGATCCCGCCCAAGGACTATCTGAGCGTCTATCCCTTTATCAAGACCCCGGACTGGTTCCTGCTCGATTTCGAGGAGCGACGCCGTCTGATGGTCGAACATGGCAAGATGGGACACGAATTCCCATCGATCCTGACCAACACGATCAACTCGTTCGGCATCGCCGATCAGGAGTTCGTGGTCGCGCTCGAGGACGACGATCCGGGGCAGCTCATCAAGATGGTCCAGCGTCTCCGCGCGGCCGAGGTGCGCAAATACACCGCGCTCGATACCCCCATCTTCCTGGGGCTGAAGATGTCGGTCGAAGAGGCCATCTCGGCGGCGTTGTAGGGGCGGATGTCCTGAGCTCTGGGCCCTGGGTCCTGAGCGATCGAGGGATGTTCGATTACGGCGGTTTGCAGAATAGTTGACTCGTCGTCGGAGGTGTGCGGCGTCGGAACGCCCGCTGCGGCGGGGAGATCCTTCCTTCGTCAGGATGACAACCGGGGTTCGGAGCGTCAACCATTCTGAAATCGGCTGGAAACGGGACCGACGGTTTTCCCCTCATCCATCCCCCAACCCCCTTCCTTCGCCCAATGCTGGGCGAAGGAAGGGGGCTTTGCTTTTGGGGTAGTTGCCAGTGCGATATGCGGGTGCTCCCACAACGGCGAAAGAGAGATTCTCCCCTGCGGTCAGCATGACAATTGGGATGGGCTTCTTCCACATCAGCTGGCAGTCATTCTAGGAGTGGGCGCTACAGCTTCCGTAGCTTCGGACCGAGCTCGTTATGGAAGATGTCGCAAAAGCCCTGTTGATCCGGGCCGACCTGCGTGATGGCGATCTCGGTGAAGCCTGCATCGACATATTGCTTGACCGCGTCCACGATCTGATCGAGATCGGGACCGGACGGCACCGTCTCGGCGACCTGCTCTTCAGTCGTTTGATCGGCTATCTCCTGGAAGCTTTCCGGATCGACCAGCTCGGTTTGCACCTTCCAACCGGCAACTGTCCATCCCTGCAGCTTATGCGCGGTCTTGCGCGCTCCCTGTTCATCCTGCGCCCAGCAGACAGGGGTCTGCCCAACGATTGCGTGACCCGGTCCGGCCGCCTTCTCGTAGGTCTGGATCAGCTTGGGATCGGGCACGGTGGTGATCAGAAAATCACCCGCGCTCGCGGCCAGCTCGGCTGCCTGCGGTCCCCCCGCGGCTATCCCGATGTCGGGTAGCCGATCCGGTAGATCGAAGACTCGCGCCCGCTCGACATCGAAATGCTGACCGCGATAGGTAACGTAGTCGCCTTGCCAGAGTTCGCGAATGATCTCGACCGCTTCTTCCAAGATCTCCTGGCGGACGTCATTGGCGGGGAATCCGCCGCCCACGACATGCTCGTTCAGGTTTTCACCGCTTCCGAGTCCGAGCCGGAAACGTTCCGGCATCAATGTCGCCATCGTGGCCGCCGCCTGGGCGATGACCGCCGGGTGGTAGCGGATGATCGGCGCGGTGACATACGTGGTTACCGGCAACCGAGAGGTCACCTGCGAGATGGCGCCCAGCATCGACCAGCAGAACCCCGAATGTCCCTGAGCCTCGATCCAGGGATGGTAGTGGTCGGAGATGGTCGCGAAGTCGAACCCGGCCTGCTCGGCCAGTTGCGCGTCGGCCACGATATCGACCGGCGACCGTTGTTCGGTCATCAGGGAATAGCCAATGGCAACCATGCAAGAACTCCAACGGGTTGACTCAGGACGGGAACCCGAGACACAGGCATGCGCGCTCCGTGGATTCAGTCTAGGGTCGACTCGACTGGGCGGGAGAAACTCGACAGTGACAGGAGCAGTGTCGCTTCGCAGGCAAAGCTGAATAGTGTGTTTTCCTGGTGGAATCTTGGCAAACTACTCGCGCTTGCGTTTCCATCCGGAACCATGACTGCTCGAATGAGCCCGTTCTGGCGTCTGGTGCTACGTTCGATCGAGCGGCAGGCAACGTCCTCGACCCACCGATGAGCTCGCCGCTTCGCGTCACGCGAACCGGCTCGACTATGTATGACTGCCGCGCCGATGCGCGAGACCGCAGTAGCTGCGCCTCGTCGCCGCATCGTCAGAGCAACACCGAGGAGTCCCCATGAACCACATCCGCTTCGCATGCTCCGCCCTCGTCGCCGGCACATTGCTGCTCGGATCGGGAACGGCCGGAGCGCAATCGCCGGTGCCCGATCTCGATCTTTCGGTTCCGGGGGCCGATCAGTGCGAGGTCGCCCCACTTTCTCGGGACGATCTCGCCGCGGTGAGCGAGGACGCGTCCACCGTGTCCAGCCCGGTCATTCCATTGGAGACGCCGAATACCGAAGCTGCTACCCCCACACCGTTCGTTGCGCCAGAAGGCACGGCGGTAAGCGGGGAGGCGGCCGCCAATGTCGAATCGATCGCGGTGCAGTATTACGCATGCCAAAATGCCAATGACCTGTTGCGGACATTGGCGCTCTTTACCGATCGCTATCTAGACCAGATCGTCGGCCAGGGCGATATCGAGCCGGAGGCGCTGGCCACGATCGGTACGCCGGTACCGGCGCGGCTCGAATCGGAGCAGCTGGCGATTGCCGTCAACGGCATGATCGAGATCGAGCCGGGTATGTACGGCGTGGACATCGTCGGATTGGATCACGCCACCAATGAGGAGTTCACCGACTATCTGATCGTCATCGATCAGGATGGTGAGCTGCGCATCGACGAGGTACTACGGCTCAGCACCTGACGGCGACGCACGTCGTCAGTTGTAGGAGATTCCTGCGGTTCCGCCGGCCCCCATCGCGGCGATGATAGCCGGGTCGATATCGGGCGCCGGAAAGGATCGCGGCAGGCGAGTTTCCACATGTGACACCGGTTCGACAGCCAGCCAGAGCATTGTGCCGACCTCGATCGCGGTTGCCTGCAGGATCGGACCCGTGGGGGTAAGCACCTCGAAGAGGTTGTCGCAATCCTGCAGGTAGATCTCGATCACGTTCAAATCCCGCACGGGATTCCGAACGAATCGCTGGTCGACGATGAGCGAGCGATCGGGAGCAGGAGCGATGTGCGCGCGTACCCGGTCGAGCAGCAAGATCGCCCGTTCCCCCTCGAGGATGTACCGGCGTTCGTTTGGGTCGGTAAAGGCAAGGTAGGGACCATCGGTCCACCGAAAAATTGAGATCGTCATGGCATGGGGCTCCGTTGTGCGGATGACTGATTCGATGCTAGCAGTGGAACCCTGGAGATGCGGATTCGCGCTGACGCGCAGGGTACGTTTGCCCAGGTTTTCGGTAGGTCCATTTGTACCCACCCGGATTCCGCATACGTTGTCTCGCTTGCGGGCGTCAGGGCATCATGTCAAAATAGTCAACAATTGATTAATCGACCGCAAATCAAATGAGGCGAGGTATCGATGAAGATCAGTGCGCGTAACCAGCTCAAGGGAACCGTCACCCATATCGAGCTCGGCGCCGTCATGGCGGAAGTCACCGTCGATATCGGCAACGGGAACGAGATCGTGGCGGCCATCACGAAGCACTCGGTGGAGTCGCTTGGGTTGAGCGTGGGCTCGTCCGTAGTGGCAATCATCAAGTCGACCGAAGTCATCATCGGCGCCGAATAGCGGGTTCGAAACAGGAACGGGAAGGATTGAACGGCATGTCCATCGTTCGGAGCCGCCTGGTGGCGGCGTTTGTGTTGGCATTGACACTGTCGGTTGGGTTTCTGAGCGCAACTGTCGCGCAAGACGCAACTCCGGCGGCGTCGCCAGTTGCCGTCGCGGCCGATGGCAGCATCGAGCTGCTGGGGCTGGTGGCCAATCCAGGCCCGGTCTCCGTTGCGGATCTGCAGGCGCTTCCGACCCAGACGGTCGAGGTCGACTTCACCTCCGGTCAGGGCGAGCAGCATCACTCGTACACGGGCGTGCTGCTCTGGGACGTGCTGGAACAGGCCGGTATCGTCACCGATGAGGATGTAAAGAACGCGACGTTGCACTACTACGCGTTGTTCACTGCGAACAACGGGTATCAGGTCATCATCTCGCTCGGCCAGATCGATCCGGGATTCGGCAATAGCCCCTACCTGCTGGCCTGGGAAGAAGACGGCGCGCCGCTGGACGGCGATGCCGGTCCCCTGCGCCTGGTGGTTCCCGGCGACGTTCGGGGTGGCCGCTATTTGAGCGGCGTCGTCTCGATCGAAATCGTCGACGCGACCGCATAAGGGATCGTACCGATGGCGCGGCCGCTCTTTCTCTTCCTGCCCGGGGCCTTTGGCAGCATGGGTTCCGATATTCGGGAAGGGGTGGCGGCGGCGCTGCCGGGAACCGAGCTCACCTTTCACGAGTTCGTGCCGTCTGGCATGCTGGCTCAGGAGATTCGGGACGGCGCCCCAGCCGATCTCTCTGTCTCCGCCAATACCCGCTTCATGAACGAGCTGCATGACGCGGGATTCGTCCCCAAGCCGGCTTATCTGGCCGGGAACCGGCTCTGCATCATCGTCAACCCCGATCATGCCGAGCGCATCACCGCACTGGCCGATCTGACCGATCCGGATGTCACACTTGTCACACCGCAAAGCCAGACCGATCCGTGTGGGCAATACGTTGTACAGCTTTTCGAGCGGGCAGGCTTGACGACGACCATGGACGCCAAGCGCAACGCCGGGACTTTGATGCATTCACGCGGCTCGGGCGATCTGCCCGGCTATCTTCTCGACGGCCGCGCCCAGGCCGGTATCTTCTACCATTCAGAAACGATTGCTCTTGGGAACCGCGTGGTCACAATCGAGCTGCCCACCGAGCTCGATTTGCGGGATCAGATCCAGTTCACTATCGGGGCGGTCCGGCGCAATGGGTCGCTGCATCCGCACGCGCAGCAGGTCGTAGACTGGTTCCTGGGGCCGGATGGACAGCAGCTGCTCGCACGGCATGGATTTCTGCCTGCCCGCGCTCTGCCCTGACAAGGAGCGTCCTCGATGGTGGCGAAGAACCCGACGATTGGCATTCCGCGTATGGCGCGCCGGCAGGCAGCCGATCCACGATTGCGACTCTTTGGCGCAATCGAGACGGAACAGGTGCTGACCCCGGCCGATCTGGACGGGTTACCGCGCGCCAGCTTTACCGGCGGAATGACCTGTAACGAAAATGGGCGCCGGCCCGACGCACGCTGGACCGGCGTGCCACTCCGATCGTTTCTCCAGATCGCCAATGCCGAGCCCGGCGTTCGCTACCTCAATGTCAGCGCCGGTCCCTATGCGGTTGCCATCGATATCGATCGCGTGGACGACGTGATCCTGGCCGACTTGCTCGAAGATGAGTCTATTGCCGTCGAGCACGGCGGACCCTGGCGACTCATCATTCCGGAAGGACGTCTGTACAACAGCGTCAAATGGGTCGATGCCATCGAGTTCTCGCTCGACACCCCCAACAACTCCGCGGAACGCATCTCCATTGCCCGCGCCCGCGCCGCCGCCAAGCGGAGTTAGGAGCTGGGATCTAGGAGTTCGGAACTTTGGGGATCGAGGCCGAGGGCTGGAACTCGGAGAAATCTTCTCCTTGTTGTCATTCTGAACCAGACCTACCCACGTCGCGAACCGTCGAGGATGGCCACATCCAACTCCCAACTTCCAGATCCCAACTCCCTCCCGACCAGGTCCAGCGTTGATCGAATGGGGCGAAGACGGGCAACCGTTCGACGTCATCGGTTCGGACCGAATGAGCGCGGCGCTGGACCATGATGTGTCCGTCGGTAGAGTCCAGCTCGATGACGGAGACGAGGTGAGGCGGTTCGATCAACGGACCGCAGGAGAGGTGGAGCACGTTGCCGCTGATCCGCACGTCATGGATGTGCAAATGCCCGTGTACGACGACCACTGGGACGTCGAGCGCGTGCAGGTCGGCCTCGATCTGCACGCGGTTCGTGAGATCGCCCGAGTGCCGGAACCCGGCCGCCAGCAGGTCGGATTCCAGCTCGAGCACGGGATAGTGCGTAAGCACCACGCGAACGGCATGGGACGGAACGCCCGCCTCCGGCCGGCGTACGCCACGGAGCCGGCGCTCATCCGCGGCCGCCAGATGTACGAGCTCGAGGATCTGATTCGGACCCGCTGGAACCAGGTCCGGGCCGGTGACGATCTCTTCCCGCTGGATGGTGTCGAAGGCCGTCAGCGATCGGTCGACTGGATCGACGTCGCAGTTTCCCGGTACCGCAAAGACTGGAACCCCGAGCGCCGTGGCCCGCTCGCAGATCGCCGTGAACGACGCCGGGTCGGCCGCCTCGGTCAAATCGCCCAGCAACACAAGCGCATCGAGCTGTTGCGCGGCCAGCCAGTGCAATCCGGCATCGAGCAACTCGGTGGAATGGGGCAGATCGACCGTGTTCTGCCAGACATACGGCTCGGCGCCCGGCGGCGCGCTATGCGCATCGGCGACGACACCCAGCCGCCAGCCACGCGACTCTCTCATATCGGCCCGTCTTCCGTTTTCCGCGCGACCAGCAACCCGTCCCGCACCGGATGGATGAACGCATCGAAGTCCGGATCGGCATAGACGAGCTCGTTGTGGCGTTTGATCGCTTCGGTTTCGTTCGGCCGGGTATCGCCTTTGGCGCCGTCGGGCGTGACCCGGCCCGACCAAAGAACGTTGTCCGCGATATAGAACCCGCCCGGACGCACCCGATCTTTTGCCTGCAACCAAGTCTCCGGGTACTGTGGTTTGAGGACATCGTTGTAGACGATATCGAACGTGCCCAGGGTATCGGCCAGCAGGTCCTGTGCGTTCCCGGTGCGGTAGTTCACCCGGTCCCAGCGCCCGGCACGGGTCAGGAAGTCTTCCGCCCAGGTCCGATTCTGTGGATCGCCGTCGGTGCAATAGACAGTTCCGTCCGCTCCCACCGCGCGCGTGAACCACCAGGCCGAATAGCCAAACCCACTCCCCAGCTCGAAGACCGTGCGCGCGCCGATCGCCAGGGCCATCGTTTCCAGGAACACGCCCGAAAGCCGGCCGACGATCGGAAAGTGATTCCGCTCGGCAAGCGCTTCCATCTCCAGCAGCACCGGGTCGTCGTGTTTCGCTTCCAGCTGGCGCAGATAAGTGTCGATACGCGGATCGAGGATGGGAAACATGGAACGCCTCCGGAGGGGATGACACGGGACCGAACGGTCTGGCGGCGGACAGAATGCCACACCGCCCGAACCGATCCTACGGCGTGTTTGCAGAGCTGTCGAGACGACGGAATCCAGTGTCCAGAGTCCAGGGTGGCGGATCTGGTCGTCTGCTCAGGACACAGGACTCCGGGCTCAGGACACTAACAGGCCCAGGCGACCACGAACGCATAGACCGGGCCCTCCGGGCCGGCGCCGTTGGTGGACTGAATGTCGTCGACATCGACCCGGCAGCTCGCATCGGTCTGGTTCAGATGCTGCGCCAGCGCGTTGCCGGCCCCCTGCAAGGTTGGCTCCCAGATGATCGTGCTCTGCCAGGTCGCTCCAGCAGGATCAGGGTTCGACGCGGGACACGACCAGGTTGTCAGGAAGGCGTAGACCGCGCCTTCCGATCCAGCGCCGTTGGTGGCCTGCACAACGTCGACGTCCAGATCGCAGGCAGCGTCGATCTGATTGACGTGCTCGGCAAGCGCGGCCCCGGCCTCCGGCAGGGATGGTCCCCAGATGACCGCACTGAGCCAGGATGGCGGAGGTGCCTCCTGTGCGAGCGAGCTCGAGCTCATGCTGCCCAGGGCGCCGAGACACGCCAGGCAAAAGACGATACGCAGGGCCACACTCGTCATGGGTCGTCCTCCAAATCTGGATCGATTCGATGATGGTTCGGTTCGGACCATCCTACCCGAAGCCGCGCCGAACGGCATCCGGCCGGCTGCCGGGAGCCGTTTCGCGCAACTGACATGTTTTTGTAACGCCCGCGAAACCACTGCAATGACCCCTCTATGGGTCAAAACGCATCATTTCGATATTCGAAACGGATATTCCCTGGGAGGATGTTCTCATGTCTCGCGTTACCGATCGACTCAACCGCCGCGAAGTTCTTGGCGGCCTGGGGGCCCTGGGGCTCACGGGCATTGGCGTTGCGCTCGCTCCCGAGACGCAGCATGCCGGTCGCGCGTCCGCGGCCGAGTCCATTGCGCAGTCCGCCGCCGGCCATGCGGAGCACGGGGGCGCGGTCGCCTTCGTCCAAAGCGACGGTCCGACCGTCGAAGAAATGGACGCCATGCACGAGGAGGGCGTACGAGCCTTCCCGGCGGAAACCAACGGCAAAGGCGGTCTTCCGCTCGAGTACACCATGGATGGCGATGTCAAAGTCTTCGACTTGACCTGCGAAGTGGTCGAGTGGGAGCACAACGTTGGCCAGACCGTGGAGGCGTGGACCTATAACGGGGTGGTGCCGGGTCCGGAGATTCGCGCAACCGAAGGGGACCGCGTCCGCTTCAATGTCACCAACAAGCTGCCACAGAGCACCGCGGTCCACTGGCATGGACTCTATGTTCCGAACGATCAGGACGGGGTGCCGTTCATCACCCAGCCGCCGATCAAGCCGGGCGAGACCTTTACCTACGAGTTCACGATCCAGGACGGCAACGCCGGTGCGCACATGTATCACTCGCACCACAACGCCGCCTTCCAGGTCACCAGCGGTCTGCTCGGGGCGTTCATCGTGGAGCCGAAGGACCCGTCCACCCGGCCCGCTTTCGATTCCGAATACACCATGATCCTCAACGACGGCCCGATCGGCGCCTACAGCATCAATGGCAAGACCTTCCCGTCAACCGAGCCGGTGGTGGCCAAGAAGGGCGAGACGGTGCTGATCCGGTACATGAACGAAGGGCTGATGATTCACCCCATGCACCTGCACGGGATGAAGCAGCTGGTGTTCGCACAGGACGGGTATCTGCTCCCGCAGCCGTACTACTGCGACACCCTGAACATCGCTCCCGGCCAACGGTTCGAGGTGCTGGTCGAGGCAACCGAGCCCGGCGTGTGGGCGTATCACTGCCACATCCTGAGCCACGCGGAAAGCGCGCACGGTATGTTCGGCATGGTGACCGCGTTCATCGTTCAGGACGACGAAGCCGAAGCGGCCGCTGAGGCAACGCCGGAGTCCTAACCGTCTTGCCGGCTGGCCTGGCTGGCGCCGGCGGGGTTTGCGCTTGTCCGAGCCACTCCGTCGAACGCCAGCCGGGTTGTTGATTCGGCAATCAGGAGGAGCGACATGACCGCCACCATGGAAGCCGCCGTTGTAGAAGAGTTTGGTCAGCCGCTCGTTCTGAAGGAAGTGCCGGTTCCGGTTCCCGGTCCCGGTGAGGTTCTGATCAAAGTCTCGGCATGCGGCGTCTGCCACACCGACCTGCATGCTGCTCGGGGAGATTGGCCGGTCAAACCGGCCCTCCCGTTCATACCGGGGCATGAGGCGACTGGGCACGTGGTCGACCTCGGCCCCGGTGTGGACCACTTGAACGAGGGGGATCGGGTAGGCGCCCCCTGGCTTCATTCCGCGTGTGGAACCTGTGAATACTGCCTCAACGGCTGGGAAACCCTCTGTCCCCGCCAAACCAATACGGGATACACCGTCAATGGCGGCTTCGCCGAATATCTCACGGCGCCGGCTGCGTTTGCGACCCGTTTGCCCGATCAGCTCGGATTCGACGACGCCGCCCCCATCCTCTGCGCCGGGGTGACGACCTACAAGGGGTTGAAAGAGACCGAAACCCAACCGGGTGAGTGGGTGGTCATTTCCGGGGTCGGCGGCCTTGGGCATATCGCCGTGCAATATGCCGTCGCCATGGGGAAACGAGTGATTGCCGTCGATATTGCCAACGACAAGCTCGATCTGGCGCGCGCGCTCGGCGCCGAGATCACCCTCAATGCAGCGACGCTCGATCCAGTCGATGAGGTCGATCGGCTCATCGGCGGGGCGCATGGCGCGCTCGTCACCGCAGTCTCTCCAATTGCGTTTTCCCAGGCAGTCGGAATGTTGCGTCGCGGCGGCACCGCCTCATTGGTCGGCATTCCCCCGGGAACGTTCCAGGCTCCCATCTTCGATGTCGTCCTCAAACGCTTGACGATTCGCGGTTCGATCGTTGGAACCCGGGCCGATCTGGCCGAAGCGCTCGACTTTGCCGCGCGGGGCAAGATCCGCGCCACCTTCGAAACGCAACCGCTTGAAGCCATCAATTCCGTGCTCGACCGGCTGCAAGCTGGTGAGATCAATGGCCGGGTGGTGCTTCAGGTGTAGAAGACGGGGTCTTCGATCCGAGTCTTGCGTCCTCAGACCTGAGTCTTGAGAAGGTCGAACCACTGACAACTGGTTTCGGAGATCAGAAAAGAAAAGGAATCGGTCATGGCTCTTTACCAACGCATCATCGTCCCACTCGACGGATCCAAACTGGCCGAGAGCGCCCTGCCCGAAGCGCAGGAGATGGCGCGGATGACCGGCGCCGAGCTTATTCTCCTGCGGGTGGTGGACTACTCATCCCGAGATCGACTCGGCGATTTCGGACTTCTCTATGAATATGAAGCGATGGCGCAGGCGCTGGAAGAAGAACGCGAGCTGGCAGCCGCCTATCTCGATGAGCTCTCCGGCAACATACGCGCTGACGGCTACGCCGTCACGACCGAGGTGGTCGATGGAATCGCTGCCAAAGCCATCGTTGCCCTGGCGCAACCGGGCGATCTGATCGTCATGGCGACCCATGGGCGAACCGGGATGCGCCGCTGGTTCATCGGCAGCATCGCGGAAAAGGTCCTGCGGCATTCCGCCGTGCCGATCCTGCTGGTGCGCGCAACCGAACGCAGCATACCGGCAAAAAGAACGCTGCCTGATGTCCGGCTGGAGCGGTAAGACTGAGGGGAGCGGGGGACACCATGGCCAGCCCACTCCCCTCGCCCGATCCGTCTCCAGACCGCAGGAGGGCCCCATGACCAGACGTACCTTCCTCCTGATCCTTGGCGCGATCGCCGCCGCCGCGGTGGGATTCGCCGCCTGGACGCGACGATCGTTCCAACACCAGATCGACCGCGAGATCGCCGAGCTGCTCGCAGCGGATACCGAGCCGGCCGGTATCGTGCAGGAGTCCGATCTCCAGCAGCTGCCCGAGCCCGTGCAGGCATGGCTGCGCGCGTCCGGCGTGGTTGGGACGGCCATTCCGTCGGTGGTGCGCATTCGGCAAGCGGGGGAATTCCGGCTTGGCGCGGACGAAGATTGGATGCCCTACCACGCCACGCAGTACTACACCACCAATCCACCGGGATTTCTCTGGAATGCCACCATGCGCATGGCGCCGCTGATCGATATCGATGGCCGGGATCGCTATACCGGCGGAGTTGGAGATATCGAGATGCGGATCGGTTCGGTCGTTCCGGTGGCCACGGCCTCCGGGGGCGATCTGAACAGCGGCGCATTGCTTCGCTATCTCAATGAAATGATGTGGTTTCCAGCCGCGCTGGTTGGCTCCAATGTTCGATGGGAACCGGTGGACGATACCCATGCCCGCGCAACGCTGACCGATGCGGGGCAGTCGGTCTCCGCCGTTTTCGCATTCGATGCGCAGCACCGCCTGATCGATATGACCGCCGCGCGTTGGAACGATACCGAGGAGCTCGTGCTTCCCTGGTCGACGCCGATCGACCAATGGGGTGTGTTCAACGGTATCGAGATCGCCACCGGGGGCGCCGGCGTCTGGAAAACCGGTCCCGATGCCTATACATATATTCGCCTCCATCTGACCGAGGTCGAGTACGATCCCAGCATCGGCTGACCGGGTCGTTCCGCGTTCACGCTAGCTTCCCGCAATTCGCTCCTGTTATCGTTCTCCGATGACCGAGCTGCCCCCATCTCATCAACCGCTGCTTGCCGCATACGAGGCTGCGCTCGATATCAGCGCCGAGCTCGATGTCGATCTCGTTTTGCAGCGGGTGGTCGATCTGGCGCGGACCGTGGTGCCGTCCCACTATGCTGCATTGGGTGTCTGTGACGCGCATGGGGTGATTCAGCAGTTCATCACCTCAGGAATCGACGCGGAGACCCGAGCCGCCATCGGCCCATTGCCGCAGGGAAAGGGGCTGCTGGGCGTCTTGATCCACGACGGCGAGCCGTTGATCGTGCCCGATATCGCCGCACACCCGCGCTCGGTCGGGTTCCCGCCCAACCATCCTCCAATGCGTTCGATGCTCGGGGTTCCGATCACGCTCGGAGAACGCACCCTGGGCGATCTTTACCTGACCGAACCGGCCAGCGGTCCCTATACCCAGCGCGATCTGGAGATCGTCCAGATCCTGGCCGCGCATGCCGCCCGCGCGATCGAGCGGGCACAGCTCTACTCCGCGGTCGAACAGGGGCAACGACTGGCCGAATCTCAACGTGACCAGCTGCAAGTCCTGCTGGATAGTCTTCCATCCGGCATCCTGATCTTCTCGGTGCCGGATGCGATGCTCGCAATGTCGAACCAGACCGCGCGCGATTTTATCTGGGGTGGGAGGCATTCGCCACACGATGTGCCCCTGGCGTCGCTTCCGTACATCCTCTTGACGCTGGAAGGCAATCCACTTTCCGTTGAGAACTATCCGTCCCGGCGCGCCATGCGGGGCGAAACCGTTCGCAACGCGCAGCTGATCATGGAACGGATCGATGGCACCCGCTTCCCGATCTTCGTACAAGCTCAACCGTTACGGGATCCAACCGGTCAGATCACCCAGGCGATCGTCGTCTTTCAGGACATCACCCGGCTCCGTGAGGCGGAGCAGCTCAAGGACGACTTTCTCTCACTCCTGTCCCATGAGTTCCGCACTCCGCTGACGGCGATCAATGGAGGGGCACGCCTGCTGGCCGGCGCCGGCGATGCCATCGATGCGGAAACCCGGGGCGAGCTGCTGCACGACATCGTGACCGAGAGCAAACGGCTGGAGCAGATGCTCTCCAATATGCTCAGCGTTGCCGCCATCATGGCGGGGCGGCTCACCCCGCTGGCCGAACCGGTCCTGATCGAGCCGATCATCCGGCGGGTTTCGTCCGAGGTCGCCGCCATCGCCCCAAACCATCGCTTCGTCATTCAGGTTCAACCTGGGCTTCCCGCGGCGGAAGGCGACGCCGACCTTCTGACACAGGTGATGCGGAATCTCTATGAAAATGCCGTAAAGTATGCCCCGCAGGGTGGCACCGTGCTGACCACCGCAGAAGCCGATGGAGATCAGGTGTGCGTGCAGGTGCATGATAATGGCATCGGGATTGCGCCCGAAGCGGTTCCGGATCTCTTTCAGCGCTTCCGACGCGCAGGTGCAAATCCGACCATCCGCGGTATGGGCCTGGGGCTCTACCTAAGCCGGATGCTGATGGAAGCGCAAGGGGGCACGATTTCGGCCAGCTCGGCTGGCCCCGGAAAGGGCGCCACCTTTACTATCGGGTTACCCGTCATTCGGGAAGCGGTCGAGGAGGGTACATGAGAAAACGCCTGATCCTGGTGGTCGACGACGAACCTCCCATCGTTCGCCTGGTGAAGACCAAGCTTCAGCTCGATGGCTTTGCCGTGGTGACCGCCGGAAACGGTGAGGATGCGATTCCGATTGTCGAGCGAGACCGGCCCGATCTGGTCATTCTGGACCTGATGATGCCCGGGATGGACGGGTTCGAGACCCTGCGCCATATTCGCGAACGGAGCCGCGTGCCGGTCATCTTCCTGACCGCCCGGGCCGGCGATGTCGACAAGCTGCGCGGATTGCAGAGTGGCGCGGATGACTACATCACCAAACCATTCAATCCGGACGAGCTCGTTGCCCGGGTGACGGCCGTCCTGCGCCGGTCGGACGGCGCCGCGCCGGCCGGTAGCAATCAGGTGCTGGAGTATCAGCGAGTCCTGATCGATCTCGATCGCCGTCGTGTGACGCTCGACGGCCAGGAAGTCAAGCTGAGCCGCACCGAGTGGGAGTTGCTCTTCCAACTGGCCAGCAATGCCGGGCGGGTCATGCTCCACCGCGAGCTGTTGAGCCGCATCTGGGGACCGGAATTCAGCAACGAGGTGCAATATCTGCGAACCTGGGTCAGCCGCCTGCGCGCCAAGCTCGATCCAGACGATACCGGCGAGCTGATCACCACCTTCCCGGGCGTCGGTTACCGCATGGAGCTGCCGGGAGCGCGCACCTAAGCAGCCGGCGTAAACGGCTCCCACCGACCCGACCGAAACTCTCTGCCGCTGACTATTGCCAGCCGCCTGCTCGTTTTGCGTTTTCATGCAAGAATTCGGTACGCGATGTTGCCCAGAATTGGCATGGGCAGAGTGCCAGGACGAGGGCTGAAACACACGAATGGTCGATTTCGACGACGCCGATGTCAGTACGGTTGGTCGCGGGAGTACTATCTTTTCTCCCAGCCAGCTCGAGGGATGGACGGTGCGAACACCATCGCCACAGGCGCGACGGTGGTCGGTGCTGAGTGGATTGGCCCACGGGCTGGTCTGGGCCTTCCCATTCGTGGCGTTTGCCTTTGTCTGGCGACGAGTCGATGGTGACGGGTTCTGGCCGGCGCTCATCTTTGCGATTGGGATCGTGTTCCTGATCGTGATGCTGCTGAAAGGGATTTTGGCGCCGCGCACCTGGTGGTTTGCCTATACCGATCGCGAGCTGATCGTCGAGCACGGCATCCTCTTCAAAGCGCGGGATCAACTCTCCTACGAACGGGTGCAGTATCTGGAACGCCGATCCGGGCCGATCATGCGCCCCCTCGGACTCGCCTCGCTGGCATTCGATACGGCAGCCGGACGCGCAGCCATACCCGCCGCGGTGCAGACCGATATCGACATCATCGAGGATCACGTACGGATCGCGATGCAGCGGGTCGAGGCGCTATGAGCACGCGGAGCTCGCGAGCGCTCATCGATGGGCAGATCGTCGACTCCCTCGATGTCGAATCGCAACGGCTGAGCAAGTTCTCCCTCTTCTGGTATCTGAAGAGCATCCCCGAGCTAACCATGGGAACGATCGCCACGTTGATCCCCGTGATCGTCGGGGCGATCTTTGCGCTCGGCTTGTTGATCGACTGGGGCATTCGGCGTTCGTTTACCGAAGAGCAGATCGAAACGGCCATCAACTACGACCTCGATTCGATCGACGGAGCCAAGATCGAGGAATGGATCGAAGGCTCGGCGTTCATCGACTGGATCTCCGGGGTTTCGATCTGGGCGTTCCTCGTTCCGGTGCTTGTGGCATTCACGCTCATCATTGGGTGGCTCGTCATCCGCACCCTGCAATGGCGACGTATCCGGTTCGGGATCGAAGATGGCGTGATCTGGATGACCGGCGGGCTGTTTACCGGCTGGGAGCGCCGTCTTCCCATCGTCCACGTGCAATCGGTCGAGTTCCGCAGCACTCCGCTGCAACGCGTGCTCACCCTGCGGGGCGTTGCCATTTCGTCGGCCGCTCCAGAAGGAAAGAATGCCTCCATCGAGCTGCTGGCGGTACGTCGTGGCGTTGCCGATGAGCTGGCGGCCAACATGCAGCGGGCGTTCGGCGTTTCGATCGACACTCCGGAATCGGCTGACGATGCATCGGTGCCCATTGCCATGGTGGGCTGGAAGGATCTCTTCGTCGCAGCGGCCAACAGCTTCGAGGTTCGGCTCAGCGTCGTTTCGCTGTATGTCGCCTACCAGCTTCTGGGACAAGGTCCGTTCAAACGATGGCGGGACCAGATGATCGGCCAGGTCACCAAATACGCGCAGGAACATCACGATCTGGCGCACGTTCTGCTGATCCTGGCCGGCGCGCTGCTCTTCTTCTGGGTTTTCTCGATCGCCATCTATGTCGCCACCTTTGCGCGGTTCCGGCTTCGCCGCAATGGCATGCTGGCCTTTATCGAGCATGGCTTGCTGACCCGTCGCTGGCGCACGGTGCTGCTGCCCCATGTCCAGGCGTTGAGCTTCATCGAGTCGCCGGCGCAACAGTTGATCGATGACGGTTCGCTGCGCATGACATTGCCCGGGACCACCCGCGACAGCCTGGAACGAACGATGCTCTTACCGGCGGTCGACCGGAGTGTGACGATCGATGTGCTCGAACGGCTCTTCGCCGAGATCGCCCCGGAAACCGGCAACGCCTTACGCACGATCCAGGGATCCCTGCATCGTCTTCCGCCCTCGGCACGCCGTTCCTATCTGCTTCGTTGGGTCTGGCGCCTGCTGCCGGTGACCTCGATTCTGGTCATCGGCATGTATCTCATCCCGGGTGGGCTCAATCCCCTTTGGGGGGGTCTGCCCCTGGTGGTCATCGGGGCATTTGGGGCATGGCTGGGCAACATTCGCTTCCGGGACGCCGGCTGGCGGGTGGACGAGCGGGGCGTGCTGGCGGTACGCGAGCGTGGGTTGAGCCGGGTAACTCGTGTTGCGCGCCGCGAACGCCTGGTCTGGACCCGCGCAAGCCAGCTCCGCCTGTTCGCCGGCAAGAACGTGACCTTCGTCGCGAGTGTGGCCGGGGCGGGCGCGCGTCCCGGTATCCTGTCGAAAATCCTCGGATACGGGCTGGTATCCCGAAGCGACAGTCGCTTCCGGGTCCGCGGTCTGCTGGATACCGAGGCGATCGAGCTTATCGATCGATTGGGGAAATGAGGAGTTGGGATTTAGGAGTTCGGCTTTCCCAGCTCCCAACACCTAACTCCCAAACAAGGCGAACGTTCGCGGAACGAGCCGCGCTGAAACTTGGTATGTTTTTGTAACGAGGCCCCCTGAAAAAACCCATCGGGCGAAACGTTCCTGCCCTAAGATGTCGGTAATGAAGTTATGCGCGTTGCAGGCTTCCGCCGGGATTTATCGCAAGGTGTGGAGGTGCGAAATGACACGGCAACGAACGTATTCGATCACGGCTCTCGCAGCAGCTTTGTACGTTTTCCTCTGTTGGGCGTTCGCGGACGGGATGTTCGCGCTCGATGCACTCTGGGACTCGGACGCCATCGCAGGGTCCAACATCTGGACCTATGTGTTCATCGCGTTGATCATCATTGCCGGTGTCTACCAGGCCCGGAAGCTGCCGGATAACGGCATCGCGATCCAACCGACGCATGATGAGGCACTCGCAACTCCAGGACAGGTCGACGATCCTGTCTGGTGGAAGCTTCTTCTTGGCAATGTCTACTTCTCGCTGATCTGGCTGCCGCTTCGCTTCTTTGTCGGCCGCGAATGGCTGAGCTCGGGCGAGGGCAAGGTGCGCGGTGGTGACTTTACCTCGGGCGAAAGCCTGGCCGGATATTGGACCAATGCCGTCGCAGTTCCCGAGCAGGGTCGCCCGTTGATCAGTTACGGCTGGTACCGCGATTTCCTGCAGTACATGCTGGACCGTGAGTGGTACACGTGGTTTGCCGATCTCGTCATGTGGGGTGAGGTTCTGATTGGACTCGGTATCCTGGTTGGAGCGCTGGTCGGTATCGCCGCCTTCTTCGGAACGGTCATGAACTTCAGCTTCCAGCTCGCTGGTACGACCAGCAGCAACCCGGTCCTCTTCGGACTGAGCGTCTTCCTCATCCTGGCCTGGAAGGTTGCTGGATACTGGGGACTCGATCGCTACTTGCTGCCGCTGCTGGGCACACCATGGCACCGCGGCGCGATCTTCGAAGGCGACAAGGGCGCACCCCCCACCACTCCGGTTGTGGGTGGCCAGCTCCGAACCAACTAACCCGCGGGACGGAGCGAGCCGGCTAACTCGCCCACCGCACACAACGACGAAACGGCCGGGAGAAATCCCCCGGCCGTTTCGTTTTGGTCGTTGGCCACGTGGGGTCTACTGCCAGCTGGCGTCTTCCCACGTAATCACTTCATCCGCCACCGCATAGGCTTCGGCCAGCTCGAACGAGAGCACCTTGGCCTTCAATGTTTCATCGTTGCGCGGCTGATAGACGATAACCTGAAGCGGATAGCTCAGCCCGGTCTCCTCTGCGGTAACCGTATAGCGCGTGACCTCTGTGCCGACGAACTCCATGTCTCATACTCCTCCATTAATTGCCTCGCCTCGTGTTGCGAGCCGTTCAACCTATCGTTCCCGGGCACATTCCCGGAGCTCCTCTACTGGATCGGTTCGCGGGGCGGATCTCCTCTTACATCGTCCGTTCTCCCACGTTCTTTCCACGATGAGCATCGTACGTCCGTTGCAGCACGGGCACTATCCGTAAGATGGCGTATTCGGCGTGGCGCCAATCCTGGCAATCCTACGTACGTAAAGTGAGGGACTATGTCCGAGGTAGTTGGAATTGGGATCGATGGACGGCCAAAATGCTTCTGGTGTCTCGGGACGGCGACCTACGAGGCCTATCACGATGAGGAATGGGGTGAGCCCATCCGGGATGACAAGGATCTCTTCGCCAAGCTGATGCTGGACGGGTTCCAGGCGGGGCTTTCCTGGAGCACCATCCTCCACAAGCGCGAGAACTTCGACCGCGCGTTCGACGGGTGGGATCCGGAAACGATCGCCCGCTATACGCAGGACGATGTCGACCGGCTGATGGCGGATGCGGGTATCGTGCGCAACCGGCTCAAGGTCAACGGCGCGGTCAAGAACGCCCGTGCCTATCTCCAGCTCGTCGAAGAGGAAGGCGCGTTCTCCGACTACCTCTGGTCCTTCGTCGGCGGAGACACGATCGTTATGCGTCCGGTTGGACCGGAGGACTTCCGCGCCACCAGCCCGGAATCCGACGCCATGTCCAAAGCGCTCAAACAGCGCGGATTCACCTTTGTCGGAAGCACCATCTGCTACGCCTTCATGCAGGCAGTCGGCATGATCGACGATCACGTCGTGGGCTGCTGGCGCGCCCAATAGCAGGCGGCAGGCAGCACGCAGAATTGCGCAGTCAGTAGACGTGAGTGACCGGAGCCAGATGCTCCGGCCACTCGTCTCAGGACTCAGGGCCCAGGACCCAAGACTTGGGCCCTGGTCTACCCGATCTCTGCTTCCAGGTCCGCGATCATCTGATCGACCGCTTCTTCCGGGGTCGCCTGACCGGTCAGCACCTGCTGGAAGTTCGGCAGCACCGAGGTGCCCGCCCAGCCAGGCGCGCCGACAAAGCTCAACGGGCCGACTCCAACCGGAATCGCGTCGATTGCGGCCTGGTAGATTGGGTTCTCGGTGATGCGCGGATCGGCTGCTGCTTGCGAGGAAGCCGGGAAGTATCCCGTTGCCTCCAGGAACGCCACCGCGGCATCCGGCGTGGTCCATTCGGTCAGCCACGCCCAGGCAGCATCTCCATTGTCTTCCTTGCACAGACCGTTGTACTGCGGGGAGACGCCCTGGATACGCAGCGCCGGACCGGCCGGCACCATTGCCGTCGAGAACTCCACACCTGGCTCCAGGTCGGCCGAGATCTCGGCCAGCGAGCCCGTATGGTGCAGCACCATCGCGGTCTGGCCGGTGCGGAACGCCTGCATGATCTGCGAATAGCTATCGTTCGGGGCGCTCGGCGGCACGGCTCCATCGGTCGTGAAAAGTCCGGCATAGAAGGCGATTGCCTCGATCGCCTTGTCGCGATCGATGACCGGAATACCATTCTCATCGGCGGACAAGCCGCCATAGGCACGCATGACGTTTTGGATACCGCCCTGACCGCCGTCGCCGCCACGCAATCCGAAGCCGTATCGATCGTTTTCCGCGTCGGTCAGCGCGATAGCCGCTGCCTGGAGGTCTTCCCAGGTGTCTGGCGCCGCCAGACCGGCTTCGTCGAACCAGTCCTTACGGTAGTAGAGCCAATCGACGAAGAGGAACGCGGGAAGCCCGTAGATCTGCCCGTCGATCGTCGCCGCCTCCATCAGACTCGGATCGATACCGGAGCTACCGTCCCAGGCGTTGAACCGCTCGGTCAGGTCGATGAGTCCGCCCAACGCCAGCATGTCCGGAATACGATCGGCGGCGGCCATGGTGGTATTCGGCAGCGATCCTCCCACCGCGGCAGTCGTGAACTGCGTCATGAAATCGGCATTCGGGATGTTCTCGGAGATGATGGCGACTCCGGGGTGCGCCTCCTCGAACACGGCGGTGATCTGCTCGAGCCCCAGCATTTCCGAATCGCTGGTGAAATGGTGCCAGTAGGAGATATCTCCCTCCAGCGCGTCATCCTGCGCCATTACGGGGACGTGGCCGAGTCCCGCAACTGCGGCCGCGCCCATCGAGGCGCCGAGCAACGTGCGGCGATTGACCCGTACGTTGCCGAGGGAAGGATTCGATCGGTTCATAGTGCGCGTTCTCCTTTGAATCGAGCGTTCGATGAGCTCCGATTGGTGATCCGCTTGTGGTGTTATCCCTTCACACCTCCTGCCATCAGGCCGCTGACCAGCGCCCGCTGGACAATGGCGAAGCCGATAATGATCGGAATGATGCTGATGATTCCGCTGGCGCTCAGCACGCCCCACGGCATCTGGAACTCGCCGACCATGAGCTGCAAGCCCACCGGCCAGGTACGGGCGCCGTTGGCCGTCGTCAGCAGCAAGGCCCAGACATATTCGTTCCAGGCGCCAATGGCGATGAAGACCGTTGTCGCGGCGATGCCCTGCCGCGCCAGGGGCAGGACGATCCGCACCAGCGCTCCCAACCGGGTCGAGCCATCCACCCGGGATGCCTCTTCGAGGTCGGGCGGGATCCCATCGAAGAACCCCTTGAGCATCCAGACACAGAGCGGCAGCAGAAAGGTCGTATAGGTCAGGGCCAGGCCGAAATGGCTGTCGAAGAGCCCCAGGTTCCGCAGCATGATGAAGAGTGGAATCAGCAGCAAGGTGAATGGGAACATCCGGATGACGAGGTAGAAGATCATCAATCCGCTTCGTCCCCGGAAGCGATAGCGCGAGATGCTGTAGGCCGCGACCGTGCCGATGGTGATCGACATGAGTACGGTCAGCCCGGTCACGATGGCGCTGTTGCGCAGTAGGCGCGGATACCCCGACCGTTCCCAAAGCGTTTGGTAGTTCTCGATGTTCAGCGACTTCGGCAGCCACGTGAAACTGCGCGAAACGATCTCGCCCTCGGTTTTGAACGAGGTCAGCACGGTCCAGACGATCGGCCCCATCGCGAACAAGACCACGAGCACGACCACGATTGCGGCAACCACATCGTAGAAGCGTCGTATACGCCGCAACGACCCGAATGGCATCCACGATTTCGCCGGTTCGATCGCCGGTACGTGGGAAAAAGGACCGGTCTGTTCGGCAGTAACGCTCATCAGTCTTACTCCTTCGTGACGCCCGAGGCGCGCACATAGACGACGGTGAACGCCATCAGACAGAAGAGCGCCAGCACGGAAAGCGCCGCCGCGTAGCCAAAGTCGAACCGGAGATACGCGGTTTGGAACCCATAGAGCGCGATGGTTTGGGTTGCGTTGCCAGGGCCACCGCCGGTGAGCACCAGCAGAATATCCGGCGAATTGAACAACCCGATCACCCGCAGGATCGTGGCTCCGACGATGACCGGCATCAGCATCGGAATCGTGATGTCGCGGAACCGTTGAAATGTCCCGCTGCCGTCCACACTCGATGCTTCGTAATACTCACTCGGAATGGCGTACAACCCCGCCAGGAAGAAGAGCGTGAAGAATGCGAAGTTCTTCCAGAGCTCGACGACCAGCACCTCGTACAGGGCGGTGCTCGGATTCGTGAACCAGGCGTGCCCACGCTCCAGCACGCCGATCCGGCTCAGGAGCTCATTGATTACCCCCAGCCGCGAATCGAGCATCAGCCGCCACATGTTGGCCGAGACGACCGATGGCAGCAACCAGGGGATGAGCACCAGCACCGCGGCAATGCGAAATCCCTTGAGCGACCGGTGCAGCGCCAACGCGGTGATCATGCCGAGGATGAACTGACTGATCGATCCGACCGTTACCCAGATCAACGTGTTCTTGAGCGCAATTCGGATCGTTTTGTCAGAGAGCATGTCGCGATAGTGCTCGAGTCCGATCCACGGCCGACCGAGCGCCGGCCGGTTGAGCCGGTATTCGTGAAAGCTGAGCCAGATACCGCTGATGACCGGGTAGACCACCACTGCCGTCACCAGAATCAGACTCGGAATGAGGAGGAGATAGGCCCAGTACTTTCCTTCGATCAACGCATAGATCACGTTCGACGAGGTCGACTGGGAGTCGTCGCGTACAGTGGCGGCCGTCTCCCGGGTCGTGACGGTGTCGCTCATGCCGGCCCCTCCCCGCACAGGTCGGTCTTGTCCAAGTCAGGGTCGCCGGTGCGTTGGGTGACAGCCTTGGCGGTGTAGACAATGTGGTCCGACATGGCTCCGGCCGCCGCATCGCCGTCCTGGTTGGCAATGGCGACCAGGATGGCTCGGTGATGTCCCACCGCCGCCCGAAACGAGCCTGCCTGGTGGGCAACCAATGGAACGACATCGTGTTGCAGGTCGCGCGCGGTGGCGACCGCTACTTCGTAGTAGGGATTGCCACTGGCACGTGCGATCGCCAGGTGGAACCGGTCGTCGATCTCGCCGAAGCGCTCCAGCTGCCCAGCAGCGACGATGTCGGCCATCGCCTCGTCGGTTTGCTCGATCTCCGCCAGCTGGGCCGGTGTGCGCCGGAGGGCGGCAAAGCTGGCCGCATCCGACTCCAGCGCGCGCCGAAATTCGAACAGCCGCTCGACCGATTCCATATCGGGAGAAACCGAGAGGGTAAATGCACGGGTGATCGTCGGCGTCGTATTGAGCACGTAGATCCCGCTACCCTGGCGGGCTTCGACCATGCCCAGTGCGCCAAGCACCTTGATCGCCTCGCGGATCACACCCCGGCTGACGCCAAACGCGGCGCTGAGCTCGCGCTCGGTGGGCAAGCGCTCTCCGGAAGAGAGACCGCCATCTCGAATCGATTCCGCAATCTGCCGAACCACACGCTCGTACGAGCGTGTGACGGTGACCGCCTGATAGCTGGAGCTCATCCTGGGGAGATCGGTATGGGAGTGAGCGGAGCCCTTCCGGCCCACATTGCCGGAGGGGCTGGCATTCGTCATCGACATGCCACTTCTCTCTGCCAGACATCGAATCATCTGGTTGTCGGACCAATTCCATCCGATGGTATCCAGTCGATCCAGAATTGTCAATTTCGATCCAGTGGTCCAGAGTCCAGAGCGAAGGTCAAGAACCAGCTTGCGGAATATCAAGCGCCATATTCCGTAGCCGCCGGCCCGGTGCCGGCGGATGTTCGCTCGGCACAGGGCCGGCAGCTACCGGTGCTCCCCAGTGGAGGTGTGGCGATAGGGAACGGCCCGGAACCGATCGGTTCCGGGCGTCGATGGCTGAGTTGTTGGGCAAGTTATCCGGCGCTGAGCTCGCTCAGAATTTGATCCAGCCGTTCGGCCAGCACGATGCCAGCGCCCAGCGATGCCGCGCCGTACGGAATCGCAAAGACCTTCCCAGCCTGCACCGCCGGGAGCGATGCCCAGACCGGCGATCCGGTCAGGACCTCGGTATCGAATGAGGGAGTCACCCCGTCTGCATCGGCATTGATGAGAATGACATCCGTATCCGCCAGAAGCACCAGCTTGTTCCAGGCTGTGGTTCCGCGACCTGCTCGGTCTGCGACGCGCTCGGCTCGGAGAGCCGCACCCCGCAATCGAGCAACACCGTGGTATCGGTCCACGGCGGACCCATGAACCAAAAGGTGGAGTCCGATGCCGAGGCGACATAGGCGAATGTGTTTTCCGCGAGGACACCGGCATGGGTGGAGGCGATCGTCGCGCAAGCATCGTTGTACTCCTGCAGCAACGCGTTCGCTTCGTTCTCACGTCCCATCGCGTCGCCAACGCGAACGGCCACATCCTGCAAGCTCATCCCCTGGAATGAGAGCACGACGGTCGACGCAATGGCAGAAAGCCGTGCGTAGAGATCGTCCTCGGTATCGATGGTACGCAGAATCAGGTCGGGATCGAGCGCCAGAATGGCTTCCAGATCGGGTTCCTGAAAGTCGCCGGTCGAGGGAACGTCCGCCAGCAGGGTGGAATACGGTTCGCCCGTAAAGTCGAATCCGCTCCCACCCGCGCCGATGGGCGTCAGACCGAGATCGACCACCGCGAACGCCCCATAAAAGTCGGCGCAAACTACACGCTCCGCCCGTGCTGGGACCGAAACTGGCCCCTTGTCGGTTTCCACCATCCGCGTTCCGGCGGGCGAAGCCTCCGGCGACTGCGCCCCGGCCGGGAGATTCCGCAACAGTGCGGCTGCGGTGGCCGCAGTGATCAGCCGCCGGCGCGTCAGCGACCCTACCAGCCGGTTTGTCTCCGCAATCGACCACGCGGTTCCTTGTTCGACTCGTTCCAGATAGACCATGAAAAACTCCACTCAGCAAAATGCGTCTGCCGATCGATCGGCAGACATATCCTACTACTTCAGTCGGATATTGCCTTGGTGAGGAGTTGGGAGCTGGGATTTAGGAGTTAGGATTTTTTGGCACTGGGATTGTCGTTTCCGGACGGGCTGGGGGCTCGACTCGCTGCGGCGAGGAGGTTTCTCCGCTTCGGTCGAGACGACGGACGTCGTTCCCAGCTCCTAACTCCTAAATCCCAACTCCTAATTCCCCGTTTGCTATGCTGCTCGACATGGACGCAACGATCGGCATCATCTTTCTCGACAGTGATGCGAACTGCCTGGCGCAACATCGGATGGTGCTGCCGGATGCCGTGCGTATCGTGGCCGAGCCGGTGGTGCTGCAGGACGGGATCGTGACCAACGCGGCGCTGGCGGCGATGTTCGATTCCGATCAGCTCGAGGTCGCCGCGCGCCGGCTGGCGGAGCGGGGTGCGCGGGAGATCCTGTTTGCCTGCACGAGCGGTAGCTTGATCAACGGAGTCGGGTGGGATCGGGTGCTGGTCGAACGGATCGAGGGGGCCTCGGGGGTGCGCGGAACGACCACTACCACGGCGGTGCTGGAGGCGTTTCGGGTTCTGGGAGCGCGAACGATATCGATCGGCACGCCGTATCTGGCCGAGGTCGATGAGCGGGAACGCGCGTTCTTCGAGCAGCTGGGATTCGCGGTCGCCACGATCGAAGGACTTGGGTGTTCCACCGACCCGGAGATCGGCGCGCTCACCCCGGAAACAGACGTCGCGCTTGCCGAACGGGTAACCCGGCCCGAAGCAGACGTGGTGTTTCTCTCTTGCACCAGCTTGAATGTGGCGCAGAAGATCGCCCTGATCGAAGAGGCAATTGGCAAACCGGTGGTGACCAGCAATCAGGCGTCGGCGTGGTTGCTGATGAACCATTTGGGAATCGAGCCCCGCGCCGGGATATTTGGAACGTTGATGACGAAACGAATCGAGAACGAGGTAAGGGGGTGACCGAATTGACGCAAACCTATTTGGTAGGACCCAATATTCATCTTCGTGCG
This sequence comes from Thermomicrobiales bacterium, assembly GCA_023957115.1. Classification (GTDB taxonomy): domain Bacteria; phylum Chloroflexota; class Chloroflexia; order Thermomicrobiales; family UBA6265; genus JAMLHN01. Next base: position 45,805 of record JAMLHN010000014.1, read on the forward strand.
GTCGAAGAGACCGATGCCGCCAGCGAGCCATCGTGGCGTGATAGCTGGTTCCCCCGCACACGCATGGTGTCGGAAGCGAAGATCGAAGACGAGCATTCCGGAGACGACACGACCTTGCTGGCGGTGCGCAACAGCGATGACGTCGTCGTCGGATCGGTGACCATCGAACCTGAGGACGCCTGGGTGTTTGTCAGCCCGTTTGCGGCGCGCTGGCTGACCGATGATCAGGCGGAGGCCGTCATGGCCGAGATCGTCACCGTCGTTCTTCCCTTTCTGGTCGATGAAGGCGGCAATATGGCGGCGCTGGTCGAGGTGCCCGCGGGATTGCCGCTGCTCGAAGCGGCATTGGCCGGGATCGGGGCGCGCTCGTGCTACCGCCAGCGCGGCGCCATCATCTATCGTGGCAACCGGCATGATCGAACCGGCTGGCAATATTTCAATCAGAAGGCGCTTGACGTCTTCGGGGCGCCGGCGCTCACGCCGGAAGGACCAGTCGAGCGCAAAGTCGCCAGTCCCGCGCCGAGGAAATGGCCAGTCGTCACGACGCCTCCGACGGGCGCCGTAATCGTCGGGGAGCGGGTCTACCTTCGTATGTTCACCCCCGACGATGGCGAGGTCCTGCGCGATGCATCGTTGACCGATACCGAGTTCCTGCACGATCCACGCTTTCCGCGGAGCGCCATGGTCATGAATGCGCATTTCCGAAAGAGCTCGGAGGATGAGCCTCCGGTCAACCCAACGTTTGCCATCGTGCTGCGTGAGAACGACGAGCTGATCGGCTGGAATGAACTCGACGACATCGACCTGGTCCACCGCTCCGCTGAAACGGGAACCGAGCTCTTCAGACCGGAGCACCGTGGCAAGGGATACGGTACCGAAGCGAAGCACCTCTTGCTCAACTATGCATTCGACGTACTGAACCTGCATATGGTCTGGTCGATCGTCTGGCAAGAGAATCCGCGATCGCGCGCGGCGTTGCTCAAACAGGGGTATCGGGAAGCTGGCTGCATTCCCTGGGGTGGAATCCACCATGGCCTCCCCTCAGGCGATTGGATGTTCGACCTGCTGGCCGAAGAATGGCAGGCGGCACGGAGGTAGTACGCAGCACGCAGCACGCAGCACGCAGCACGCAGCACGCAGCACGCAGCACGCAGCACGCAGCACGCAGCACGCAGCACGCAGCCAGCACGCGCACCGCACGGCACAACGCCGCGCAAGGAGCCAGCGACGCAGATGAACGGTAAATTGCAGCCGCGGTCCCCTTGACGAGAGTGGTCGTCTCAGGGGTCCGAAATCGCGACTTTCGTTCTGCGTGCCGCCTGCTGCGTGCTGCGTGCTGACTGCCAGTAAACTGACTCCACAACACTGACCTTCTCAGCGAAAGGACCATCGATGGCGCCGGTTCGTTTCATCGTGACGGGATTGGGGAGTTGGGGACCCGGTTGGGCTGAGCTGATCCAGCAGCAGGACGGCGTGGAGCTGGCCGCGGTGGTCGAGCCGATGGACGACCGGCGGCAGGCCGTGGTCGAGGCCCGCGGGCTGACTCCCGATCAGGCCTATTCCGATCTGCAAACCGCGCTGGACCATGTCGAGACCGACGCCGTGCTGGTGGTCACCCCACCGAACACCCATCTCGATGTGGCCCGAATTGCGTTCGCGGCGCAGAAGCCGGTGCTGATGGAAAAGCCGCTTGCCGCCAGCATGGACGATGCCAGGGCACTGGTCGAGCTAGCCGAGGAAACCGGCAATCTCCTGATCGTGAGCCAAAACTACCGCTATCGGCCGCCGATGCAAGCCGTGCGCAAACTCCTGCAAGACGGGGTCATCGGGGACATTTTGCATATCCAGGCCAATTGCCAGGAGGATATGCGTCTCTTCTATGAGGCCACCAACTTCCGCTATCTCATGCCGCATCCGCACATCATCGACATGACCATCCACCACTGGGACCTGCTGCGCTACCTGACCGGTCATGAGGTGGATACGGTTTACGCGACCTCCTGGAACATCCCCGACAGCCCCTACCAGACCGATGCCGCCTGCGCGATCATCCTCAAGCTGGACGACGGCACCCCGGTGCTCTACGAAGGCAGCAGCGCCACCCACCGCGACCGCACGTCCTGGTCCTCCTGGTGGGAATTCGAAGGGACCAACGGCCGCATCTGGACCGACGGCGGCGTCGGCGACCCGCATGTCGACGTGGTCCATCTTCATATGTATGGGGAAGACCCGGTGGTGGTCGAAAACATCACGGTCGCCGAGTCGGACCGTCACGGCTCATTGCTGGCGTTCGTCTCAGCCCTGCAGGGCGGTGAATTACCTGCCCACACTGGCCGCGATAACCTCAATAGTTTGGCGACCGTCATGGCTTGCGTGGAGTCGGTGGAGCAGGGTCGGATCGTTTCCGTCGGGGAGAGGTTGGGGTAGGAACTCCCAAGGCCGGAGATGATTGTTGCGGAGAAGGTTTTCGCCCGCTTGGACGCAGCGTCTGGCGAGAACGATCCGTTCCAGAGCGCAGGAACTAGCTGGAGAACGGGGGCGCGTTCGTTTTTTCTTCGAACGACGCCTGGGTTGCTCCGGTGGGATCAACCTCGAAACACGCCGGACGGAGGAGTTAGGAGTTAGGATCTGGGAGTTCGGAATAAACGACATTCCTAACTCCGAAATCCCAACTCCCAGCTCCTCATCGGACGCCGGGACCCTGGTCTGCCGGGCAGGGGGCAGGAGCGAGCACGACTGGCGAGCCGTCCGCTGACCTGGCCAGCGATCCGTAGGCTGGCGATACGACGGATGTGGTGATGCGCTGCCCAGGCCCGCACCATCCGCCGGTGTGCCGCTTGCTTGTATTCTAGAATAAATGTTCTACATAGGCAAGGCTGCATCCGGAGTCGATAGTGCGCTTGACTGGTTGTCCCCACGCATGTGGGGGTGAAGCGTCCGCGGATAGCCCGCTATGATGCGTCCGTATGGCGTGTCATATGGTGGCGCGGGCGACCGGCTGGACCTGGCCGCATCGCCTCGATGTCGACCTCACTGAACATTACCGACCGGCCAAACCGGCGACCAACACCGCGATTTTCGGCGATGGCGAGGACGCGCCGGGGCGTCACCCCGAGCATTTCCGCGACCTCCTGGGTTGTTCTGAGCTTCGCTTCGGGCTTGTCCCAATCCCAGCCAGCGAATGAGAAGTCGCCTGGCTCTGGAATGGGATTCCCTGCCTCGAGATTGGCCTCTAACCAGGTACGGAGCGCATCCTCAGCCATTTCCGCGATCTCTGCGTACGTATCAGCCTGAGTCATGCAGCCCGGCAGATCCGGATAGAAAATGACCCAACCACCATTGTCCCTGTTCGCCTCGACGATGAACGAATAGGGTCGGTTCACCAATTCGTCAAGGGTGGATTGGCTCACCATGATCGCCTCCTCACCTGTGATCGACGGATTGGGGCTCCACGCCCTCGCACCGGTCGATGTCCTTGCGCAACATCCGTACGCAGTGCTGCTTTACCCGCCGGTGGCTCCAGGCGACGGTAAACACGTTCCCGAGCCGGCTGTTGACGACACAATGCGCCCCCGTGCCTCACACTTCTTCCACCCGAGCGACGCCAGCAGCGTCCTGACGTCTGCCACGCGTATGTCGGATGGTCCCACCTGAGCCACGCAAGGGTTCGAGCGGGATCCGACATTGCCTGCCCGTTCGGCCACGTCCCGCACTGGACTCCCTGCCCGGTAGCGAAACTATGCCATATCGGTATAGTTCAGGAACGAGGAGAGCACAAAAGAAACCCCTCGTCGCGGCCATGTGATGAGGGGTTTCAGGAGTCCATCGGGTAAGCGATGTCTACGGGTAGGACGCGACCGAGCAGCTGACGTCATCAACTCAACCGTGGTCGCCTCTCCACGCGCACGTTTCGACGACGCACGTCGGGAGATTGGGTGCGTTCGTGGGGGAGCAAGGCAGAGACGCGCCTGCGCTCCGATCGCTGGGGGCCCCGGCGCTTGCGTTTCGGGCTCTGCTCTAACTCCGCACGGCAGGGATGACGTCCGCAACGATCCGCTCGAAGATGGCAACCTGGGTTTCCAGGAAGGGATAGTAGAGTCCAATATCGGTGATGCCGAGGGCAAGCAGCGGCTCGATCTGGGCGAGAAAAGCGCCGGGCGAGGCGTAATACGAGAGCGCCCCGCCATGGTGACGGGCCTGGGGATCGAACATGGTGTACGAGCGTTGCAGCGTCTCAGGATCGCGATCGAGCTCCGCGCAGATCCTGTCGATTCGCCGGCACCGGATGCGGGTCTCGGCCAGCTGCTCGGAAAACGACGGCTGGAACGAGAGGCTGTTCCAGATATCGGCATGACGGACCGCATGCCGCATCATCTTTGGACCCAGCGCGGCCACCATGATCGGCGGTCGTGGCTGCTGGATCGGACGCGGATTCATGACCGCGCCATCGGCCTGGTAATACGCACCGGCGAACGTTGTAGTCTCCTGCGCCAAGAGCCGGCTCACCAGCTCCAGATACTCTCCAAATCGATCGGCACGCTCAGCGGGATGCCAGTTGGGAAACCCGCCCATCCGATAGGAGGGATCGATGGTCAGCCCGGCGCCAAGCCCGAGCTCGATCCGTCCATTGGAAATCTGATCGAGCGTCAGCACCTGCCGCGCAAGCATGGCCGGATTACGGAGCGGAATCTGGGTGACCGCCGTCGTCAGGCGGACGGTTTCGGTTGCCTGCGCAAGCGCGGCCAGCGCGGTCCAGGCGTCGTACCAATACGCGGGCGGATTCGTCCAGTCCACCAGATGATCGGGCAAGGCGATCTGCTCCACACCCAGCGCTTCCAACCGCTGCACGCGTTGCAGCAGGACCGGCCATTCGACCGTTGGAATGATCAGCACATGAAATCGAATCGCGTTCGCCATAACAAAATCATAGGTCCAACCCGAACAGGCGGTATGCTGGAGGAAGGTCGGTATCTGCTATCTGACGGAAATCACGAGAAAACGACCCGGTATCGCCGCGACACGAATGTGATGTCGTGCATTTCGTCTGAAAATGAATTAGTTACGCCAATGTCTCGTTTGACAAAACGACCCAACCGGAGTACTACTGAAACGTACCCCCAGCGCGGGAAGTGAAGAACGGTCGCCAGTCAGTGACAAAGGAGTCTGCTGATGTACAGAAGCTTACGTCGACCAACGAGCCGTCGCGGGTTCATGAAGGCCACCGCTGCCGCCATGGCGGCAGGCCTGCCTCTCTCCTCCGCTTTGCGGATCGAGGCAATGGCGCAAGAATCCTCGCCAACCGCGAACATCGCGGGCACGAGCCTCAAGATCCTGCAGTGGAGCCACTTCGTTCCGTCCTATGACACCTGGTTCGATGCGTTCGCCCAGGCCTGGGGCGAAGCGAACGATGTCGAGGTCACCGTCGACCACATCAACACGGCCGAAGTTCCCACCACCATCGCCGCCGAGCTGAGCGCGGGCGAAGGTCACGATCTCGTCGAGCACATTTCGTCCCTGGCGCAGTACGAAAAGTCGATGCTGCCAATGAACGACCTGCTCGCCGAAGCGAGCGCGCGTCATGGTGAGCAACTGGGTATGTGCGCGGCCAACTCGTACAACCCGACCACCGATACCTACTATGGGTTCGTCCACGGGTATGCCCCCGACCCCGGCAATTACCGCAAGGGACTCTGGGAAACGGTCGAGCTCCCGGACGGCCCGTCCACCTGGGACGAGCTGCTGTCCGGCGGTACCCGTATCCGGTCGGAGCAGGGCGTCCAGCTCGGCATCGGGATGTCGAACGAGATCGATTCGCGCATGGCGGCGCAGACCCTGATCTGGGCCTTCGGCGGAGCGATCCAGGACGAGAACGAAAATGTCACGGTCAACTCGCCCGAGGTGATCGAAGCCGTTGCCTATATGGCCGACCTCTTCAAGAACACGATGACCGAAGAAGTCTTCGGCTGGACCGCCGCATCCAACAATCAGCTGTTGATTGCCGGTCAGGCGTCCTACATTCTGAATTCGATCTCGGCCTTCCGCACCGCGCAGGAAGCGCAACCCGACGTCGCGGCGGACGTCTTCTTCAAGGAGCCGTTGGTTGGACCGGCCGGGGCGGAACGCGCGCTGGCGCACGGCCACGCGGTCTTCAACTATCAAATCCCGAACTACAGTCCCAACTCGGCAACCGCGCAGGAATTCATCCTCCATCTGGTCGAGAACTACTATGACGCCTGTGTGGAAAGCAAGTACTACAACTTCCCGGCCTGGCCGGATCTGACCCCGGAGCTGCTGGTGGACGGTGGCTGGCTGGACGTCGACCAGTTCGGGGCCGATCCGCCAGACAAGCTGGCTCCGATGAAGACCGCGAACGACTGGACCGTCAACCTTGGCTGGCCGGGTCCGGCAAATGCGGCAATCGGCGAAGTCTTCAATCTACCGACGATTCCCAATATGATGGCGCGCGCCGCAACCGGTCTCGCCACCCCGGAAGAGTCGGTTGCGCAAGCCGAGGAGGAGATCAATGCGATCTTCGAGACCTGGCGTGGTGAAGGTCTGATCGGCGGCGGAAGCTGACATCCCCATGCGGCGCTGAGGCGGTCGCGTTTTGACGTCTGACCAGACCCGAGGGTGCAGATCGGGTCTGTGTCAGCCCCCGGCGCACAGCGAGCGAGTGCGGGCTGTTGGCTGGGCAGCCCGCCCAGGGCGGCATTCCCGTTCGGGGAAACCACGCAATTGCGGCCGGGCAGCCAGCGCCCAGGCGGATCGGGCCCCACATCGCCGAGACGACACGTGGCGGCTCATCGATCATCGTTTCCAGTCCCCCATGGGAGACCTCGCATTGGCAATCCGGCGTGGCGTCGACGATCGATGCGAGGGCAGCAGGCAATCGAGGGACGCATGGCATCGGTCGAAACACGTGGACTGACCAAGCAATTCGGAGAACACCAGCCGGCGGTCGATCGTATCGATCTGCTGGCGGCCGACGGCGAGTTCCTGGTGCTGCTCGGGCCGTCTGGCTGCGGCAAAACCACCTTACTGCGCATGATCGGCGGACTGGAGCCGCCCACCTCCGGCGATGTGCTGATCGGCGGAACGGTGGTGACCAACTTGCCACCCCGGGCGCGTCGCATCGCCATGGTCTTCCAGAGCTATGCGCTCTACCCCCACATGTCGGTCTATGACAACATCGCCTTTCCCCTGAAAGCGCACCATGTGCCCAAAGCGGAAATGGAACAGCGGATCGCATGGGCAGCCAGGATCCTGGGGATCGAGGAGTACCTGAAACGAAAACCCCGTCAGCTTTCCGGCGGGCAGCGACAACGGGTTGCCCTGGCCCGGGCGCTGGTGCGCGAACCGAGTGTCTTTCTCCTCGACGAGCCGCTGTCCAATCTCGATGCGCAACGACGCGCCTCGGCACGGGACGAGCTGCAACAGTTCCAGCGGTCGATCGGCACAACCACCATCTACGTCACCCATGACCAGGTGGAAGCGATGGGCATGGGTGACCGCATCGCGGTCATCAATCAGGGGCAGATTCGCCAAATCGGACCGCCGCGTGAGATCTACGACGACCCGGCCGATACTTTCGTCGCCACCTTTCTTGGGTCTCCCCCTATGAATCTGGTCAACGATGACGACGCCATCGTCGGATTCCGGCCGGAGCATTTTCATCCCGCCGGCACCCATCAGCCGCAGGACAGCGACCGGCTGTTCCCATTCGTCGCGCATCGCGAGGAATACCTCGGCTCGGAAAGACTGATCTACGGCGAGATCGGGAGTGACAAGGTCGTCGCCCGCTTTCCGGCAACCTTCGTGCATCAGATCGAGATGGGCGTCCCGCTCGAATTCAAGGTGGCGCAACGCGACCTGAAGTACTTCGACCGGGAGACCGGCTTGCGGCTGGAGGGTGCGCGATGAGCGTAGCGGCCAGCCAATCCGAGACTCCGCGCATCACCTGGAGCGACGAGCCGGAACCCACTGGGCGGTATCTGCTCGACCGGTCGAGCCTGCTCGGACCGCTGATGCTGCTGCCCGCGGTGATCTACATCATCGGCCTGGTGGCCGTGCCGTTTGTCCTAGCCATCGCCTATGCCTTCAGCGATGTCACCGTCGGCGATCAGAGCCTGGACTGGACCGGTCTGGAGAACTTTCGGGCCGTCTGGAACGACCGGACGTTCCAGACGGCGCTCAAGAACACCTTCTATTTTGCATTCGTTTCCCAGGCAATCGTGATCGTTCTGGCCAACATGCTGGCGCTGGTGCTTGCATCCGACTTCAAAGGCAAACGGCTGGTCCGATTTCTGATTCTGCTGCCCTGGACCACACCCATTGCGCTGGCAGCCATCGGATGGCTCTGGATGCTGGACAGTGTCTATAGCCCAATCGATGCCTTTCTCCGCGAGATCGGGTTACTGGGACCGGGAACGCACTGGGGACCCGGCAAGAATCTGCTCTATCTAGCAAAACCGGACCTGGCGCAGGCGTCGGTGCTCTTCGTCCACGTCTGGCGCACGCTCCCCCTGGCCACCATCATCCTGCTGGCCGGATTGACCTCGATTCCCCAGGACATCAAGGATGCGGCCGATGTCGACGGCGCCGGGTTCTGGCGGCAGCTGTTCAAAATCCGTATTCCCCTGCTGCTGCCGATCATGGCAGTCGCGATCTTGTATGGGATCGTCTTTACCTTTACCGATATGACGGTGGTCTACATCCTCACGCGGGGCGGTCCACTCGACCAGACACAGGTGCTGGCCAGCTGGGCGTTCTACAAGGGGGTGCAGGGAACCGATCTGGCCCAGGGAGCGGCAATTGCCCTCTTCCTCTTCCCGGTGCTGGTGGTCGCGGCAATCGTGATGCTGCGGCTGGCGCGCCGGACGGACACGGTCTGATGGCAACGACCGCCCACCCCGCCGAATCATGGTCGCCCACCAGCGGGCGACAACCCGAGGTCTGGATTCCCGATACCGAATCCCATCCAACGGCGCGCCGGGTGGGGCGGCGTGGGTTGCTCTATACGGTGGCGACCTTCTTCGCGATCTTCGCGGCCCTGCCGTTCGCCTGGATGGTTTTCACCATTTTCAAAACGAATCAGGATCTCTACAGCGGGCAGAACAATCCGTTTCTCTACAACGACCCGCCGACCCTGGCCAACATCCGGCTCCTCTTCGAGCAAACGAACTACGCAACATTCGTGCTCAATACCGTGTTGGTAGCCATCGGGGTTGTGATCATTACGGTTGCAATTGCGGTTCCCGCGGCCTATGCGCTGACCCGGCTGGTCGGCGGCTGGGGCGAGGGGCTGGGAATCGCGATCTTCCTCGTCTATCTGATCCCACCGACCCTACTCTTCATTCCGATGACGCGGGTGATTGCCGAGCTTGGATTGAAGAACTCGAAATGGTCGATGGTGCTGATCTACCCAACCTTCACGATTCCATTCTGCGTCTGGTTGATGATGGGGTTCTTCAAATCGATCCCATGGGATATCGAAGAGCAGGCGATGGTCGACGGCTATAGCCGGTTGGGCGCGATCTGGCGGGCGGTGATTCCGTTGTCGATTCCAGGAATCCTGACCGTGATCGTCTTCTCGATCGCGCTGACGTTGCATGAGTTCGTCTATGCGCTCGCGTTCGTGACCTCCTCGAATCAGAAGACGGTCTCGATCGGGGTGACCACCGAGCTGGTGCGCGGCGATGTCTTCTTCTGGCAGTCGCTCATGGCCGCGGCCGCCATCGTCGCTATCCCGGTGGCGTTGCTCTACACGGTGTTCCTGGATCGGTTCGTGGCTGGGTTTACGCTGGGCGCGGTGAGGATAGACATCGCCTCACCCCCAGCCCCCTCTCTCTCTCCCAATGCTGGGAGGCAAGCCATGTGAACAGATGGGCGGGCGCGATGCGCCCGCCCATATCCGGACGTTTCTGCCGGGGCTAGATCGTTGTTTTCGTCTGGCGCCATGGAGCGGACCCGGCGTGCGCCAATAACCGCGGCGGCGCCCAGCACTGCTGCCGGAACGATCACCGAAGCGTCTGACGTGCCGCCGTCACCGGCGCCGGTGGCCGGAAGCGTGGTGAGCGGCGTGAAGCAAACGCTATCCGTCTCGTCACAGTTGCCGGAACAACACTCTTCTCCTGCCGCACAGGCTTCCCCATCGGGCAGGCAGGTATCGTCCATGGTCACACAGACGCCCAGCGAGGCTGAGCATGCGCCACCGCAGCACTCCGCCCCATCGGTGCAGGCCTCACCATCCGGCACACAGTTGTCCGCCGGAATGCAAATGCCCTCGGTGGAACATACGCCGCTGCAACAGTCAGAACTGTCGGTGCACGCTTCATCATCCGGCAAACAGGGCGTCCCCATTTCGACGCAGACACCCATCGACGCCGAACATTCGCCGCTACAACATTCTGCCCCGTCGGTACACGGTTCACCGTCTTCCAGGCATTGCGCGGCAACATCATCGATTGCGCGGGTCGTTCCGACGGCGGCCAGCAATCCACCAGCGGAAATTCCCTTGAGCATCTGTCTTCGTGTTGGGCGCGTGCCCAGCAAACGAACCAGATTGTCGAACCTTGCGTCGTTCATTCATACCCCCTTTGTTGGATGACGACGAGACGCCCGACCCCCGAGCGCCGCCTCTAGTCATACGACTGTTTGCGGGGACGGTCAACGATTCGACCGCTACGAAGCATGAAACACACCCGGCAACGACCTCGTATGGCAAGGTTTTCTCAAGAATCCCCATGTTTGCCTGGTGTGCATAACCTTCCCGAAGAGAAATACGCGCCGACCTCCAATCAAGGAGGGTCCTCGATATCGCGAGGATTGCAGGATCGAGCCGTGCGCTCTAAGGTGGGAGAACGATACGTTGCCCGATTGGCGCTGGAGTATCCCGCCGATCCGTTTTCAAGAAGGGACGACATCCATGATCCCCACCAGGCCATTTGGACGAACTGGACACCAGAGCACGCGGGTGATCTTTGGAGCAGCCGCGTTTTCGGGGGCAACCCAGGAGGTCGCCGACCGGACGATGGAGCGGGTGCTGGAATGGGGGATCAATCACATCGACACGGCTGCCAGCTATGGGGATGCGGAGATCCGATTGGGCCCGTGGATGCCTGAGCATCGAACCCGGTTCTTTCTCGCCACCAAGACGGTAGAGCGCAAAGCTGGGCCGGCGTATGACGAGATCCAGCGGTCATTGGAGCGGTTGCGGACCGACCAGGTCGATCTGATCCAGTTGCACAATCTGGTCGATGAGACGGAATGGGAGACCGCAATGGGGCCAGGCGGCGCGCTGGAAGCGGTCATCCGGGCACGGGACGAAGGGCTGGCGCGCTTCATTGGCGTGACCGGGCACGGAGTCACGGTGGCGCGCATGCACCTGCGGTCATTGGAGCAATTCGATTTCGACGCGGTGCTGCTGCCCTATAGCTATGTGCTGATACAGAACCCGGACTACGCGGCCGATTTTGCCGAGCTCTCCCGAGTGTGCGCCGAGCGAAACGTGGCGATGCAGACAATCAAGGGAATCACGCGCGCGCCCTGGGGCAACGCCACCCCGAACACGACCACCTGGTACAAGCCACTGGAGGATCAGGAATCGATCGATCTCGCGGCGCACTGGGTGCTGGGGAACGAGCAAGTCTTTCTGAACACAGCCAGCGATGTCGATTTGCTGCCAAAGATCGTCGATGCAGCGCAACGTTTTGACGAACGCCCGTCGGACGTGGAGATGGACGGTTTGGTGCGGGCACAGTCGATGGAACCGCTGTTCGTGTAGACAAGGAACGCCTCGGCTACGTCGTTCGGCGGCACGGCGCCGGCGATAAGAGCGCTCCCTCCACGTCGCTACGCTTCGGTCGGGACGACAGGGGTCAAGCGACCCGGTTTTCGGTTTGTGGGTCGAAGAGCAGCGTCTTCCCTGGATCGAAGGTGAGGGTGACCGGATCGTCGAAGGTGGCGGTGAACGTGGGCGGGGTGGTGACCGCGACGCGCTCCGCACCGAGGCGGGCGTAGACCACGTTGACCGAACCCATCGATTCGATGACTTCGACCGTGGCATGGAGTCCATCACCATGACCCGGAGCGATGAGAATGTCCTCCGGGCGGATGCCGATCGTCAGCGACCGATCGGCGGTGAGGGCGCTGGTGGAGACCATGTCGCGGGTGATGGCGAGTGCGCCCCCCACGGTTTCGATGACCGCGTCGCCATTCCGCACGCCGGCCGTACCGGAGATGACGCTCATACTCGGGCTCCCCAGGAACTTACCAACGAAGAGATTGACCGGGTTGTTGTAGACCTCGAGCGGGGTGCCGACCTGTTGCACGATACCGTGCCGCATCACGACCAGGCGATCGCTGAGGGTCATGGCTTCGGCCTGATCGTGGGTGACGTACACCACGGTGCCCTCGATACGACGGAAAAGCAGCCGCAACTCGGCGCGCATCTGGGCACGCAGCTGGGCGTCGAGGTTGCTCAACGGCTCATCGAGCAGGAACACCTTGGGATCGCGGGTGATGGCGCGGCCGAGCGCAACCCGCTGGCGTTGGCCGCCGGAGAGCTCTTTCGGACGCCGGTCGAGTAGCGGACCGATATCGAGCAGCTGGGCGGCTTCGTTCACCCGGCGGGCGATTTCGTCTTTCTTGACCCCGCGCACTTCGAGGCCGAACCCGATGTTCTGGCGAACGGTCATATGCGGATAGAGCGCATAGGACTGGAACACCATGGCGATATCGCGGGCGCCGGGTGGAACATCGTTCACGACCCGGTCGTCGATCGAGATCAACCCTTCGGATGGGTCCTCCAGACCGGCCAGCATATTGAGCGTGGTCGATTTGCCGCAACCGGAGGGACCGACCAGCGTCAGCAGCTCCTTGTCATGAATCTCGAGGTTGAGATCGTGAACGGCCGCGGATTGCTGGTTGCCGAAGCGTTTGCTGACCCGATCGAAGCGGATGTTTGCCATCGTTTTGCTTACCCCTTGACCGCACCGAAGGTGAGCCCGCGCACAAGATACCGTTGCGCGCCGGCCGCGAAGATGAGGACCGGGATGACCATGAGTGTCCCGATTGCGGTCATTTCGCCCCAGCGCAGAAATTGATCGGAAATGAAGCCGGAGACGACCACCGGGATCGTCTTGGCGTTGAACGAGGTCAGCATCGAAGCGTAGAGCAGCTCGTTCCAGGAATAGATGAAGGCGAAGATAGAAGTGACCGCAAGTCCGGGCAACGCCAGCGGGAGGATGACCCGCCGGAAGCGTTGCCAGAATGAGCACCCGTCGACAATGGCGGCTTTCTCGATCTCGGCCGGCATATCCTGAAAGAACCCGAGCATCAGCCAGATCACGAAGGGGAGCCCATAGGCGACGTAGGTGATGATGAGGGCGACGTGCGTATCGCCCAGATGGAGATTCCGGACGATCACATAGTAGGGAATGGCAGTCGTGACAGGCGGGAAGATGCGCGTGACCAGAATCCAGATCATCAGACCACGGCGGATCGTGTACGAGAGATAGGACTTGGCGAGCGCATAGGCGGCCATCGAACCGAGAATCGTGGTGAAAAAGGTGGCGGCCAGCGCCACGATGATCGAATTGGCGAACGCGCGGGGCACACCGGCGGTCTTGAACGCGTTGACGTAGTTGTCGAGGGTAAAGCGGGTCGGGATGATGGTCGGCGGGTTGGACGCCGCATCGGCCGGAACCTTGAACGAGGTCGTGATCAGCCAGTACATCGGAAATGCGATGACGATCATGATCGCAATCGTCAGCAGATAGAGCAGGACCGCCCCGATCTGCTTACGACGATGGTAGTTGGGGGCGCCCGGGGCGGGTTGCGCCGGGGTCAGCGTCGTTGCGCTCATTCTTTGTCCAATCGCCAGATGAAGAAGAGCGAGATGATGAAGATCGCAATCAGAAAGACCCAGGACATGGCGCTGGCCTGACCGATCTGGAAGAAGCGCAAGCCGGTCTTGTAGATGAGCATCGACATCAACTCGGTGGTTTGCCCCGGTCCGCCGTAGGTCATGGTGAAAACGATGTCGAAGACCTTGAACGCATCCATGATGCGCAGCAGCAGCAGCACCAGGATGACCGGTTTGAGCAGCGGCAGCGTGATACGCCGGAAGATCTGCCAGGAGGTTGCCCCGTCGACCTGCGCCGCCTTGTAGAGATCGACCGGCAGCGACTGGATTCCCGCGGCAAGAATGAAGGTGACGACGGGCAGGTTCTGCCAGACCTCGACCGTGATGACCGCCGGCAGCGCCTGGCTGGGCGAGCCCAGCCACTCTTGTGGAGGTATCCCCACTTTCCCGATGGCCCAGTTGATGACGCCATAGCTGGACTGGAAGAGGGTGCGCCAAAGCACACCGGCAACAACCGGCGCGAGCATGAGCGGAAAGAGCATGACGGTCCGGATCCAGCCCATGGCGCGGATACGGCTGGTAGCCAGCAAGGCCAATCCCATCCCCAAAATGAACTCGACCGTGACCGCCACGATGACGAAGATCAGGGTGACCTGGACCGCGTTCCAGAAATCGGGATCGTCCCAGAGCCGTTCGTAGTTCCGGGTCCCGATCCAGACCGGTTGACTGTTCGGAATGGTCATGTTCCACGAATGGAAGCTGAGCCAGAGGGAATAGAGCAGCGGATAGACCGAGGTCAGCAACAGGAACGCAACCGCGGGCGCCAGGAAAAGCGCGGATCCGATCTTCTCACCCCGGTGACTCTGCTTGAGCACCGGCGGCGGGCTGTCGTGTTGCGTGAGTTCTGGCGTAATAGCGGTCATGGCTAATTCGTCGATCGTTTCTCAGGTATTGATTCTTCGTCGTCCCATACTCGGAAATGCATGGGACTTGGTCTGCGACCAAATCCCCCACCGTTGAAACGCTGGGCGAACACTCCTTGCTCTGCGCGTATGAGCGACGGAGCGAGACTGTACGATAAAACGGTAAGAACGAGGGTTCCTTCCGACCTCGTCGTTCCGAGCCTGTCGAGCGCCTGCCCTGAGCGAACGTCGAACGGGAATCTCTCGTCGATCGAAACCGTTTTTCTCATATGAAGCTCGATTGCTGGCAACAAGAGGTTCCTCCACTTCGGTCGGAACGACGAGTGGGCTCCCCTCTCCCCAGAGGGAGAGGGGCTGGGGGTGAGGCGAAAACTTGGCCTGCAACCAAGCCCTTGTGCCACCCCGCGACCGAGAATCGTCTCAGGGCTCAGGACCCAGGGCTCCGGATCCCGTTACTCGCTGTATTCCCAATCCGGCGGCGCCTGCTCGATGAGCTCTGCCCAGCTATCGGCGACGTCGTTCAGGGCGTCCTGCGGAGAGCTTTGCTCCGACATGGCGGACGAAAGTCCTTCGCCAAGTCCGATGAAGAGCTCGAGCCATTGCGGCAAACCCGGGGTGAACGGCTTGCCGACATCATACGAATCGACCACTCCGGCCAGATAGGGCTGCGCCTCGAGTGTGGCGGGTTCGAGCCAGACCGTCTTGCGCGGGCTCTCCTCGTTGAATTCGTTTAACAGCGCCGGAGCGGTTTCCAGACCGGTGCAATACGCGATGTAGTCGAACGCCGCCTGCTGGTTCTGGCTCGTATTGAAGATGGCGAAGTTGTGCTGCGTGAAGTTGCCGGTGCCGTTCTCCGGATAGGGCGCGACGTCCCAGTTGCCAACGATCTGGGAGGCATCCGGATCGTCGAGCATTGGCAGAATGAAGCTGGCCCAACCTTCGAGCACCGCGACATCGCCGTTGAGGAAGGCATTGGAGGCGTCCGGATTGTCCCACCCGAGGATGCCCGGCGGTGAATACGCCTTCATCTCGTCGTAGAGCTGGGTGAGGGCGGCCACGCCATCATCGCCATTGATTTGCGGCTGCCAGTCGGGCGAGAGGAGTGCGGCGCCACGTGACCAATACCGCGCCAGGAAGAGCTTGGTGAGCTGCGCGGTGACCCCTGCAAAACCGAGACCGTAGGTGGTGTCGTTCGTGTGGGCCGCGAGCACCTCATCGTACTCCGCCCAGGTGGTCGGAAACTCGGAGATCAGGTCGGTGCGGTAGAAGACCCACGATGCGCCAACGCGGATCGGGAGTCCGTAACGTACACCTTCCTGACCGCCGGCCACGCCTTCGCCGTACTTGTAAACCGGCTCGAAAAAGCCCTCCATATCGTAACCAGCAGCTTCGATCAAATCATTGAGCGGCAACAGGGAGGGATAGATGGTGTACTGGAACTCGATGTCATTGCAGAAGATGTCGTACTGCGGGGTACCGGCCGCAAGATCGGCCTGCAGCTTCGGCATCGTCTGTTCCCACGGCTGGAAGTCCCATTCGACCGTGGCGCCAGTTTGCTCCTGGAAGTCCTGGGCGAACTGCTCGACCGCCGGATTCCAAGCGGTCCCGGCCAGACCCAGCGCGCGAATGGTCACGCCTTCGTAGGCGCCCTCTTGCGCCCGGATCGTTCCTGGCCGTAGTCCCCCAAAGCCTCCGAGGGCCGCCGCACCTCCGGTGGCTCCGGCGATCTTGAGCATGTCACGCCGGGAAAGTCCCTTCTGGATCATGTTCGTTCGTCCTTTCCTCGTAGGCGGATTGCTCCGCCGGCTCTATCAGGTACGGACGCGACCTGCGTCCGGAAACCCCAATTTAGAAAAAGGTCCAGGGTCCTGCGTCCAGAGCAACGAACGTCATAAGCACTGGACATCGGACTCTGGGCTAACCAGCACCCCCGCTCACGATGGGATTGCAAGTGAACGTCATCTCTGGATCGAGTGGAAAGATCGGACGTGGCACCTTGTCCCACGGAAGCGCGACGATATGGTCGCTACTCATACCCGGGCTGTCGAGCATGATGCTCCGCCGTGCGAAGGGATAGCCGGCCCGGAACTGAATGGCCGATTTCACGACCACGATCTGCGCGTCCTTCGGTTCGAGCCCGGCCGCACGGTAAAGCTCGGGATCGACCGTCATGACCGAATTGCTGACGATGAGAACATGGACATTGCCGGCCCGCACCACCGCGCTCGGCCCCATATCCTGCGCTACCCCGGTGTAACCCTCGCCGCCGAAACGGAACGAGGCCGGCCCCGCGAAGTCGACCGTGCCGGTGAGCTCGACCGGCTGGTTGAAGATGTTGTCGAGCTTGCCGCCCACCATCAGCTTGACGGTCGCGCCCACGCCAGCGGCAATGGCGGCCTCGGCGCTTTCCGCATCGCGCACGAAGACGAGCGCCGGTTTCTCCGGATTGGCCTCCAGCAATGCGGCAACGACCGCGGTAGCGTCGCCGGGAGAACCGGCGCCGGTACCGTCCGCGCAATCGGAAAGCACGACCGGACCGCTCGGTTCGGCCAGTGCCAGCCGGATCGCCTCGGCAATCGGCACGAGCTCGATTTCCATGAAGGCGTCGCGTTCGTGCCAGCAGGCATTTGCCAGATCGCAGGCGAGCGTGCGGGCTCGTTTCGGATCGTCATCGGTGACGACCACGGTGGCGAAGCCCATTTCGTCGATATCGAGCCAGGGCTGGACCGCCGCAACATTGGCCGAGAGGACCCCGGGGTGTGTTTCCAGCTCCTTCGTGGCATCCTGCAGGCGTTTGAACGGCCCGGGAAGATGGTGGATATGCGTCGACGCGGGAACGACCATGGGGATCTTGACGAAGGCCATCGCCGGTTTCGCGCCTTGCTGCACGATGGCCGTCATGACGCGCGCCCCCCGCTCGCCGGTATCGCGTTGATCGATATGGGGCGAGGTCTTGAAGCCCACCAGCGCATCGGCGTATTCGGCCATGCGCGCGGTCAGGTTGGCGTGCAGATCGTAGGTCGCAACCACCGGGATATCGGGGCCGACCAGTTCCCGGATTGCGCCCAACGTGTTGGCATCGGGGCTGTCGTCGCTTTCGGTAACCATCGCGCCATGAAGCGCGATCAGCACGCCGTCCAGCTTGCCGGCATTGGCAATGCCATCGAGGAGCTCGCCCAGCAGCTGGTTGTAGGTCGCGTCTTCGACCTTGCCGCCGGACATGGCAAAGGTTGCCAGAATGGGTACCGGCTCGATTCCAGCATCGGTCAAAACACGCAGGAAGCCGTCGATCTCGGAGTTCGTGCCACCCAAACCTTCGATCAGGGCCGGACCGGTCCAGTAATGCCAGGTCTCGAAATCCGCCATCGTGGTCGGACGGGGAACAAAGGTATTCGTTTCCTGTTTGAGCTCCGCTATCGCAACGCGCATAAGACGAGTCCTGAGTCCTGAGTCCTGAGACGTTCTAACCCGGCGTAGTGCAGAACCTCCGTGTCCTGCGGCGAGTCCAGTGTCCGGTGTCTAGAGTCCAGTGACTTGCTCCGGACCCCGGCCTCCGAGCTCCGGACTACGTTCGTCCGGCCGCGAGATTCCCGGCGACGGTATCGAAGACGTTCAACGCTTCGTCGAGATCGGCATCGGTATGGGCAAGCGAGAAACCGGCATGTCCCGGAGGGCCCGCCTTCGTATAGCCATGGAACGCAACACCACGCTCGTTGCATTGCTGAACGAAGGCCTGATTCGTGACGTGATCGTGGTCGAAGGCGTCGGTCCAGGTGGTTATCGGCTCGGTGGGTCCGAAGTACATTCCAAAACGCGCGCCCTTGCCCTGAATCGTTACGGGAATTCCGTTTCGATCGAAGATCTCCTGCATCTGCCCGTAGAATCGATCGGCACGGGCATTGAGCTCGTCGTAGATTCCTGGTTGCGTCAAGATTTCGAGCGTGGCCAGCGCGGCCAGCACACTCAGGAGATGCCCGGAGTAGGTCCCACTATGAACCGCCGTTCCCGTCGGAGCCAGGTGCGCCATCAGGTCCGCCCGGCCGGATGTCGATGACAACGGCAGACCGTTTGCCAGCGCCTTGGCATGGGTGGTCAGATCTGGGGTGACGCCGTAGGTGGCCGACACTCCGCCCGCATTGGTGCGGAATCCAGAAAGCACCTCGTCGAAGATCAGAACGACGCCATGGTCCTGGGTGCGCTCGCGCAGCAGCTCGAGGAATCCCGGCGCCGGGGGGATGCATCCGGCGTTGTAATGAATCGGCTCGCAGATGACCGCGGCCAGCTCGTCGCCATGCTCCCGCATGACGGTTTCAAAAGCCTCCGCATCGTTCCACGGAATCATGATGATGTCGTCGCCCCAGTGCGGCGGTACCCCACCGGAGCTGGGAACGACCGGGCTGGCCGGATCGAACGGATCGGCGCTCTTGAAGAGCCAATGCTCGGAAAGCCCATGGAAATGCCCATCGAACTTCAGGTATTTGCTGCGGCCGGTGGCCGCGCGGGCGACGCGCAGGGCAACCACCGTGGCTTCCGTGCCGACACTGGAAAACCGCACGCGCTCGGCCGCCGGGATGATCTCGACCATCCGGGCGGCAAGCTGCTCGTGAAAAGGTGTCTCCGCGGCGCAGATGATGCCAAGCTCGACCCCGTGCTGGACGGCTTGCTTGACCGCCGGATGATCGTGCCCCAGTAGCGCCGCGCCGTTCGACATGTTGAAGTCGATCAACCGGCGTCCATCGACATCGTAGAGATACGCGCCTTCACCATGCTCGATGAAGAGGGGTTTCCCAAGATAGGGGTTGATCCGCATACCGGCAGATACCCCAGCGGCAAGCACATGCTGCGCTTGCTCGAAAAGCTGATCTGCCGTAGCGGTCGAGGTGGCGGACATTGCCAGGAGCTCCTGCCGGTTTCCCGGATCGAACGAAACACGAGGGGTTGTTATGATGGCGTTCGGCGAATTACAGTCTGAGTGTATGAACTGACAGTGTGGTTGTCAATTTGGCGCATTTCGTTTGCTTTCGGCCTGCGCCGCCGTGCCTGGGTCCGGCGAGGTCCGCTCCGTGAATTCACAATCGAGCCGCACGATGCCAATCAGCGAGTCATCAGCGAAAAGCGTGGGACCGCCCGAGACACGGGAAGAGCGGCTGCGCGACCTAGGCGGGATCATCCGGGAACTACGGCAGGAGCAACGGCTGAGCACCGTGGCGCTGGCAAAAGCGTGCGGGGTTTCCACGAGTCTGATCAGTCAGGTCGAGCGCGGATTGACGAGCCCATCGCTGGACGTGCTCTGGGCAATCGCGCAGGCGCTCGATGTGCCGATCGGAACATTCTTTCAGGGAGACACCCTCGCCGAGCCTCCGGGCAAGGACCCAATTGTCGTGCGGGCAGATCAACGCAAAACGCTGGGGATGCACTCCGAGCTGACCTACGAGCTGCTCAGCCCGGATCTCAGGCACCAGATCGAGTTCATCTGGGTCGAGTTCGGGCCGGGCGTCGAAGGTCCGCTGGCGCCCTTCACGCATCCCGGCGAGGAACAGATGGTGGTCATCCAGGGGGAGATGCACTTCTGGGTCGACGATGCCGTCTATGTGCTGCACGCGGGTGATTGCATCACGATCGACGCCTCGCGTCCCCACCGGGCCGGAAACCGCAGCGACGCTCCGGCAATCGTGCTCGCGGCAATAACGCCTCCGTCGTTTTAGCAGGCAGCCGCGGCATGCGGCAGGCAGTTGGAAGCGCGTCGTATGATTGGGGTGAACGGAGCATCATCATGGCACTGCGACATCCAATCGAATCTGAAGAGTACGAAGCCCCTGAGGGAGTCACCTACCTTTCGGGCGAAGAGGCGCGTGCCTACTTCGAGCAGGAGATTCAGCGCCTGCTTGGAATGAGCGGGGACGAATTCCTCCGGCGCTACGACGCTGGAGAGTACGAGGATATGGAAGAGACGTTGGAAAATCGGAACTTCCTGCGAGCATCATTCCTGATTCATTTTGGTCGCCCCAACCCCTAGGCGCGCGCTGGACGCACTCACCGCATATACGCGAATTGCCCTGCAATGCGTTGCACAGGCTGAAGTGCTGAGCACGGATTCCACCATCGGCTTGTCCAACAATTTGCAGATCGTGACGTCCAGGAGACCACTCGGGAGCGCGCTTCTTTTGCGGAGACCAGATCACTCTCCGTTTCTCCAACTTGAGATTGCGATGGAATACACCGTCTTCGATGTATCGGACGCTGCTCGTCATCCAGGCTTCGAGGCGTTGGTGACGATGTACATGTACGGGATAATGGATCTCGCAGGTCGCGAGCTCTTCGCTTACCACTGGCATCCGACCGGGGTGAGCGCGGTTCGAGACCCACATTTCCATCTAAGCTCCACGCCTCCTATTACGTTACCGGGTCGTCCCGGAAACGTGAACTCCACGGAGTTAGCTCTGAATCGTATTCATTTCCCTACCCACCGCATGCAGATCACGGAATTGGTCCGATTCCTGATCACCGAGCTCGGAGTCGGTCCGCGCAGGCCGGATTGGGAGGCGGTGCTGGAACGCATCGAGCGGGCGCCGCGATAATCGGGCTATGATCCCGGCATCGATCCGGCAGCCAAGTCACATCGAGGTGGAGAATGACGCATCCGATCCGTGTTGGAATTCAGATCACGCAGCAACATGCGACCTACGCGCAGATTCGCGAGGCGTGGAAACGCGTGGACGCCAGCGGCGCGGACACCCTGTTCAATTGGGACCATTTCTTCCCGCTCGAAGGCGATCCGGACGGATTGCATCTCGATAACTGGACCGCCCTCGGCGCAATGGCCGAGGTGACCGAGAACGTGCAGATCGGTTGCCTGGTCGCGGCAATCGGCTGGCGCAATCCGAATTTGCTGGCCGATATGGCGCGGTCACTCGACCATTTTTCCAATGGACGGTTCATTCTGGGACTCGGAAGCGGGTGGAACCAGCGCGACTATGAGGAGTATGGGTACGAGTTCGGCACCGCCGCGTCCCGATTGCAGGATCTGGACCGGGATATGCCGGTCATCATGGACCGGCTGGCGAAGCTGAACCCGCCGCCGATCCAGAATCCGCTACCAATCCTGATCGGTGGAGGCGGCGAGAAGGTGACCCTGCGGATCGTTGCGCAATACGCCACCATCTGGAACGGGCAAGCGGAGCCCGACGTGATCCGGCACAAGAACAAGGTGCTGGACGAGTGGTGCGCGAAGGTCGGCCGCGACCCGAACGAGATCGAACGCTCGGTCCAGATCTTCGGCCCGCAGCTGGACAAGCTGGACGAGTACTACGACGCCGGGGTGACCCATTTCCTGGTCGCGTCACCGGGTCCGGATTACGACTTGTCCGGTCTGGAAAAGCTGCTCGCCTGGCGAGATGCGCGCGCGGGATAGCGTGGGACGATGGCCGGCCATAGGAACGCGTCCAGATCCTCTCGTAGACGATCCGGGCGTGAACAGACTTGTATTCGTACGGTCGCCCGTTCACGAGAAAATCAGGCTTCTTGCCTCCTGGCCTTCGCTTAGAATGACCTGAGGCTATCTTGCCTGTGGCCAGGAAATCACCGCGAGGATTCCAATGTCTGACCTCTCTGGAAAAGTGGCGCTCGTAACCGGAGCATCGCGCGGTATCGGCGCCGGAATTGCCGAAGCCCTGGCGGCGCATGGCGCGGCGGTGGCCGTGAACTACGCCACCGGTCAGCAGGAAGCCGACGCGGTCGTGGCGAAGATCGTGGCGGCGGGCGGCCGGGCGATTCCGGTGCAAGCCGATGTCTCGAACGCCGAGGATGTCGACCGGATGGTGGCGCAGGTCGCGGAAGCGCTGGGGCCGATCTCCATCGTGGTCAACAATGCCGGGCTGACCGATACCCACGTGCCCTGGCAGCAGATCACCGAAGAAGACTGGGACCGGGTGCTCGATGTCAACCTGAAAAGCTGCTATCTGACCCTTCGCGCCACCTACCCCTTTATGAAGGAAGCCGGGTGGGGTCGGATTATCAACATCTCGTCGGTGACCTTTCACCTCGGGATGAAGAACCTGCTGCACTATGTCTCGTCCAAAGGCGGCATGATCGGGTTCACCCGCACGCTGGCGCGCGACGTGGGCGTCGATGGCATCACCGTGAACGCCATCACCCCGGGCGCGATCCATGTCGAAAGCGAGCTGCACGTCCATCCCGATCAGGACGCGCTGCGGGCGCGATTGAACGAGCAACAATCGATCAAACGCCGTGGTCTTCCAGCCGATATCGCCGCGGCGGTCGTCTTCTTCGCCTCTCCCGACGCCTCGTTCATCACCGGGCAGACGTTGAACGTCGACGGCGGCTGGGCGATGTACTAGGCCGAGGCCCACAGCCCCACGACGACGAAATCCGGGTAATTGCGTGGCATCGCCTCACGCCCCTGTTGGCCTGCGCCAACCTTGGGCGTTCCATGCCGTTGCCTGACCGAACGCCGGGTCGCTGGCCATACACGGCCAACATCAAGGGGCGGCCGATCGGCCGCCCCTGTCGTAATGCGTGTTCGAGTCGGAACTAGCAGCTGGCGAGACAGGTGCCGGTGCCGCCCGGCTCGTCCGCGCCACAGCATTCGAGGCCGTCCTGGCAGGGGCTCTCGGTGCCGCTCGTGCACGGGCAGTTCTCCTGACCGTTGCAATCGCTGGAATCGCACGACGCCATGCAGGTGCCCGGCGAGCCCGGATCGGTCATATCGGCCGCGCAGCAGACAAGCCCGGAGTCGCAGTTGCCGTCGACGCCGGTGGTGCAGGCGCAGCCATCGCCGGTGCAACCGCCGTCGCCACAATCGCTGGAGCACGTCCCTGTGCCACCTGGCGTATCGGCGCCGGTGCAGCAGAGGCCGTCGTCGCAGGCGCCCTCGGTACCGGCGGTGCAGTCGCAGCCTTCGCTGGTACAGGCCGGGACCTCGGTCGGCGCCGGGTCGCATTCCTCTTCGGTCATGCAGGTGCCGGGGCCGCCCGGCATGGTCACTCCACAGCAGACCAGGCCGTCATCGCAGGCATCTTGGACACCGCCGTTGCAGTCGCAGCCTTCGCCGGTGCAGGCGGGCTCTTCGGTCGGCGCTGGTGGCGGAACCTCGGTTGGCTCAGCCGGCGCGGCGCCCGGACAGGTGGTCTCGTTGGTCAGGCAGATACCAGGGCCACCCATGGCATCGGTGGTCGCGCAACAGGTGAGCCGGCTGGAATGACAGGCGTCGTCCGTGCCGGTGATACACCCGCATCCGGCGTGCAATTCGGAGCGAAGGAGGACATCACCACTCTGGATGGTGGGGATGCCGCTGAGAATGTTGGCGGCATTGCCCGCAATCCAGGCATCTTCCTGTTGAGCGGCGGCGACCGCGGTGGTCTCGTCGAGGAAGGTCGAGATCGCCAGAATCTGACCGTCACCGAACACGAGGTTGTATTCGATGAATCCCGGCTGTTGCTCCATGACGGGAATCAACCCGTTCAGGCCGCTGGCTGCATCCGATTCGGTTCCGGAGTACGCATACGTGCGCACCGAGATGAACCGGTCCTTGGCCGTGGTGTCCGCGTCCTGAGCGGCAACGCTCGTGAACTTGTTCACCGCGATCGCCCCCACCGCAACACCCGCGCTCGCGCGCATCATGTCACGGCGAGAGAGCCGGCTTCCCAATTTCTTGGCGAACGAATCGAAACGATTTGGGTCCACGCGTTGTCCTCCTTTGCCCTCTGTGGGAGACACTATTGGTGGTATGCGGGACAGCCAGACGACCTGCCTGAGCCCCGGGTCATGCTACCAGCGGCACGCGAAGCCCCGCACAGGCGCGCGCCTGCGTACGTTTCTCCACTGGTACCTACCAGTTAATACCATTTGTAAAACGCCGTCCAGTGTCCATTGGTTCCTTGTATGGGCACCATGAGTCTCGCTGATGCCGTCAGGATCAGACAGGACGACGGATCGTCTATCCGAGAACCACTTGAATAGGAGAATACCACCGAAGGAACGCGATCTTCGTCTTGTCACCCTTCACTGGGGCGGGACGCTCACCGACGCGGATCACCGGCACCTCTTCCGCTAGGCGGCTACATGCGCGAACACGCAGGACTCCCCAACGTTGAAACGCTGGGCTAATACCCCCTTTGTGCGTACATACGCGCCCTATCTGCAGGATTCTGTCGCAACGGCGGAGTGCATCTCTGTTCTTCTGCCCGTTGCCGTGCGTTCCATCGTTCTCCTCAGGACTCCGGACCTCTCTCAGCAGCTGAGCTCGCAGATACCCGAATCCCCACCCGTGGCGCCGCAGCAGATCAGACCGGGATCGCATTCCCAAAGTGTGCCCGGCGCGCATTCGCATCCTTCGGCTCCGGGGCATGGGCCGGAGGTGTCCGAGCAGACGGTGAGGCACGCGCCAATCGAGCCTGGGCTGGATGAGACGATTCCGCAACAGTGCAAGCCGGCATCGCAGTTCCCGTCGACCCCGACCGTGCAGGCGCAGCCTTCTCCGGTGCAGGTGCAGGCGTACTGGCAGGTGCCCGCGCCGCCGATCTCGCTTGGTCCGCAGCAGACGAGCCCGGAATCGCAGGTATTGACCTCACTGGCGATACAGAAACACCCTTCACTGCCGCACGGACAGCTGCTGGAACAAGTTCCTGTCGAGCTGCAACATTCGAGTCCCGCGTCGCAGGCGCCATCGATCCCGGGCGTGCAGCTGCACCCCGCTCCGGTGCAGCTGGGAACCTCGGTAGGGGTATCGGCAGCGACCATCGGTTCGGAAACAACCTCGCTCGTCTCCGATGGGGTCTCCTCTGGCAGGTCGTCACCGGCGTCGCCGGGGCAGGTGGTGGCCGCGGTCAGGCAGATACCCCTTTCCTCGTCCTCGCTCGTTGGGCAGCAAACGAGCCGATCGGATCCGCACGAATCGTCGTCATCCGGCGAGCAGCCACATTCGGTTTGCAGATCGGAGCGCAGGAAAACCGCACCCTCGAAGGCGCTGGGGCTGTCGGGCAGCACATCCTGCGCGTTTTCCTCGACCCACTCGTGCAAGAGCGCATCCGCCTCCGCCCAGGCGTCCGCGTCAAAAAATGCGGTGACGATATGGATCTCTTCGTCACCCTCAACGAAATCGACGGAGAGGAAGCCCGGCTGTTCTTCCAGCAGCGTAACCAGCTCGGCAAGCGACTCGCTCGCGGCGTCGATGGTGCCGTAGAACGGATAGGAATGGACCGAGACAACGCGTCCAAGCGCGATCGGTTCGCGTTCCTGCGCACGTGCGCGGCCCGCGGTGGCAACGGGAACGGACACGAGCGCCAGCCCGGCCCCGGCGCCAAGCGCCTGGCGGCGAGACAGTCGCGTTCCGAGGCGCTTTGCAAGGGAATCGAAGCGTCGTGGATCCATCAGTCGAACTCCTGGGAGGAGAAAAAGCTGGTGAAGGTGCGGGGACCGGATGTGTTCTGAAGGGAATGGTAGCAGCGCCAGCGCGTCGATTCGTCTCTGGACAGCTGCTGGGAATTTGCCGGGAGGCCGACGAGCAGACGTGAGATGCGCGATCTCGGGCGAGATGCGTCTGGCCCGGAACGTCCGCGGGCCGGCGGTATTGCAATTTCATATCAACCGTGACGACGGCCGTTGCAACTTCGGGTCTGATGGTCGAAACAGGTAGAGAACGCTGCGACTCGGTGTCATACTTGGGTCGAAGCGTCCGGAGTGTTTTGGGCGATCGAGTGATCCAGATGACGATGTATTGGACCGAACGAGCACGGAGAATCGGGAAACAGCTCGAATCACCTTGCTGGTGCTGTCGTTCCTCAGCATTCCCGTCCGGTGCGATGTCTCGGCCGCCCCCCACTCCATCTTCGTCGACCCACCCCCAACCTCCACGAACGGCGATCACCGGAGCCATGCGGTTGCTGACCGCGGCTCGGCCGTCGCGCACGAGAAGCATGTTCCAGGTCATTCAGTCGATCCGAACGCGGCGCAGGAACCGGATCGCTGTGTCGTTGCGGCCAATCCAGGCGCCGATCCTGGGTCGCAGGCGCCAGTAAGCTCCTCGCTCGACCTGCCGGTCACCACGGCTCCGCCGGTGACGGAGGCTCCATTCGATCAAGATGGCGCGGGGATCGTACTCCTCGGGAATGAGCGCGCCGCATTGATCGGCATCGCCGTTTCACCCGATTCTCCCCCTCCCCGATTCGCTGCCTGACGCGCAGCGACGGGAACCGCACCGGCGGCTCCCTGGTCATCATTCCGTGCCGCATTGTGTATGGGACCGCTGCCGAATCACGGCGCGGTTGACCGGCGAGCGCGGGTGACCATCTCTTTCAACGACAGGAACACGACCGATGGACGATCCCAGGTCTGGAGGTGTTGCGGCGGCGCGTTTTGGCCGCCGGAGCCTCCTGGGTACGGCAGCGATGGGGATGCTCCTCCTGGCAGGATGCTCCCGATCGAATACGAAGAAGCTGGTTGGCACCGATCTCAAAAAGACGCCGGCGCCCGATTTCGCCTTGACGGATCACGTGGGCAACCACGTCAGCCTGTCCGATTTCTCGGGGCGTCCGGTGGCGTTGTCGTTCATCTTCACCAATTGCCCCGATATCTGCCCACTGATCGCCAGCCAGATGCGCACCGCGTACGACCTGTTGCCGGAGAAGATGCGGGACGAAGCCGTCTTTCTGGGCGTATCGGTCGATCCCGAGCGCGATACTCCGGACGCAATGCAGGAATTCACCGCCCGGTTCGCGCTGGACGATGTCCCCGGCTGGCATGCACTTTGGGGGAGCCGGGACGAGCTGGAAGCCGTCTGGCGCTCGTATGGAATCGAAGCGACCGAGATCGAGGACGAAGTCAATAGTCATATCAATGGCTCGGCCTCGGTTGCCCGCGTGCGCCATACCGATGCGATCTATCTGATCGACGGGGACGGCAACGAGCGTGTGTTGATGCGTGCGAACGACGATCCCCAGGATCTGGCATCGAACCTGGAGGCGCTGTCATGACGTCCCGTGGACCTCGCCTCTCCTGGGCTGGTCGGGTGGTGGTGGGGCTGTTGGGTCTCCTGCTGTCGCTGGTCATGCTCGATCTCGCCACGGCGAGCACCGCTCCCGATTTCGAGGCGACCTCCCTGGCGACCGGCGAGACCGTGACGCTGGAGGATCTGCGGGGCGATGTGGTGCTGCTCAACACTTGGGCCACCTGGTGCACTCCCTGTAAGGAAGAGATGCCCTGGTTGCAAACCCTGAACGAGCGGTACGCCGGCCGGGGGTTGCAGGTCGTCGGGGTGAGCATCGACCGGAATGGGCTCGATGAGACGGTGCAGACCTACGCCGCCGATCTCGGCGTAACGTTTCAAATCTGGCGCGATCCGTCCAACCGGTTCGCGCGCACCTTCGAGACAACCGGGGTTCCGGAGACCGTGCTGATCGGCCGTGATGGCGAGGTGCTTTACCGGTGGATCGGCGCGTTGCCCGAAGAGAACGAAGCCGATCTGGCGCTCATCGAAGACGCCCTGGCTGGAACGGTAACCGACGCCAGCCAGGTGACCTCGACCGTCACGCGAGTCGGTATTCCGGTTGCATTCGCGGCGGGACTGCTCAGTTTCCTTTCGCCCTGTGTCTTTCCACTCATCCCCACCTATGCGGCGGTAATCAGCGGGATGAGCTTTGCCGAGCTCCGGTCGACCGACGCGCAGACCAAACGACGGGCGCGGCGCGCAACGTTGGTCAACGGGCTCCTCTTCGTGCTCGGGTTCACGACCGTCTTCATGATCTTCGGGGCATCGGCCACCGCGCTCGGCGGGTGGTTGCAGGAGTACCGCATCTGGATCGCGCGGATCGGCGGAATCTTGCTGGCGGTGCTGGGATTGCACCTGCTCGGCTTGCTGCGGCTTCCGTTTGCCGACCGGACGGTGAAGATGGAGCTTGGGGGCCGCTCCTACGGCCGGGCCGGCACGTTCCTGATCGGAGTCGCGTTCGGCGCGGGCTGGACGCCCTGCATCGGACCGGCGCTGGCCAGCATCCTCACCATTGCCGCGGCCGATGCGACCGTGCGCGAGGGTGTTGGGCTGTTGGCCATCTACTCGCTCGGGCTGGCAGTTCCGTTCCTGCTGGCAACCGTGCTGGTCGACCGATTCATGACCGAGTCGTCGCGTTTCCGGGCATGGCTCCCCCGGGTGCAGAAAGCGAGTGGCGTGCTGGTCTTGCTGATCGCCGTCCTGCTACTGACCAACTCGCTCAGCCGTCTCAATGAATACGCAACCTGGTCGCCGTTCTAGAGCGTCCAGGAGGAGAACCTGCTATGACCACTTCGTCCAATCGCCGCTATCAGCTGCTGGGGGTTCTTGGAATTCTCGCGCTCGTGGCCGCCAGTGTCATCTACTGGGCCACCAACCGGACCGAGGCCTACGAGTTCAACGGAGGTGAGATCAGCCCGGCAGCCGCCGCGCCCGCGCTCGATCTGACCGACCAGAACGGCGAATCCTTTTCGTTGTCTCAGGAAAACGGCAACGTCTCGCTGATCTATTTTGGGTACACGACCTGTCCGGATCTCTGCCCGACCACCCTGATCGATTTCACCACGGTCAAGGATGAGCTGGGCGAAGACGGGGCGGATGTGGATTTCATCATGGTGACATTCGATCCCGAACGCGATACCGAAGAACGGATGAAGGAGTACCTGAACTTCTTCGATCCCGAATTCATCGGTTTGCGGGGAGACGATGCCCAGACCGAGCAGTTTCTGACCAACTACGGGGTCACGGTCAACCGGGTCGAGTATCCGGAATCGGAGACTGGGTATCTGCTCGATCATACGGCGCTGATCTATGTCATCGATAAGGAGGGACGCCTGCGTCTGACCTATCCCTATGGCACCGATCCACTGATGATCGTGGAAGACGTGCAGCATCTGGTGAAGGAATGACCCCGGCGCACGACGTGCCGGTGAACGGATTTCGAACGAATCGCTCATATCTGAGCAAGGAGCAAACAACGATGGCTCGAACCACCTTTCGCATGCTGGCGCTCGTCGCGCTCGCTCTTGGACTCATCGGATTTGGCGGAGTTGTCACGGCGCATGACGAAGCGACGCCCGAGGGCTCTCCCATGGCAGGAGACATGGGTGGTGGTCATGGTATGGGTGGCAGCGGTGCGGCCTATCTGATCATCGACAACGCCGGCGAGTCCGACGTGCTGATCGGGGGCACGACCGATGTTGCGCATGTTGTCGAGATCCACGAGATTGCCGACAACGACGGCGTCATGGAAATGAAGCCCCTGGAACAGGGGTTGGACATTCCGGCGAACGGCTCGGTGACGTTGGAGCCGGGTGGCTACCATGTGATGTTGATCGGTCTGACCCGGGATCTGAATGCCGGCGACACCTTCGAACTGACCCTGACCTTCGAGCAAGCCGGCGATGTGGTCGTTACCGCAACCGTTCAGACCACCGCGCCGGAGGGCGATGATGTCGTTTCGGTCGAAGCGGGCGATCTGACCATTTCGGGTGTTTGGTCGCGACCTGCCCCGGCCCTGCTGATGGGCGGGACGCCGGAAGCCTCGCCCGAAGCGTCGCATTCGATGTAGACGGCGCGACGGCAGCCGTTGTCTGCGCCGGGGAGCATACAGATCATGGACCCAAACCAACACGAACCCGACCTACCGGCACCGCCTGAATCGGCGACGCCCGCTCCGGTTGCCGCTGAGAAGAAGATCTCGCGCCGGCAGATGCTGATCAATATCGCCATCGGCGGTGGCGGTCTTGCCCTGCTGATCGCGGCACTTTTCAGCAATCGCTGGCGGAACAAAGATGACGAGATGGCAGGACTCTCGTTCGTCATCCCGGAGGGTGCGGGAGCCGAGGTGAACAATTCGACCCTGGTATCGGCAATTACCCTGCCAACCGACATTACCTTCGAACCAGGGGAAGAAGCGGCCATCTCGGTCAAGAACGAGGATTCGGTGCCGTTGCGGGCAGGTCCGTTCGTCATTCTCCCCGGTCAGACATATACCCAACGATTCCCGAATCCGGGAGAGTTCTTCATCGCTTGCACCGTCGATCCCGCGGAATCGATCACGGTCACGGTGTTGGAGGGGTGAGGGGAGGAGCTGGGAGCTGGGGCGTGTTGGAAAAGGTCCGGAGCCTGGAGTCCTGAGGCCTGCGACGATCTGGATGGCTGATTGCCGGGCCAGTCCAGCGCGGGCGGAGGCACGTCGTCGAGTTCTCGAACACGCCCTGCAACGATTTGCGAAATGGTTGACGCATACGAGTGAGGTGTTTTGGGCATCCCCAGCGATCGGCCTGCGGTCGATCGCTGGGGATGGGTTCCTGCGCTACGATCCGGGGGTGCGGTCGCGTACCAACCAATTCGCAAGCCGCTGCCGGTGGTCGTCACCGTAGCCGAGGGCGTGTCTGCCCTCCTGCGTCTTCACGAGAGGGCAGACACGCCCCCAACTACGATCGACGGGTCCTGGGCTCAGCTCCCGTCGTCCGGTTCCTTGCCCTGGAACTCGACCTGGATGTAGTTGATGAGATCCCAGATCTCTTCATCGGTCAGGGTGGAAAAGGCGGGCATGTCGGTATCGGTTTTGCCGTTGCGGATCCAGTCGAAGAGCTGACCGTCGGAATGAACCCGGGTGTGCGGGGCGGAGAAATCGGCTGGCGGGGGGAACATCCCCTCGCTGAGCGGTCCATCGCCGTTTCCGGTGGCGCCGTGGCAGGCCAGGCAATTCGCCTGAAAGAGGGCACTTCCGCGACTTACCGAGTCGCCGGTGGCCGCAACCGGGTTGACCAGCCCGGAGTAGTAGCTGTCTCCCGGCTGGATTCTCCCCTGGACCATCACGATCAACCCAAGGACGATCGCCGCGGCTCCGAGCCCGGCGCTTTCCATCCGCAGGTGTCCCTTGCCCGAGCGTATGGCCGCGGCAAAGCCAACCAGCGCGATTCCCAGGAAGACGAGCCCGATTGCGCCCCCGGTGCCAAAGCGCCAGGGATCTTCTGGAACCGGTGAACCGGCGGTATCGATGGTGACCGGTTGCGTATCGGACCATTCGGTGGCGTCCGGCAGGCGCAGGGTGAGCTCGATATCCCAGTCGCCCGCGATGCCGAATTCGCTCCCGTGGGTTTCGAAGGTCGTAAGGGAGGAGCGGCCCAGCTCCGTCTCGGCGCTGCCGATCTCCTGCCCCAGATAGGTAAAGCCCAGGAACGCCTGTGCGCCGATAGGAACCGATTCGTCCGGCAGGCGCACCAGAAAGTGATTGGGTCCGGCGCCGCCCGGCGCAAATTGGAGCGAGACGGCCTGGTCGCCGAGCTGGAACTGGACGGTTTGTCCGAACTGTTCGGTCGCCAGCACCTCTCGGCCGGGCGGCAGACCGTGCAACTGCCCCATCGCCAGCAGGATCGAAGCGGTCAGCACGATTTCGGCGATGACGGCATACCGGAGCCGGTCGGCCCACGTCGACTCGGCGCCCGGCTCGGCATTCGCCAGGCTGCGCGCCATCGGAAGCAGGCCCAGCAACGCGACGAGCACGACGGCCACGACCAGGACCAGCGCGATGAGGAGCCACCGTCCATAGTCGGTGGTGCGCAGGGCAGCCAGGCTGCCGGCCTGCAACCACCAGCTATACGCCCCGGTGATTGCCACCAGGCCCCAGCAGATGAGTGCCAGACTGAAGAACGACGAGAACGCCCGAGTGACCACACGCGGTCGATCGGGCTGGTCACGCATCGATCGCAGCAGCACGCCGGCGATCAGCACCAGCCCCCCGAACCAGAGCGAGAGCGCCACCAGCTGCACGTAGTCGAAGAAGATGGCGGCCCGGCGGCCGGTTTCGAGGGTTGCCGCGTGTGAATCGAGACTGACCGGCACCGGTACGAGCAACGCAACGATCAGGACCGCAAGCGAGCGATACTGCCGGCCAAACGGATCGCGCCAGGGCGCGGCCCGCAATACGAGGGCGAGCAGGAGGAGCAACCCAACCTGGGCGAGCCAGAGCCGCCCGTAGCGGGTATCGAACAGGGTGTCCAGGGTCCTCGTGACGAACGAGCCGCGCGCGAGGTTGGTCGCTTCCACCCCGAGGGCGAACAGATTGGCTGCCAGCGTGACGCCAATCGCACCGAGGGCAAGCGACTGCGCGCGCATGGACAGCATTTCGACTCGTGCGTCGTCCCCCCGAGCAGCCCACCAGAGGACGACCGCCCAGATCGGCCAGATGGCGAACGCCACGGCAAGCGGGAGTACAACGAGCCAGTGCGCGATCCCCTGGAGCCAGTGAGGCGCGCCGGCCGGTTCCTCGATCGTGGGGATCGAGGTGCTGGCGATATCGATCTGCGACCCGATGGTGAAGGTGAACGAGCCGTTGGCGGTTTGCCCATCCGCCGGGAAGACGGCGCCCCAAACAACGGTATAAGTGCCATTGTCCAGCCCACCGGGCAGGGGAACGACCAGCGAGCGATCGTCATCGCCCGGCTCGGGTGCGAGATCGGGCACGGTGTCGCCTTCGCTATCGAGGATCCGAACCGTGCTCGTACCGGCGTCGATCGGTTCGTGAAACCAGAGCTGAATGGCGGCAGGAGACTCCGCCACGATCGAGCTGGCCCGCGGGTCGCTTCGCTCCAATTCCGATTGCGCCGTGGTTTCGGATGCCTGCCCGAGGACGGCCAGCGCCACGATCAGCAGGACGAACGGAAGCAGCCAGCGACGTCGTGCGTCGGTACGGAACGACATGATCCTCACAAACGATCGACCGGCCGGTCGCTCCAACGGCGTCCGCGGGCCGCACGCCGGAAGTACCAGAGGGTCAACACGGTCACGAAGGCCAGTACCGCAATCGTCGCCGCGACGCCGTAGAAGACCGGACTTCGTCCGGACTCGTCCTGATCCTCGGACTCGCCGGCATCAGGACGGCCCACGGGGGCATCTTGCGCGACGATTTGCGGCAATGGTTCCGGAGATGCGGTCGGATCGACGGTGAATTGGTATTGCCCGCTTGCGGTGCTGCCATCGACGGCCGAACGAGCGGTCCATTCCACCAGATAGACGCCATTGTCCAATCCGGGATGAACGCTGATCGAGACGCGCGTACCGGTCGCGTCCTGCGCATCGACGGTGGTGTCTCCCAGGTCGACCTGGGTGCCGTCCTGCTTGAGAACTGTGAGGGTCGTCCCATCCGGGTCGATGGCTTCCGAAAACCAGACCTCGATCGTGGTGGGCATCACCGGGACAGCCTGGTCCATGGGCGGGCTTGCGCGTTGAGGTATCGCCTCCGCCAGGCTTTGCTGGCCGGTCAGCATGCATGCGAGCGCGACGATCAGCGTGAGAACGCTCCATTGGACGATCGTGCGTTCGAGACGAGACATTGCAGTTCCCTGCGGGCGGCCGAGCGAATACGAAAACAACAGGCAGGACGATCGATCGCTACCCGGTTTGCCCGACATGCTCCGAAGCGCGGAAGACCTCGAAATAGAGCTCGGCCAGTTGCGCGCGCGTGGCCGGCGAGAGCTCGTCCAAACGCTGTTGCGCGGCCGGGTCGAGCCGGGTGCGCAGACTCCAGACCTGATGGGCCTGGGATCGTTCCAGCGCGTCGATGTCGAGTCGGTCGACGCTCCATTCGCGGCAGTTCCGGTCGAGCGCGGCCTCATCGAGCGGAAGGAGCCGTTCTATGAGGTAATCGAGCGCCTGGGCGTCGTTCCCACGGGCGTTCCGAGAAACGATGCCCGGCTGGAACGGAATGATCTTACCGGTGTCCTCTCTCGGGTTGAGTCCCAGCAACGCGCGCAATCCACGTGAGTCCTGATCGGAACGCCGAGTTTCGAGGACCCCGGCGAAGATGACCGCGATTCCGATCGACATGGCGATATAGAGGTATTCACGGTGTCCGAGCCGGGTCACCGTGCCGCCCGATGCGACGATGAAGGTCCCGAGCGCGATCAGGATGCAGCCGATCATCCGGCGGCGTTGGGTCCCGAGCTTACGGAACTTCCAGGCAGACCAAAGCGCTCCCGCGATCAGGATGAGGCTGCCCCCGATATTCAGGAACAAGGTCACGGCGGTCAGCCCGATATTGCGTTCCAGCGCCTCCCAGCCGTCGTGCGCCAGCAAGCGTTCGTCGACCGGCGCGTCGAGCACGAGCGTGATCGCCAGCGCGGTGATCAGCCACATGACGCCCGGGGCGAACTTGCTGATCCGGGAGCTGGCCAGCAGATAGAGCTCGCCAAGCGCCAGGTAGCCCACCACCAGCACCGCTCCGGTGACGTAGTAGATCCGCACGATGGCCGGGGTCCAGCCGGAGAGCGAGCCGATCATCTCCGCGCCGGCGGCAATCGCAAAAATTGCAAAGGCAATCGTCCAGACGATGCGATCGGGCCGGGGCCGGCGCAGGGTGTCTTTACCGATGACTGCCATGCAGCAGAGACTGACGACGAATGCAATGAGAGGAAAAACAACCAAGATCCGACCCTGTCTGCCCGCTGCGCGGAGGTTTGTCCGGCGATGCATGCGGGGCTCGCCGGTTCGTTCGCGCAAAGTATACGAAGCACGCGGGATTGAGCAGACGGCAGTCAGCAGACGGCAGTCAGCAGTCAGCAGTCAGCAGTCAGCACGAGTATGGCTGGGAGCGAGCTGGTCACTTCAGTACTCTTGCCTTTTGCCACAGCGCACGCCACGGCATCTCCCTGCCGACGGCCGACTGCTCCACCGTTGACACGTCTGGACAGCGGGGCTACCCTTCGACCCATCATTGCACGAGTGAAAGCATCAGCGCGGATGACGGTACGGAAACGTTCGGGACTCCCCGAACGCAGGTGGGCATCGAATGCATAAACGTGGCTCGATTCTGGCAATCACCTTTCTTTCCGTTCTGATCGTTGTTGTCGCCTGCGGTCGCGCCTCTGAAGACGACATCAACAAGGCGCTCGGTATCGTTCCGACCGCGACGCTTACCGATGAGCAGATCGCGCAGGCGACCGAGGCGGCAAACGCTGCCGCGTCGGCGATTGCCGAAGGCGGTACGCCGGACACTGGAGTGGCGGCCATGCCGGTTGGCGATGTCCGGCTCGGCCAGCAGCAGTTCCAGTTCCAGTGCATGGCCTGTCATCAGCCCAGCGGCGCCGGACAGGGCCCGGCGCTGACCGTGCCCGATAGTCCAGTCGGGGATATGACCGATCAGGAGTTGTTCGATCTGGTCCGCACGGGTGAAGGGCATACCGGCCAGCAGCCAATCTCCACCGTCCGCATCTCAGACACCCAGCTCGCCGCCATCATCGCCTACATCCGCGATCAGATCGCCAATCCGACGTAGCACGCGGCACGCGGCACGCGGCACGCGGCACGCAGCACGCAGCACGCAGCACGCAGCACGCAGCACGCAGCACGCAGCACGCAGCACGCAGCACGCAGCACGCAGATTGTGCAGTCAGCAGTCAGCAGTCAGCAGTCAGCAGTCAGCATGAGTATGACCGGGAGTGGGCTGGTCATAACTTTTGCCCTTTGCGCATGCGTCATGGAATCTGCGCGCCGCGTGCTCGTCACGGTAGGGAAAAGTCGATCTCGTTGATGACGCCGTCGATGCGCCATTCGCCATCGACCGGGATCAGGATGAACTCGAAGATCTTGTCTACCGGGATCAAGGCAGGGTCGAGGGTGACCTTGGCGATGACCCGATCCTCGGCAACCTGGCGTGGTTCGATGGCGAGAATGTCTGTGTACTCGTCGGTATCGGCCGGATAGGGCGTCGCGACCTCCGGAAGGTCGCCGGGCCGCAGGATGGTTGCCAGATACGCATCGGTATAGAGGGCATAGGCTCGCAGGCGGTCACCGGCATTGAGACAGGAGACGAGCATCTCGATCGTGGCGGAAACCGCATGGCCGGTCTCGCTGCCGGCTGAGATCGGTGTTCCTGGCGCGGTGCGCGCCGGTGGTTGCGGCGTCCCCACGGCGAGGATTCGCTCCAGCTCATCGAGCGAACGCGGCTCGACGGCACACCGGCGCGGATCGACATCGAACACGACCCGCGGGTCCTCCGCGGCAACTGGAGCGACAAGCGCAAGCACCATCGCAAGTGTCATTGCCATCGCGAAACCGCGTTCCCAAAATATCATTCTGAAGGGTGCGTCCAATGCAACCTGTCTGGTTGGTGGACCGGCTTGGTGGGGTGCTCGGACGAGAAGAGATTCTTCCCTTCGGTCAGAATGACAAGGCGGGGACGTCTCC
>JAMLHN010000015.1 GCA_023957115.1 Thermomicrobiales bacterium
GGCAGCGGGGTTGGCGGGCTCGCCGCCCCCCCCCGCCCCCCACGACTCAGGACTCCGGACCGTCTGCAAGGCATGCGTCCAGGCGCTCGACGATCTGCTCGACCGGCATCCGCTGGCCGATGAAGACGATCTCGGTCTGCTCGTCCGCCCAGCTTTCGTCCAGCTCGGCTTCCAGGGGCGCGCCGGTCTCGTCCACCGCGCCGGCCAGCGCAAAGGTGGTCAGTTCCAGCGAGTCGCGCACAACCGAGAGCCCGACCGGATCGTGATCGACGAACCGAACAAACCCCTTGGCCCGCAGGATGGCGTCGTTCCAGTCATCGAAGAGCGCCATGAAGGCATCGTGCCGGAACGGTTCGGATGCAAAGTAGGTAAAGGTGTTGAACCCATACTCCTCGGCCTCGCTGCCGTCCTTCACTCATTCCTCTTCCCACTCCTCGGTGTCCGGACCGATTTCATAGTCGTAGAGGCCGGTGCCGCGCACCAGGGTCGGATCGAGCCGGCAACGCACCGTGCGATAGATGTTGGCCACAGGATTCAACCCACGTACGAACCCTTCCAGTCGGTCGAGCTCGGCGGACGTCGCCCGATCCGCCTTGTTCAGCAGAATGACGTTGGTGTATTCGAGCTGATCGACCAAGAGGGGCGCCAATGGCGCTTCCACCGGGTTGCCTTCGGCATCCTCGATGGTGTCCGACCGTTCGAAATCGGTCCAGAATCGACTACTATCCACCACGGTCACGATCTCTTCCAACCGCACTAGCTCCGGAAGCTCGTCCATGTGAAACGCTTGCGCGATCGGCAACGGCTCGCCGATACCGGTCGATTCGATGATGACGCGCTGGAGATCCGGCACCCGTGAAAGCTCCGCCAGCTCATCGACCAGATCCTGCCGCAATGTGCAGCAGATGCAGCCGTTCGACATTTCCACCAGATGCTCACTTGCCTGCCGGACCAGCCGCGCATCGACGTTGATCTGCGAGAAATCGTTCACGATCACCGCGGTCTTCTCGACGTTATCGGCGCTCAACAGCTCGTTCAGGAGCGTGGTCTTGCCGGAACCCAGAAAGCCGACCAGCACGGTGGCCGGAATCGGTTCAGTCTGCATTGCGCTTGCTTTCTCGAGGAAGCAGCTCCTTGAGCGTGATCCCTTCGGATTTCAGGTACGCGGTAAATCCCTTCTTGTCGATGGTGCGGATGGCATGGGTCGAGAGATCGAGCCGAATCGACCGGCCCAGCTCGGGTACGTAGATCCGCTTCCGCTGGATATTGGCTTTGAACGGCCGGTTGGTGCGACGTTTGGAGTGTGAGACATTGCGGCCGAACGTGGTCGTTTTGCCGCTGATGGCGCAGGTGCCTGACATCGGTGTGCTTTCGATCTAGCGCGTTTCGCGATAGAGAACGTGACGGCGGAGTGTCGGATCGTATTTCCGGAGTTCCAGCCGCCCTGGATCGTTCCGTTTGTTCTTCTCGGTGTAATAGACGTGTGGGCTCTCGGTGCTGCGCAGCTTGATGACGATCCGGTCACCCTTCTTTTTTG
Source organism: Thermomicrobiales bacterium (assembly GCA_023957115.1). GTDB lineage: Bacteria > Chloroflexota > Chloroflexia > Thermomicrobiales > UBA6265 > JAMLHN01. The sequence goes on from JAMLHN010000015.1 coordinate 1,538, forward strand.
CCATGGTCGCTTCGCCTTTCCGGGTCAAGAGAACACCGGTTCCGGGATTCCCGGAACCGGTGTTGGGAGGGTTAGCGCCCGAAGAGATCGACCAGCGGCGCGCTGGCGTCCACCACCGTGGCATAACCGGCGCCGGTCATCGGCGAGGGAACCTCGATCGTGCTCACGACTTCCTGGGTGGCGGTATCGATCACCGAGATCGTTCCATCGCCGCCATGCACCACGAAGCCGAGGGCGCCATCCGGGGTCAGCGCGGTAAGGTAGCTTTCCGTACCGGCCGGGTCGACGCCTGGTTGTGCCGCGTTGGTCGGCAGCTCCAATGGGACCGTGCCCACAACCTGTCCATAGGTATCGCTGCCGGCGTCCGCATCGACCAGATAGGCGGCGCCGGTTACGCCGTCGTGTCCGGCATAGAGGACGTACGGATCCGAGATCCCAAAGCGGAACCCCATGTTCCCCATGCTCACCGCGGTGCGGGTCGCGCCGAGATCGTGGATGTCGGCAATGTGCGAGCTGACCTCCACATCGGCCCACTCCTCCGGAGTGGCCGGGTTCGGGTTCAGCCGTCCAAAGATGTGCTCGCCATCCGGATGCAGGCGCGGTCGCGAATTCCTGCCGCCCGTGAAGCCATCGACATCCCACGGGATGTTGCCCTTGTATTCCGCCGGGCCGTTTGCGATATCGACCACCTCGAAGCCGGTGTTGGAGACGAGCAGGAACTGCTGGTGCGCCGGATCGGCGACTGCTCCGTGCGACCCCAGCTCTACCGGAACCTGGCTGGCTGGTTCGGCATTGCCGGCCAGCAGATCGGACAGGAGATAGGAATCGATCTGGCCGCCGAGCGAGACGTAGACATAGTCACCGGACACCCAGCCGTGCAGCTCCTCCTCTTCCAGCATCTCGAACGACAGCTCGGTGTTCGTGAACGCTTCGAGATCGACCAGATTCAGGACCTGCGTCGTGCTGTCTGGAATCTGCGAGGCGCCGGCGTAGTAGCGCAGGTCCGGGTCGACCGCGCTCCAGACCAGACGGTCGCCGCTGTTGACGGCGACACGCTGGGAAATGGACGGCACGCCGGCGTCATCGATCGTGACCGCAACGACGTCCTTCGTATTGTCGTCAGAGAAGAGGATGCGTCCGTCCGGCAGGACCAAGGCGCCGTTGTGAACCCCAAAAAAGACATCGTCCAACTGTCCGGTAAGGGTCAGATCGGGGATCGAATAGATGTAGACGGTCGAAACTGCCGGATCGGCGACGAACAGATACTGGCCGCTTCCAGACTCGGCGGCAGGAGATGCCTCCTGCGCGAACGCGCGTGTGGCGCCCGTGGCGAGCACCAGTCCGGCTCCGGCCAGCGCACTGTTGAACGTCCGCCGGCTGGTCTTCCAGCTGCTGACGCGATCAATTCCTCGAGACAATGGAGATTCCTTTCCCCCGATACAACGGAAATCCGAGCAGTAATGAGATATTGTCTCATTAACGCCATGCGATTGTCTGGTGTCCTCCTGTATTTGTCAAGCAGCGGATGAGGAGTGAGGAGTTGGGATTTAGGAGTTCGGGCGCGGTTGAAAAGGTCCTGCGTCCTGAGCCTTGGGCCCTGAGACGATCGAGGAGGCTGATTGCGGGGGGCAGTCGGAGCCACGTCGTCGAGTTTTCGAACACGCCCGCGGAGTTAGGTCGTGTTTGAAGAGGTCCCGGGTCCTGGGTCCTGAGCAGATCGAATGGCCCAACTCCTAAATCCCAACTCCTAACTCCCAACTCCTCAAAAAGGGCGTATCTTTGCTGTCGGTGTGGACAGCGGCGTCCGATTCGGCGTTGACGACCTCTCCGCTGTGAAAGGAACAACATGAGCGAGCGTGGCAGTGCGCCCGGCACGCCAATCATCGAAGTGCGTGGGCTGATCAAACGCTACGGAACCCTGACCGCAGTCGATGGGGTCGATCTCACGGTCTATTCGGGTGAGGTCTTCGGGATTCTCGGCCCAAACGGCGCGGGCAAGACGACCACGCTGGAGATGATCGAAGGGTTGCGCCAGCCCGATGCCGGGACGATCACGGTTGCGGGATATGACACCCGTTCCCAGACCGAGGACGTCCGCCGGGCCATCGGCGTGCAGTTGCAAACGACCGCGCTCTTCGACTATCTGTCCGCGGCCGAGCTGATCAAGCTCTTCGCCGATCTGTATGGGGTCGATTCCTCGCCGGCACGGATCGATCATCTGTTGGGGATGGTCGGACTGCGCGAGAAACGCGACGCGGCGGCGAATCAGCTCTCTGGGGGCCAGCAACAGCGCTTGTCGATTGCGCTTGGTTTGGTCAACGATCCCATCGTGGTCTTCCTCGACGAGCCGACCACCGGGCTCGATCCGGCGGCCCGGCGCGAGCTCTGGCAGACGGTGCGGGACGTGCGCAACCAGGGTTCGACGGTTGTGCTGACGACACACTACATGGAAGAAGCCGAGATCCTGTGCGATCGCATCGCGGTGATGGACCACGGGCGCGTGATTGCGCTCGATACCCCGGTCGGCTTGATCGAATCGATCGATGTCGAAGCGACGATCTCGGCGCGTATGCGGAACGGAACGCTTGCCGATCGGGAGCTGCGCGAGATTCCCGGCACCCAGGATGTCAGTCTCAACGGCGACCAGCTCGAGCTGCGCAGCGACAACCCACAGCTGACGCTCATCGGGTTGCTGGAAGCCGCGCGCACGCATTCGATCGAGCTGACCGAGCTGCGCAGCAACCAGGCGTCACTGGAAGATGTTTTCCTGACCTTGACCGGCCGCTCGTTCGAGCCGCTGTCGGATGCGACCGATCTGCCGGACGAGACGGAAAAACGTCGTTTCTGGCAACGGCGAAAGGCAGCGTAGATGACCTCGTTCCTCTCCATGATTACCGCGTTCCTGAAGATGACGGTGCGCAACCGCACCGCGCTTTTCTGGAACCTGATCTTTCCGGTCATCTTCATCCTGGTCTTCGGGACGGTGTTCAACGAAACGGACTTCAGCGCGAATGTCGGTATCGCGGGCGCGCAATCGGATTTCCATTCCGCGGTGGTCCAGGCGATGGACGAGTCGGAGATCTTCGACATTTCGACGAATGAAACGGTCGATCAGCAGCTTGCCCAGCTGCAGGATGGCGACCGCGACGCCGTGTTGGTCTTTGGTGACGCCCCAGCGGGGGGAGGATTTCCAACCGTTCAGCTCTATTACGACGAAGCGTCCGGCCCGAATTCCCAGGTTTCCATCAGCGCCATTCAGCAAACGCTCAATTCGGTTGCCCAGGGACCGAGTCCGGTGACGGTCGAGACGCAACCGGTCCAGACCCTCGACATCTCGTATATGGACTTTCTGTTGCCCGGTATCCTGGCGATGTCGGTGATGAACTCCGGGGTGATTGGGCTTTCGACCTCGTTCGTGACCTTCCGCGAGCGGGGCATTCTGCGGCGGATCAAGATCACCCCGTTTCCGCTCGCCAGCTTCATCACGGCGCGGGTGATCTCGCAGCTGATCATTGCCGTTCCGCAGGCATTGATCCTCTATCTGATCTCCCACTTCCTGTTCGGGGTCGATATCCAGGGGAGCGTTCTGCTGGTGATCCTGGCGATCTTCATCGGGTCGATTGCCTTTCTGGCGATCGGGTTCGCGATTTCCAGCATCGCGCCGAATGTGGAGACGGCGGCCAGTTATTCGAACCTGATTACCTTCCCGATGCTCTTTCTCTCCGGGGTCTTTTTCGATATCGATTCCGCACCAGCGTGGTTGCAGCCGATCACCCGAGTGCTGCCACTGCGGTTCCTGGTCGATGCCCTGCGCGAGGTCATGACCCGTGGAAAGGGGCTGGATACGATCTGGCTCGATCTGGTCGTGTTGCTGGCGACGGCGTTGGTGGCGGTGCTGATCGCGGTTCGGTTCTTCCGCTGGGACGCGCGTTCGGTTTGACGGATGGGAGATGGGAGTTAGGAGTTAGGAACGAATGTCCTGAGGAGACCGACTGGGCTGATTCCAGAGGCTGAACGGCTCGCATCATGCGCGGTACTCCGGTTCAGAGGGAATAGCTCTTCACATACGACTTAGCAGTCAGCGGCTGGCCGTCAGGAATTTGACGCCTGCTGTGACGAGCAACGCAGAATCGCGTTTTAATGAAGTGCCTGGATAGACAGTCCAGGCGCGTTCTTTTGTCGTGTGTATTTGTATGAGAGGGAGGCGAATGCCCAGCAAAGCTACTTCCGAATTTACCGTTACCTCGTGGGAACCGGTGTCCGTTGACGAGGCGAATCCCAGTGGAAAGATGACCCGGACGATCGTCAAGAAGACCTTCACTGGCGCGCTGACCGGTTCGAGCGTGGCCGAGCTGCTGACCTGCGAAACGGAAAGCGGCGGCGCGGGTTATCTCGCCATGGAGCGGGTGGAGGGAACACTCGATGGCAGCGCCGGCTCATTCGTCCTCCAGCATGGTGGAATCTACGACGCCAGCACCGGCACCGCGACTCCGTATGGCGCCATCGTCCCCAGTTCGGCTACCGGCGGACTGGTAGGACTACGCGGGTCCGCCGAATACCAACATGACGACCAGGGCGCCATTCTTACCTTGCATTACGAGCTGGAAGCGGTCAGTCAGTAGGTGGGTCTTGTTTGGACGTGTTTGTGACGGGTCCGGAGCCCTGGGTCGGTCCTGCGACGGTCCGGGTGGCTGCTGTTGGGGCGTAACCGGGCGGATGCCGGGCGAATCCAGCGCGGGCGGAGGCACGTCGTCGAATTTTCAAACACGGCCCAGGGCGTGTTTGTTTGAAAGGCCCGCCGTGCGGCTTGATGGACGCCGCGTTTCGGTTTCTTCATACCGTTGAGGCTCCGAAACTCGTTGCTTCGGTCTCCTCCGGCCTCCGGGCCCTTTTCAAACACGCCCTAACTCCCCAATGGGCTCGGGGTTGCGGGTGGAGACGTCGGCTCGGGCGTTGACGACGGAGTCGCGGTTTCGGTTGGAGTTGGTGTCGCGGTTGAGGTCGCGGTCGACGTTGGGGTCGGGGAGGAGGTGACGGGTTGTGGGGATGCCGCAACCGGCGAGGCTGGTTTTGGCGTCTCGGTACGGACCGCGGTGGAGGTCATGAGCAGATTGGGCGGAATGATCTCGCGTTGGTACTCGACCCGAATGTTGCCGTCCCCTTCTTGGTTGTAGAGCTCGACGAGCCCGAGCACCTGCAGCAGAATGCCGCGATTGTCCGCCCCTTCGGGGAGCTTGCGGCATTCGCCGTCTTCCAGCTGGAGTTGGATGGCGGTCAATCCTTCCATGGGTTGCTCGGAATCGATCAACACATCGATCCGGCGCACGCTTCCGTCGAGGATGGCCTGCTGCGTTTCCGCGAGGGTCGTATCCAGGCAAAGCTTGACCGGAGAGCTGCTGTCCCGATTGGAAAGCCAGACGATCATCAACAGCAGCAGCAACACGATTGCCCCCGCCAGCAGGGTTCCGTAGATGAGCACCGGTTTCCCGTCCAGACGCGTCTGGACGGCAGCGAGCGGCCCCTCCTTTTTCGTGCCGGAGGGGGCGAGATTGGAATCTGGTGGCGTGATTTGGCCGTTATCCGGGTCCATGGTCATCGTGTGGTGTTCGGGCTACGGTGCGTACGATGCGCGCGCACAGTGTAGGGGAATGGCGCACCGGAGGTGTGCGGATCAAACGAAGACGCCCTCGCGGGAGAGCGTCTTCGCCAGATCGGTTTTCGATTGCGACCCCCAGCCGGGTGCAATCTGGGCGCCTCTTCGGCGCGACGGGGTAGTCGATCGGTCTGCGGGTCCTCGGGGGCACACACCCCCCGGGGCTGTATTTGGCCCCGGTGCTCGACCGTGTAGCCGGTTATCCGGCTGCGACGATATTGAAGGCGGCGGTCAGCGGGGCGCTTTCCGACTCGCCGTCCGGGAAGGCCAGGAACGCATAGCTGCCGACCGGCAGACCGAGCAGGGTCAGATCGGCCGCGCCGTCCGTTGCGATAACGTCGTTGGTGGCGCCAAGGAAGGTCACCTCATCGAACGAAAGCGACCCATCCAGCAGGCCCGTGGGATCGGCGCCTTCCGGCAGGGCAACCACAGCAAGTCCGTAGGCCTCGGGCAACGCGTTGGTGACATTGAAGATGATGCCTTCGGTTTCGGTGAAGTCCGTGGTTCCGCCAAGGGAAACGATGGCCGGGCCCGATTCGCCGGTCTCCTCATCCTCGACCTCGGTGAGGCTGAGCCCGTTGACGGCGACGAAATCGACATCCGGGGTCGGTGGCAACGGAGTTTCCTGATCGTAGAGCCAGGCGCCGTTGGCGTCGGTCAGGAAGATGCGCAGGTGCTGGTACCAGTGGTCACCGAGCACGAGCTCGGCATCGGCACTGACACGGCCGTCATCCCAAACCATGGCATTGTCGAGGCTGAGCAGGGAGGCCTGCATCGCCGGGCTGCTCGACTCGTCGGCAACGCGTTCTTCGGCGCTGCTGTAGCCCAGGGAGGCGAGGTAATTGCTCGACTCGAGCGCGACATAGAGCGCAGCATTGCCGGTGGCCTGCCCCTCATTGAAGCACGCCGCATAGTTTTCGATAGTGGCGAAGATGGTCGCTGCCGTTGCTTCATCGGCCTCGGTTCCCGTTGCCGTGTCGGACGCGACCGGGGTGCCGGCGACGGCCGTCGCAGTGTCAACGGCGCCCGGAGAGACACAGCTGGTTTCTGGCGAGGCGACCGGCGAGGCATCTTGGGCGCCCACCGGCGCGATACCGGCGCTGCTGAAGATGCCAAGAGCGAGCGCCACCGCGGCTAGGCGCATGCAGCAGAATGTCGACCTTCGATCGTTGGTCATGGAATGAGCTCCTCCTTCAAGCGATCTCTCGGAATGATTTCCGGCTCCGGACGCGGTATCGCGTCCGGAGCGAACGCGCAGACGCTACTTTTCCGCCAGCGTCCAGTTGGCAATATTCCAGTAGGACGTTTCCCACCCATTGGGAGCGAGATTATCCATGAGCAACAGATGGGAGGCAGCGTCCTTGACGCCGGCCCGCGCGACGAGCGGGATCACCGCGAAGTCTTCGATCAAGACGTCGTTCATCTGGATGCAAAGCTCGGCGACCTCTTCGGCGTCGGTCGAGGCAACCGCCTGATCGTAGAGGGCATCGTACTCGGGGTTGACGTAGCGCGCCTGGTTGCCGCCGGTCCACTGGTTCGACTTCTGCGAGACGTTGAAGTTGTCCGGGCCGGCATAGAAGGAGAGCATGTAGCCCAGCGGAATCGTCGACGTCGGATTGTCGGTGAACATATCGATGTCGCGATAGTTGTGATAGAAGGTCTGGTCGTTCCCGGGCGCACTGGAGAAGAAGACATCGGCGGTTACCTGGCCGAGCTGAACCTTGAAGCCGGCCTCTTCCCAGTTCCTCTTGTTGACGGCCTGTGTCTTCTGGCGCACCGAGTTGATGGAGGTGTAGTAGGCGACCGAGAGCTCCATACCGTCCTTCTTACGGACATCGCCATCCAGGACCCAGCCGGCTTCCTCCAGAACAGTCTTGGCCTTCTCGACGTTGAACTCCCAGGTGGTGTTCGGTGAGTCCATCGAGCCGATGCCGACCAGGTAGTTGGTGCTGGCAGGCTCCTGATCGCCGCCGAGATAGAACTCGTTGGCGATCGATTCTCGGTCGGTGGCCAGCGAGAGCGCCTCGCGCACCTTGATGTCGGTGAGGAATGGATGCGGCGCCTGGAGACTGGAACGCTCGCCGTCGACTTCCTTGTTCGGGTCGGAGAAGTTGATGTTGACGCGCTCCAGCGAGCTCGGTGGAGAGGTGATAACGGTGCCTTTGCCGCCCGACTCCTCGAGCTGCCGCAGGATCTCCGGCTCGACCTGGAGGTTCCAGGCATGGTGCCAGTCGCCCGTTTGCAGCACGGCTTGCGCCGCGGAGGAGGCATCGCCGCCACCCTTGAGATTGACCGTTGCGAAGTAGGGCTTGTTCGGCTCTCGGTAGTTTTCGTTGACGCTGTAGATGACCTGATCGTTCTCTTTGAAGGAGTCGACCTTGTAGGGGCCGGTGCCGATCGGGTTGGTCAGGAAGGCTTCGGCCGCGGCGGCGGCATCGTCTCCGCCCAGGATGTGCTGCGGAATGATGGCGCCGTAGGACGTTCCGGTGAGCGGAACGAACCAGGCGATCGAGGGCTCTGCGAAGGTGATGACTGCCTGGGTTGGCGAGGTGGCCTCGATGTTGGCAATCGGTGTCCAGACCGAGGCGCTGGTGGACGCGTTGGCGGGATCGACGACCCACTGCCAGGTGAAGACGACATCATCGGCGGTCAGGGGCTCACCGTCGCTCCAGAGAATGCCCTCCTGCAGATTGATGGTGACCGTCGTCAAATCCTCGGAAAGTCCACCGTTCTCCTTGGAGGGGACTTCCGTTGTCAGGTTTGGAAGGATGGTTCCATCGGGGGCATAGAAAAAGAGCGGTTCGAGCACGAGCGACGAGGCATTCCAATCCTTGGTGCCGGTGCCCTTGTGCGAAAAGGCGATCGAGGGGGCCTGCCATTGCAAGAGCTTGAGCTCGCCGCCGGCGCCGCGCGTCTGGCCCTCGGTGTCAACGGCCGGACGCTCGGACGGGGAGACCGAACCAGACTCCTGGGCGGCAACCGCGTCGAACTTCATCGAATTGAGCACAAATAGTGTGATCGGCAATCCGACCCCGAGGGCGGTTGCGCGTGCGATGAACTCGCGCCGCGTGATGCGCCCAGATTTGAGATCCTGATACGTCGACCAGAACGGTCCTTCTTTCCTCGGCATCCGTGCCACTCCTTTGCGATTGACCTGACCCGACTCGAGCCGTACGAACCGGCCCGTCATGCAGAACCCCGCGCAACGTCCATTGGCGCGTGGTTCGGTGAAGAATGGAAACATCGCCAGACGACACTTCCACAACTCGGGGAATGCTTCTCGGCTCCAGGTACTCGTTTCGCTGACAGTTTCCACCCATGATCATAATGGAGAAAGCGTCTCGCGTCACTCTCTGCCGGAGGAATTGGCGTAGGGGCGGCAACATGTCTGGCCCGTTCGGGCCCGACATGTTGTCCTGTGGGCCGGTTGTGATGAATGAACGGCTATTCCACGGTGAACGTGGTCATCTCGCCCAAGGCCAGGTGCGGCACGCCGTCGGCATCCGGTAACAGACAGACGACCGTGTACGTTCCGGGCTCGAGATCGACGAAAACCAGGGTGCGGGTTTCGCCCGACGGAATCGTCTCCTGGCCGATCACCTGGATATCGGTTGGGAAGACGTCACTGGCGGGACGGATGAGCTGCTCGACCGACGCTCCCGGGTCGAGTTCGAGCGCCAGGAACTCATGCGATTCCTCGCCGGTGTTCTCGACGGTCACGACGATGGCCGGTCCTTCGACCGTGGAGGGAGTGAGCGAGATGGTGTACTCATCGACGGTCCCCTTCATGGCCGAGGCGCCCTGGGGAGCGCTGGATGGACGCAGCTCGACCTGATGCACCAGCCATTGGCCTTCGCCCGCTGTGTTCGAGGCTCCCGGGGTGCCCGTGGTGTCTCGGCTGCGGCGGAAGAGGAAGGTCCAGTCCTCGGTGCGCAGCTGGTTGCCCTGGACGGTGATGACCTGCGCCACGGCGGTATCTCTGCCCGAGAAGGTGATCTCCCCAACCGAGACGACCATGACCGGAACGATCGGCGCCAGTGGCGCCAGGGCCAGATAGTCTTCCCGGGTCATTCGCTCGCCGCCGCCATAGGCGTCGGCCAGATAGCGATCGGTGACCAGCGCGGCGACCGTATCGGCATTCCCGTCGGTCAGGCAGGACGCCAGCGAATCGATGAGTGTGGTAATGGCCGCGTTGGTCTCCGCGTCGACGGCGGACACCGCTTGTGGCGTTGCCACAGAATCCGGAACGGTGGGCGCGGCAATCATGCTCGATGGAGCGCATGTGCTGGTGGCAACAGGGGTAGCCGATTGGGCGGTGACTCCGGCCGGCAGCGCGCTGGAGAGTGCCAAGGCGGCGATCAGGGGAATGGAGCGCAAGCCTGGGCGATGCGCAGACTGCAAGCGGGATCGGCTGGGGGCGGATGACGACATCGATTCCTCTCTGGTTCCACGCGTCCAGAACCTGTACGGACGCGACTTCTTCGCTCGATTGTAGTAAGTCTCCCTCCCAACCGCCACTTACGTGCGTTGGGACCGGGGGACGGGTGACTGGCATGGCGCCGGAGGGTGGGATACTTTCCGATACCCGTGCCATCTCTCTGTAGATGACACGGGTTGGGTCCAAAAGGATTCGCTCCCGTGGTTTGTTGTTGTATCGAGAAGGGATTCGAGCCTCAATGCGTCGACCGAATCTGATCCCGGCGTATCGCTGGTTAACGATGGTGACCGCCGGACTGGTGCTCCTCCAGGCGCTCTTTGCGGGCCGGGGTCTTTGGCTCGGGAACCGGAGCTATATCGACTATCACGAGATACTGGCCAACATTTTGTTCCTGTTCGCGGTGGCGCAGTTCGTGCTCGTGCGGTACATCGGCGTACCGGGGGCGCTGGGCAAACGGCTCCTGATGATGAATGGGCTCCTTGCGGTGCTGATGATTGTGCAAACGGGGCTTGGCTATGTCGGACGTTCCGAGATGGAAGCGCGAGCGTGGCATATTCCCCTGGGGGTGCTGATCTTCGGTTTGGCGGTGCTCATCAGCGCTATGACCGCGCAGTTGGACGCGCCGGCAGAACGAGCGGGGGTGAATGACGGCTCCTGAGTCCAGGGTCCTGTGTCGCGCGTAGATCGGCGGGTCTGAACTGCAGGGCTTGGTGGCAATGCGTTCATCCGGGAGCGAGCGGTTCGGTATCGTTCAGCAGTCGTTCCATGACGATGGTGTCGACCCACCGGCCATCGAGCTGTCCCTGTTCGTGATAGATCCCAACGGTTCTGAACCCGCGTGACTGGTAGAGGCGCATGCCGCCGTCGTTGAAGGGAAAGGCCGCCAGGACGAGCTTGTGAAAGCCGAGCCGGCCGGCCTCCGCGATCAGATGGTCCAGCATCCGGCCGCCGAGTCCCAGGCCACGTTGTTTCCGGTGGACATAGACCGAAAAATCGGCGACCCATTGGTAGGCGGGGCGTGGATTGAAGACGTTTAGCGACCCCCAGGCGACGACGATCCCATCCAGCTCGGCGACGAAGACCGGGTGGCGCTCGTCACGTGCGGTCAGCCATGCGGACCGCTCCTCGGGTGTGCGCTCTTCCGTTTCGAGGGTGGCCACCCGGTCGCGAATACCCTGGTTGTAGATGTCCGCAAGCGCGGCGGCATCTGCCGGGGTTGCGCGGCGAAGGACGATTCTCTCGGTTGGCATCGTACGCTTTCCTCTGTTCTTCTTTTGTTCTTCTTTGCGGAGACGACATTGGGAAGAGTATCGGTGCTTGCTCGAATCGCTGCGCGAAATTGGGGCAAATGGGCCAGCCGGGCATGCCTTAAACCTTCTACACTTAGGCGCGTTTTGGTGGAACGACGATTCGTCAATATCGCCACGGGCATGCGAGATAACCAGCGAAGGACGTTCGATGAGCGATCGGGAACCGGATACAGCAGCTGACGACGCTGCGGCGACCAACGACGCCGCTCCGGCAGCGGGCAAGAAAACACGAAGCAGGAAGGCAAGCTCGGGCGCTGCGCCGAAGCGCAGCCGTTCGAGGAGCGCCAAAGCGGCAGAGACCGTGCAAGAGGAAGCTGCCGATATGGTGGCCGAAGGCGGACCGGTTGGCGATGAGGCCGCGCGGCAGCTGGGGGTTTCCGAGCTTCCGCCCGACGTGGTCGAAGCGGAAACGGCCGTGATCGAGAAAGCGCATCCGGAGCTGACCGGTGCAGATGCTCCGGCCGGCGATGATGCGGCCAAGGCAACGGCGGCTCCGGCGGCGAAGGCGAAGCGGAGCTCTGGGCGGCGCCGGGCGAAGAAGGCGGAGGAATCCGTGGAACGGAGTGCATCCGATCCACTGACGCCAGGCCCGGGAAACCCGTCGCCAGACGGCGCCCAGTATGCGTATTTGCTGACCGATGCCAATGGATCGACCCGCCTCTGGGTGACGGCATTGGACGGCAGCAGCGCGTTTTCGATCGAGCTTCCGTTCCGGCCGGTCTTCGATGAGGAAGGACCGCAGTGGTCGCCCGATGGCACGCTGATCGCGGTGACGGGCAGCGCCCCGTCCGATACCGGCACGGCGATTTGGCTGGCGCCGATGGACGGCGGCGAGTGCATTCTCCTGGCCGATCATGCCGCGTCCGATGAACAGCCATGCTGGTCGCCGGATGGCTCGTTGCTGGCGTTTGCGTCGAAACGGCATGGACGGTCGGCCATTTGTGTGGCGACGCCGGATGGGTATGGTCCGGTGGTGCAGCTTACCGATGGCCCGATCGGCCAGGACGACCGGAATCCGTGCTGGGAGCCGAATAGTCAGCGTATTGCATACACCCGGCATATGGTGGATGGGGAGAACTCCGGCGATCAGATCTGGACCGTTTCCATTCTGACCGGCGAGCAGAAGCAGGCGACCAAGAAACTGGCGAACCGATCCCAGTTGCAATGGTGTCCGGGCAAATCGCAGATTGCGTTCATCACCGATGAAGCCGAATGGCTCAATGTTGGCGTGGTCAATCCGGATAACAGCGCGGGATGGAATCTCGCCAGCGAGGCGGGTGACAAGGGCTCGCCGCGGTATTCCCCCGATGGCAATCGGATCATGTATACGCGACGCGTCCGTGGTGAGGTGCGCCTGGTCGAGCGGCCGACGAGCGGCGCGAACGCGGAACCGCTCGATGCCGGCGCTGGTGTAGTGGTTGCACCGCGCTGGCTGCCCGAAAAACGGGTGGTCTATCAGTTCTCCTCTGCAACCGAGGCTCCGGCGATTGTCGTGCAGGAGGCCACGAAGGAGGTCGAGCGCGCCTACATTCCGGTGACGAATGACTGGACCGCCGAGGAGTGGTTCGTTTCACCTGATCATGTGGACTACGAGATCTCGGGTGGGCTGAAGGCGGGGGCACTCGTCTTCCGGGACAAGCGACGGACTGCCAAGCTACCGGCGGCGATCTACCTCGGTCCGGCCCCGCAACGGGGCAATACCTTTGGCTACGATTCGACCGTTCAGGCCTTGGTGCAAGGCGGGTTTGCGGTGATCGTGCCGACCCTCCCCGGCACACCGGGGTATGGCAAGAAGATCGTCAATGCGATCAAGGAGCGCGCAGGAACCGAGTCCGAGATTTCGGATCTGGTCGACCTGGCCAATTGGGCGCGCGGGCTGGAGTTCGTCGACGGTGAGCAGATCAACCTGGTTGGTCAAGGGTATGGTGGCGCATTGGCGCTCCTTCTGCCTGGCGCGCGTCCCGGTGTGGTCGATGCGGTGGCCGTGATCGATCCGGTGACCGATTGGGACGATGAGCTGGACCAGTGCGATGACGAGTTTGCCCATTGGTATCTGACCTATCTGCGGCTGCCATCGGCGAACCGGGGCAAGAGTGCGTTGCGCACGCCAGTCACGTTCGCCGGGGTGCTCGATTTGCCGGTTCAGCTCGTGGGAACCAGCCGCACCAGCATCGGGCGGTCGATTCAGCTGGAGCGGTTCGCCGGTGCGCTCGATGAGCTGGGCGTGCCCTATGTCCGTGAGACCTCTGAAAAGGAATCGACCTGGCAGGCGGCTGGACGCGTGGCCGCGTTCCTGAGCAATCCCGTCCGTCCGGAGGTGACTGCTCGAACCGAAGCGGACGCGGTGATCGCGGATGCGGAGAACGAAGGGTATGTCATCGAGGAGGTCGAGACGGCCGATATCGAGACATTGATTCTCGGCAACCAACCGGATGAGGCGATCGTCGCGGAAGCGGTCGAGGACGGCATTTTGACGGCCGAGCAGCCGGTCGCGGCGGAGGTTGGAGAAATCGCCACCGCCAGCGAGGAGGTCGAACCGGTCGAGGTAGCGGCCGTGCAGGTCGATACGAATGGGACCGAAGCTGCGGCTGCCGTTCCTGAACCCAAACCCGAACCGGTCGTCGTGAGCTCGAATGTCGGCCGCGGTATGCGCACGGACGAGATCTGAGGCTGGTCCGCTCTATAGGTAAAGTAATCAAGAACGCCTGCGCCATTTTTGGCGCAGGCGTTCTTGATTTTGGTGAAGGTCAGCTTCCGTCACGGGGTTGTTCGTGGGCCCTCCTCGCCGCGGCGAGGAGGGCCTCTCCACGTCGCGTCGCTCCGGTCGAGACGATGGAGTAGACGGTAGACCCTGTGCGTCAGAACCGAGCCGGGTCGAAGGGGTGCAGGAGCTCGCGGGTGCCGCCGGTGGTCATGAAGTCGGCGATGGCGGCGCCTGTGGATGGTCCGAGGGTGAGCCCCATCATGCCGTGGCCGGTGGCAACCGCAAGATTCCGGTAGCCCGGAAGCCAACCGATGATGGGAAGGCCGTCCGGCGCCATTGGGCGGAGTCCGCTGCTGATGACCGGTATCGACAGATCGGTTGGCCATCCGCGGATGATATCGGCGGTACCGCGCACGATCGATTCGACCCGCTCCGGGCGAATGACGGCATTGGCGCCCGAGAATTCCATGGTGCCGGCCAGGCGCGTTCGTCCATCGAGCGGGGTGATGACGTGCCGGTAATCGAAAATCTCGATGGGATGGCGGATTTCGACCGGTGATGGGGTGTAGTCGAGCGAGTAACCTTTGCCGCCTTCGATCGGAACACGCCGTTTGGCGTACCGGGCAATCTGGGGTGACCAGGCGCCAGCCGCGATCAGCACGGCATCGGTTTCCAACCGGCCGCGATCGAAGACGACATCGGTCACCTTGTTGCCATCGATCGTCAGCCCCTCGACCGCTACCCTGCTCCGCAGCTCGACCCCGTGTTCGGTCAGCCATTTCACGAGGCCGGCATTGAGCGTATCGGGACGGATGGATCGTTCTTGCGTCATCCAGACCCCGCCGTAGATCTTGCCGGTGAGCGCGGGTTCCAGCTCGCGCAGGTCGTCACCGACGATCGGCCCCTGGAACTGCAGGCCGTTGCGTGGCGTGAAGCGAGCGAACGCGTCGAGCTCATGCTCGAGTCCCTGAGGGGTCTGGAAGACGAAAAGAATGCCGTCTCTGTGCTCTTCGAATTCGATACCGTCGGCGCGCAGCTCGTCGAAATGTCCGAACGTTTGGCGGCCGAGTGCAGCCAGTGCCTCGACCCCGTGCCAGTACTCCTTGGCATTGCAGTGACGCCAGAACTCGACAAGCCAGCGGATAAACGATGGTCTGACGCTTGGTTGTATGTAGAGCGGACTCGACGATGAGCGCATCCATTTCATGGAGTTGCGCACGAGTCCGGGCGATGGGACGGGTTCGGCCCACCCGGGAGAGACCCACCCGGCGTTGACCCGCGATGCGCCGTACCCAAAATCACGATTGGTGACAACGGTGACGGTCCACCCCTGTTTCCGCAGCGCCCATGCTGCTGACAGTCCGATGATTCCACCACCGATGACGACCACTCGATCTGCCATGATGTCCATCCTTCTCACAACACTGTGCTCAATCGTATTTTGTGCAGTATGACGGAATCCGCCATGTTGGGCGACGTCACATTCTCCAAATCGAAACCGTTTGGCGGATCCCGCTATTTGGTTTTTATTAGGGACTTCAGCATCGGTCCGACGACCTGGGCGGTGCGTGGGTCCTTGAGCAGCATGGCGATGAGGCCGAAGCGACTGGTCAGCAGTCTGGCCATGACAACGCCGCTGGCGCTTTGCTGGATCGCTGGATTCTGCAGCAGGGACTTGGCCGACGCGGCGTTTTGCCCGCTGATCATGCTGGCCATCAGGGACGCGATCTCGTTCGCGTTTCCCTGTGAAACCCCGGGCGGTGGTTTGATGCCCTTCCTGGCCAGATTCTCCTGCAGCACCTGACCGAAGGCGGTCAGCTTTTCCTGATCCATCCCTTCGAGGGACTTCCGTGCGCTGGCGGCAATATCCGCCTGCGATTTGCCGGCGGTCGCCGCACGCAGCTCGTCCATGGACGGGAGATTGGCAGGCATTTGCTCACGGAGCTGTCGAAATCGTTCCATGCGCAAAGTTTACCAGCCGGGTGATTGCCGCACTACCGTTTGCCAGGCGACAAAGTTGGATTCTGTGCGTATCCTGAACACGCAGATCGATTGTGGAGATCGACGCGGTCTGGAGGTGTCCGATTTCCGGGTTTGGGACGACACTCCGGCATTACCGGGTAGCCGCGGGTTTGAGCCAGGAAGGCCTGGCCGAGCGTGCGGGACTCAGTGTGCGCGGAATCAGCGATCTGGAACGCGGCGCGCGTACCTTTCCCCGGCTGGAGACCGTGCGGCTGCTGGCCGATGCACTCCAGCTCAGCGACGACGACCGCGCGCTCTTCTTGGTGGCCGCCCGGCCCGAGCTCGAGACCGGCGCGCCGGCGGTGGCGCCCCGGACACGGCCGGACCGCCGGCTCACCGTACCCTCCTTGCCCATCCCGCCGACGCGGCTGATCGGACGTGACGATGAGATCAGCCGGATCGTCGAGCGGTTCCGTTCGGGAGAGACACGGCTCGTCACCCTGACTGGACAGGGTGGGATCGGGAAATCCCGGCTGGGATTGGCGATTGCTCGCGGATTCTCGCGAGAGCTCAACGGCCGCGTCGCGTTTCTGGAGCTGGCGCCGATACGCGATCCCGCGCTGGTTGCGGCCACGATTGCCGCCGGGCTCGAGGTTCCAATCGATACCGCAGAGACGATTCCACAGGCGATCGGGCGGGCCATCGGGAATGAGCCGATGCTGCTGGTCATCGACAATTGGGAGCATGTGCTCGATGCGGCGACGCTGGTTTCGATCCTGCTGGCGCAATGCGAAGGGCTCTGGATCCTGGCCACCAGCCGGGAGCGGTTGCGGCTCCGCGGCGAATGGGAGGTCCGGCTCGAACCGTTGCCTTTGCCGGAAAATGGCGTCCTGGATGTTGCCGAGTTGACCCAAATCCCGGCGGTTGAGCTCTTCGTGCGCCGCGCGAATGAGGCAACGGACGGATTCGCGCTGACCGAGCAGAACGCGCCCATCGTCGGTGAGATCTGCCGCCGGTTGGACGGAATTCCACTCGCCATCGAGCTTGCGGCGGCACGGACCCGGCTCCTTACCCCGGAGGCGTTGCTCGACCGGCTCGAAGGCCGGTTGAGAGTGCTGACCGAGGGACCGCGCGACCTGCCGGAACGGCTGCAAACGATGTACTCCGCGATTGCCTGGAGTGTCGATCTCCTGGAACCGGGCGAACGACGGCTGTTTGCCCAGCTCTCGGTCTTCGAAGGTGGCTTCACCATTCCCGCGGCGCGTGGTGTCTTGGCGCAGGGACCGGCCGCGTTTCCACCGGAGGCGGTCGAAGACGGCATTGTGTCCCTGGTCGAGAAGAGCCTGGTGCGCACGCTCGATATCGGTGGCGCGGAGCCGCGGTTTCTGTTCTACGAAACGATTCGCGAGTTTGCGCGGGAGCATCTGGGCCAGACCGGCGATGCGGCTGCCCTGGCGGATGCGCATGCCAGGTACGTGCTGGCGCTGGCGGAGGAATCGGAAGCAGGCTTGATGGGTCCCGATCCGATGCCGACCTTCGAGCGCCTGGATGCCGATATTGGCAATCTGCGTGCAGCTCTCCAGTATCTGCGCGATCGAGGCGATACCCAATCCGCGCTTCGAATCGCGAGCGCATTGGCCTGGTTTTGGACCGAGCCGCGCTATCTCGTGGAGGGACAACGCTGGCTGGGGACGCTGCTGGCCGAATCGGCAGCCTGCGAGCTGCCGCGCGAGCTGCGTGTGCGGGCCCTGGTCGCGGCGGGCGATCTGGCCATTTGGCAGGGGGCGCTGGACGACGCGGCAGTGTTGCATTCCGAAGCGCTCGATCTGCTGCGCGATAGCGGGAACGACGGTCAGATGGCAACGGTATTGCGTAGCCTGGCGAATGTCGCGCTCGAGCGGCATGAATTTGCCCGGGCGGACGAATTGCTGATGGAATCGCGTGCGATGGCGCGAACGGCCGGAAATGACTGGGAAGTGGCCGCGTCGGCCAATCTGCTTGGGCTCAGCCGGACCATGCAGGGATCGCCGGACTGGGCCATCGAACGGCATCAGGAGGCCGTCGAAATCTGGCGCGAGCTGGGCGACAAGGGGCATGTGTTCGATGCGCTTGCCGGGCTGGGGTGGGCCGAGCTGCTGGCGGACCGGATCGCGGAGAGCGCCCAGACGTATCGGGATGCGCTCGATCTCACGATCGAAACCGGCGATGTGCTCCAGATCGAATGGTGTCTTCGTGCGGCCGCGGCGGTTGCGGCATCGCGCGGGGCCGGGCTCGAACGCGCGACCCGGCTCTTTTCCGCCTCGGAAGCAATTCGCGAGGAAACGGAGATCGACCTCCGAATTGGAATTGGTGAAATCATCGACCGATTGACCGAATCGGTCAGGGCGGAGCTCGGTCCGATGCGGTTCGCCCGTGGCTGGCAGGCGGGCCAACGTCTGACCCGCGACCAGGCCATTGCCGAGGCCCGGTTGGTCTTCGAGCTGGCTGCCAGCAGTCAGCAGCCGGCTGTCAGTGAATCCACTACGAATTGCTGACCGCCGATGACTCAGGCATGTTCGAAACGGTCCTGGGTCCTGCGACGATCTGGGCGGCTGCTATCGGGGCGTGAACCGACGGATGCCGGGCCAGTCCGGCGCGGGCGGAGACGCGTCGTCAAGGTGTCGAACACGCCCTAACTGCCGACCGTCTCGTCGACCACGCGGATTGTGAGCAACCGGGGGTCGGCGGCGCCGGCGCAGATTGCGCCGCTGGCGGCGATCTGGGCCAGGTAGAGGAGCTTGTTCCAGCAGATCCGCTCGCCTGGCACGAGCACTGGAATACCCGGTGGATAGGGAATGATCGGCTCAGCGGCAATACACCCGATTGCGGTTGGCAGCGGGACGGAACGGGACCGAGCGAAGAATGCGTCGCGGGGAAGCATGGACAGTTCTCCCTGGGCAATGGCATCGCCGACCGAGCGTGCGGCGACGCGCGGGCGAAGTGCCGATCGTTGACTGGGTCGCGTGGCAATTGCGGTCAATGCGTCCACCAGGGCATCCAGCGACGCCCGGGTATCGCCAACGGTGACGACACAGACGATTCCGCGCCCGTCGCTCAGCTCCGGCGCGATGCCGAATTCCTCACGCAGGATCGATTCGACCTGGTAGCCATTCAGCCCCAGCGAACCGGTATCGATGACGAGGCGGGTTGGATCGAACCGGCTTGCTGGAATACCGAGTGATGTCTCGTCGATGAGGACGATGCCGGGAGTCTCCTGAAGCCGCCGCCGGGTCAATGCCGCCAGCGCCAGCGTGAGCTCCAGTAATCCCCACCCGTGCAAGGCGACCTGCCGGCGCGCACTGTCGATCGACGCGAGGATCGGGAGACAACGGCTCGTCGTTTGCGTCATACGGACGCTCGATTTGAACCGGCCCCGGTCGATTCGATTGCCTTGCGTGACGATCATCGCTCCCTGGCTGATGGTTGGAAGCGTCTTGTGCAGACTGACGACGGCAACATCCGCACCGGCTGCCATGGCATGGATGGGCAAGGATTGATGGAAGGGAAAGTGCGCTCCCCAGGCTTCGTCGACCATGACGGGTACCTGGCGCGCATGGGCGGCTGCCACGATTGCCGGGAGATCCGACGCCACGCCGTGATAGGTGGGACTTGTCAGCACGACCAGCTTCGCGTCCGGATGCTGGGCGAGGGCGGTCTCGATCGACGCAGGAGTTACGCCGGTGCTCATCAGTTGTTCGGGATGGAGCGTTGGGGAGACGAAGACCGGCTCCGCCCCGGTCAGGATCAATCCGGACAGCACGGACATATGGGCATCGCGCGCGACGATCACCTTGTCGCCTGGCCCCAGCAGCGCCAGCAGTACGGCCTGGTTGCCGCTGGATGAGCCATTGACGGTGAAGAACGCCTCGCCGGCGCCCCAGGCATCGGCGGCCAACCTTTCGGCAGCCCGCAACGCGGTGTCATGCCGGCTCGTGTTGAGCCAGACATCGGCCCGGAAAAGTGGATCGCCCAGCAGCCGCCGCAGCTCGTCGTCGATCAACCGGCCGCTCTTGTGGCCCGGGGTCGAAAACGAGATCGTCCCCGCGTCCAGATAGGCGTCCAATGCATCGAGCATCGGCGCCGATTGGTGGGAGGTTGCCGGCGGCCGCGTATGCTCGACCGGCATTCGAACAGCAAGAGCTTCCATCGACGGATTTCCTTTCCGCGTGGTCATTACGGATTCGCGCTGAACGGATCGAGGATCAGATATGCCTGCAAGCCGAGGACCACGACGATGGCGATCCACTTGTCTGCCGAGATCGCCACGTCATAGTGGAGGCGGTCGATCAGGACCAGTCCTACCTGCAGCAAGACCACCCACCCCATGGTCACGACCGAAAGCTCGGCAGTCTTGAGACTGGCGGCATAAAAGACGAAGAGCACGATGAAGGACGCGATGCCGATCAGGAAGCAGAGACGGCTTCCATTGTCAGCCCATTGCTTGGCGAGCAACGCGCCGCAGAAGTCGAGACCGGCCAGGATCACCATGGCCCCGGCCAGCGTCGCAAACCGGGGCAGGCTGGTCAGCAGATCGGGCGCGCTCATCGACGGACAGCTCCGAGGCGAACCGAATGTACGAGGTTGTCCGCCTTGCGCCGGTTGATCGCCTGCGCGTTTTCGACTGGCTGCTCGGCCAGATGAGGAGCCCGCGGCATGGAGAGCCGGCGCACGATCCTCGGTGCGTGAAGCTCCCGGATGGTGTATTCGAGCTCGATTCGGAGCTCTTGAGCGACCTGTCTAAGCGGTGCGAATGTGCTGGTTGAGGCCATCGTGTCGTTCTCCAGGCTGTGATGAGATGGACGACCGGGTAATGCGTCGCTGAGAGGACCGGGCTGAGATGTGGGCTACCAAGGTCCCCCCAGCGACGCATCTGCATGGTGCGGTCTCGGGAGCTGGCCGAACAGACGCAACGCACACGCATCCGCCTCGTGTTGCCTGGCAGGGGAACCCGGAAGGGTGGATACGCAATTGTTCCCAACCGTGGGCCACTGGTAGGATGGCCTCCAGGATCACCTCGGCCGGCCCAGCGGGGCGCCGGCAACAGGAACGCACTTGGCCAGCGAGAACGCGTCGATTCCAGTCGATGAATTGACCAAACCAGGACGGCTCGATGTCGTCCGAAACCGATCGCTGCTGACCCTGATGCTGGGGCATGCAACGGTCGATATGTACTCGGGGGTTATTCCCCTCCTCTACCCGCTCCTGACCGACGAATTCGATCTCAACCTCAAGACCGTCGGGTTGGTTTCCCTGTGTTACAGCGGTATGGCCTCACTGACGCAACCGGTGTTTGGGTGGGTCACCGACCGGTACGGTTCCCGCTGGATCGGTCTGGCGCTCATGTGGACGGCGCTCACCTTTGCGTTGCTTGGGCTGGCTCCGTCCTTCACGGCGTTGCTGCTGCTTGCGGCGCTGGCGGGTATCGGTTCCGGGATGTATCACCCCATGGGGGCGGTCACGGCCGCCGCGGTCATTCCCGACAAGCAGCGCAATGTCGCCATGTCCATTTATGTCACCGGTGGAACGCTCGGCGTGGCGATTGGTCCATTGATCGGCGTGGCGGTTTTTGCCCTCTTTGGGTTGCATGGCACGCTGGCGATGGTTATTCCCGGGGCAACGATTGCCATCTTCCTCGTGACGCAGATGAAATCGGTGGCGTCGCGGTTGAAGAAGAGGGCCGAGAGCGCCAAGGAAGATGCGCCTCCGATTCCCTTGAAGCCGATGAGTGTGGTCATCGCGCTGATGATGTTGCGGTCCTGGGTGCTCTTTGGCATCAGCGCGTTCATTCCCCTCTGGTATGACGAGATGGGGTACAGCCGGCTCTACTATGCGGCGCTCTCGACCACGATTCTGCTCTGTAGCGCAATTGGGGCGGTGGGGGTTGGCTCGATTGCCGACCGGCATGGGCGGCGCAAATTGCTGGTGTTCGCTTCGGTTGCGTCGGTACCGGCAATTCTCCTGTTCGCTCAATTTCCGGGGATTCCCGCCTTCTTTACCGCCGCGATGATCGGGCTGCTGGCGGCCAGCACGGGACCGCTGCTCCTGGTGATGGCGCAGCAACTGATGTCGGGGCGGCCCGGTATGGCATCTGGTCTGATCCTTGGCCTTGGGTTCATCATGGGCGCGGTTGGCGTTCCGATGATGGGCGCGGTGGCCGATGAGTGGGGTATTCAGAACGCGATGCGTCTCTGGGCGGTCATTGCGGCATTGACCATCGTGGTGTCGATGATGCTGCCGACCGATGTCGAGGTGCGGCGGCTGTCCGAACGACCGCCGGTTGGACGGGAGCCCAATGTCCAGAGTCACGTGTCCAGTGCGGAGGCCTGAGCAATCGGCCACGACGGCAGGAACTCGAACAGGGAGCGTGATCGACGATGACAGAGAGCGGCGAGCGGACACTGGCGGAAACAACCGACACGATCTCGGAGCTGATCGGTCATGGGTTGCAAGCGATGGGCGCATGGGAGACCGGCTGGCGGCCGGTCTGGCCGGATGCGACCGTTGCGCTCGATCCGGTGACGATGACCGAAGCGATCGAGGCGCTGACCGAGCGGCTGACCGACAACTATCCGTTCTTCCATCCCGATTACGCGGCACAGATGCTGATGCCGCCACACCCCGTCGCGGCGGCGGCGTACGCCATCGCGCAACGGATCAACCCGAACGCGCATGCGAGTGACGGCGGTCCGGCAACGACCAAGCTCGAGATCGAGGTCGTTGATGCGCTGAAGACGATGTTCGGGTACGATCCGGCGACCTCGCTCGGGCATCTGACCTCGAGCGGAACCATTGCCAATCTGGAAGCGCTCTGGGTGAGCCGCGAGCTGCACCCGGACAAAGGGATTGCCTCGTCGAGACTGGCGCATTACACGCACTCCCGGATGTGCCAGCTCCTGCAGATGCCGGCAACCGCCATCGAGACCGATGCCTGCGGGCGGATCGATCTCGATGCGCTCGAGGCCGAGCTACGGAGCGGACGAGTGGGTACGGTGGTGGCGACGGTCGGATCGACCGGACTCGGGGCGGTCGATCGGGTCGATCAGATCATCCCGCTGGCAGCCCGGTACGGGGCGCGGGTGCATGTCGATGCCGCGTATGGTGGGTATTTTGTGTTGCTGGCGGACGGCGATGCGCTCTCCCCTGAGACGGCACGCGCCTATCGTGCGATGCGGGAGGCCGACAGCATCGTGGTCGACCCGCACAAGCGCGGGCTACAGCCGTATGGGTGCGGGTCGGTCTTTTTTCGCGATGCATCGGTCGGCCGGTTCTACAAGCACGACTCGCCCTATACCTACTTCACGTCCGCTGAGCTGCATCTGGGCGAGATCAGTCTGGAATGCTCGCGGGCCGGGGCGGCAGCAGCCGCGCTCTGGACGACGATGCGAGCTCTGCCATTGGACGCCGGCCGGGGATTAGGGCCGATCCTGGCGCGTACCCGTGCGGCGGCAGTGCGCTGGGCAGATCTCATTCGAGCATCGGATCGGTTGGGGCTGGTCGTCGAGCCAGAGCTCGATCTGGTGACGTTCTTTGCGTTGCCTCCCGATGGCGACCAGCGTGTGTCGACGATCAGCGTATTGACGCAGCGGGTGTTCGACGATCTCATGAACGCGCCTGACGATCCTGTCTATCTGGCGACCCTGAAGGTTGCGCCGCCGTTGCTTTCCGGTATGCCAGACCTCATTTGGGATCAGCCAGAAGCGCTCGTCTTCCGTAGTGTGCTGATGAAACCGGAGCACTTCGAGGCGGTTCCCGGGTTGCACGCGCGCGTGGAACGAGGGGTGTTGGAAGTTGGGAGCTAGGATCTGGGAGCGAGGATTTTCTTGGTCCAGACTCCTGACCAGCGCGAGACCGGAGAATCACAACCCATCTCCCAAGGTTGAAACCCTGGGCTAGGGCGACTTGCAGACAAGCTCGGACAACGAGCTCTGAGCTTTCACAGAGAACCAAGTTGTTCTGCCGCGTACGTACACATGGAAGGAGTCTTAGCCCAGCGTTTCAACGTTGGGGAATCGAGTCCTGCTCCACAAAGCGCTCAAACACCCTTTGGTTCGTACCTACGCGACAGCGCGGCGTCGTTCATCCTGAACGTCCACCGTCCGTTGTCCAGACGTATCTGCACGTCACCCGAACTCCCCGCCCAACGGCGGATCTGGGGTTCGTGTTCGACGTGGAGATGGTCGAACCAGGAGCGGTCGAGCATCGATTCAGCGATCGATTGTCCGGCCATCCAGGGGAAATAATCGGGATCGGTTAGTACGTCGTCGGGTAGCGCGAGCACAACCTCGCGCGTGCGCGCGAATGTGTCGGCGTAGGCGTCGAGCACGGCGCCGATCGGGATGTTCCGATCGCGTTCGTAGAGCCAGGCATTGATCTCGTCGTCGGTCTGCAACTCGTCCGGCCATGGAGACAGCGGCTCGGCTTCTCCGCGCACGTCGGCTTCCAACAGACGCAGGCCGCCTTCTCGCCAGGCGAGCAGATGCGCGACGACATCTCGGAACGACCAATCGCCATCGAGGCCGCGCTCGTCCATGCGGGTGGGATCGACATCGGCGAGCAGCGCTTCCCAGTCATCACGTTCTTCGTCGACGATTTCGACAATCTGGAACTTGAGTCTGGAGATTGTCACAGAGAGCCGCCTTCGTGTCGCGGGTTGGAATACGTAGGGAATCCCGGAACGGAACGGGTTCAGCAGTTGAAAGGTAAACATTTGGATGAGCGTCCCTCCTGTTTGATCTCCCCCGCTCTCGATACAAAGAACGAGCGCTGGGGACCTTCTGTGAGATAGTGGATCGGGAGACGCGGAAATCGACTGCCAGGATGCGGCATAATCCTGCGGCAATCGCATCGCAAGGCTGGAAGGGAAAAGAGCAAGCATGTGGCGAGCGCCACTTCGAGGGTTTTTCTTGGTGCTGGTCGTCGCTGGGGTGGCGCTGCTGTCACTCGGGCTGTGGGCCCGGTTCACCATCTACGATCAGGATCGGTTCGTCTCGACGGTTGGTGAGCTCTCCACCGACCCGACGGTGCAACGTGTCGCCGTCGAACGTGTGATGACCGAGATCGATACGCAGATTGCTGTGCGGTCCGCGGAACAAGGACTCTCACCCACGGTTGCGCTCACGTATCAGATGCTGCGGTCGCAGATCGAATCGGGAATCATCTCGGCGCTCAGCTCACCCCAGTTCGGGTCGGTGTGGAATGCGGCGTTGCGGGAGCTGCACGGTCCGTTCACCGATTTGCTGAAGGGGCACGATACGCCGAATCTCAGGCAAACCGACAGTGACGTGCAAGTCAATCTCTTCCCCACCTACCAGCTTGCCCAGCAGAGTTTGCCGCCCGCGGCGCTCCAGCTTCTCGGTCAGCTCGAGATCGACGATGACAATTTGTGGATCACCGTGCTCGAAGGCGATACGCTCTCGTCGATTCACCAGTACGTGCGGTTGTTCAACCGGGCTCTTGCCGTGGGTATCATCGTTTCGGTGCTGTCTGCGGTGGCGTATGTGCTGTTCTCGAGACGCAAGCTGCGGGCGATGGCATGGGTGTCGGCGGCTATCGGGATAGGGTTGTTGATCCAGCGGATCGTCCTGCAGATTGGCAAGCAACAACTGGTCGATTCGCTCGACGATGAGAGCCAGCGGGGTGCAGCTCGGATCTTCTACGACACGCTGGTGGGCGATTTGCTCACGCTGGAGCTTTCTGGGCTGGCGGTGGCCATCGTGGTGGCCGTTGCAATCTTTGGTATCGATGAGTACCTGCGCCGGCGAGCGCCCGCGCAAACCCCGGCGATCTAGCCCAGCGGTTTTTCGTGTGAGGTCTTGAGGCAGCTCGTCGATCTTCGAGGAGGCGTTTGATGACCACTTACACAACAGCCGATCTGGCGGGACCTCTGGGGGAGCATCCCCCGGCGAATCGGCTGGCTGGGCGGATTTGCCTCGTGGCCGGGGCAACGCGTGGAATCGGTCGAGCAACCGCCAAACGGATGGCTGCTGAGGGGGCGGCGGCTGTCGTGTTGGCCGGTCGCCAGCAGGATCTTGGCGAGGGCCTGGCCGCTGAGCTGCGGGATTCCGGGACCGAGAGTCTCTTCGTTCGGACCGATGTCACTCGGGACGAAGACCTGAGGGAGCTGGTCGAGCGGACGACCGAACGGTTTGGCCGGCTCGACACCGTCTTCAACAATGCCGGTATGCAAGAGCGGCGCGCGTTGCTGGCCGAGCAAACCGATGAGGTCTTTTCACAGGTCTTCGACACCAATGTCCGGTTCTTGTTCAATGCCATGCGGTACGAGGTTCCGGCTATGCTGGCCTCGGGCGGCGGCGCGATCGTGAACACAACGAGTGTCAGCGGATTCCGCAATCCCTATACCGGGCTGGCACTCTACAACGCGTCGAAAGCCGCCGCGATCGCGCTCACCCGAAGCGCGGCGATGGAATACGCCCCACAGGGAATCCGCATCAATTCGGTGGCGCCTGGGCGTGTCGTGACCGACATGATGCTGGCCACGGGGGTCGACGATATGCAACGAATCGCCGGACAGCTTCCTCTCCGGCGTATGGGGCATCGGAAGAGATTGCAATGGCGGCTGTCTGGCTCCTTTCGGATGAGGCGAGCTATATCGCCGGACATATTCTCTGCGCGGACGGTGGATTCCTGGCGGGGTAGTCGTCCTCGACCGCTCCCGGCGCCAACAGCCGTTTCGCCGTCCCGCATACGTGGGGCATTGGGACCCATGCGGACTCCTACACTATCCCGGTCTTTCCCAAACCGGCCGGTTCGCTTGCCGGTCCACCCAGCAGGAGAACGCAACGATGCGGACTGGTGTTGCCTACTTCGGAAATCGAACCGTGCGGCATGTGGCGGCCGATCTGGAGGATATTGCTGCCTCGGGGTTCGATTATGTCGTGCATTGCTCGACCGAGAGCGATCTGATCTGGGGCAAAGAGACCATGCGTGAGATCTACCGGATCTCGCATGAGCTTGGACTCGAGGTGCATGCCGATCCCTGGGGTGTCGCCGGTGTCTTCGGCGGTGAGGCGATGAGCAAGTTCGTCACCTGGGAGACCGATATTTGCCAGGTGCTGGCTGATGGGTCGCGTATTGGGGCAGCTTGTCTCAATCAGCCGAAGCTGATGGATTGGTTGCATACGTGGATCGATGCGGCGGTCGATCAGGGGGTGGATGTGCTCTTTTTCGATGAACCGCATTGGTATCCTGGCGATCTCTGGTACATCGGCAGAATCATCGGTCCCGACTCCGAACGTTGGAGCTGCCGCTGCGATGTGTGTCTGGAGCTCTTTCGGGACCGATATGGGCATGAGATGCCGGCGGTGCTGGACGATGAGGTGCGCGCCTTTCGCCAGCAAGCGGTCTACGATGTGACCGTCGATCTGATCGGATACGGTCACGCGCAGGGGGTCCGCAACGGACTCTGCCTGCTCCCTCATGGGATGACATTCGACCTGGTCGGGGTGCCGGACTGGACGCCGTTCCTGCAGATCCCGGGCCTCGACTTTTTCGGGACCGATCCCTACTGGCGGGCCGGTGCGGAGGTTCCGTTGGAACCGTATGTGCGACCGAATGCCGCGGCCGTGCGCGAGATCTGCGCGACCTTTGGAGTTCCGAATCAGTTCTGGATCCAGGGATACAACCTTCCGAACGGCGCGGAGTGGGAAGCGGCCAGGGCCATCGAGATCGCGGTCGAAGAAGGGATGACCGACCTCGCCGTTTGGGCCTATCGAGGCTGCGAGGCGATGTCTGCGTTGTGGCCGGGGAATATCGACACGACGTGGGAGACGGTGGTGAGAGCGTTGCAGAACGCGAACGATTGCTCCTGACGCTCGGAGCAGCGGCCGTCAGAAGATCTCGTCGATCCGAAGTGAGAGCTTGGGGAACAACGGACTCTGGAGTATTTCGTCGCCTCGAAGAACTTCGATCTTCGAATGACCGCGGTGCACGGCGACTTCGCGTTCGCGAGGGCGCGCGACCCAGACCTCGCTCGAGCCCGACGCAAGATAGATTGCGGTCTTCCGTGCGATCTCGGTCGCGGAATTGCTTGGCGAGACGACTTCGATGGCCAAGTCTGGGGCCAGCTCGAGATAGCCATCTCCGGCGCCCGCGAGACGTTCTGTACGCACGAATGCGATATCGGGAGCCAAAACGGTGTCCGGGTTTCGGGCGAGAATGAACCCTACATCGCCGGAAAGGATCTCTCCCGATCGATCCGCGCGTACTTCGTTCATGAGGAAATACGCCAGATTGGAAATGGCTCGTCCATGAGCACGTCCCTGCGGACTCACCTCGATCAATTCTCCTTCGATGAGCTCGTAGGGCGCATCAGGGCCGAGTCGGAAAAGATCTTCTGCAGTTAGGAGTCGGGTACTGACCATAGGACGGCGCTCTGTCTGACGTGAGGAAAGGGGATACCAAAGCTGACTCCATCATACACGGGAGACGGTAGCCAACTCCAAACTCCCAAATCCTAACTCCCCAGCGTAATCGTCACCTTGTCATCTACCACCGAGATTGGGTACTGCCGGACCTTGAAGCGGGGATTTGCCAGTGCCTGACCGGTGGTGATGTCGAACTCGATCCCGTGCCAGGGGCAGGTGAGAATTTCCCCCTCGCGGCCCCATTCGAGCTGCCAGTCGGTATCCGGGCCGGACACCATGGTGCCGTTCACCCCGCCCGTGCAGAGCGGTCCGTATTGGTGCGGGCAGATGTTCGGGAGTGCATAGAGCGTACCGGCGACGTTGAAGACGCCGATTTCGATAGTACGGATCTTTACCACCGTGCTGGAGCCAACCGGGAAGTCGGCGATCGTTCCAATGACATGCTCGGCCATCGATCTACTCCGCCGCGACTGGAACGGGAATACGGGGGAATGCGCTCAGCGCATTGAGACCCATGACGGCGCGTTTCAAATCCTGCGACATCGGCAGCTTGAGGATGGCCTTCGGATGGTCGAAATCGTGATGCGGCCAGTCGGAGGCGAAGATGATGCGGTCGTCGCCGATCTGATGGATCGTTTCGACGAGCTGGGAGGGATCGTCCGGTTCTTCCACCGGTTGGGTGGCGAACCACATCCGCTCCCGCATGTACTCGCTCGGGCGACGGTCCAGGAACGGTACATGACGGCGGTATTCGTTGTAGTACTTGTCCATACGCCACATCATGTACGGCACCCAGGCGATGCCGGCTTCGGTGAAGACCACTTTGAGCTTGGGATATCGAGCGGGAACGCCGGTGTGCATGATGCTGGTCAGGTTCGCCATCATGGCGAATGCGTGCGAAAGCACCTGCCGCGCGAAATGGTTCTCGAACTGATCGAGCTGATATGGGAATTGCGGTGTGGTAATCGTCACGCTGTGCAGGCAGACCGGGAGATCGGCCTCTTGCGCAGCGGAAAAGATGGGGTCGTATTTCCGATCGCCCCAGAGCGGATGCACACCCGCGGTCGGCAGGTAGACCCCAACGATCCGGTCATTTTTCGCGTATTTCCGAATCTCGTTCGCCGAATCCTCGGGGTTTTGGGGAGATGCCAGCACCACGCCAAAGAGACCGTTGTCTTCCTGGAGCCATTCTTCCGCAAGCCAGCGGTTATAGGCGTGCGCCAGCGCGGTGGCGTACTCCCGGTTCGGGAGCGTGGCGAAGAGGAGCAGATGATCGGGAAAGAGGATGCCGACCTCGATATCGAGCTCGTTCAGCTCGCGGCGCATATCGGCGGCTGTTTCGACCGAGCGATAGGGCGGGCTTCCGGCGATCGGCGGATCCTGGCGCAGGTTGGGCGCGAACCCTGGAATCTGCAAGTAGGGGTAGGAACCGCCGTCCAGCAGCTCCAGCGATTTGCGCCAGGGCATCTCGCAATACGGAGCCAGCTTGCCCGGCGTGTCGTTGACATGAATATCCGCGTCGATCGTGAAGACCATGTTGATTCCTCGCGGGAGTTGGGTGGTCGGAGTTGGGAGTTAGCGTTCTTAGCAATAGGAAAGCGACGTGAACGCGACGTCAGAGATTCCTAACTCCCAACTCCCAGCTCCTAGCTCCCCATCAACTATTCGAACTCGAAGATGGTTTCGACTTCGACCGGCACGTTGCCGGGAAGCGCTTGCACCCCGACGGCGGAGCGCGCATGCACGCCGGCATCGCCGAGAACTTCATAGATGAACTCGCTGAACCCGTGCATCACAGCCGGGGTGTCTTTGAAGCCGGGCGTGCAGTTCACCATGCCCAGCACTTTGATAGTCTGCTTGATGCGCGAGAGATCGCCCAGGATATTCCAGGCCATCTGCAACTGCAGAAAGGCGACCTGCCGCGCAGCCTGGTAGCCTTGCTCGACGGTGTAGACATCACCGACGCGGCCGTCCCAGGCCGCTCCGTCGACCGGGGTCGGCGTGGCGCCGGAGAGATAGAGCAGATTGCCGGTGATCTTCCCCATGGCGACGGCCGGGTGAAACGGCTTCTGCTCCTGGAGCTCGTAACCAAGCGACTTCAGTTTTTCTTCGGGTGTCATCATTTCCCCTTTGTTGCCGAGGTCAGTACGTCGCGCACTGCCTCGAGGACGATTCGATCTTCACCAGTTTCCAGGGTTTGCGGGTTGAGCGCAAACGTGTGTTCGTCAATGACGCCGACTGCGATGCGCGGATCGCGGTCCCAGAGCGCCGCTATGATCTCATCGCGGGTCATCGGGAATGAGGGATCGACGGTCAATGCGGCGCGGCCGTGCGGTTGTCCCGCTTCACTCGGGTAACGCCGCTCGACGGTCACACCGGGGATACCGTTGAGCTCGTTGACCCAGAGCTGCACCGATTCCTCGTATCCAGCCAGTGTGGCTGCTTCGTCGTCCCGGAGCGCCAGCTCGACCGCGGTCAAGAGTCCGGCCAGCTCTTCTTTGCCGACCTTCATTGGACGGCCAAAGCTCTGGTTGGGCGCGGCGTTGGGACGAATCCCATCGATGATCGTTTTTTTGCCGACGACCAGACCGCTCGACTGCGGTCCGCGGAGTCCTTTGCCTCCGCTGAAGATGGCCGCATCGGCGCCCAGGTTGCGCGTGTAATGCCAGAGGTTGCTGATCGGCGGAATCTGCGCGGCGGCGTCCACGATGACCGGCACACTCATCGAATGCGCAACCTCGACGACCTCCGGTAGGGGGCGGGCCCCGGCCGCGAGCGCTTCGCCGCCGAAGTAGAGGACACAGGCAGTTTTGGGATTGGCGACTTGAATCTCGAGATCGTCGCCATCGGGTTCGATCTCGATCAGCCGGGCGCCGGTTTGCCGGGCGGCATAGTCGTAGGGGTTGCGCTGCCGTTTGTAGACGACGACGTTGGTCTTCTCGATCCCGTCGAGATAGGGAAACGACTGCTGGACGTCGGGATTCGTACCGGCAATGCACGACGCGACACAAAGTGCGATACCCGCGGCCGCGCCGGACGACACAAAGGCGGCTTCGTTGTGCGTGAGCTCTGCCAGACGTTCGCCGACCTTGCGGTTCAGCTCGAACATATCGACGAATTGCGTCGAGGCGGCGGACATTGCCTCGACGACTTCCGGTGGCATCAGCGATCCGCCGAGTTTGGTCAAGGTGGCGGACGCGTTGATGACCGGACGGACACCGAGCTGCTGGGGAACCGATTGGGCCATGAGGGGTCGAATACTCCCATCTTTGCGAATCCGACGATTGTCCCCGGATTGTATGGGAGCGATTGAATGAACGATCGGGGTTATCCGCTCAGCGACTATGAGTTCTTCATCCGGCGATAGATATCAGCGCGATCGCCCACACTGAAAATCAGAACGACCAGAATCCCATCGTGGATCTCATAGACGACCCGATAGTTACCCACGCGAACGCGGTACTTATCGTTCCATCCGTGGAGCTTGCGGTATCCATACGGGCGAGGATTCTCCGCAAGTGCCTTGATGACCGCGTCGATGTCCGCTCGAATGGCTTTGGGTAGCTTCTTGAACTCCCGGCTCGCATGGGGAGCAAATTCAATCGTGTACCGGGTAGGTCGCTGTTCCGGCACCTATTCGAGGCCAGACTCGACGCGAACCGTTTCCCAGGGAATCGTTCCTTCTTCGCGGATGCTCTGCAACGATCGCTCGATTTCCTGACGATCGATTTCATCCTCAAGGCGCTCGAGCTCTTCGAGATCCGCGATCGGTACCACCGCAACCAATTCTTTTCCGTGACGTGTCACGACGATGCGCTCTTGCCCGTACGCCGCCCGGTTGAGAATCTCGGCAAGGTTCTCACGCATTTCGGCGGCAGTGAAGATTGGGGACTGATGTGTCGTTACCATGGCATGTCCATTTTGTACAAAACGTCGCATTTTATCGAATTGTACTAGAACGTCGACTCCCCTTCACGGGCAATGGCGGCATCCAACTTCTGCCGAATGACTTCAACTGGGACACCGCCCTCACGCTGATACGCATCCCATGCCTCATCCGCCAGTTGCGCATCGAGATCATCAATAGGCACCAATGCTACGAGTGCTTTGCCATGACGTGTGCGCACAACACGCTCGTCGCCATAGGCCACGCGATTGATGACCTCGACAAAATTCTCGCGCACCTCGGTCGCTGACATAGAAATTGCTTCATCAGAGACAGACATCTTTCGATCCAATTCACGTCACATATACGACTGTACAAATCGTACAAAAAGTACGTTCAATTACAAGGCGGGCTACCGGATCGTCTTCATCGCCGCAGGCCATAAGCGGGGCAGTGGCGACACCCTGAGCTGTTTGGCCAGCACGGCGTCCAAGGCATCGTGGTCGGTACCGCCTTCGTGGGAGAGGCGGTACGGAATCACCGGGCCGCCGAGGGCGCTGCGGAGCGGTTCGAGCCATTCCGGGCCATTGAGCGCGCCTGGATCTTGTTCGCTCAGAATGGCCGTTCCCTGGAACGATGGAGCGTGGGCAACTGGATCGAAATAGCTCAGGGTGTTCGCAACCGCGTCGGCCGCATCCGGATACATCGCCAGATAATCATTGAGCTCTTCGATGGGATAGGCATCGGTCCGCAACCGGGCTTCCAGAATGCGATAGAGGAACGGCGCCGTCAGATTGACGGTCGCAAAGCCGGGACGTCGTGCGGCGGCGATCAGACCGAGATCGTCTCCGGCAATGGCAACCCGAGCCGGATCGACGCTTGGATGCGACAAGAGGAATTCAGCTCCGCGCATGATGTCGGCCAGGATGCCGCGGTAGATCCAGGTGTCCGGCGATTCGATGCCGAGGGTGAGCAGACCGGGATAGTCCGCCGCGAATGGGGTATCGGCCAAACGCTGGCCGCGGTGCATGACCGTGAGAACCACGTACCGTTGCCGGTCGTCCC
Source organism: Thermomicrobiales bacterium (assembly GCA_023957115.1). GTDB lineage: Bacteria > Chloroflexota > Chloroflexia > Thermomicrobiales > UBA6265 > JAMLHN01. The sequence continues at coordinate 34,978 of JAMLHN010000015.1, forward strand.
AATGCGGGGGATTGTTGACGCTGCCATAGCGAGGCGAATGCAAGAGCGCCGGAAACGGCCCCTCCCCGTTCGGCACACTGAGAAAGGCGAAAATGCGGTATGGACCGATGCTGGTCAGCTTCAGGTCGTATGAGGTCGAACGCTCGGTCGAACGAAGCGGCGTTTCGGTGAGCGCCGGAGCTGGATCGATTGCGGCCAGCTCGGCATCGATGGCTTCCCAATAAGCATCGAAGTCAGCGGGTCTCGTCATGTCGATGGCACCGGAATGGGGTGCAGATGTCTGGCCAGGAAACCGGAAATGCTCGCGCCCTCCCAGAACGCGCCGGCATCGTGCGCGCAGCGGGGCCAGGCGTTGTAGTCCACCGGTCCGCCGAGCACCTCGAGCAGATCGAACGCGGTTTCCGGCGGGCAAACATCGTCGCCCAGTCCGATGGAGATCAGCATGGGACAGGAAATCATTGGCGCGAAGTTCAGACAGTCGTAGTAGTCGAGTGTGGCGCGCATCTGTTCCTCGCGTTCGGGATAGCGTCGCAGATACTCGTTCATCTCTTCGTACGGATAGCTTCGGGTGAGCGCGGCCGCGTCCATGTAGCCGGTCAGGTAGGGCGCTCCGGCAGCCCCGCAGGTAATGACGTCCCTGCGCAGCGCCGCGGTGGTCAGGGTCAGGGCGCCGCCCTGGCTGCCGCCTTGCACCCCGATGCGGGAATGATCGATCTCCGGCCGGGAACGCACAAAATCGACCGCCCGCGCCGCGTCGATGTAGAACCCGCGGTAGCCGTAGGTGTTCTTGTCGATGATGTTCTCGATTAGCAGTCCCGGGTATCCCGGATCGAACCGGCTGTTCGAGCGGAGCTTGCCGCGGGGTGCGACTCCCACGGCTGCATATCCGGCTTTGGCCCACTGTTTGGGCAGGGTTGGCTCGGAGATGTATCCGGGCACCACGATCAGAGCCGGATACGGAGGAGCCAGCGCCGATTCACGCGGGCGGCAATACCACCCCGCGATACGCAAGCCATCGAGGCTGGTGTAGTGAATCTCGAAGGTCTCGACCTGATCGTTCGACCGGAGCGGGACTGGAGTCATCGCCGGATCGAGGGGCAGGGCATTCGCTTCGGCCATCAAATCGGCCCAGAAGCGTTCGAAATCGTCCGGTTTGCGGACGGAAGTGCGATGCTGGTTGGCCGGTGGGCGTACGGTTGTCATGAAGCGGCATTGTGCGACAGCTTGCCCGGTTTCGCCCGAACGCGTTGCAGTATGTGGATAGAGGGCGTGTCAGGCGCGCACGATCACTGCGAACGCGATCGAAAGTGGATCCCGGGATGCGGCGAGCAGATCTGCCAGTACCACGCGAGTGGCCGGTTCGAGCGTGCGCAACGCGTCGATGACGGGCAATGTCAGGGTCTTCTCGATGGCGGAGGGCAACGCGGATTCGTTCTCGGGTTCGTCGTCGATCGCCAGGTACGAACGCTCGTCCTCGACATGCCAGGTCCAGGCGTCGCCGGAAACATCGATCCCATTCCCGTCGAACCCCTCGGTCAGCTCGAAGTCTTCGACAGCGAGCACGGTTTGCAGCGCTGCCTCGATTGTGGCGGTCAACTCGGCAGGGGTCATGCAGGGGTCCTCCAAAAAGATGCGTGAGGTCGTATCGTACCGACATGAATGATGCCAGACACCGGAATGGAGCAACGATGAAACGAATCCTGCGCGATCAGCTTCTCTATGGTTTCGATGCCACGACGCCACCGGTGATGACCATCGATCCAGGAGAGACTGTGATCGTCGAATCGCACGATACGTCGACCGATCGTCTGAACAAGGCAGAGGATCTGCCGGAATTCGTCGCGACCCGCGATCCAATGAAGGTCAATCCGGCCGGCGGTCCGATCTTTGTCAATGGGGCCGAACCGGGCGATGCACTGGCGGTCACGATTCTCGATATCGAGCTTGGACCGCTCGGTTTCGTGCGCACCCTGAATGGAGCCGGAGCCCTGCAGGATGGGATCGAGCCGAATTCGGTCATGATGGTGCGGACCGAGGGAGACTTCCTGATCTTCGATAACAAGGTACGGCTTCCGGCACGGCCGATGGTCGGGGTGCTCGGCACCGCGCCGGCCGAGGGTACGGTCTACACCGCTCATCCCGGTCCGCAGGGAAGCAACATGGACTTCAATGCCAATACGATTGGCACCACGGTCTATCTGCCGGTTCATGTTCCGGGCGCCCTGCTGGGGATCGGGGATCTGCACGCAACCATGGGCGATGGGGAAGTGAGTGGGACCGGGGTGGAGATCCGCGGTCAGACGACGGCTCGAGTCGAGCTCATCAAGGGGGCGGCGCCGAATCGGCCCTGGATGGAAACCGAGACCGACTGGATTGCGACCGGTCAGGGCGAAACGTTGGAGATCGCGGTCGAGGAAGCGGTCGACAACCTGACCCAGATCATTCAGGAGAAGCTCGACCTCACCCGCTCGGAAGCCTTTCTGATGGTGAGCGCCCGGGGCGACGTCCGGATCGGGCAGGCGGCGCGGATCAAGGGGTGTGACGCAACGGTCTACGCCCTCTTCCCGAAGTCGGCGGAACGATTGTAGGGAGTGAGGTCCGGAGGCCGGAGTCGATCGGAACGTCCGCAACGTATGTCCAGAAGCTGGGCAGGAATGTCGGGCATATGCCGCGCAGGGTGGTTCTGTTACTCGCCGGGTTTGATCTCGCGGGACCCTTTTGGGGTGGCGCCGCCCGGCGGCATGGTGACGGTCTGCTCGAAGGGAACCGTCGAGGCACGGGAGAGCTTGGTCAGGTCGGGCGTTCCCGGCTCCTCGAGGAGCGACAAGGTCTGCCGGCTGGCTGATTCGATGGCCGGGAAGACGCTTTGCTCGATGGTGGTCGTGCGTGGGGTTGCGGCCGCAATCGCCTTCTTGGTCAGGAAGAGGTATTCGGTCAACACCGACTGCGCCGGCTCGATCAGGTTGTCGATCACCACCGGCGCCGCCGAGCGTTTTTCCGAGGTGTTCAACGCGGTCATGATGCCCTGGAGATTGGCGCCGATCTTCCCAGCGATCTCTTTGGTCGATGGATTGGCGATTTCTCCAGCCGAGGTGACGAATCCGCTCACGGCTGATGCGCCGGTGGCAAGCAGCGCATCGATATCGGCGGCCGATGTCGGCGTTCCGGTGGACGAACTGTCGCTCTCCGCCGCGCGCAGCTGCCGCTGCAGGAAGATCGAAACGCCGATGGCGACGATCGCTCCGATGATAAGTCCCGCGCTCCAGTCCAAGCCGACCAACTGCAGCACGATCGCCAGGATCAGTCCAACCGCAATTGGGATAATCGTGTTGCGCGATGAGTTCATATCGAAAGCTGACCTCTGGCTGTCGAAAAGTAATCGTTGTCTAGGAGGATACCGGGGATGCGGCCGGTGAGGCCAGTGGCGTCGAACTGCCCGGGATGCGCTCAGGCATCAAGAGCTGGATCAACCCGAGCGCAATCGAATCTGCTCCACCGCCATGCTCGTCCGAAAGATTGGTGGCGATCACGATCGTTGTACCGTCGCCCGGATCGTGAAGCATGATGGTGCTGTATCCGGCAATACCGCCGTTGTGCCCGTAGAACCCAAGGAGCTCCATGATGCCGAGCCCGTACCGCACCGGACTCCCTTCCGCCATTGGGGTGAAGTCCATGCGCGCCGCCTGAGTCTCGGGCGAAAGCAAGGCGCCAGTCGCCAGCAGCTCGACCCACACACGCAGATCGTCGAGATTGGAGATCATCGCTCCAGCGGCCCATCCGACATCGGGATTCGATTCGGTCGCATTCGCCATCGGTCGATCCCCGGCCGGTGGCGTGTAGCCGCTCAGATAGGGCTCCGGCATTGTGGGATCGTTTACCGGAAAGCTGGTCGAATGCAGCAACTCCGGTGCGAAGATCCGCTCGACCAGTAGATCGGGCAGCGAGGCGCCAGTCAATTGCTCGGCGATCTTCCCGGCAATGATCGTGTTTGTGTCAGAGTAGTGAATTCCTTCGCCGGGCGCGAAGTAGGGATCGTGCCCGCGCGCGATCTCCAGCGCTTCTTCCGGCGTGAACGGCATCATGGGATTGGCAACATACTCGGCCGCGAACGTTTCATCCTCGGTGTAGCTGAAGATCCCCGACGTCATACCCAGGAGCTGCGCCAGGGTCGTGGTTTCGCTCCTGGGAAAGCCGAAATCGAACTCGCTGATGGGTGTATCGAGCGAAATCAGACCATCATCCACCAACTGCAACAGCAGCGTGGCAACGAAGGTCTTAGTGTTACTGGCAATGCGAAACGTGTCGCCCTCGGCCGGTGCAGCCCCGGATTCGACGTTGCTCACCCCATAGGTCCTGACGAGGTCGCCCCGTTCCGGAATCCAGATCCCCACGATCGCGCCGGGCGTACCGCTCGAATCCAGGAACCCCGTCACCACCTCGTCGATCTGGGCAAGCTCATCCGCGGTGAATTCGTGCGGCCCGTCGTGCGCCATGCTGTCCACTTTGAGACCAAGGGCCATAGCTCCTCCCATCGTCGAGGCGGCGCCAAACAATGCCCGGCGCGAGCACGTCAAACGTTCAGTCCCAAGGGTGGAAGAAAGCACTCTGGCAAGCTCCTTGCGGTGACGTTGGCAACACTGGTCGAGCGATTGTCCCATACATCATAGCGGCGACTTCTCATCCCAGGCCGACAAGGCGGACGCTCCATCTTTGTAGGGAAGCAATGCCGCTGTGATGACTCGATTGATCGGCGTTGCAATGCCGAGGTCGTTGCCCAGGCGAACGACGCTGCCGTTCAGCGCGGAGATCTCGATCCGGCGACCGGCCATCAGATCGTAGGCCATCGAACCGCGCTCCGGCATGGGATGCTGTCCTTCGACCATGGCGATCATGTTTTCAGGGGTCGAATCGGGCAATTCCACGCCACTTGCCCTCGCGACATCCACGACCTCGGCGATCGTATCGTGGTAGAGCCGGCGTGTTTCCGGTACGGCGAAAATTTGTCGTAGCGTCAGCCGCGTCAGGGCCGTGACCCCGCTCATTGCCGCGATGAACCCGAATTTGGTCCAGAGCTTTGGCCAGAGATCGGAGTAGGTCTCGACCGGCGCTCCGGTTTCCTGGAAGCCCGCCGCGATTCGCGCCAGACGTTCCGGATTCGGGACGCCAATATCGCCGAGCTGCAGCAACGCCGGTCCTCCGACGTGCTGGATGGTTCCGGGTCTGGGTACCGTGGCCGAGACGATCACCACACCGGGAAGCAAGGCTGCATCCCCAACCACCGCCGCCAGCTTGCGCGGATGCTCGATCCCGTTTTGCACCGCGACGACCGTCACGCCGTCATGGACCAGCGGGACAATCTGCTGCGCCGCCGCGTCCAGATCGTACGACTTGACCGCGATGAAGATCAGATCGACCGGACCTGCGTCCGTGGGATCGGGAATAGCCCGCACCGGCTGGGTGAAGGTTCCGTAGCGCGGAGATTCAAGGGTCAGTCCATCGGCTCGCAGGGTGTCGAGCGCGGCGCCCCGAGCGAGAACGGTGACCTCGTTGCCGGCTCGCGCCAGCAGCGCGCCATAGAGTCCGCCAAGTGCGCCCGCGCCGACGATCAGGATTCGCATGGTTCCATTCTCCAGCAGTCAGCCTATGTTCGTTTTCCGCGGGCTGCGATCGGCCAGACGGTCACGATGCGGCCATTTCGGATGCCGATCAGCTCGTCCGACAAATTGACCGTGGTGCAAGCGTGGTTGGGAATGAGCCGCAGCTTGTCTCCAATCTGAGGGTCGACGCCGGGCGCCAATCGGAGCATCCCGTGCTCTTCGTTCATGGCTTCGATGACGGCATCGATTTCCACCGCGCGGGCGAATCCCTGCAATCCCGGAAGCGCGCCGCCGGGAATGTCCCCGGAGAAGGTCTTGGATCCTCCGTCGATGGTGGCTCGTTCCGGCAGCGGCCGGCTTACCACCGTGCACAGGACATTCAGGGAAATCTCGTCTTCGGAATGAGCGCCCAGGCCGGCCATGAATCGATCGCCAAAGATATAGGTCCCGGCACGCACCTCGGTCACTCCGGGCACAGTCGCGACCGCATGGGCGGTCGGGGTCGAGCCGGCAGCCACGGTCTGGATCGGCAAGTCCGCCGCGCGCAACTGTTCGGCGAGCTCGACCAGCAGCTCGCCTTCGTCGCGTCCGACGTCTGCCGGGCTGCGTCCGGCGGCGCCCGGAAAGGTGGACGAGCGATACCCGGTGATGCCCTCCAGCTCCAACCCGGGCAGCGATATGATCAACCGGCCCATTGCTTCGGCATCCTCGGGCCGCATGCCGGTTCGATTCGAACCGATATTGATATCCAGCAGCACGCGCACCACGCTGCCGGCGGCAACCGCGGCGTCGCTGAGACCACGAGCAGCCAGCTCATTCTCGACATTGACGGAGAGCGTGCAGGTGCGGGCGAGCTCGGCAAGCCGTCGCCACTTCGACGCTCCAACGACCGGATAGGCGATGGAGAGGTCGCGAAATCCAGCCGCGGCGAAGACTTCCGCCTCTGCCACTTTGGCGACGGCTATGCCCACCGCGCCCGCGGCCACCTGGCAAGCTGCGATGGCGGGCGATTTGTGTGTTTTGATATGTGGCCGGAAGTCGACGCCGGCCGTGTCGAAGACCGTCTGCCAGCGGAGGATCGTTGCCTCCATCACGTCGAGATCGACCAACAACGCCGGCGTTTCGATCGATGACCAACAACGTCCGAGATCCGAACCCAATTCCATCCCCTTTTTGAAGCAGGCAGCATGCAGTAGGTGGTTAGCAGCCTGCAGTGAACGCCTGCCGAAAAAACCGAACCTACATTCGTGACGTCCGATTCAGTCTCCTCGGGACCCAGACTCCGGACTCGTTTCGAATGTCTGCATCGACGTTCCCTATGACGCTGACATTGGCGTCACTGGAACATTGGCGTTTCGGATGACGCCGACGATCGTCGGATCCTGTCCCGGGATCTCGCCAAAGTAGATGAACCATGGCTGCCCGGTCAGGTCGACCGCGATGGCCGAGATCCCCTGCGTATTGGGGTCGTCCTGGGTGACGATCGTTTGCGGACCGGGTTCGACCGAGCGATAGCTGATGGCGGTTGCGCCGACATCGACCAGGTTCCCACTGCCGACATTGAACGAGACGTAGACCGTTCCGAGATTGTTGATGGCAATGGCGGGATAGGTGCCGCTTTCCCCAAAGGCGATCAGCGTATCGGACCCCCATGTACTCGCCCCCGGTCCAAGCCGTTTCGTAAAGAGGAAGGTATCGGTCGAGCCAATGCGGCCGTAGGCCAGCACCACCCCGCCGGTGGGATCGGCAGCCATAGCAACCAGGCGCCCGCCGAACAGATCGCCCCGGCCATTGGTGAGGGTTTGCGGGGCGGTCCAGTCGAGCTCATCGTCGAGTGGGCGTTGCGACCATTCCATCCGAGCGGCGGCCGAGAGTCCCATAGCCGAGGTGTAGACCGACCAGACGGCCACCAGGCGATTACCATCCACCACCAGCTGCGGCCGGCTGGCGGCCGAGGTGGGATAGTGATTGTTGATCAACACCGGAACTGTCCAGAGTCCATCGACCTCGCGCTGGCTGACAAAGATGTCGGCATTGGCCGGCGAGCTCAGGGCCTGGGGACTAAACGCACGCTGATCCTGCCAGGCGACATAGAGGGTGTCGGTGGCGTCGATGGTCAAAGACGCCGCGATCTGATGGCCGGCCAGGGCGTCGAGCGAGATGGCGACCGGTTCGATCCAGCCGCCATTGCCGTCTTCGCGTGTGTAGAGCAGTGTGCTGTAGTAGCCGCTTTCGTCTTTCTCCCGTGCGGAGTAGACGATATGGACGACCCCCTTGCTATCGACGACCGCCGAGGGGCCGAGCTGCACTTCACCAAGAGGGAGCCGGGACGCTTCGAGCCATTTGCCCTGGGTGGGATCGTAGTGCGCGGCATAGATGAGCTTTTTGTCCTTGAGATCGCCGGAATCGGCCGTCGCGCCGAAGAAGGCCCAGGCGCCGCCATCGGGTTGTGTAACGATGATGGGATTCCATTCGAGCCACGGATGGAACGCGAGCGTGCCACCCTCGCCATCGCTGATCTTGAGCTGCGAGCGTTCGGGTGTTTCGACGCGGGTGACCCCGTGCGGGCCGGTGCAGTTGGTCCAGATGGCGCCTCCCCGGTCTCTGGAGGATTGTTCCGCGTCGGACAGCCAGATGGCGAACGGCCCGCTGACATTGCCGAAAACCGCGGCGTATCCGCCATAGATCTGCTCGAAGTTGAGCAACCGGCGGGTGGAGTCGTCTTCTTCCGTCCAGACGAATGTTGCCCCGTCGAGCTCCTCGAGGTAGAGCCGGTCGGTTGCGAGCCGTGTGAGCCGGCGGGTCGCTTCAGGGCCGAAACACTCGTCCGGTAGCGGGCCATCGACATAGGAGAGCACGGTTTCGGTCTCGTCATCGCCGGTGGTCAGCGTGAAGCCGTTGACGGCATCTCCGAACTCGACCCGATCGGCGTCGGGAGGAGCCGATCGCTCGGGGAGATCGTCCAGCGCCGGGCCGCCGTCGATGGCGCCTTGAATCGAAAGCGATTCGCCATCCAGATAGAGTTTCGGATTGATCGAGTCGATTGGCAGCTCGAAGACCAGGACCAGGCGGGCGTTCTCGCCTTCGTCGATCTCGACCCCTGCTTCCGTATCGGTCGGCTCCAGGCCGAATTGCTCGGCGACGCCCTCGGTGGTGCGCCGGGCAAAGCCGCGAGGATCGTCCCCTCCAGGGAGCTCCAGCGCAAAGTCCCGCGGATTCAGGGTTTCGTCGTCCGAGCTCCAATTGGTGACATCGACGACGGCGACCAGCCAATCCTTGTCATCGCGGCCGTCCAGACCGTAGTCGGGAAAGGCATTTGCGCGCTTGGCGGTAATGACTTTGACCCGCCAGGCGCCTGAGACGAACTCGGATGCAAGCCAGGGTTGGGCCGGAGGCGCTTCCGGAGTAGCCTGACCAGCGGGTTCCTGTTCCGGGGTGGCGTCCTGGGCACGGACCGAGAAGATCCCGTTTACGGACGTGAGGACCAGGACAATTGCCAACAGGGCGGGGGCAAGACGTAGAAGCCGGAACCGAGTCATCGGGGCGCTCTCCTCCAACGCGTCGAAGCAGTCTGCGGGGGCCGATACAGCATAGCAGGGCACGGGCGCTCGCTGGCCCAGCATAGCAGGACTGGTGGACGATCTGGAAGTTGGGAGCTGGGGATGCTGAAAAGAGAAACGGGCGAGAAGCAAACTGCTTCTCGCCCGCTCGACCTATGTCGTATGTGCTGGCGTTAGCCTTGCCGGCGCCGCAGGACGAGTCCTGACGCGGCCGCGAACATTGCCGCGATCACCATCACAACGCTCACTGCAAGCATGGAATCGGCGGCACTGCCGGTTCCTGTGCTGGGCAGTACGGTGACACCATGCGGGCCATGGGGCTTCGGCAGGTCGCAGCCCTTGGGCACCACAGTCGTGGTGAAGGTTGCAACCGTCGAGCTCTCACGGACCCAGCCTGTGCCCGTCAGATCGCCCCAGCCGATGCCGTCCGCCACGATGGTCGCCTTGACGATATACGTCCAGCGATTGTGCGGCGACGGTTGCTGCACCACGGTGTACGTCACTCCAGGGGTCTTACCGGGTACGACCACCGGCGGGACATACACCCCGTCGACACACTCGTTTCCGGTGATCGTCGGCTTGACTGGAATGATCTCCGAGCAGAGGTTGGGGTCAACGGTTCCGACATAAACCGCAACCGTTGCGCTCTCCTGGATCCAGCCGGTGCCGGACAGATCACCCCAGGCGATTCCGTCGACGACGATCGTGGCTCGCACGATATAGGTCCAACTGTTGCTGGCCGAGGGCTGCTGAACGACCGTGTACGACAGCCCAGGAGTGGTGCCCGGCACGATCACCGGCGGGAGGTAGGTTCCTCCAACACAGATGTCGGTACCCGGCTCGATCGTGTTCGGCGTTGGCGGAATGATGTCGATGCAGAGATTCGGCTCGACCGTATCGCTGTACGTCGCCGTTTCGTCATTGACTTCGGTCCAACCGGTGCCGGTCAGATCGCCCCACTCATAGCCGGGCTGCACGGTGGCGGTGACGATATACGTCCAGCCATTGCCCGCGTTTGGCGTCTGGGTGACCACGTAGGCGATGCCAGTCGTCGTGACTGGATCGACCGACGGGGCGGTCCAGGTGCCGCCGAGGCATTCGCCATCGGTGACATCCGGGGCAACCGGAACAGCCTCGATACAGAGATTTGGCTCGACCGTATCGCTGTACGTCGCCGTTTCGTCGTTGACCTCGGTCCAACCGCTACCGGTCAGATCGCCCCATTCGTAGCCAGGCTGCACGGTGGCGGTGACGATGTACGTCCAGCCATTGCCGGCGTTTGGCGTCTGGGTGACCACGTAGGCGATGCCAGTCGTCGTGACCGGGTCGACCGACGGGGCGGTCCAGGTGCCACCGAGGCATTCGCCATCGGTGACATCCGGGGCAACCGGGATCGTCTCGATACACGGGTTCGGTTCCACGGTGTCCGTGTAGGTCGCCTCGTCGTAGTCAGTCGGCACCCAACCGGTGCCGGTCAGATCCCCGAAGGAATAGCCATCTTGCACCGTCGCAGTGACGATGTAGGTCCAGCCATTGCCGGCATTCGGGGTCTGGGTGACCACATAGGTGATACCGGTCGTCGTAACCGGGTCGACCGATGGAGCGGTCCAGGTGCCACCAAGGCATTCGCCGTCGGTGACGTCCGGCGCGACTGGAACGGTCTCGATACAGAGATTCGGCTCGACCGTATCGCTGTACGTCGCCGTGCTGTCATCGACCTCGGTCCAACCGCTACCGGTCAGATCGCCCCACTCATAGCCGGGCTGCACGGTGGCGGTGACGATATACGTCCAGCCATTGCCCGCGTTCGGCATCTGAGTCACGACATAGGCGATGCCGGTCGTCGTGACCGGGTCGACCGACGGAGCGGTCCAGGTGCCGCCGAGGCATTCGCCATCGGTGACATCCGGCGCAACCGGAACGGTCTCGATACAGAGATTCGGCTCGACCGTATCGCTGTACGTTGCCTCGTTGTCGCCAGTCGGCACCCAACCGGTGCCGGTCAGGTCACCAAAGGTATAGCCAGGCAGCGCCGTTGCGGTGACGATGTACGTCCAGCCATTGCCGGCGTTTGGCGTCTGGGTGACCACGTAGGTGATGCCAGTCGTCGTGACTGGGTCGACCGACGGGGCGGTCCAGGTACCACCAAGGCATTCACCGTCGGTGACGTCCGGGGCAACCGGTACGGCGGTCGTCGGCGTGCTGGTCGCGGTCGCCGTGGCGGTGTTCGTTGCCGTGGCGGTGTTCGAAGCTGTCGACGTGGCGCTTGCCGTGGCGGTATTGGTCGCCGTCGAGGTGGCGGTTGCCGTTGCCGTATTCGTCGGCGGCGCAGTGGTGGCCGTGGCCGTTGCGGTTTCCGTCACCTCGGAGGTGGCGGTCTGGGTCACCGTCGGGGTCCAGGTGTTGCCCGGGGTGATGTCGCACTGGGTGGTGGCGTTCGCGACCGCGAAGACGGAGCCTTCGTCGGTGTAGTAGACGACGTTCAGGAACGCATTTACGAACTTGCCCTCTTCCGCGAAGATGGGGTTCGTGGTCGGCGGAATCGTGGCCGGTCCGCCGTACAGGAACGTTCCGTCGTCACGCTCCAGCGTCCAGTTGGCCACCGCGTACCCCGGTCCGCTCAGGAAGACGAACCCGGAGTAGACCCCGGCGCCCGGCTCGGTTGAGTTGCCGCAGAGGATCTGCAGTGAACCGTTCGGCGCTCCAAACGGAGTGGATGTTCGCGTCGGCGACGCCGTTCGTGTCGATGAAGCCGTTCGCGTCACCGTTGCCGTGTTGGTATTCGCAGGCGTATTGGTGATCGTCGGCGTCAAGGTGATCGACGGGGTGGACGTGACCGTCGGCGTGTTGGTGATCGTCGCAGTCATCGTCGCGGTCCCCGTGCTGGTCGGGGTCCGGGTGATGCTCGGGGTCGCCGTGACCGATGGGGTCAGCGTCTCCGTCGGCGTGCCGGTGGCCGTTCGCGTATTGGTCGCCGTTCTCGTCTCCGTCGGCGTGCCAGTCTCGCTCGGAGTCATGGTCACCGATGGCGTACTGGTCGGCGGAGGGGTGTTCGTCGCGGTCGGCGTCGGCGCCGGCACACAGGTGCCAGAGGCCGATGCAATCTCGGTCCCTCCGGTGGACAGATTCTCGTACTCGGCAAAGACTTCGATCGCCGCGTATCCCGGATCCGGACCCCAGGACATCGTGCCCGCTCCGGAGAAGGAGAACGGTTCGACCGTGCCACCGACCTGGGTCACGGTTCCCGAGACCTCAGGTGGTCCGTAGCCAGCCGCGCTGAGCACGATCAACGTGATCGTGCGCTCATCGGGTCGTTCGACATCCGGAATGACACATCCGATGTTCACGACACCGGCCGGAAGCGCCGCAGGAATCACCACCTCATCCGCGGCAACCTCGACGGCTTCCTCGGTGTCTTCTGGGGCGGTGGTTTCCGCCGGCTCGTCCACGATATCCGTGGGCTCCTCGACGACGTCGGCCGGTTCCTCGACGATGTCGGTTGGTTCTTCGACGATATCCGTGGGCTCGTCGACGATATCGGTCGGATCCGGCGAGTCGACTTCAGTGTCGACGACCTCCTCTTCCGAGGAACCGGTGTCGACCTCCTGGTCAGACTGCTGGTCTTGCGCCAGCGCCGCCTGTTGCTGCTGCCCGGAGCTTATGAGCCCCGGAGCCGCCAATGGGGCGACCAGTGCTAACACAACAACTGTGAGCACCAGCCACCTGGACAAAGCAAATCGTTTCCCCATGCTGCCTCCCCGCTTCCCGCAGGCGTCGTACACCCGCGATCGTGATCGTGTGCTCGAATCGAGTGGGAGAAGGCAGTCGCCGGATTGTGAACGACAACCCGCCCTCTATCTCGATAGAGCGCTCGCCGTGCAATTCTCAGGGGAGAGCGATGACGTGCAATAGTGTCCTTTGGGAGGGTTTTACTTTTGGAGAAGGTGGCCATAGGTGTACTTTTGGACACCATGGCGAGATGTGCGGAGTCCTGGGGCCGGAGAAGCCCGGGAGGCTGGAGCATCAGAACGCGGAGATCCAGCGTGCTGCCGGTGACGTCGAACGTGCGGGAAGGAGTGGTGAGTTCCGGCTATTTCGGTATCGTGGGCATGTGCTCGCGGCCCCAAAGGGCGAGCGCGATGCGGTTTGGCGTCCCCGTTTTGCGAAAGAGATTCGCGAGATGTTTCTTGACGGTACGTTCTGAAATGAAGAGCGACTCGGCGATCTCGCGATTGCTCCTGCCCAACACGAGCTTGGCAAGCACATCGCGCTCCCGTTGGGTCAGGGACACGGGGGGTGGATTGTCATTTGGCAAGAGGTCTCCCACAAACGATCTGGCATGATCACGCGCAACTGGGCTGAGCGCCGGCAGGAGCGCGCGGATCGCGTCTCGCAAATCGACCCCGGCGCTGGAATAGACGCGAACGAAGCGCCCCGGGGCGCCGAGCTCGAGTGCCCGTTTCAGGAAGGCATCCGAATCGTCTCGCGCGCCGGCGGTCTGGGCGATCGATGCGCCGCAGACGGTCAGCGAAAGCTCTGCCCAGACGTTGCCACGGGCGCACGCTCGCCCGATCCCTTGCTCGAGAAGCGCCATCGCTTCATCGAGCCGATCCTGGTGCATGAGCAACCGGGCGTGCAGCCCAGTCGGTTCCACATCGCCGAACGTGCGGACCAGCTGTGATGCGGGTGGGTTACCGTCTGCCCAGCGTTGCGCCCGCTCGATTTGGCCGGTTTGCAACCAGGAGTAGGCGAATGCGGCTTCGGCTGCCCGGATGAGCTCACGACTCCCAATTTGGCGGGCCAGATCCTGGCCGCGTTCCAGGGTCTGCCTGGCCCGTTCGAGATCGCCGATTGCGGTGGCGTAGCTGGCAACCGCTTGCAGCGCCATTGGCTTCAGGATGATACGGGTGCTCTCGTCCACGTCCGTGAGGATGCCGTCCACCTTGTCTCGTGCGAGGTCGAGCCGGTTTTGCTCCACGTAGATCGAAAGCAGCTTGATATCGAACGCCAACGACGAAATCTGCATTCGGGACGGATTAGTCCGAATGAACTGCTGATTCAGCGCTTCCGCTCTGGCCAGCTCGCCACGGATGGCGGCATCGTTTGCGATGGCTGGGGCAAGGAGGAAATGCCAGTAGTTCGATGCGCCTCCTTGACGGTTGTGATCGGATTCGGCTTGCCGCAACGCTTCCCGCGCGAGCTCGCGCTCCCCCCGGTCGGAAAGTTCTCGATAGATCCCGGTCCATGCGAGCAGACGGCTGGAGGCATCCTCCCACGGAAGTCTCGAAAGCGCGCGGTAGCTCTGGTAGAGGGCTTCGTCCCCGTCGCCGTCCACGTACGCAACGAACGCACGTTGGTTGGCATGCCAGCTCTCCTGAATTGCGGTTGGCTCGAATCCTGGAATATGGAGAAACGATTCGATCAGCGTGCGCGCTTCGTCGATACGGCCAGTGGCCAAAATTGCGGTGATGTAACTCTGCAGCAACCGCACATCTTTCTTCATCGTGGATGTGGGCAGCTTGCTCACCCAATAGATCGTGTCCCAGACATCGCCTTGCGCACGGTCGAAATGCAGGAATTCGCTCATGGTCTCGCTGGCTTCGCCCCAGGCTCCAGCGGCCAGCGCATACTTCGTGGCTTCCACGGATTGGCCGCGACTGCGATACCAGCGGGAGGCGCGCAGGCGGAGCTCGGTGGCGCTGGGCTGGATGCCGCTGCGCAGGCGGAGGCGTTGCACGCATTCGGCGAAGAGGCCGTGATAGCTGAGGGGGCGGCCCACCCCACCGGGACGTCCGACGAAGACGATGGCATTCTCGAGGCGTTCGAGGAAGCGATCGCTGGTGTCGAGCTGCAGGACGGCATCGCACAGGTGAGGATCGAGGACATCGAGGACGACGGTATCGAGGACGAAGCGGCGCAGGTCGTCGGGGAGCGCGTCGAGGACTTCTTCGACGATGTACTCGTTGAGCAAGCGGTTTTCGGGCATGGTGGCGATGAGGCGGTCGAGCTGCTCGGCGGCGGGGGAGGTGGTGAGGTTGACCGACATCAGCATGAGCTGGAGGCCGGCGATCCAGCCTTCGGATTTTTGGGTGAGTTGTGCGAGGAGGGCGTCGTCGAGGGGGAAGCCGGCGAAGACCTGTTTGACCTCGGCGAAGGTAAAGGCGAGGTCGTCTTGGGCGAGCTGGCGGACCTGACCGTAGGCGCGGAGGCGGGCGAGGGCGATGTCTGGGAGCTGGCGGCTGAGGAGGAAGAGATGGGTGGCGGGGGGCAGATTGCGGACGAGTTGTTCGGTGACCTGGTGGATGAGGCCGTTTTCGATGAGGTGGTAGTCATCGAGGATGAGGACGGTCTGATCGGTGCAGGCGTGGAGGCGGTCGAGGACGCGATCGATGGTGAGGGGATCTGGGGGCGGAAGGGGGGAGGCGGCGTCGTCGATGGCATGCCAGAGATGGAGGAGGAAGGTGGCGAGGGTGTTGTGTTCGGTGCGGATCTGGTACCAGCCGCAGGGGTGGGGGGCATGGCGAGCGGCCCATTGGTGGACGAGGGTGGACTTGCCGTAGCCGGCGGGAGCGGTGACCAGGGTGATGGGCGCCAGGGTTGGGGAATCGATCAGATCGAGTAATCGTTCACGGGGAAGGATGCCCGGGGTAACAACGGACACGCGCAGACGCTCCTGTTCGGAGGTCGGAGGTATTCGGTTGCCGTTGCGTGCTCCGATATTCTGGAGTTCCATGGTCCCCTGGGCAATTCGTAGACTAATCGCGCTGTGTTGGATACAGGATACCGAAAGCAGCTATTCCGTATCGGTTGTTTCCTCGTAGGGTGGAAAACGGAACTGCATATCGCGGTCGAGCAGGCCACCGTAGCCGATTCCGCCAAGATCGGCAGACGTGATGCGCTCGCCCGCCATGATCCAGGGGAGGACGAGATCGCCGACGGTCGATTTCGAGTACATGGAGCAGGAGGCGAGATTGAAGATGGGAACATCACCGGTATAGGCGAGCCAGAACATGCTCCCCGGGTGTGCCGGCGCTCCGATACGAACGACATGCCCTTCGAGCATCGGAATCGCGCCCAATGCGCCATCCATCGGATCCATCGTATTGCCGCCGCCGGTCATCAGCAGGGTTGCCCCCTGGTCGATGAAGGCATAGAGCGCGCCGGCGACCGCTGCCGGTTCGTTGTCGGCTGCCTGGAACCCCAGGAGCTCCCCCCCGTACCAGCCGATCTTGGCGCGGACCGCCTGTTCGAAACGCGCCCAGGTTTTTTCGTCCATCGCTTCGGTGGTAACGACGCCGACCTTGAGCGGCTTGAACGGCTTGACCTGGATGACCGTCGTTTGCGACGCGATGCGCACGGCTTCTTCGATCAGCGATTTGCGCGTGGCGACCGGGGTGATCTTGGCGCCGGCCACGATCTTGTTGGGCACGACCGCCATCCGGTCGAGCAGGGTGAACAAGCCGAGATCGGGGAGCGCGTTGATGGCATCGACCGCGGTGCGATCGATGCGCAACAGCCCCTTGGAACTCGCCCGGAGGTTGACCCGGCTCTGGACCGGTTTGCGGATCTCGATTCCCGGTCCGGCGGCCGCCGTGGCAATGGCGGTTGCGGCATCGTCTTCGTGAATGTCGGCCGGTTCGAGCCGGACGGCGTGCAGCGTGTCCGGATACGCGTGCAACCGGCCCAGCATTTCGCTCGTGATCGGTTGTCCCTTGTGAAAACGCGCGCCGTCGAAACGGATCTCCTGCGCGAGGAAGATATCGGCGCCGTTTGGTGTGAAGGTTTGGGGGTCGATGAGTATTGGCTTCATAACGATGATTGTCCCAGCTCGACGCTCGATCTGGTTGCATAGTCAATGATCGACTATCAGAGACAAGCTGGCTACCGCTCTCCCCGGGAGTGGATATCCGGGCGGAACGGTCGCGCCGCGCGTTGGGAAGATCACGCTGTTCGACTGTTCTAGAGCAAAGACCAAAAGGGCCGCTAAGTGGCACGATCGTGCCATGCTGTGGCCATGCCCCTGCCTATTCGGTCGACCTCCGTGAACGGGTGATGGCAGCCGTGGCGGACGGCTGCTCCATTGCTGAGGCGGCCCACCGGTTTTCCGTCAGGTCGATGCGAGCTTGGCGACTGGCGGCGCCGACAGCAGACCACCGGGTCGCTGGCGCCGACGACCCACCACTGCGGACGCCCTCGTCGCGTGAGCCCGGAGATGGATCGGGCACTGCAGGCGCAGATCGAGCCGCGGAGCCCGATGCTACCCTGACCGAGCTGCGGGCGTGGCTGGCCAGGGAGCATGGGCTGTCGTCGGTCGTGGCACGGTCATCGGGCCGTGGCGCGACTGGATCGTCCCCGAAAAAAGAGTCTGATCGCCACCGAGCGCGATCCTGGAGCGGCAAGGCGTGGGCATCAGGACCAGGCGCGGTTGGTGGCCGACGATCTGGTCTTTCTGGACGAAAGCAGTACCCAGATCACCCGACCCGCCGCCATGGCCGAGCCCCACGTGGGCGCACGGCTGGTCGCGGCGGTTCCCCGCAACCACGGACGAACGACATGCCTGGCCGCGCTGCGCCATCCGGAGTGGGACCATCCCTGGTCTGAAGGTGCGCCGGACCGGTCTTTGCCCAGTGGGTGCGCACGCAGTTGGTACCGACCTTGCGACCGGGCCGTGATCGTGATCCTGGCAACCTGAATGCATACGGCTCCCGGAGGCGCGGCGGGCCATTGAGGCCGCTGCGTCAGCGCGCTTCCGCCAAGCCTATTTGCCGGACTCGATCCGATCGAACTGGTCTTCAGTCGGCTCAAGACCCACCTGCGCACCATCGCCGCACGCACGGTCGATGCCGAGGACGGCAATGGGGGATGGGTCAATGGTCCCGCCACCGATGCCCGCAACTGCTGCGCTCTGGGTATACCGAACGGGCGCCTTTTTCGACTGTTCTTAGAGCGCCGTGCAGATGAGGTCAGACAACCTGCTCTGGACGTTCAGGGAGAACCAAAGCCGTCCTGTCGCGTACGTACGCACCACAGGGGGCTTAGCCCAGTTTCAACGTTGGGGAATCGGGACCTGCAATTCGCGCTAGCCGCAGCCGGACCTATCGAAGACGCAAATGAGCTGGTCGGGGTCGCACGTGCCTCGGACGCACCCGCCGCCGAGCCCGCGTGGCGAAACGTCGATCGTCTAGAGAGATCCCCTCACGTCCGTCTGGTTGTAATGCCGTGGCTCTATGGGCCAGTATGGGAGACGGTGCGCGGTATAGACAAGCGTGGAGGGCGCTCGTTTCGCCGGGCACCGCATTCTGAGCGCGGCCCGGGCCGAGGCGATAGACTGGGATATCGGACTAAACGCGGGAGGGTGCTGTGTCACCGTATTCTGTGCCTGTTTTTGGGCCGCTCGCCTGGATCGATGTCATTCTCCTGGGGTGGTTCTTCTGCACGGCGGTCTCGGTCGCCTGGATCGCCTGGGATGTCTTTCGGACCACGCCTGAAAATCGGGTCATCAAGTGGGCCTGGGTGCTGACGGGTCTCTATATGGGGCCGGTCGCCCTGGTGTTGTATGTCCTGGCGGACAAGGAGCCACGGCCGGGCGAGCACGAGCGCTTCATCGCGCCGATGTGGAAGCAGGCGATTGGCTCGACGTTGCATTGCGTGGCCGGGGACGCCACCGGCGTCATCATCGCGGCCACGATCACTGGCTTGCTTGGACTTCCGATGTGGCTGGATATGACGCTCGAATACATCGTCGCGTTCATCCTTGGGCTCTTCATCTTCCAGGCGCTCTTCATGCGGGATATGTTCGGCGGCTCGTACCGATTGGCGTTGCGCCGCTCGATTCTGCCGGAATGGCTTTCGATGAACATGATGATGGCGGGGATGTTCCCGGTCATGGTGCGGTTCATGATGGGGCGCGACATGCGGGCGATGGATCCGCGCGAGCTCCTCTATTGGGGGGTGATGTCGCTGGCGATCTCGGTCGGGTTCTTTACCGCGTATCCCATGAACTGGTGGCTGGTCAGCAAGGGGCTGAAGCATGGCCTGATGACGGTGCGGGAGTCGCCTGACCAGAACGACGCACCGACCTCCGGGATGGCGGCCCATGCCGGACACGCGGCCTGAGGAGGAAACGATGGACCACTCCTCCCATGATATGGATCCGGTGCCGTCCGAAGGCTCCGGTGGTCATGCCGGCATGCATGAGATGAAATCCGATGTCACCCGGCCACAGCTGGTGGCGGTGTCGCTCCTCTCGGTGCTGGCCTTGGTGGCCGGATTGGTCTGGTCGGCGATGTATACCAATCTTCGGATTGGATCGCACGATGTCGACGGGGCGATCATGCCACCCGGGATGATCATGACCCGCGACATGCCGGCCGAGGCGATGAAGGATATGGCGGCGGTCGATCCGCGCGATGTGGAGTACACCGCGCCCTTCGATGCGCAGGGGGATCAGCCACTGGAACCGCGGATCGAGGACGGAGTGAAGGTCTTCGATTTGGAACTCTCGGTGATCGAATGGAGCATCCTGCCCGATGTGCAGATGATGGCCTATGCGATCAACCAGCAGGTTCCGGGGCCGCGTATCCGGGTGACCGAAGGAGATCGGATTCGTATGGTGGTGACCAATCACCTGCCGGAATCGACCACGTTGCATTGGCATGGGCTGATCGTGCAGAACGAGATGGACGGTCCGGCCGAGATCACCCAGGATCCGATCCAGCCGGGCGACACCTTCACCTACGAGTTCACCACTGAGCAGTACGGCACCTACTTCTATCATTCGCACGATCACATCGACCGGCAGCAGGGATTGGGGGTTTACGGGGCGCTGATCATCGATCCGAAGGACCCGGCGAACGACTATGACGTCGATCAGGAGCTGGTGGTGCAGCTCCAGGAATGGCTGGAACGTGACGGGTACACCTATCCGGCGATGCCGATGGAAGGCGCGATGCCGAACTACTTCACGATCAACGGCAAGGCGTTTCCCGCTACGCAGACGGTGCATCTGAATGTGGGCGACCGGCTGCTGGTGCGCTTCATCGGCACGAGCAGCGGATTCATCCATCCGATGCACATCCACGGCGGCCCGTTCGAGGTGGTCGCGATCGACGGGTTCCCCGTGCCCGAGGGAACAGGCGAGCTACGCGATACCGTCAACGTCGGCCCCGGCCAGCGCTACGACGTCATCTGGGCCGCGCTCGAGCCCGGCAAATGGCTGCTGCATTGCCACATCAACCATCACACGACGAATAACAATACAGAGACGGATGGTGGTGGTGGGTTGATGGTGATATTGGAGGTTGGGGAGCCGGAGGTTGGAACACCTGAGTCTGCTTGAACGCACCGCAATTGGTCGTTTCGCGAAGGTATGAAAGGAGAGCTCTGGTGCCAATGTTTGGACCGAGCCAGGAAGACGAGTATCTCTCCTGGAAGCGGGAGCACCCAGATGGCTATGTCGCCAACATCGCAACTCAGCCACAACTCGATATGATCCACAAGTCTGGTTGCCGAACACTCAATCGACACGATGGAAAGGCAGAAACACACTACTTGAAGGACTGTGCTGACGACTGGAAGGTGCTATCGGCGAACAGCCGTCAGCGTGGTCACAGTTATCAGCTTTGCGATATTTGTTTGTGATCCTTAGCCTCAATGAGGTTGCACATGGAATGAGCCAGGAGATCACCTTTGTCGAGTTGACCAGGACAACGTACGTCTCGAGGGTGATGTCGTTGGTGTCGAGCGCGCGCGATAGCAGAGTCTGCCTCATGGACGGACGAGGGGTTCTCCTACGGATGAGGTGCTCCGTTCTTCTACGACTCCGGGTCGTACATGATTTCGCGGATTTCCTGGGGGCAGCGGCAGGCGGCGGCGAAGCGGGCGGCCCAGGCGAGGGCGTCTTCGTGGGAGGCGACTTCGAGGATGCAAAAGCCGCCCAGGCCGAGTTTGATGTTGGGATCGGGGCCGGGAGTGATGGAGCCGTCGGTGCCGACGACGGTGGCTTGCTGGTGCAGGAGGCCGCCGCCGAAGATCCAGACGCCGGCGGTTTTGGCGTCGCGCACGACGGCGCGGGTTTCCTCGCCTACGGTGGGGAAATCGGCTTCGGGGATGTGGTCCATGGAGCCATCGTCGAAGGAGATGAGGTAGCGGTTCATTGGGTGAGCCTCCTTGGCTTGGTGCGCGCGATTGGATCGAAGTGCGGGATGTGTGAATGGTCGATGGGATTGTGGCGTTTTCGACAGGGTGATGGCGTGACCGTTGGGAAGTCCCAGCGGGACGTTACTTTGGTAGCCCAGCAATTCATTGCCGGGTGATCGTGCAGCGCACCAAATCCTAGAGATGCAGCATGGGCGCCGGTGAGGCGCTGTTGCTGGTTGGTTGTTGTTTGGTTGTGAGGTCTGGCGTGGCGCTCGCTGCGACGAGGGGATTCCTCCTTCGTCAGAATGACAAAAGAATCTATGCCGCGGTGTCGACCTGGTCGCCGCGCTCAGTCATGAGCAGCGGGCGGGTGTGGTTGTTGATGACGTTGTCATCCACGATGCACTTGCGCACGCCGTCCATGGACGGAATCTCGAACATGACGTCGGTGAGGACCGATTCGATCGCGGTGCGCAGACCACGGGCGCCAGTTTTGCGTTCTTCCGCTTGCTGGGCGGTGGCCGCGAGCGCTTCCGGGGTGAAGATCAGCTCGACGTCTTCCATGCGGAAGCGTTTCTGATACTCCTTGACGATAGCGTTCTTCGGCTCGGTCAGGATGCGGATCAGGTCGTCGTGGCTGAGCGCATCGAGCGCGACCGAAACCGGCAGGCGGCCAACGAATTCCGGAATCAGCCCGTATTGCAGCAGATCGTCGTGCGTCATGTACTGCAATGGATTCTCGGTCTCGATCGCGTCCAGCTCGTCACCGGCGAAGCCCATCTTGGACTTGCGGCCGATGCGCTTGGAGACGATCTTCTCCAGACCCTCGAACGCGCCGCCGCAGATGAAGAGGATATTGCGCGTATCGATCTGGATGTATTCCTGATGCGGGTGCTTGCGACCGCTCTGGGGCGGCACATTGGCAACGGTTCCCTCGATGATCTTGAGCAGCGCCTGTTGCACGCCTTCACCGGAAACGTCCCGGGTAATGGACGGGTTGTCCGATTTGCGGGCGATCTTGTCGATCTCGTCGATGTAGATGATGCCGTGCTGGGCACGAGCCACATCGCCGGCTGACTGGATCAACCGCAGGAGGATGTTCTCCACGTCCTCGCCGACATACCCGGCTTCGGTCAGCGCGGTCGCGTCGGCAATCGAGAAGGGAACATCGAGCAGGCGGGCGAGCGTCTGGGCGAGGAGCGTTTTGCCGCACCCGGTTGGACCGACGAGCAGGATATTGCTCTTCTGCAGCTCGACTTCGTCTCCAACATCGTCGAACAGCTCGGCGTTGACCCGCTTGTAATGGTTGTAGACCGCAACGGAGAGGATCTTCTTGGCGCGTTCCTGTCCGACGACGTATTGGTTCAGCTGCTCGTAGATCACTTTCGGGGCCGGTACGCGCGCCGGGCCGCCCTGGGCCCGATGCGGAGCGGGTTCTTCTTCGTCGATGATCTCGCGGCAGAGCTGCACGCATTCATCGCAGATGTAGACCTGGTTGGGTCCGGCAATCAACCTCCGGACTTCTTCCTGGCCTTTGTTGCAAAACGAACACCGGTAATGCACGCGCCCACCTCTTGTCCCGCTCATGTACGTGTTTTCCTGTTGCGCCGTTTTTCGCCGGCACAGGGCCGGCGGCTACGCCGGCCGGTACGGGGCGAGCTTGCTCCAAACAAAAATGCCGGCCGATAGAACCGGGGGATGTCCACCGCGGCCATCCCCCGGTTCGGGATTATTTCTTCTTTGCCGTTCCATTGGAGGAGCCGTTGCTCCCGGCCGCAGCGGCGGTCAGCTTGTGCGTCGGCTCCATGACCTCATCGACGATACCGTATTCCTTGGCTTCCGCCGCGGTCATGTAATAGTCACGCTCGGTGTCACGCTTGACCCGGTCGAATTCCTGGCCGGTGTGATAGGCCATGATCTCGGTGAGCTTGGTGGTGAGACTGATCGTCTCGCGGGCGACCACTTCGATATCGGGAACGGCGCCGCGGAACCCGGCCGATCCTTGGTGGATCATGACGCGGGAGTTGGGCAGGGCAAATCGCTTCCCCGGGGTGCCGGCGGACAGGAGGACCGCCGCCATGCTGGCGCTCATGCCGATGCAGTAGGTGGCGACGTCCGGCTTGATCATCTGCATGGTGTCGTAGATGGCAAGCCCGGAATAGACCACGCCACCCGGCGAGTTCAGATAGAGATGAATGTCCTGATCCGGCGCCTCGTTGGCGAGGAACAGGAGTTGGGCGATGGCGACATTGGCAACCTGGTCGTCGATGGGGGTGCCGATGAAGACGATGCGGTCGCGCAGCAGGCGCGAATAGATGTCGAATGACCGCTCACCACGGTTGGTGCTTTCGATCACCATTGGAATCAAATTGTGAATCTTGGGAACTTCCATACGAACCTCGGAGTGTGAAGGTGGCGACGTGCTCGCCACCGGTCGTGTTCGGATTAACTCTACTCCGTGCTGTCCAGTGACTCGGTGTCGGCGGTGACCGCATCGTCAGCCGCAGTCTCAGCAGCTTCGTCGACCTCGAGCTCGACGCCTTCCGGAGCAACGTAGCCATTGAGCACGACATCGCCCCCCTCGGTGGCAATGTCGATCAGGCGCTGGGTCAGCTTCTGATCGTAGAGCTCGTTGCGAATGACATTTCGCAGGTACTCATTGCTCAGATAGGCCTGGCGGGTCTGCGCCTGCTGGGCCTGATCCGATTGGGCCACCATCTGCTCGATCTCGGCGATGAGATCGTTTTCCGAAACCTCGATACCTTCCTTCTCGGCAATCTCACGGAGCACGAGCGACGAGGTCAGCGTTTCGGCGGCATTTTCGCGGACCGACTCGCGCCATTCGTCTTCGGTCTGGCCGATTTGGCGCAGGAAACCCTCCCAGGGAACCCCTTGCATGGAAAGCTCGCGCTGGGCGCGTTGCACCTGGCGGTCGATCTGTTCCTCGATCATCGGGGCCGGGAGCTCGAGCGTGGCGCCTTCGACAATCTTCTCGACGATCGAGTTGACCACCTCGGTGCGCGTCTCGCGCGTCTTTTCGATATGCAGGTTGGTGCGGATGCGGTCGCGCACCTCGTCCAGGTTTTCGGCGCTGGCGTAGGTCTTGGCGAACTCATCGTCCAGCGGCAGCAGGTCGCGCTGCTTGATACCGGTCAGATTGAGGGTGTAGGTCAGCGTTTTGCCGGTGCGCGGATCGCCGGCATCCACCCGGTCTTCCGCGAAGGTGATATCGGCGCTGCCGCTCTCACCCGCTTTCAGCGTTTTGACCAGATCGACCAGCTCGGCCAGGAAGGTCGTCTCGCCCAGCTCGAAGGTGGCGTCTTCGGTCGGCGGTTGGAACTCTTCCCCATTTTCGGTGATGGCGATATCAACGGTAATCTGGTCGCCGTCCTGGGCGGTGCGCTCCTCGGCTGGATCGACCCAGGGGCTCTGCTGCGTGCGCAGCGCCTCAAGCACCTCATCGACGGCGTCTTCTTCCAGGGACGCATCGGCCGGATCGACGCGAACGTCGAGATAATTCCCCGGATCGACCGCCGGATAGACCGGTACGGTGACGGTGAACTGGAGTGGCTCGGGCTCGATGCTTTCGAGCTCCGGATCGCCCACCGGGACCAGATCCTCCTGCTCGATCGCCTTTCGGTAAAGATCGTCCAACAGCTTACGATTGGCTTCCTCGACGACCATCTCGCGACCGAAATAGCGCTCGATCATCGAGCGGGGCGCCTTCCCTTTGCGGAAGCCGGGGATGACCACCTCGCGGGCCACGCGGCGGTACGCCTTTTCGATCGCCTCGTTTTGCTCGTCCGGGTCGGCCGCAATGTCCAGCCGGACCTGGCTCTCCGGAATCCGCTCGATCGTTACTTTCACGCTGAATCGTGTCCTTTGACTAGCTCATCGACGTTGCCGGCTTGGATGGGCAACGGTCCAGCACACCTGAAAACACCAGAAAAGAGCGCGATCCGCGGGTATAGCGGCGCGCTCGACTGCCCTAACCGTTCGATTATAGCGGCAGGGTGGAGGGTCGTGTTCCTTAATAGAGCAGAAGATGCGGGGGATTTTGGGATTTCGCGACCGGAGTCCGGGGCTGGAGATGAGTGCTGCATCATGGAAGACTGGGACGTGCGCCAAGCGGTGGTTGATCGAATCCACCGCTATCCAGCTGCGTAGGCGACGATGGGACGATTGGGGAGGTGAAGTTGTGAGCGAGATTCCGGCGCTGGCGCCGGATAGGATCTATCGGAATTTGACGCTCGAGGGCGGGCGATACGCGCATATCGAGTTGGACGGCGCGACATTCGAAGGATGCTCGCTGGCTGGGGTGGATTTGCGAAGTACCCGGCTCAATGGCGCCGTCTTCCGCGACTGCAATCTGACCGGAGCGCGATTGGCCGGGGCGAATCTCTTTGGCGCGACGTTCGAACGGTGCAAGCTGATGGGTGTCGATTTCCACGACGGGCTTACGCTGACCGCGGCCACCTTTTCCGTCTGCAATCTCGACTACTCGATCTTCCGGGGCGTGACGCTGGACAAGATGACGTTTCGGGATTGCACCTTTGTGGAAGCCGATTTTTCGCTGGCCAGTCTCCGGCAGGCGGCCTTTGCGGATTGCGATCTTTCCGGGGTCGATCTGACCGAGACGACGTTTTTTCAGACCGATCTGCGTGGATCGGCGCTCGGCGGCTGGAATCTGACGCGTGATCGGCTGGACGGGGTCGTCGTATCGCCCGGCCAGATGCGGGATCTGGCCGCGGAGATCGGCGTACTGGTCGTGGAATGAATCACAGTGTTTGGGACGAGCGTTTTTTTTGTGGCCCTCCTCAAGTTGAATCCAGAGGCTCACAGGGCCAAGATCCACCGCATCTGACAACGATCGTGAATTCTTGTAGGGTGCGCCTCCCTGTGGGCGCCCATGGTGGGCATAGGTATCTTGGGAGTGGAACTCCGCTTGCCTGAACGCGGTGGTTTCGGGTAAGGAGGGCCGCTAGCGTGGCCGAAAGACGGATCTGAGGGCGAGGGACTTCCCGGGGAAGAGCGGGCTGCTGAGCGTCTCGTCATCGCGGAATACGGTTTTACCCGTATCGGCGTGATGAACAACGATGGTGCGCTCGCGGGGCCGCACCACCCAGACTTCGCTCGATCCGTGTACGAGATAGAGTTCGACCTTGCGGGCAATGTCGGCGAGCGTGTTGCCGGGTGACACCACTTCGATCGCCAGATCGGGAGCGAGTTCCAGATATCCGTCACCAGCGTTCGCCAGTCGCTCCGCACGCACAAACGCCAGGTCTGGCGCGAGCACCGTATCTGGATTTCGTGTCAGCACGAACCCAACATCACCAACCAGCAGCTCTCCGGTTCCGGGTTCAACTATTTCGGTGTCGAGGATGGAATTGAGCCTTGAGAGAACCTTGCCGTGCAACCGCCCCTGTGGGCTCATCACTTCGACCAACTCTCCTTCGATGAGCACATAGGGCGCGTCCGGCCCAAGCTGGAACAGTTCGGCGGCGGTGATAGATCGGGTCGTAACCATAGCGAGCACTTTGCCTGAAGTCGATTCCTCAACGAAATGGGCGCACGCCAAGCATAGCGTTTGCAGCGACAACGAGCGAGCGTGGCGGTCCATAGTTCTCAGCCAATCTTCAATTTCGCCGTTCTGAGCGAACTTCCCGTACGTTCACGTTGAACCCGTCCGACCTCCGCTGCTAAGGTGAGGGCGGTGTTTCGCACCCACCATCTCGAGTCGATACGTGCATCCCGCACGGCGTTGCCGTGGCACGAGACCGAGTCTCCGCGGCTGGTGTGCGAGGACTGACTGGTTCGAGAGCAGGGCTGGCTGCTGCGTTGGGGAACGCATGGCTGGCGGTGGGCGCCTTTCCGCAAAAAGGTGACCGTTCCGCACTCCTGATCCCGAAACGCTGTCTTCTCGCATCCTTGGGCTCCCCCTGCCCATCGTCCGCATGCGGGAAAACGACTCGAGGCCCGCAGCTCGGGGTCCGTTGTCAGGAGGGAAGGGTTACGTGTTGATGGCAGCTCCATCACGCGTGGCGACAAGGCTCGGCTATCGCTCGCTTGCAGGCGCGGCGATCCTTTCAGTCGTACTCGCAATCAATCCAACGATTACTGTGGCCCACTCCACCGGAGCGAGCGCCTATCTGGGGTATGACACCCCTGCATTCGCGACGGGAAGCTATGCCCGTGTGTTGACCGACGATGGCGGCGGCTTGCTGCTGCGTTCCGGGCCCGGCCAAAGCTACGAATACATCACCGAGCTCGCCAATGGCGATGTGATCCAGATCGTCGACGGACCCGCCTATGACGAGGGAAGCAACGGTTGGTATCTCGTTACCGATGGCGCCTCGACGGCATACGCCTTCGCTGGATTCCTCGATGCCGATGGCGATCTGAACGCCGCGATCGACCGCGGCGACTCCTCCGCCGGGTATCTCGGCTATGACACCCCGTCGTTCGCCGCGGGTCAGACGGTTGTCGTCGTGACCGATGACGGTCAGGGACTTCGCATTCGGACCGCTCCCAGCACCGGGGCCGAGAAGATCGCGACGCTGGGCGACGGCGATGTCGTCACGGTCGTCGATGGTCCCTACTACGACGGTTCCAGCAACGGCTGGTATCTGGTTACCGATGGCGCGTTCCAGGGCTACGGGTTTGCCGGGTTCCTGAGCGGCACCACGGGCAGCGTGACGGCAAGTAGTGCCACCGCCAGCTCCAGCGCCTCGACATCTGGCGCCGCATCGGCCGGCAACCTTGGGCATGAGACTCCCACCTTCTCGGCTGGGGCGACCGCGACGGTGCGCACCGATGACGGCGGCGCATTGAACATTCGATCGGGCCCAAGTGTCGACAGCGAGGCGCTCCTTTTCGTTGCCGATGGAAGCCCGGTCAGCATCATCAACGGCCCCTACTTCGACGATGCCCAGAACGGTTGGTATGCCGTTTCCAGTGGCGATGTCTCCGGTTTCGTCTATGCCGGATTCCTCGCCGGTGGGTCGTCATCCGCCGCATCGACCACAACCACGACAACGACGGCGGCCACGAGCGGTTATCTCGGATACGACACACCGAGCTTCACGGCCGGTCAGCGCGTCCAGGTGTTGACCGACGATGGCGGCGGACTACGCGTCCGTACCGAGGCGGCCACCAATGGCGAGCAGGTTGCGACCCTGGGCGATGGCGATATCGTCACCATCGTCGATGGTCCCTGGTACGACGCCTCGAGCAATGGCTGGTATCTGGTCAGCGACGGCGCGATCGAGGGGTATGCGTTCGCTGGATTCCTGACCACCAGCGGTGCGACTGCCGCCAGCTCCAGCACGAGCAGCGCATCCAGCAGCTCCGCGTCGACCTCGTCACGGCCGAGCGGAGAAGCCCGGTTTGCGGTTGGCGATGACGTGAAAGCGACCGAGACGGTCAATGTCCGTTCCGGCGCATCGATCGCGAGTGCGCGCAATGGCACCTTGAACACCAGCACCACGGTCGAGGTCATCGACGGTCCGTTCTTCGATGCGGATGGAGATGACTGGTACTACGTTCGCGGAACCGGGGTCGAAGGCTTCGCGATGGGCGAATTCCTCGAGCTTGCGGCTGCCGCTGCGAATTCGAACGCCGCCAGCGCCAAGATGTTCGTCTATCCGGTCAGGGACTACACCTTCACCCAAGGGTTCGGTTGCTCACCGTTCCCCTTCTATGCCTACAACGCAGCGTGGGGGTGCGGCTTCCACAACGGGATCGATCTGGCCGCGCCGGCATATACCCCGATCATGGCAGCCGCGGCCGGAACGGTTACTGCCGCCGGCTGGTGCGACTGCGGGCTCGGATACTACGTCATCATCGACCATGGGAACGGCTACAAGACGACCTATGGCCACATGGCCGAGCAGCCGTACGTTTCGGTGGGGCAGCAGGTCGCCCAGGGTGAAACGGTCGGGCCGATGGGCAGCACCGGAATTTCGACCGGATCGCATGTCCACTTCTCGGTTTCGCAAAACGGGGTCGATATCGATCCATTGTCCGTGCTGTAGCACGCAGGCGCAAAACGACAATTCCTAGCGACGGGGTCGCCTCCTGCAGGCGGCCCCGTCGTATTTCGTGAATAGCAGAATGACGTGTTACTCGGCGGGCGGATCCACCGGTGGTGATGCCTGCTTCCCAGTAGCGAATGCGAATCCGATCAATGAGCCCAGGAGTGTCGACAAGACAGCCATCGACAATACTCCGACCAAGCCGAGCACCAGAATTCCGCCAATGAGCAGGAGTCCCAATGTCAACGAAACGTAGCCACTCCCCAGAAAGAATCCAATGCAGACCCACGGGGGCGGTCTTCGGCGCTTGGATGACCTGAATCGGGAACGGGTTCGCCTTGAGTTCTGCAGTGGCTACCTGGACGCTGCATGACCCTGGCTTCGATGCGGTGATGGTGTTTTTCGATCCGATCTCCTGATAGAGATGAACATCGGAGGCGGTTAGGTACCGTCGATGATTGCCCATGTTGCGGCCACCTGGGGTTGGGATTGCCGGCATCGTCAACGATCTCGAACGTCGCGGGAGCCCCAGCTATGAGTTGAGCGGGCCCCTTGATCTGGAAACTGGGTGGTTCAATCGGGTTGCCGTCCTTATCAACTTGAATCTGTTGTCCAGCAGAGGGCGCCAAAGAGGCTTGGATCTGCTCAGTGGAAATAGGAATTCCTCGGTCGGCAAGCCAAGCCGACCAATGACGAACTTCCCGATTCTCATCCCGAATGAGATCGAACACGAGTATCAGCGCCACGAGCACCAACGCGAGGAAGACGAAGGAGAGAACTAGTCTGGAGTCATCGATACGGATCCCCGCAATGTCAAAAGGTTGGCTGTCTTCGGGCTCGGTGGCGGCTGCAGCAGTAGGCGATGCCAACCCCAAGGCGACCAGGGTACAGATGACCGTCGTTATCCAGTACCGAACATGATTCCGCGGTCGAGGGATCGAAACACGTCTTCGTACCATAGTGCACACCTCAGTCGTACAAAATTGAATGGAACAGGTCGAGGTTCGGACACACCCTGGTAGGGCCTGTCCAGGGGACGGGACGTTGCTGATCAGCGCTGGTCCGATCGTATGACGGGACAGTCATCTTTCATGTGTCGTCTAACACGGGCAAGCTGTGTTTTTGCCGACAGGACATGGTTCATCCGAGTCCGAAGCGGATGTACTCTAGGACCGCGGCCCAGTGCGGGGCGCGGACGAGGCCGTTGGTGGCAGGGATGTCCTGCCATCATCTAAGAGGAGATCACGCTTGATGAAAACCGAGATCCAGTATCAACCGGCATTCGCGACCTGTACGGTTTCGCTCGACAATGGCGAGCAGCTCCGTGCGGAAAGTGGCGCGATGGTGGCCATGCGTGATGTGAAGGTCGAGACCGGCGCAACCGGCGGGCTCTTCAAATCGCTCAAGCGCTCGATCCTTGGGGGAGAATCCTTCTTCCAGAACACCTTCACCGCAACCTCGAACAATGGGCAGGTGATGCTGGCACCGGCCTTGACCGGAGATGTCATGGTGCGCGAGATGAAGGACGAGGATCTGATCGTGCAATCCGGCGCATATCTGGGATCCAGCATGGGCATCAATGTCGATACGAGCTGGGGTGGCGCCCGCACCTTCTTCGGCGGCGAAGGACTCTTCATGCTGCGGTGCTCCGGCACGGGGACATTGATTACCGGAGCGTACGGCGCCATTCATGAAGAGAATCTTCGTGACGGCGAAACCTTTGTGGTCGACAGCGGTCACATCGTGGCCTTCCAGGCGGGAATGCACTATGAGGTCAACAAGTTCGGCGGCTGGAAGTCGACCGTGCTCGGTGGCGAAGGGTTGGTCATCACGTTTGCCGGACCGGGACAGCTCTACATGCAGACACGCAGCCAGGAAGCGTTCCTCGGGTGGCTGATTCCACAGTTGCCGACCCGGTCGGGGGAGACGAACTGAGGTTCTGAGTTCTGGGTCCTGAGTCCTGAGTGGGATTGGGACCGATGACGAAAGCCCCCTTTCTCTCCCAATCCTGGGAGAGAAAGGGGGTTTGGGGAAATTGAGGGCGAAAACGCAATCTGGAGGACGATCAACGCATGGAAACCACGAGCCGTGGCGAGGCGTACGGGCAGTATCTCTGGGTGTATGCGGTGCTGCTGGCGTTGGGGACGATCATCCCTTTCTTCCGGATCGTGCCGTGGCTGGTCGATCATGGGCTGGATGTGCGGTTGTTCGTCGACGAGCTGTTTGCGAATCCGGTCTCGTCGTTCTTCGCGCTCGATGTGATCATGGCGGTGGTTACCCTGCTGGTGCTGGCGGTTCTGGATCGGGGACTTTCGAGCCGGCAGCGGATTGCCGTGGGGTTGACGGCGTTGCTGGGCGCGAGTGTGGGATTGCCGGCATACCTGGCGATACGGGAATGGAACCGCCGGACGGCAATCGCATAACAAATCGGGCGCCGCCCTGGGGTGCGTTTTCGGCGGTCAGCGAACCGCCATGCCGCGCCACGACCTGCTTGCCAATAGCGAGACCCAATCCCGCGCCGGGGGTGGACCGAGACGGATCGGCCCGGTAGAAGCGGTCGAAGACAAAGGGAAGCTGGTCCTGCGGAATACCCGGACCGGAATCGGTCACGATGACCGCGACCATCCCCGGGGAACGGGTCACGTCGACGGCGATCGTGCCGCCGTCCGGGGTGTACTTGAGCGCGTTGTCCAGAAGCAGATCGAGCACCTGCCGGATCTGCATCCCATCGACCTCCGCGAACGCCGTTTCGGGCGTGCGGGTGACGATCGAGATGCGATCCTCGGCAAGGTGGCTTGCGTCGGAGGCCGCGCCTCGTACGAGCTCGGCCAGATCGATGCGCGAGAGATTCGGAGAAAGATCGGGATCGTCGCCCCGCGCAAGAAGCATGAGCTGCTCGATCATCATGCTCATACGAGTTGCGTTCCGATCGATAGCGGTCACGCTCTCTCGCGCGATCGCCGGATCGGAGAGTCCCCAGCCGGCGAGCATGGCGGTGTATCCCCGAATCGCGGTGAGCGGCGTGCGGAGCTCGTGACTGGCATCGGCCAGGAAGCGCCGGTGCTGGTCCAGGACGTCGTCTCGCTCGTTCATGGCGATTTCCAGCCGGGCGAGGAGATCGTTGAACGTCATGGCCAGCTCGCCGATCTCGTCGGACCGCTCCACCGGCAGGCGTCGATCGAGCGATTCGTCGCCAATCTGCCGGGCAGATTCGGTGATCTGCTGCACCGGCTTCAGCGCGGAATTCACCAGCAACCAGGACCCACCGATGGCCAGCAGGATGACGGCGGGCACCAGAAACGTCAGCACCCGAACATCGGGCAAAAACCCCTCGGCGGCGGTATCGGCGGATTTCCAGCCTTCCACTACCGCTGCGCCAGACGCGCCGTCGTTCACTGGGGCGGCATAGCTGTAGAGCTCGTCCGGTGAGGCCGATTCCGGTTGCCCGGATTGCAGCACCACCTCCCAAAGCTGGGCTTGGCTCGTCTCATCGAGGTTGTCGAACCCGCCCGGTGGCGATCCGACCTCGGCCAGCTTCGTCCCGTTCGCATCGCGAATGACCAGATAGACGCCCCCTTCGGTCAGGGGCATGAGCTGTTCGGTCGTTGGGAACGTTCCGGTTTCCAGCAGGCGCTCGGTTTCGATCACCCGGCTGCGGGTGGTTTCCTCGACCGCGGTGGTCACGCTTCGATAGAACGCGAAGAGTCCGATTCCCAGCAGCAACCCCGCGATGCCCAGAATGACCAGTGCGTGATAGATCGTCAGCCGCCAGCGAATCGAGCGCATCGACCACCTACCCACGCAGGCTGAATCCGATGCCGCGTACGGTCTGGAGTTGGGGACTGCGGTTGTGCGTTTCCAGCTTGCGTCGCAGATAGCCGACATAGACATCGACGATGTTGGGATGCACGTCCGGGGTCTCGCCCCAGACCCGGTCGAGGATGGTGGCGCGGCTGACGACGTTCGGAGTATTGGAGGCAAGCAGCGCCAGCAGCTCGAACTCTCGCGCCGTGAGCTCGACGGAGTTGCCCGCCAGCTCGACGGCACGCGCGTCTGGATCGACCACAAGGTCACCGATGCGCAGACGTACATCCGGTTCGGAACGGCGCATGACGGCTCGTAACCGGGCGACCAGCTCGTCGGTCTGGAAGGGTTTGGTGAGATAGTCGTCGGCGCCGGTCTCGAGGTTGCGAACCTTGTCCGAGATGCGGTCGCGCGCGGTCAGCATGATGACCGGGGTGGTATCGCCCGATCGTCGCAACCGTGCCAGGATCTGCTCGCCGTCCATACCCGGGAGAAGAATATCGAGCACGATGGCAGCCGGGTCGAAGGACTCGATTGCTGAGAGCGCATCCCGGCCGTCGAAAACGCACCGCACCTCGAATCCGCGGTGCCCAAGCTCCAGCTCGAGCAACCGCGCGATCGAACGGTCGTCTTCGACGACGAGAATGCGGGCGCCGCGTTTCATGCGGTTCCCCCGGCGGCTTCGTCGGTCACGATGACGCGACCTTTCATACCCGGATGCAGTGTGCATTCATAGTCGTACTGGCCGGAATCGTCGAAGGTGTATGCATAGGTCCCAGTTTTCTGAATGGGCGATTCGAGCCCATCGCCGTAGACGTTGTGATCGCTCTTCCCCTCCCACGTCCAGGTGACGGTAGTTCCCGGCTCGATCTCGATCGAATCGGGGGAGAACGTGTTGTCCCGCACCGCTACGTCCGTGACTCCTGAGACGGGATCGCCCGGCTCGCTGATCCGGTTCGCGATGTAGAGACCGCCCAGAGAGATACCGACGCAAAGCACCACCAGCGCGGCTGCTCCGCCCAGCATAATAGTTACCCAGAATCGCGCCCCGCGGCCCGAATTCGTGGTTTTTGTCTCATCCATTGGTCGTTTCTGCCTTTCTGCATGCATGGATGTGTGCCTGCATCAAGGTTCGAGCCGGTGTCTAAGCGCCTTCTAAGAACGCTCGAGATGCCCGGCAGAACGGCCAGCCGGTCCTCATCATCCGGTCAGTGTTCGCGGCGTCGTACCACGGTCTATGGTTGGGGAGAATGACGGTTCGTGTCCGCTGGAGTAGAGGCAATCATGGCACTGGAGCGGTTCTATTGGGTAGTCGAGGGCGTTCTGGCTGGGAGCAGCCGGCCCGGTGGATCACGCGGTGCTCATCTTGCCGAGGACCTGGATGCGCTGCACGCGCGTGGAATCGAGGCAATCGTCTCGCTGACGGAAACCGCGTTGGATCCCGATGCGGTCACAGAACATGGGATGCGCGCGACGCACATCCCCATCGTCGATATGACCGCACCCAATCCGCGCCAGCTTCTCGAGGCGCTGGAGGCCATCGACCTCGCCCATGCGGCGAGTCTACCGGTGGTGGTGCATTGTCTTGCCGGTCAGGGACGCACCGGTACCGTGCTCGCTGCGTGGCTCATTCGCCAGGGCTCCACGGCCTCGGAGGCCGTCCGCGAGATTCGCGTGGTCTGTGATCGCGCGGTAGAGAACGACGCGCAGCTTGCCTGCCTCGACGCCTTCGCCCGCGATCGCTGGTGGGTGGTTTGACGGAGCAGGCAGCACGCGGCAGGCAGCACGCAGAATTGTTCAGGCAATAGAGCTGGTGGTCTGTCCAGTCTCGGCCATGCTGACTGCTGACCGCCGTCTGCTGACTGCTCCGTGTTGCCTGCTACTTGAGTCCGCTCAGGGCGACACCTTCGATGAGGCGTTTCTGGAAGAAGAGGAAGGCGATTAGGAGCGGGAAGGTGGCCATGTTCGCGGCTGCCAGCAGGACGGCGGTATTGGTGAAGAACTGGCCCTGGAAGAGCGCGATGCCCACCGGGAGGACCCGCATATCGGTCGAACTGGTGACCGTCAACGCCCAGAGGAACTCATTCCACGAGGCCAGCAGCGAAAGGAAGCCGAACGCGGCGAGCGCAGGCTGCGCGAGCGGCAGATAGATGTCGCGAAAGATCCGGAAGGGGTTCGCGCCTTCCAGGGTGGCGGCTTCGAAAAAATCGCGTGGGATGCCCAGCATGAACTGGCGGAGCATGAAGACGCCGAACGAGCTGAAGATCAGCGGGATGATGAGCCCCTGATACGTATCCAGCCAGCCGAATTCACGCATGAGGACGAAACGCGGCACGATCAGAACCTGATCTGGGACCATGAGTCCGGCGAGCAGAATGAAGAACAACAGATCCCGTCCGGGGAAGCGCAACTGTGAAAACGAGAACGCCGCCACCGCCGCGATGGCGACCTGCCCGAAGGTGCGCGCGATGGTGACGATGATCGAGTTGAGATAGAACCGCAGGAACGGGACGGAATCGAAGACGTCACGGTAGTTCTCCCAGCGGACTTCGCTGGGGATGAGGCTCGGGGTCACTTTGAAGAGATCGCTCATCGGTTTGAGCGACGTCGAGATCGACCAGGCGAATGGCAGCATGAAGAGGATGCCCACCGTAAGAAGAACGAGGTGGAGCGCGAGGCGGGACCAGCGAAACCCATGCGCGCCGCTCATCCGTAGAACACCCATCTGCGTTGCAACCGGAACTGGATGATGGTGAAGATCAGGATCAGTATCAGCAACACCCAGGCGACGGTAATCGCGTAGCCCATGCGGAAGTTCCGGAACCCTTCATCGTAGATGTAGTAGACGATGGTTGGCAGGGTATTGGTCTGGTCGATTCTGGTCATCACATAGACCAGGTCGAACACCTGCAGCGAGTAAATCACCCCAATGACCGAGAGAAAGAAGATCGTCGGGGTCAACAGAGGCAGGGTGATATCCCGGAACCGTTGCCACCCGCCGGCGCCGTCGAGCGAGGCCGCTTCGTAGTAGTCGCGGGGAATCGACTGGAGACCGGCCAGGTAGATGATCATGTCGTACCCCACTCCGCTCCAGAGGAGCACGATCACGACGGCAATGATCGCGGTGCGCGGTTGCGCGAGCCATTCGGGTGTGGGAAGCCCAAGCCGGCGCAGCACGCTGTTGATCGGGCCAAACGCCGGATCGTAGAGCCATTTCCAGATCGTGCCGATGGCGACGGGCATGGTCAGGACCGGTAGGAAGAAGAGCACCCGATAGAAAGCGCGATAGCGAATGTTGGAATTGAGTGCGATGGCCAGCGCAAGCGCGCAGATCATTCGCAGCACGATGTGCGGCACAGTGATGGCGACGGTATTGACGAGCGCCGTGCGAAATTCTGGATCGTGCAGCACCGTGCGGTAGTTGCCGATTCCGACCCAAACCGGGGAGTTCAGCATGTCCCATCGGGTCAGGCTGAGATAGAGCGAAGCGCCGAGCGCGATCAGAAAGAAGACCGCAAACCCGATCATGATCGGGGCGATCAGCAGATATCCCCAGAAGGCCTCGGTCCGTGCCTGGCGGCCGAAACGAGGGGGAGCCGAATGGCTGGGACTGGTGACGACATCGATTGGGATGGGCGTGGTTGCCATACATCGACCGGTTGGAGCAATCGTAGGGTCGGCAGTATGAACGCTGGAGGCTCGAGTGTCATGCCCATCATGCCGACCGGTGGTCCCGATGAGCGTTCCACCGTCCTGCTATACTTATTGTCGAGCGGTGGTTTCTGTGGCGGAAGAATGGCTACCCGCGCCTTTTTAGGAGACCCCCGAACCGGCCTTCGGGGCAGAAACTTGCCGCTCAATCCTCTAACGCTTTCCTCACCCGATTTCGCACGTTTCTGTCCCTAATTCGGAACACCGAAATCAGGTTGTAGCTGTCGTTCGCGTCCTTCGCGAGAAGGACCGCGATCCAATACATTTCATCAATTGGGATGTAGACCTGCCAGGTGAACGCAAATACTGGGTCAGGAATGGCGTGCTTCCAGCCCGGCAACCAATCGTTGAGCGACTCGTAAAAACCGACGTCCGGCGCGTGCCGGGTTCGAATCTTGGTGTCGATGGCTTCCGGAACACGCAGCGTTCCTGTGGGCAAGCTCAGATATGCTTGTAGGTCCTCAGGCATTCGCTTACGCTGATACACAATCTCCCACGGCATCTCTGGAAGCTCGTCGTCACTGGGCGCGTCCTGCATTTCGAGTGGCGTGAGCCTCCTTCCTCCGCTACGTCGGCGCCGATCAATGAAATACGGGTGCCACACAATTGTGTGGCACCCGTATTTCGCGGTCGCTCCGTAGTGCGACACCCCTACGCGGCTAGAGAACCGCGTCGGCGGCTTCGGCGGCCTTGGGTCCGATCTCTTCGGCAGGGATATTCCCGGCGAAGCCATCGATCGCCACTTTCTGGATCTCGACCTGCCATTCGAACCCGACCGGCGGATCGGGAACCTTCTCGGCGTAGTCGAGCGCGTCGATGAAGACCTGAAGATTCATATCCGGATTGGCGGCCAGCCACGGCTCCTGCAAGCCGGCATAGGCCGGAATGGTCACGCCCGACTCACCCAGGATCGTTTCGGCTTCTTCGCCGGCCAGGAACTTGACCAGCTCGAGTGACGCGCCCGGATTGCCCGCGCTTGCCCAGATCACATTTGCCAGTCCGTGGGTGACCGTGG
The DNA here is from genome assembly GCA_023957115.1 of Thermomicrobiales bacterium. Classification (GTDB taxonomy): domain Bacteria; phylum Chloroflexota; class Chloroflexia; order Thermomicrobiales; family UBA6265; genus JAMLHN01. The sequence goes on from JAMLHN010000015.1 coordinate 72,836, forward strand.
CGCGTTCCTTGCCCATCGGCAGCGGCGCGACATCGATGTTCGCCTCCGCGGCCCCGTACGTGCCCGCGCGGAACGAGCCGCCCGGCATCATGGCCACCGTGCCGGCCGGGAAGAGAGTATCCGCTACCGGATTCGGCTGCTGCACCGCGATCGACGGCGTCAGCTCGTCGGCGAAGAAGCCGGCGAGATAGACGAACGCCTCGGATGCTTCCGGCGAGCCGACTTCCGACTGGGTCAGATCGTCGTTCAGCAAGCGGCCGCCGTTCTGATAGATGAAGTTGTAGTAGTTCTCCTGCCAGCTCGTTTGCAGCCCAGCGCCCCAGATGCCCGCGCCGGAATCGGTCAGCTGCTCACCGGTCGCGCGGAAGGTCTCCCAGGTCCAGGTGTCGTCCGGATAAGCAACCCCGGCTGCGTCGAAGATGTCCTTGTTGTAGAACAGGGCGATGGTATCGAAGTCACGCGGAATACCGTACTGGAGACCGTCCCACTGGTACATCTCGACCAGCGGGGCGGCGAAGTTCGCGATATCGACACCGCCCTCTCCGACGATCGAATCGATCGGGAGGAGCGCCCCGGCCGAGGCATAGACCGGCAGGGATGCGGAGTTGATCCAGAAGACATCGAACGTTTCACCGCCGGCAATGCCGGTCTGGAGCTTGGTCCAGTAGTCGGCCCAGGGGACGATCTGCGGTTCGACGGTGATGTTCGGGAAATGCGCCTTGAACGCTTCGAGCTGCGCATTGATGGCGGCTTCCTGGGCGGTATCCCAGAAGCCGTAGGTGATGGTGACCTCTTCGCCGTCATATGGCGCAACCTCGGCCACCGGCGATGCTTGTCCGAGCGCAACCCGTGGAAGTGCACCGGCCAGGGCGAGCGCGGAGACGCCTCCGGCCGCGCCGAGCAGCTTGCGACGGGTGAACTGTGTGTCGACCTTCGTTTTCAAGGGTCTCTCCTCCGTTGACGCATTGCCAGCCATCGATTTTGGCCGCACCTGCACGCAACAACGCAATGCTACTTACGCATTCGATTGCGCAGAGTGTACGTCTCTTGGGGAATTTTGCGGCGATTTCCTCATACCTACCTGATACATGAGGCGATTGGTGCGGGTGCACCATGGCCGTGCTGGGGAGCAGAGCGCGGTCGAAAACCGGGCGACGGTCCAGTCTCCGATGCCCAGGGGTCCGGGCCCACGTTGGGGGTCGTGGACGGTTGTACCGGGCACGGGGCTCCTGCCGAGACGTTTCGACCATGCCCGGTGAGGCGTCAGCCGCGGGGACCGAGGCCGCCGTCCCATGCTAGACTGCCTCCCCACGATCTCAACGTCGATTCTCGACCTGCAACACCACAGGAGCGCACCGGTGGGACGGTACATTCTGGGACGGCTGCTGAGTCTCATTTTCGTCCTCTTTGCGGTCTCGCTGATTGCTTTTCTCCTGATGCACGCGGTGCCTGGCGGCCCGTTCGACATTGGGGAGCGGCGTCTCCCGGAAGCCACCCGCCAGGCGCAGCTCGCGAAGTACGGTCTCGATAAGCCCATCTACGAACAGTATGTCCGGTATATGTGGCACGCGATCCAGGGTGACTTCGGCGTGCCGTTTCAACGGCCCACCGAGACGGTAACCGGGTTGATTGCAAGCCGCTGGCCGGTCACGATCGCTATTGGCATCCCCACCATTCTGATTGCCTATATCGGTGGCACCGTGCTCGGCACGATTGCCGCCACCCGCCAGAACAGCTGGATCGACTATCTGGTCACCACGCTGGGCACGCTTGGACTGACGGTTCCGAGCTGGGTCGTCGGCACCTGGCTGGTGCTGATCCTGAGCGTTCGCTGGGATCTGCTGCCGACTGGTGGGTGGGGAAGCTGGAAGCACTACATCATGCCGGTCATCGCCTATTCGCTGGCGCCTATGGCGCTGGTGGCGCGGTATACCCGGCTGACGCTGATCGAAACGATGCGATCCGACTACGTCCGCACCGCGCGGGCCAAGGGGTTGGGCGAGCGGCGGATCATGCTCGGGCATATCTTCCGGAATGCCGCTATCCCCTGGGTAACGGTGCTTCTGCCGGAGATTCCGAATATCCTGACGGGTTCGATCTTCATCGAAGCCATCTTCAATATTCCCGGGCTCGGATCCTATTTTGTCACCAGCACGATTAGCCGTGACTATCCGATGATCCTGGCGCTCACCCTGCTGATCGCGACATTGTGGGGCGTCACCTATCTCATCACGGACATTCTCTATACCGTGCTCGACCCGCGCGTGCGGCTGGTGGGAGGGCGTGCCGGATGATGGATCCAGTCGAGCTCTCGGGAGATATCCAGCAGCCGGCCCTCGTCGACGAGCGAACGTCCCCGAGCGGCCGTCGTTACCGGACCAACTTTCAACTGGCCGTCGATCGGTTCCGGCGGCAGAAGCTGGGCATGATCGGCCTCGTCATCGTCCTCATTTTGCTGGCGGTCGCCGTCTTTGCGCCCTGGATTGCGCCGACGCACTACACCAAGGCCGATCTCATGGCGGTCAATCTCTTCCCGAGCCGGGAGTATCCGATGGGGACCGACCAGATCGGTCACAACTACTTGAGCCGGGTGATCTATGGCATCCGCACCAGCTACATGGTTGGATTCCTGGCCGTCATTCTTGCCTGTGTGATCGGTGTCCCCCTCGGCGTGGCCGCCGGATTGCGCGGTGGCAAGACCGACTTCTTCATCATGCGTATCGTCGAGATCATGACCGCGTTTCCGGGGTTGCTTTTCGCCATCTTCCTTTTGTCGGTGGTCAATAGTGGAGTGATGCAACGGGTGTTCAGCAATCAGGTGTTGAACGTCGTCTTCGTCATCGGTGTGACCAGCTGGGTCGGCATCTGCCGGTTGACCCGGGCGCAGATGCTGACCCTGCGTGAGCGTGAATATGTGGAAGCATCGGCCGCGATGGGCGCGGGCAAGTTTCACATCGCAGTCCGGCATCTGATGCCTAATGCCATTCCACCGTTGATCATTGCCATCACCCTCCTCATGCCCACCGCGATCTTCGCTGAAGCGGGACTGAGCTTTCTCGGACTCGGCATCAACGAGCCGGTGCCAAGTCTGGGCAAGATGGTGGCCGATAGCCGGCAATACATACAGCTCTATTGGTATCTGGGCCTCTTCCCCACGCTGGCCATTGCGCTGACGGTGATCGGCTTCGCCTTCCTCGGCGATGGCTTACGTGACGCGCTCGATCCCCGGCAGAATTAGCAGTCAGCAGTCAGCAGTCAGCAGTTGGTCGTTGGCGGCCAGTCTGCGGGTCCGATGTGCTGCGGCCAAGGGCGACGGATTCGCGCTTACCGCTGACTGCCGGCAGCCACCTGCCATCTGCTGCCTGCTTCGCCCTGACTGCTAGAATCAATGGTCTTGGGCTGTCCGGGGTTTCGGCTTCGGAACGCAGCGTCACGCGTTTTCCGGGAGAAATAATGTTTCATCGAGATCGTAACCAAAAGAACATCTTCGTCACAAACGCCCACTACCCGATCAGTCGACGGGCAGTGCTCGGAGCCCCGGTGGCGGCTGGGCTCGGCGTCTTCGGCAGTGCCATGTTGCGTGGCGATGCGCTGGCTGCCCAGCTTCTTCAGGAGGGAGCGGCGAAGCCTGCCGCGCAGCAGGTGCTGGTTCTGGCCGACGATGCCGCGACCGCCAAGGTGATCGACCTCTTCCTGAGTGCATACGAGCGCCCCGTGGCGGCGGCGTCCGACCTGTTCAGCGAACCGCTGGTGCGGTTGAACAAGGATTTCGAACTGCTGCCGGCCGCGGCCGAATCGTGGTCGAGCTCGGAGGACGGGCTGACCTGGACCTTCGAGATCCGCGAAGGTCTGGCCTGGAGCGACGGAAACCCGGTGACCGCCAATGACTGGGTGGCGACCTTTCAGTATGCCGTGTCGCCCGAAGCAGCCTGGGATTTCACCTGGTATTTCCAGGGAACGCTGAAAAACTGGGCCGAGGCGCTCGAAGGCGCGATCGGGGTCGAGGAGATCGGCGTACGGGTTGGAGCCAACGACTACGAGTTGGTCTTCGAGACGGTCGCGCCGGCTCCCTATCTGCCAGCCATGCTCCTCTACTCGCTTCCTTTGTCGGCGGCCGGCCTGGCCGCGCATGGGCCGCTCTACAACACCAACCCGGCAACGGCGATCTCCTCCGGCCCGTACATCCTTGCCGAGTGGATTCCCGATCAGCGAATCACGTATGTCCGCAATGACCACTACGCTGGAACGTTGCCCGGACTGGTCGATGAGATTCGCATCGAGCTCACGAATCCCGACAACTATTTCACGCTGTACCAAGCGGACGAGATCGATTTCATGCGCAATCCGACCCCGGCTGCGCTGGCGATCATGCAGCGTGACGAGACAACGGCGGCGGAGATCTATTCGGGGGTCGGGGACTTCCCGACCTACTACATCTTCTTCGACGTTACCGCAGAACCGTGGAGCGATCTCAAGGTCCGGCAGGCGTGGAGTCACGCGATTGACCGGGATGCGCTCGAACAGAGCATTCTCGGTCCGAACGGTGTGTCGGCATACTCGTGGCTGGCGCCGGGTTTCCCGGCTAACAACACCGAGGGGCTGAAGGAGATCCAGGCATTCGATCCGGAGCTGGCGCAGTCGTTGCTGGCCGATGCGGGCTACCCGAATGGGGACGGTTTCCCCACGCAGCAGATGATGTTGCGCTCGCCGAGTCCCCTGGAGGAGACGGTCGCGCAGGCGCTCGCCGCAATGATCAAGGAAACCCTGAATATCGATATCGAGATCGTCGGACAGGACGCGCAGGGCTATATGGCCGCATTGACCGCCAAGCCGACCGAGATCTCACTCGGCTTCATGCGGTACGGGATGGACTTCTTCGATCCGGTCAGCATGCTCAGTGTCTGGCTTTCGGGCGGTCGCCATTCCTGGTCGAATCCCGATTTCGACACGGCGGTGCTGGCGGCGGCGGAATACCTGGGCGATCCCGCCGAGCGTATCGAACTGTTCAAAGAGGCCGAGCGGATGCTGGTCGAGGACGTGCCGGCCGTTTTCGTCTATCACGGCACCGAAGTGCAGTTCATCAAGCCGTGGCTGGCTGGTGAGTTCATCGAACCGGACAAGAACGGTATCGCCGCGCTCCATTTCCCGGTGTTCACCATGATGAGCACGGTGCCCGGGGAGCTCTTCATCGCCGAAGGGGCCCCGGAACGGTAGCAGGCGGCAGGCAGCACGCGGCAGGCAGAACGAAGCCGGTTGCCGTCAGCAGTCAGCGAAGATTCTGGTGTGTATCATGAAAGCAGGAGGGTGCTGATGCACCCTCCTGCTTCTTGGGTGACGCTGCGGGGGCACTGGTTTGCAGGTTCGACTCGCTACGGCGAGGAGGCCCCTTCGCTTCGCCGCGCTCCGGTCGGGGCGACGAAGTAGCCCAGGATGCCCTGCTGATGGCAACCCGCCGTTGGTACTGCCTGCTGACAGCCGCGTGCTGCCTGCTTCGTCCGCACTTGCGTAATGCGTTCGACCCGCGCCAGAATTAGTCACTTCTGCATCAATCCGCCGGAACTGTTGCTGGACGTCCCAGCCATGCCCCGGTGCAAAGGAGCAAACATGACTGACAACGGTCGTCAGGGCGCGATCACGCGTGACGTGATTCTGCACAATCCGGTAACTCGCCGCACCGTGCTCGGCGGCTCGGTTACGGCTGGACTCGGCATTTTTGGCGGCGCTATGATGCGCGGCGGTGCGCTTGCCGCTCCGACTAGCACGAGCCGCGTTCTCCGCCAGCGTGCGCAGGATGCGGAGGCCACTCCAGCGGCACACCAGGTTCTCGTCGTTCCCGACGATGCCTCGGTTGCCAAGGTGCTCGATTTCTATGTCCGGGTCTACGAGCGCCCATCCGATGCCGGGTCTGACCTCTTCAGCGAACCGCTGGTTCGCCTCAACCGGGAGTTCGAGATTCTGCCGGCATCGGCGGAGTCGTGGGAGGGCTCCGAAGATGGGATGACCTGGACCTTCAAGATCCGCGAAGGTCTGGCCTGGAGCGATGGCAATCCGGTCACGGCCAACGACTGGGTGGCGACGTTCCAGAATTCCGCCAATCCGGAGGAAGCCTGGGACTTCACCTGGTATTTCCAGGGTGTGATCAAGAACTGGTCCGAAGCACTCGAAGGTACGGTCGGGGTCGAGGAGATCGGGGTGCACGTTGGTGCGAACGAGTATGAGCTGGTCTTTGAGACCGTTGCCCCGGCACCCTACCTTCCGGCCATGCTGCTCTATTCCAACCCACTTTCGGCGGCCGGGCTGGCGGCAAACGGATCGCTGTACAACACCGATCCGGCGACGGCCATCTCCGCTGGACCATACATCTTGTCGGAGTGGGTTCCGGATCAGCAGATCACGTATGTGCGCAATGAGGCCTACACCGGTACCTTGCCGGGACTGGTCGACGAGATTCGCATCAAGCTGTCCAGCAAGGACAATTTCTTCGCTATGTACCAGGCGGACGAGATCGACTTCATGCGCAACCCGGCTCCGGCCGCGTTGACGATCATGCAGAATGATGAAGCCACCGCCGCCGAGATCCACTCTGGCGTGGGTGACTTCCCGACCTATTATGTCTTCTTCGATGTCACACAGGCGCCGTTCGACGATCTCAAGGTCCGCCAGGCGTGGAGCCACGCCATCGATCGCGATGCCATCCAGGCGAGCATCCTTGGCCCCAATGGCGTGCCGGCCTATTCCTGGTTGGCGCCGGGTTTCCCGGCCAACAACACCGAGGGGTTGAAGGAGATCCAGGCGTTCGATCCGGAGCTGGCGAAGTCGCTGCTGGCCGAAGCCGGATACCCGGACGGGGATGGGTTCCCGACGCAGGAGCTTCTGCTTCGCGCGCCAACCCCGCTCGAAGAGACGGTCAGTCAGGCAATTGCCGCGATGATCAAGGAAAACCTGAACATCGATGTGGAGGTCGTCAGCCAGGATTCGCAAGGATTTATGGCCGCCTTGACCGCCAAGCCGACGCAGATTCCGCTCGGCTTCGTGCGCTACGGGATGGACTTCTTCGATCCGTTCAATATGCTCAGTGTCTGGCTTTCGGGTGGACGTCACTCGTGGGAGAACGCCGACTTCGATACCGCGGTACGCGCCGCTGCCGAGTTCCTGGGAGACACCGAAGAGCGTATCGAGATGTTCAAGGACGCCGAGCGCATCCTGGTCGAGGATGTTCCGGCCGTCTTCATCTACCACGGGACCGAGGTGCAGTTCATCAAACCGTGGGTTGCGGGCGAGTTCAAGGAGCCTGATTCCAACGGTATTGCCGCCATGCACTGGCCGAACTTTGCGACCATGAGCACGGTTCCGGCCGAGCTCTTCATCGCCGAAGGCGGCCCGGAGCGGTAGCACGAAGCAGGCAGCAGCCAGCACGCGGCACGCAGAACGAAGCCGCCGGCGGTCGGCAAGATCATGCGAAGGCAGGAGGGCGCTATGGCGTCCTCCTGTTTGTATGTGGGGCGGCTTGCTGTGCCATGAATGGCTCATACAGAACCTGGGTGACGACAAAGGGTTAGCCCAGCGTTTCAACGTTGGGAAACGGGGATATGCGATCGTGCCTTCTTCGCTGCGCTTCGGTCGGGACGACGGGCTCCTTCTGCCTGCTGCCTGCTGCGTGCCGCCTGCTATGCTGCTCGGCAAGGAGGGACTGCATTGGCGGGTGAAGTGTTCCCGGACGATTTTGTTTGGGGAGCGGCGACGGCGTCGTATCAGATCGAGGGGGCGGTCCGCGAGGATGGGCGTGGGTCGTCGATCTGGGATGTCTTTTCGCATACCCCGGGCAAGGTGGCGAACGGAGACACCGGCGATTTTGCCTGCGATCACTATCATCGCTGGCGTGACGATGTCGGGCTCATGCGCGATATTGCGTTGCCCAACTACCGGTTCTCGCTGTCGTGGCCGCGGATTCTGCCGCTGGGGACGGGGCGGATCGAGCAGAAGGGGCTCGATTTCTACGACCGGTTGATCGAGGAATTGCTGGAGAACGGCATCGAGCCCTGGGTGACGCTGCATCATTGGGATCTGCCGTCGGCGCTCTACGACCAGGGCGGCTGGGTGAACCGCGATACCTGCGCGGCGTTCGTGGAATTCACCGATATCGTCACCCGGCGGTATGGCGACCGGGTCAAGCACTGGATCACACTCAACGAACCGTGGTGCAGTGCCTTTTTGGGATATGTGCACGGGATTCATGCGCCCGGGCACACGAACCTGAAGGAGGGGCTTCAGGTGATGCATCACCTGCTGCTGGCGCACGGTCTGGCGATGCCCGTGATCCGTGCCAATGTGCCGGATGCCGATGCCGGAATCTGTCTCAACCCGACCACGTTCTATCCCTACGGCGACAGCCAGGAGGATCTGGACGCGGCAATTCGCGAGGACGGGTTGCGCAATCGGGTTTGGCTCGATCCGCTGGCGGCCCGTGGGTATCCGGATGACATGGTCGATCTCTTTCGCGAGATCTGGCCGGAGGTCGGACCGGATGACCTGGAGATCATCGCCACGCCGTCGGACTTCATCGGGGTCAACTTTTACAACCCAACCTATGTCGAAGCCGGAAACGAGCCTCCCCTCTTCTCCCGCAAGATCGATCCGCCCAATCTGCCGCGGACCGATATGGGCTGGATCGTCGAGCCGTCTGCACTCACCGATCTGGTGACCCGGATCCATACCGACTACGGCGAAATCTGGACGAAGCAGTACATCTTCGAAAACGGCGCGGCCTACGACGACCGGCTCGTGCACGGCAAGGTGGATGACCGACAACGCGCCCGATACATCCACGATCATCTCGCGGCACTCTACAAGGCAATCGATGACGGCGTACCGGTCAAGGGATATTTCGTCTGGTCGCTGATGGACAACTTCGAATGGGCCGAAGGGTATGCACGGCGATTCGGTTTGATTTATGTCGACTACAAAACGCAGCAGCGAACGATCAAACGCTCGGGTCGCTGGTACGCGGAGGTCGTATCGGGGAATGAGCTGATCGCGCCGGACTGAGATGAGGAGTTAGGAGCTAGGTTGGGGAGTTAGAGCGAACAGGCAAAGTCCTCGTCTCCGGGCTCCGGATATCGGCTGCAAGCCATCGTTCCCAACTCCTAACTCCCAGCTCCTAACTCCTCTACGAGGTCTGCTGCGATCAAGGGTTGGCAGACTTCGACGTCGAGCTGGTTGTCAAAACATTGCGTTCCGTAGAGCGTGCCGTAGACGGTAACCGTGTCGCCGATGGCGAGCTCGGTGGCGTCGCCG
>JAMLHN010000016.1 GCA_023957115.1 Thermomicrobiales bacterium
TTAGCGCTCACTTCAACGCGCCGCTCCACATCGTGGACACAAATCAATGGCCGAGCGCCCTGCTGCACGGTTACGTCGCCGTTCCCGCAATTGCCGCGGATCGACTGAACCGCGTATACTTCCGCACGGTCGCCTTAGTGGCGGCCCTGGTATGTAGGCGCGCCCGCTTCGGGCGCCTCCAGCCTGCATTCGGCTCAGTGAAGGGAGCGGCGTTGGACGCCGGCAGTTCTACAAAGCCTGGACCTGCTAACCCGGTCTCCCGGAGCGCACGAGCCCACTGATTTCGATCCCCACGATCTGAAATGCCGTGCCGTTCGCCCCGAAGAGCCCGGGGGCGGTTCAGGACGAATTCGTTTCTGAAACCACAAAGGACGGTATCTGATGCAGAAAACCATGCGATATCACATCGCCGATGGCGACAACCAGCCTGTGGTGCGCGCGGTTCCACTTGTTGCTCCGCGCAAACAGGCTGAGCAGACGGCGACCGAGCGCTCGCAGACCGAGCAGACGGCATCGAAAGCGTCGTCCGGAAAGATGCGGTGGCGCCGGCCAGCGCTCCGTAGGACGCATCTCCCATCCTCTTAATCTGATCCCAGGCAAGCCCCTTGGATCCCCGGCAGGAGCCGGTCGTTGCCGATCTGACCGTGGAAGACACTGTGGCGCGTCTCCGTGAGGCTCTTGCTTCCGGAGACCGTGCCGGAGTGCTTCTCGCTGCGGATCGAGTCGATGACCAGGACGCAGAAGCCATCTTCGAGGCGATCGACGCCTCCGAGACGCGCGCGCTTTTCGATCTCATTGGCAATGAAGCATTCGCCGATCTCATCGTGCGGCTCAACGACGAGCACGCGGCTGATGTGCTCGAGCTGATCCCGGCGTCCGATGCGGCCGATGTCCTCGAAGAGCTCGATCCAGACGATGCGACTGATATCTTCGGTGAGCTAGAACCGGAGCACAGCGGTGTCATCCTGGTTCAGATGGAGCCCGCCGAAGCGCAAGAGCTCCAGGAGCTCCTGGCCTATCCACCGGAGACGGCCGGTGGGTTGATGACCCCGGCCTTCGTTTCGATCGCACCCACCTTGCGAGCGGATCAAGCCGTCGTCGCACTCCGCAAGGTTGCCGAAGAGGCCGAGACGGTCAACTACGTCTATGTCACCGATCCGGACGATCATTTGCTGGGCGTTCTCTCGTTGCATCGCCTGGTGCTGACCACGCCCGATTCGCTGGTCAAGGACCTGATGTACACGCGGCCGATTACCGTGCGCGCGACCGAGGACCAGGAAGCCGCTGCTCGTGTCCTGGTTGAAAACGACCTCCTGGCGTTGCCTGTGGTCGACGATCAGAACCGCATCCTCGGCATCATCACGGTCGACGACATTACGGAGGTGCTGGAGCGGGAAGTCACCGAGGACATCGAACGGATCGGTGGTTCCGCCCCCCTTTCTGAGCCCTATCTGCGGGCCAAACCCACCCTGCTCTATCGAAAGCGAATCGTCTGGCTCTTCGTCCTGTTCATGGCGCAATTCCTGACTGTTTCGATCATCAGCCGCTACGATTCGCTGCTTGCACAGATGACGGTGCTCAGCTTCTTCATACCGATTCTGATCGGCACCGGCGGCAATATCGGGTCGCAGACCGTGACGACCATCGTGCGCGCGCTGGCGATCGGTGAGATCGGTCCGCAGCACACCATCCGCGTTTTGCTCAAGGAAGCATCCACCGGGCTGATGCTTGGGTTGACCATGGCGGCGTTGATGTTCATACGCGCCCTGCTCACCAACGGAGCGGATTCGCAGGTTGCTCTGGTCGTTGCGGTCACGGTCTTCTCGATCGGCCTCTGGGCGGCACCCGTGGGATCGATTCTGCCGATCGTCCTGAACCGCTTTCGGGTCGACCCCGCGGTGGTCTCGGCGCCATTCATTAGCTGTCTCGTGGATACCACCGGGCTGATCATCTACTTCACGGTGGCGAAGCTTGTCCTCGATGTCGTCTGACATCGAGGACAACGATCGCTCCCGCTCCCTTCGACATCGAGCAATTTGCCTGCCGAATCGACTCGCCGTAGCGTATGATGACTTCATGTCACATGCGGCCCGCGTTTCGGAGACTGAGCTCATTGTCCAATCCACGCGCCTCCATCGATTCTGCCGCCGCCGGAATCGCCGAAAGCCGTCTGTCCGACGTTCTGACCCTCGTTCACCGTGAGGGTTTTGGCCACAATGCCCAAGTGATCCGGCCCGACCGAGGGCGAACCGCCGACCGGTTGCGCAGGGCTGGACTCGGCGATGCATCGATCGAACGGCTGATCGCCTCTGCACATCCGATCGTGCTCATCTTCGCTCCAGCCCGGGTCGACGCCGCCGAAATTATCCTGAGACGCGGTGGGGCACACGCAGTGGAAACGTTCGCTCAGTCCTCGGGTACACAATCAGCGTTGATCGGGTTCGACCCCGCCGTTCTCCACAACAATCGGCGGGCTCGCCGGCGCGCTGTCTCGCCCTCCGATTCCTGAGCCAAACCCGGCTCTTTGGGATCCAAACCTCGATTCCTTGTGCACAGGGCCATCGCAGCTCATTGAGTCAGGATGTGTAAGAGATACTGCTCGTCCCATCCCGCTTTGCGGCGTTTGCCCGCGATCCCGAGCTTAGCGGTAGCGTCACGCTTCAGTAAGCTCAGCGCCACCTTGCGCAGCAGCGCCAGATTCTGCGCCCCATCGCCCATCCGCACCCGGCACTGATCTTCGGCGAAGGCCGTATCCAGCACCCAGTGCAGCTGGTTTTCGATCTGCCAATGGGTGCGCACAATCCGGTTGAGTCGCAGGGCATCGGCCGGCAAGCTGCTGAGGTAGTAGCGCCGCTCGACACTCCGATCGTTCCCGATGCGCCGCTCGGCCTGCACCATGGCCACACTGCGCATCCCCGCCCAACGCTCGTCCGGATCGAGATAGCGCAGCAGGTTGGCGTCTTCGCTGGCCCAGCAGACCCGCTTTTCGATGCGTCCATGGCCTTTTTCAACAGTTTCGGCCTGATCGATTGGGGCGGCAAAGCCGGTGGCCAGTCCATCGACAAAGAAGTCCCGCACATCGGCATGCAGCTGGTTCTGATTGCCCTTGAGCGCCAGCACGTACGCGCCGCCCTGCGTGACGATGGTCTCGGCGACCTCCCGTTGGCACCCCATGGCATCCAGCGTGATCACCGTGCCCGGCACGACCACTGCCTCCAAGACCGTTGGCAGGGCGGTGATCTCATTGGTATGGTCCGGTACGACCCATTGACCCAGCGCCAGACCTGACTCGGTCGCCCAGGCACTGATCAGATGCAATGCCGTCTGGCCGGTGGCCCGGTCATGACTACGCCGCAGCGTCTTGCCATCAACGGCAATGACCGATTGCCCGGTGGGGGCGGGCAGCGTGGCGCGTACCCAGTCCAGCAGAACGGCCTCCAACGCCTGCGGGTCCAGCAGGCGAAAGAGTCGGCTAAACGTGTCATGCGAGGCAATTCCGGCAGGCAACTCCAGGAAGGTGCGCAGCCAGGGCTCCTTACTGCGACCCCACTCGGCAACATCGACCCACGAATCAGCGCCCGACAGCACCGCACACAGCGCAATCGTCACCAGATCGACCAGCTTGTGCTGGCGACGATGGGGGGAACGCGGATCGGACAACGTCTCGAGTTCAACGAACAGGGCATGGGGAAGCGGGGTATCCATCGGGTAGGCACCTTCGGGCAACGGCAGCGGGTCGGCGCGGGGTGCTCAAAGAATAGCGTGCTCCGGACCGTGTCAAGTTGCTGCGATTGCCCTGTCCTTGTGCATCTTGACAGTTGACGATTCTGACGCCACGTGCCTATGATGCGAGCATAAAGCGAGTTTCGAGCGCAATGAAATGAGGGTGGGTTCGTCCCGCGTTCACGGACATACCTACCTCGAGCGACAATCGGATCGACGGAGAAAAGCCTTTGTCCGGTCATTCGAATGCGATTTTTAACCGCCCGTCTCGCCTGTCTTCCTGCCTTCCGACCGACTCAGAGACGAATAGTCGAAAGGAGTGCTGAACCGCTGAATCGGCTGGGCAACGCCGTGCAGCCGCCACACAACATTGGGAGTTCTGCTCCGTGCCTTGCATAGCATCGAGGATCCATGGAGGATCCAGCGAGGCCGACCCGGCTTGACGCCGGGAGCACCGAATACAAGGAGGTATCCCAGTGACCCAACCAACCGTCCATGAGCTCTACCGCGCGCTGATTCGCGGTCAACTGAGCCGGCGTCAGTTCATCGCCAAGGCAACCGCGCTCGGCATTGCGGCGCCTTCGATCGGACTCTTCCTCAAAGCGGCCGAGGTTCGTGCGCAGGAAGACCCGACTCCGGTTCCCGCCGATGTCGCCGCGCCACCCGTTGCGACGCCATGTGATGGCGATGGCTGCCTCTTCGCGGGACAGACCGTCACCTTCCTGATGCCGAACGAGACGATCCAGATTCCGGCGTTCGAGGTCCGGGATGAGTTCGAGGCGGCCACCGGCGCCACCCTCGATATCGTCCTGGCTGCGATGAATGACACCCTGCCCAACCTGCTTCAGGACATGGCCAACGAAACAGGCGCCTACGATGCGTCGATCATCGGCGCATGGTGGCTGGGCGAGCTGGTCGAAGGCGACTATCTGATCCCAGTGGACGACTGGATCACCGACGAGCGGTTCCCGCAGTGGAGTCTCGACTCCGTCCTGCCCGGTCTGAAGAATCTGATGCAATACGACGGCCAGACCTACGCCATCGCATACGACGGCGACGGCCAGGCGTTCTACTATCGCCGGGATCTGTTTACCGACCCAGACATTTCCGCCGAGTTCGAGGCGGAGTATGGCTATCCGATCCCCGATCCGCCCGAGCTTTGGGATCAGGTCGTCGATCTCGCCGCGTTCTTCAACGGTCGCCCGTTGGGACCGGATGGCGACCCGATTTCCGGTATCACCATGCACCTGGCCGTCGGCCAGCAGGCGATGTTCCACTTCATGAGCTTCTCGGCGCCATTCGTCGTCGGTCCGGACAACACCCAGCTCTACTGGTTCGATCCTGAAACGATGGAGCCGCTGATCACCAGCCCGGGGCATGTCGACGCGATCAACAAGCTCGTCGAGCTCGCACAATACGGGCCGGAAGCCATGATGGCGTGGGGTCTCACCGAGAGCTGGGACTACTTCCTGGGCGGCAACGCGGCCATGTCGTACACGTGGGGCGACCTGGGAGCACTGGCACAGGAGACACCTGAGCGCGGCGGCAAGTCGCAGGTCAAGGGCGTCACCAAAACCGCCCAGATCCCGGGAACGATGCGGTACTACAACATCGCCGCCGGCGAGTACGTGGATACCGAGGCCCCGAACATCGTCGGCAACACGATTGGCGGGTCGTGGGCGCCCGTTATCTCGAAGTTCGCCGGGGCGCCAGAAGCCGCCTACTATCTCATGGCGCTGATGGCGACCGAGCCGAAATCGATGGCCTATGCCGCCCGTGGATTCGACGGCGTCGATCCGGGCCGGACGTTCCACTTCCCGCCACCCAACGGAACCGGCGACATTGCCGCCTATGTGAACGCTGGATGGGACGAGCAGGATGCGCTCGACTACACCGACGCGTACTTCAAACTGTTCAGCAATCCGCTACAGTTCCCATACCTGCGCATTCCGGGCACCTTCGAATACTGGCTCGCGCTCGACACGCATCTCTCCGAGGCAATGACCGGACAGTCGTCGCCGGAAGATGCGCTCTCCGCCACCGCCTCCGACTTCGAGGAGATCACCGAGCGGTTCGGCCGAGACTTGCAGCTCGAGTCGTATAAGCGGTCGTTCGGCTTCGAATAGCACGAGGCTGATCGTTCAGGGGCGGGACCTTCGGGTTCCGCCCGCACTTCCCCATCGGAAACCAGACCAGTGCAGTTCGAAAGCGGGTATCAATGTCCGAGACCACGCTGACCGAGACAGTTGCTCGAGACTTCGGTCCTCCTCCCGGAAAACCTTCCCGTCAAAAAGGCGACGGAACGAAATGGTTCTTCGTCGGACCGGCCATCATCTGGATTTTGCTCTTTACCCTCTTTCCGCTCCTGTACGCGATGCGGACCAGCTTCTATGCGTTCCGCTCCGGCAAGATGCTCCGATGGGTGGAATTCGACAACTACCGAAACCTCTTCAGCGACGAAGCGCTGATCGCCAATCTGCAACGAACCATCATCTACGTCATTGTTGTCGTCGCGGTCGAAATGGTGCTCGGATTCCTGCTGGCCTTGCTCTTCAACCGGCAGATGCGCGGCGTCTCCAGTTTGCGTACGATCATGGTGCTTCCGCTCTTTGCCTCTCCCATCGCACTCGGCTATCTGGGTAAAACGATCTTCTATGAGATCGACGGTCCGGTGAACCGGGCAATCGAGGCACTCGGTGGGAATGCTGTTCCCTGGCTGTCGAATCCAACCTGGGCGTTTGTCGCCATCATGGTGGTCGATATCTGGCAATGGACGCCGTTTGTCTTTCTCGTTTCGCTGGCCGGACTGCAAGGATTGCCGCAGGACATCACCGAAGCCGCCGAGGTCGATGGCGCCAGCGCGTTTCAACGACTCAGAAGCATCACGCTTCCGCTGATGGCGCCTATTCTCTGGCTCATCCTGTTGCTCCGGACGATCGACGCGTTCAAGGTCGTCGACATTGTGATCTCGATGACGCTGGGCGGTCCCGGCCGGGCGACGGAGCTCTATGGTTTCTACATTTTCCGTACGGCGCGCCGCTTCTTCAACTATGGCGCTGCGGCGGCACAGGGCTACCTGTTGCTCTTCATCGTGATGGTGCTGGTATCCCTCCTCTGGAGCCGGATCAAGAATCTCTACGACACCGACGAAGCAGAGGCGAGGTAAGCACGGTATGAGCGACTATTTCGAACGAATCCGCCGCCATCCGAGCCGCCTCGCTGGCGATATCTTCATCATCTTTATGCTGATCGTGGTGATTGCCTGGACCCTGTTTCCACTTTATTGGGCGTTCATCAATTCGATCAAGTTCCCGTATGACGTGTACGGGGCCACCTGGATTCCGTGGCTGCAATTCGAGCCGACGACAAAATTCTGGCGCGAGCTTCTCGACCAGCGTGAGATTCGCAACGCGCTGAAGAACAGTCTGATCATATCGATCGGAGCGGCAACCCTGGCGCTCTTCCTGGGTACACTGGCCGCCTACGGCCTGGCACGCTTCCGGTTCAAAGATCCATCGAACGGATCGCTGACGACCTGGTTCCTGTCTCAGCGCGTGCTGCCACCAGTGATTTTCGTGACGCCGTTTTACCTGCTCGCCCGCGAGCTCGGCCTCCGCGGCGTTCCCTTTCTTGGGCTCGACTCGGTCTGGACACTGGTGTTGCTCAATGCGACCTTCAACCTCCCCTTCCCGGTCATCATCCTGACGCAGATGTTCCGAGAAATTCCGAAGGAGATCGAAGAAGCCGCCCAGGTCGACGGCGCCAGCCGGCTCGAGATCTTCTACAAGATCGCGCTGCCCCTGGTGGCTCCGGGATTGGTAGTTGCGTTCGTTATCGTCATGGCCTTCAGCTGGAATGAGTACATTCTCGCCGTCACCATTGCCGTGAAGAATGCCATTCCGATTCCGGTCATCATTGCCGGAGCGGAAAGCACCCGAGGAATCGACTATCAGGCGGTCGGTACCCGCACGGTGCTGGCGCTCCTTCCGCCGGCCATCATTGCCCTGGTGGCATCTCGCTATATCATTCGCGGACTCTCGCTGGGAGCCGTGAAGGGATAGCCTGTTTGTACCAACTGGGCAAACCAACCGCACTCGATCGGCGCCGGTTCCTGACCGGCGCTATCGTTTCGTCACTTGCGCGACCTCGTTCGTCGGCGCGCGCCCAGGACGCGGAACCCATTCCGGTTCCAATTCGGATCCAAACGCCCGATCTCCCTTTTGTCGACGCCCTCCAGCAGGAGCTGGCGCTCTTCGCCCAGGAAAACGATGCCGATCGCCTCTTGCTTTCTATCGTTCCAGCCGAACCAGCGGCCGATTCCCTCCTGTCCGATCTTCGGCTCGGGGAGGGACGTTTCTCCGGCGCCGTCGTCCCCGCCTGGTCCATCCCGGATCTGGTGCGCGATCGATTCATCGAACCGGCGCCTCCACCTCCTGTCCGATTGCCACCGGCGATCGCGCAACTACGGAGCTTCGGGGGAGAATGGGTGGCAACCGATTTCGATCACGATTGCACGCTGCTCTTCACGCGGGCCGACCTGCTCGACGCCGCGGGGATCGAGCTTCCCGAAACTTGGTCTGATCTGGCCGAAGCGGCTCGATTCGGCGCCATACGGGTCGCTGCCCCGCAAACGTTCGCTCAGCAGGTTACAAGCCACTTCAGCGCCATGGCTGCCAGCGTCCCCGGATCGGATCCATTCTGGTTCGATGCCGACTCGATGACTCCGGTCATCGACAGCGAAGCGCATCGCCGGGCACTCGAGATCTGGCAAACGCTCTCCTCCTCGACACCCGAATCGGCTCGAACGGGATCGACTGGAGATCTCTGGCAATGCTTGCTCGACGGTTCCGCCGAGGTGCTGATAGCGCGGGCCGACTTCCTGCCATTTGCGCTCGAACGCGGGTTCGATCTCAATCGCCTGTACGTCGCTCCCCTACCGGGCGAACCGTCTTTCGACGGGACGATCCAGCGAGTTGGAAACGCCGCGGGTGCGAACTGGGGTGGCGTCACGATCGATGGGCTCGACCGTACCGGCGAGGTCAGTCGATTCCTCAGTTCGCTCTCGCTCCCAGCCTCGCAGACCAGGTTTAGCGTAAATCCGCAGAACGGAATCACTCCTGCACCAAACGATGCCAATCCAGATGTCGGTCCCTTCGAAGCGGCGGGATGGCCGGCAACGCCAACGGCGACATGGCTCGGCGCGATTGCCGAGACGCTCTGGAATCCACACCAGTTGCCCCAGCTTCGGATCGCGGAAACGCAACGATATCTGGGGACATACGAAAGCAGGATCGTGTCATTCCTCGATGGAGCGATCGCATCGCCAGACGAGGCGCTTACCGCTGCCGCCGATGACTGGCGGACGATCACCGAGGCGATCGGCGTCGAAACGCAGCAGGATCTCTATCGGCAATCGCTCATGCCCGCGCCACCTCAATAGGCGACGATGGCGGCGAAGGTCGCCAGATCGAGAAACCCGGAGACTTCGACCCTACTGACATGCCATCGGTTCAGAGAACCGTCGAAGTACTGCACGCCATTCATGGCATCGAACGCAATTTGATATCCGGACAGCGCGACGACCTCTGTGGTCGTTGCGCTATACGACCCGAACGGATAGGCGAAACAGGTCGTGGAGACGCCGAGAATCGAATCCAGCCACTCCTTGTTCGCCGCCACTTCGTAGACCTGGCCCTCGTAACTGAGCTGATCGAGAAACTGGTGACTGACCGTGTGACCGCAGACCTCGCCGTATTGATTGAGCTCCCAGATCTCATCGGGTGAAAGCTGTGCGTAGCTCGGCAGGAAATACGTCCCCTTGAATCCATATGCGGCGAGCAGATCTCGGAAAATCCGGACCGATGCCCAGCCGTCGTCTACGGAGAGAATGACCGGCCGAGCCGGAAGTGGCGCGCCGTAGTCGAGATGCGCGATGAGATCGCGCGGGGTTATCGAGTTGTACCCGTTGTCCCGCAGCCAGATGAGCTGTTCTTCGAGTTGCCAGGGCGCGACCCGGTACCGATCGGTGAAATCGCCGATATCGTGATACATGAGCACCGCAACGGCGACGGGTTGGACCCACGAGCCCGGAGGCGCATATCCACCTGCATACATATAGCCGTCACCCAGCGGCGTCGAGACCGGCAGCCACGACTCTCCGTCCTGCTCAGTCGCCGGCCCCATGATCGTCACCGGCGTCCCGCCGTTGAGCTCAGTCAGGACCGAACATCCCAACCCCGGACCATTGCGGAGATTCACGACTTCGGCAGTGAAGCCGGTTTCTCCAGTATCCGAGAACGTTCCCCTCGAGCCGCATGTGCCGTCGGCCGCCGTGGGCTGAATGCTTTCGAGAATGACATACCCCACTCCGGCGCTGGTCGAAACCGGTATCCAGATGTAGTCCTCGTCCTCGGTTTGTTCCCCGATCAGATAGACAGCCGTGTCGCGGTCCAGCTCCGCGACGATCTCGCAGGTTGTACTCGGACCGGATCGCAGATTCAGCTCAGGGACCGAAACGACGTAGCGCGGTCCCATCGAACTCGCGTCCAGTGTCGGGGCGCACATGGCACGAACCGTCGACGTGGGCTTACCGTCTTCGTTCCCCGCGGGGTTACTCGCCAACGCGTGAGCTGGCGACAACAAGGGAGGCGCCAGCATGAGCGCACAGATCGCGGAAACGAGCGCCAGGCGCCCCCGCATCGGAATCCATTGTATGGACATCGAAACCCTCGACCCATCTCTACCATGGCGGGAACTATGCGTACGTACGCGGGTATCACAAGGGTAAGGTCAGTATAGAGGCCGTGCTGGTGGGCCGCAACATGCAGTCACACATTCTCCCAACGCAGCATCCGAATACGGTTGCCAATGGCGTTCCAGGAAACCGCAGAGCGTTGCATCAGCGCCGGTCTCGGATTGCGCTCTAGAAGGTCACGACCGCGGCGAAGGTGGACAGGTCCCAATCGCCGGAGACCTCGATCCGCGTGATGTGCCAGCGATCCATGTACTCGAAGTACTGCAATCCATCCCAGGCGTGGAACGCGACCTGATACCCGGCGTCGATCACGATCTGGGTTGTCGTGTCGTTGAATGCGCCGAATGGATACGCAAAGCAGGTCGCGGATGTTCCGATGATCGCGTCAAGCCATGCCTTGTTTTCGACGATCTCATACCACTGGCCGTCATAGCCCAGCTGGTCGAGGAACGGATGGCTCACGCTGTGTCCACACACCTCACCGTTTTGGTTTAGATCGTAGATCTCTTCTGGTGTCAGCTCGGCGTAATTGGGCAGCATGTACGTGCCCTTGAACCCATAGGCGGTCAGGAGATCGCGAAAGACGCGCGCGGACGCCCAGCCGTCGTCGACCGAGAGAATCACTGGGCGTGGCGGCAACGGAGCGCCCGTATCCAGAAATGCAACCAGATCGCGCGGCGTGATCGACGTATATCCGTTGTCCCGCAGCCAGATCAGCTGCTGTTCGAGCTGCCACGGCGCCACCACGAATCGGTTGTAGTTGTCATTGAGATCGTGATACATCAAGACAGCGACGGCAACCGGCTGTTCCCAGCTCCCCGGAGGCGCGTAGGCGTCATGGACGATGTATCCGTCCCCCATCGGGGAAGAGACCGGCAGCCAGATCTCCCCATCACCCTCGATCGACTTACCGCGGACCTGGACCGGTGTTCCCGAATTCAGCTGGGCGATGATCGCGCAACCGAGCCCCGGTCCGCTGCGAAGATTTACCGCGTCGGAGGTAAAGCCGTCCTCGCCCGTCTCAGCACGCGCCTCGGCTTTGACACAGGTCACTCCGTCGGGAACTTCCTGGATATTCGCGACGACGACGAAGCCCTCTCCAGATTCGGACGAAACTGGAGCCCAACTGTAGTCATCGCCGTCCACGAGGTCACCCACGACGACCAGGGCGGTATCGCGTTCGAGCTCGGCAACGATATCGCATGACGTGCTCGGACCGGAGCGAAGGTTCGTCTCCGCCGAGGACACGATGTACCGGTCACCTGCGTCCGCGGTGGTCAATGCTGGCTTGCATGGGTCCGATGGTCCTGTGGGAGTCGCCGATGCCGGCGTGACCGTCTGCGCGGACACGGCGGCCAGCGGCAGGACCGTCGCTATCACGACCAGAGCAACAACGCACAGAACCGAGAACCTATACCTGTGCGAACGACGAGCGGAAACCAGCATGTGAGCGCCCCAGGACCTATCCAAGACAGAAGAAAACAGAAAATCATGCGTACGTACGCATGATTCCAACCACGCCGTCCCAGTATAGAGGTGAGTCGATGCACCGACAATGAGACGTCCGAGCGCAGAAGGGGTTTCGCGTCCCGCGTTGCTGGGCCGACCGTTCATTTCATCCAAATGCGAAAGACCGGAGACAAGCTCGGTCTTTCGCGACGCTCGTTCGATGGGACCAGACGCCAGCTCAGTGCGCCTTTCTCATCGTCACCGTGTTTTCAGCGGCAGTCGCTCGATCGTCGATCTTGTTCCGCAGACCGCGAATCTTGAACGCTACCAAGATGAGGAAGATCCCGTAGACGATCGCGATCGAACCGATTGCCCAGGTGGTGGCCAATGCTCCCCGGCCGGGCTCTACGACAAGGTAGATTCCCACCAGCACACCAAGCAACCCGACCAGTCCCTGCATCCACGGACTCATGAGATGCCCGTCACTCGTGAATGCGCTCACCAAAAGAAACATACCGGTCAGCATCGTCCAAACGCCGAAGATGACCATCAAGGTGACCGCGCCGAGACCCGGCGCAACCCAGAGCACGATACCGCCGATGATCTGTACGACACCCCAAAGGAGCAGGAGAATCCTGCGTCCCCAGCTGAGCTCACCGTGCCGCATGGAGCCGATGACGCTCACCACACCATCGAGGATGATATACGCGCCCAGAATCCAGATCAGCGTAACGAGCGTCAGCCCCGGCCATGCCCAAGCCGCGACTCCGAACAGGATCGCCAACGCACCACGCACCAACCAGAGCCACCAGAGATCGAGAATCTCCTTGGCCGTTTCGGTCATTCGCTCGACTTCGAACACATTAGGCATGCCCGATTGCATTCGCGCTCTCTTTCCGATGTACGCATGGCTCGCTCAGAAATTCCTCAGGTATGGTACCGGGAACGTGCAAAGCCGCAGAGATCGTTCTTGTGTCCCTTCGACATGGCACACGCGGGATCGCAGCGGGTCTGTGAGAAAATGGGGCGGTGACGGCTGGGTACGAATCGAGGTGAATTGCGGTTGGCTCATTCGGTTGGCAACGACGCCCTGATTCTCGGAATCGACCTCGGCACGACCTCGACCAAGGCGGTTGCGTACGACATCCGCGGTCACATGGTGGCGACAGCCTCGATGCCGACCGATACGCATTATCCGCGACCGCTTTGGGCGTACTTCGAACCGGAAGAGCTTTGGAACGCCGCGGCATCGGCGGTACGGGCAGTGGTGGATCAGATTGGCGACCCGGCTCGTATCCAATCGGTTGCCGTCGCCAGCTTTGCCGAGGCCGGTGTTCCGGTCGATGCGCACGGGAAGCCGGTCTACAACGTCATTGCCTGGTTCGACCGCCGTACGATTCCGCAAGCCGATTGGCTCACCGCAACCGTCGGCGAGCAACGGCTCTTCGAGCGGTCCGGGCTGGCCCTCCAACCCATCTTCACCCTCTGCAAGCTGCTTTGGCTCAAGGAAAACGAACCAGAGGTCTGGGCAAACACGCACGAGTGGCTCATGGCGGACAGCTACATCGCCTGGCGACTGGGTGGGTCGCCGGCGAGCGACTATTCACAGGCAGCCCGCACCCTGGCGTTCGATCTCCAGCGATTCGAATGGGACACGGAACTGGTCGAGCAGGTCGGAATCGACCCCAGCATCCTCTCACCGGTCATGCCGGCCGGAACCGCGATCGGCACGGTCAGCGCAGAAGGCGCGGCCGCAACCGGTCTGCTTCCCGGAACGGTCATCGGTGTCGGTGGTCACGATCACGTCTGCGGAGCGTTCGCAGCCGGAGTCACCCAACATGGCGCCGTGCTCGACTCGATGGGAACCGCCGAAGCATTGTTCGTGGCCCTCGACGCGCCGGTCTGGGATCCCGATCTGGGACGCCTGGGGTATACCCAGGGCGCCCATGTCGCGGCCGGCAAATACTACGGGTTCGGCGGCCTCTACACCTCGGGAGCGTCGGTCGACTGGATACGTTCCGTCACGGGGATCGAGGACCGGATGGCAGCGGTGAACGCCGCCGCATCGATACCGCCGGGGAGCAACGGGGCCACCTTCATGCCTCATCTCCGGCTCTCCAGCCCGCCGAACATCGACCCCAGGTCACGCGGCGCTTTCGTTGGACTGACGACCGATATCGACGCCGCCTCGCTGGTCCGCGCCGTTTTCGAAGGGGTCGCCTATGAAGCGCGGCTCTCGGTCGAACCGCTGGTGCAATTTGCCGGGTCAACGACGCTGCCCGATTTTACGGTGATCGGGGGCAGCTCCCGCAACGAGCTGCTGCTGCAGATCAAGGCGTCGGTCACCAATCGACCGCATCATGTGATGGCCATTCACGAGGCTACCGCCCTCGGCGCCGCCCTCCTCGGCGGACTGGCGGCCGGAATCTACCGGGATTCGGACGACGTGCATGCCACGATCGATCTCGTGAGCACCACGATCGAACCCGATCCCGACGCCGCAGCCTTCTATGATGACTTCTACCAAACGATCTACAAAGACTTGTATACCGCCCTGAAACCAATCAACCATCGAATTTACGACGAAGTCGTCGATACGGCCACCGAATCCGGATGAGCACTCCAGCCGTTCTCGCGCTCGACCTGGGTACCGGTTCGATCAAGGCGCTTGTCGTCGACCAGCAGTGTCAAGTCCTCGGTTCGGGATCCTCGCAGTATCCGGTCGACCGCCCGCATGACGGTTGGGCAGAGCAAGGCCCAATGTCGTGGTGGACGGCAACCGCCGAAGCCGCGCGCGGTGCACTCGGACAGGCCAACGCCGTCGAAATCGCCGCGATCGGCATCAGCGGGCAGATGCACGGAACCGTTCTGCTCGATTCCAGCGGCTCGCCTGTACGCGCTGCCATCATTTGGGAGGATCGGAGAAGCTCTGAACAAGTTCGGACCTTGACCGAGCGTATTGGCGCGCAGCGCTTGATCGAGCTTTGCGGAAGTCCACTTGCCACCGGCTTCCAGGCGGCAACCCTGGCCTGGCTGATCGAGCGCGAGCCGGCGTCGATCGCGCGGACCGCTCATGTGCTCCTGCCAGGAGACTATCTCCGCTACCGCCTGACCGGCGAGTTCGCGACCGAGCCAAGCGATGCGTCGAGCACACTGCTGTTCGACATCGATCGATACGACTGGGCCGGTGAGGTGATCGACGCAGTAGGCATCGATCGCGATCTCTTCCCCAAGACCCTGCCGTCCGCGGCGGTGACGGGCACGTTGTCGGAGCGAGCTGCGAACGATCTCGGCCTTCAGCCAGGCATCCCAGTCACGGGTGGCGGGGGCGACGCGCCGCTCGCCGCGCTAGCCGCCGGCGCAACGAATGCGAACACGTTGCTCCTGACCATCAGCACCGGATCGCAGGCAATCCTTCCGGCGGAGTTGCCGGTCGTCGATCTCGCCGGCCGCATCCACACCTGGTGTAGTCCGGCCGGACCCAGTTCCGGATTGCCGCGGTGGTACCAGATGGGAGCGACTCTGGCGTCCGGACGCGCGCTACGCTGGCTCCGGGAAGAAATCATGACCGGCAATACCAATCAGCTCGACGCATCCGTGGCCTCGGTTCCACCCGCCTCGGACGGGGTGATCTTCCTCCCGTATCTCAACGGCGAGCGAACGCCGCATATGGACCCCGATGCGTCGGGCGCATTCATCGGGTTGAAGGCGCATCATGGACCCGGCGAGCTCAGTCGCGCGGTCATGGAAGGGAGCGCCTTCGGACTCTTCGACGCCTACCAGGTGCTGCACGAGCTTGGTGGCAAACCTGAGCGCATCGTCCTGGCCGGGGGTGGCGCGCGGAGCCGCATCTGGACCGAAATCGTCGCCGGAATCTTCGACCTACCGGTCGATCCGTTGCAGGAGTCGGAAGGTAGCGCGATGGGCGCCGCCATCGTAGCCGGGACGGCCATCGGCTGGTTCGATTTGGCGGAGGGTGCAACCCGCTCGGCCCGCTTCGGTGCCCGCGTCGAGCCCGATCCGCACTCGGCCGCGATCTATCGGGATCTGCACCCGATCTTTCAACGCGCCTACCGCTTGCTGAGAGACGATCTTCACGCGCTGGGCGAGATCGCGACCCGGGCGCGTTCGGCATCGATCAACGCCTGACGCTCATCGAGTCGGAATCGCTGTGCAAACTCCGGTCTCGGTTGCGCGGTCGTCACCACCGGCGGACGCCAGCGACCGGAAAGCTCGACCACCGATGCTCCCATCGCCACCGCGGCGGCCTGAATGGCTGCGCCGAACGCGACATGCTCCTTCCCCCCAAGCACCGTGACTGGCAATTGGACAGCGTCAGCAATGGCCTGCTGCCAGGTCGCATGCGCGCTTCCACCACCGACCAGCACGATCCCGGGAGCCTCGATGGTCAGCCGGCGCAACGCGTCGATACAGTAGGCAAGCCCGGCCGCCACGCCATCGACGGCCGCACGCGCCATTCGCCCGGGGTCCAGATTCGAGGTGGTGACACCGTGGAATGACCCCGTGGCGTGGGGAAGATTCGGTGTTCGCTCGCCGGCCAGATAGGGCATGAGTAGCAGGCCATCGGCACCGGGCTCGAGCGTTCCGGCCCGATCCAACGCCTGGACAAGGGTCTGGCCGGTGGCGGCGGCAACCGAATCGACAACCCGCGTGCAATTCAGCATGCAGGCCAGGGGCAAGTACCGCCCGGTTGCATCGGCGAACCCGCAGACCTCGCCGGTCGGGTCCGCGGTTGGCTCGTCCGATACCGCGTAGGCGGTCCCACTCGTACCGAGACTGACGACGTAGTGCCCAGGCGCCGCGCCAATTCCCAATGCCGCGCCCATATTGTCCCCGGTACCAACCGCCACCGGAATACCCGGCGTCAATCCCAGAAACGAGGCCGCAACGCGTGTAAGCATGCCGGCACAGTCATTCGGGCCGAGCACCTCTGGCAATTGGATACGAGCGGCAAACCCCACCCCTGTGGCCAGCTCGAGCAGATGCCGGCGCGTCGATTCGGTGATCGGACTCCACCAGCCGGACCCGGAGGCATCTCCCCGATCGGTCGTCAAGACGCCGGTCAGTTTCCAGGTCAGCCAGTCGTGCGGGAGGCAGATGGCGCCAATCGATTCAAGCGCGTCCGGAGCGGTGCGGGCCAGATGCGCGACCTTGGCGATGGTGATCGACGCGACCAGCCGGGTGCCGGTCTCGGCAGCAAAATCCGCGAGCTGGTTCAACCGTTCGGCATCCGGGGCCGCATCGGTGTTGTTCCAGAGGGGAGCCGGTCGAGTCGGATTCCCATTGATATCCGCAGTCACGAGGCCATGTTGCTGACCAGCGACCGAGATACCCGCAACCTTCAATCCCGTCTGGACGATAGGTTCGACCGCGAGCCGCAACGCTTCCCACCAGTCACCTGGCCATTGGGTATCGGCGCCGCTATGCGGCGCGCGTCCTTCCGCCACGATGGCGCCTGTCGCCAGATCCAATGCAACCGCCTTGGTCGATTGCGTGCTCGAATCGATTCCCAGAACGACTTCGTTCATCGGTCCTCTCACCTCCCGCGATCACTCCGTTATTCTGACGGCAGCGAAAGCCGGCTGCACGGCAGATTTGGACCAAGGAGGTTCTCCCCTTGAACTGGTATCCCATCGAGCTCACATTTCATGTCCGCACCTACGCCTTTGGCGAGCGCCTGATTCCCGACATGCTCGGCAAAACGGATGTCCCCCAGGGCGTTGTGGCCGAGACCTGGGAGATCAGCGATCAGAAAGACGCACGCGCCACGGTGATCAACGGCGAGCTGTCCGGCCGACCGTTCCATGACGTGGTCATGGAATTTCCGGAGGAGATCGTCGGCCTCGGGTGGAACGGTCCCCATTTCCCGCTGCTCGGAAAGTTTCTCGACGCATCGAACATGTTGCCGGTCCATCTTCATGCCGACGATGAAACCGCGGCCCGGATCTACTCCGAGCCGAACGGCAAGAGTGAGGCCTGGCACATCCTCTGGGCCGACCCGAACGCGAGCATTCTGGCAGGAATCAAGGACGGGGCCACCGAAGACGACATGATTTCCGCGTTCGAACGGCAGGACTACGACGCAGTCATGTATCGCTACCCGATCTCGTCCGGCGATACTGTGTACGTCCCCGGAGGTATTCTCCATTCGTTTGGGCCCAACACCCTGATCTTCGAGATCCAGCAGACCTCCGATCTGGCGCAGACTGTGATGCCACACGACTTGAACGGCACCAGACTTCCCGAGGATGTCTGGAACGCCAATATCCGGCAGACCCTGGTGGAGCTCAAGCGTGACTATCTGCCAGTTCCCAATCCCGGTCTGGCGATTCAACGCGGTCAGAACAGCTATCGGTACGGTTGCGCCGGACCGTATTTTGCCCTGGAGCGCTGGTCACTTCGTGCGACGCATATTGAGCCAGCACATCCGGAGCGATGCCTGACGATCTCCAATGTTGGCGATCCAGTCGAGCTTCGATACGCAAGCGGAACGCTCACGCTTGGTCGTGCCAAGTCGTGTGTGATTCCAGCCGCGCTTGGTGAGTTCACCATCGATCCGACCGGGAATGGCGATTTGATCGTCTGCTATGTGCCCGATCTTGCCACTGATGTGATCGCTCCGCTCGAGGCAGCCGGGTACACGCGGGAGCAGATTGAGGCGCTTGGTGAGGTTTCGGTTGAGTAGGAGCTGGGAGCTGGGAGCTGGGAGCTGGGAGCTGGGAGCTGGGAGCTGGGAGCTGGGAGCTGGGAGCTGGGAGCTGGGAGCTGGGAGCTGGGAGCTGGGAGCTGGGAGCTGGGAAAGCCTAAATCCCAGCTCCTAACTCCTCAGCGGTTCGCATATTTAGAACGGAACGATGGTCGACCAGAGTTGGTCGGCTTCGGCACGAAGCGCAGGTTCTGCATCGGCCACACTGACGGTGGTCGTAGTCTCGCCGACGCTTCCGCTGCCGCCACTGGTCACTGCTTCACCCGACGGAGATCCGCCGCCTGACGCGCCGCTAACCGAACCTCCGCCGGAGCCAGATCCGCTCGATGCCGAGCCTCCCGACCCTGAGCCCGAGCCGCCCGAACCCGCTCCACTACCAGAGCTAGCCGAGCCAGAGCTATTGCCGCCATTTCCGCCAACGGCATTGCCGGATTGGGCGTTGCCGCCATCACCGCCATGACCGCCGTTGCCGCCGCTCCCACCGACACCGTCGCCGGCATTGGCCGTTCCGCCATTGGCTCCTGTTCCAGAACCCCCGGTGGCCGAGCCGCCGCTTGCGCCTCCGCCCGAGCCGCCCGTGTTGCCGCCGCCGCTCGTGCTGCCACCATCGGTTCCCCCGGCGCCGGCATTTCCACCGGCGCCATCGCCGCCGGTTCCAGAACCACCCGTGCTCGAGCCACCAGAGCCATCGCCTCCGACGCCATCGCCGCCGGTGCTATCTCCACCGGTACTATCGCTGCCGTCGTCCCCCTGGGCGAGCGCGCCGCTCGTCCGATCGAGGAGGAACACGCCAACCGCGAGCGCTCCCAGTCCGAGCCGCCTGAGAAATGCCCGGCGATGAAGAATCAAATCGTCGCGCCCATTCGATGTCACGTTCGTACTCTCCCGTTCCCGTCACTGGCTTGTTTCGACGCAGGGGCAAATGCCAGTGCGGTGTAAGTATTGACTTGCAATCCACCCTATCACGCCCCATGTGCGGTCGCAAGCCACCTCTATACTGCCGCAGTGAATCGGTTAGCTCGTACACAGGAGAAAACCATGAGCCAGATCGGCACTGTCGCCGTTGTCGGCGCGGGCACCATGGGGGCGCAGATTGCCTCGTTGGTGGCCCTATCCGGACGCACGGTCAAGCTATGGGACGGGTCGGACGCCGCGCTTGCCGCCGGCATCGAGCGTGCCGAACGAGAGATCTTTTCCGCCCTGGGCGAACGCCGGGAGTTGCCTGTCTCCGAGATTGCGTCCGGTCTGGGCCGGCTGACCGCCGTGGGTTCGATGTCGGAAGCCGTCGCCGGCACAGATATGGTGATCGAGGCGGTCCGTGAGGAGCTTGGCGTCAAGCAAGCCGTCTTTTCCGAGCTGTCACGATTGACCCCGGCGATCCTCGGCACGAATTCCTCGTCGATTCCGACCTCACTCATTGCGCCCGCGGTCAAGGGACCTGAACGACTCCTGAACATGCACTTCTTCGCACCGATTTGGGTCCGCTCGATGCTCGAGCTCATGTCGTGTGGCCAGACATCGGACGACGTCATGGAGACCGCCTACGATTTCGGCGTTTCCCTCGGCTTGGTCACCGCACGGGTCAACGGCGAGAGCAAGGGATTCATCATCAATCGTATCTGGCGAGCGGTGAAACGTGAGTCTCTGGCCGTCGTCGACCAGGGTGTCGCCTCTCCCGAGGACGTCGACCGGCTCTGGATGATGTTCTTCCAGACCCAATACGCGCCCTTCGGCATCATGGATATGGTGGGGCTCGATGTCGTCTCGGATATCGAGACGAGCTACCAGTTCGTCTCGCAGGATCCAACCGATACCCCGTCGCCCACGCTGGCCCGTTTGATCGCGGCCGGTACGCTCGGAGAGAAGACGGGCTCGGGGTTCTACGAGCATCCGAATCCGAAATATCTCGACCCAGACTTTCTCCAGGGAGAGGAGTAGCGTCATGTTCACGGTCGTCTGGCTGGTCAAGAAACGAGCGGATCTTTCGCAGGAAGAATTTGCCCGGTATTGGATCGACGAGCACACGCCGCTGACTGCGGCTACACCGGGGATGCGCTCCTACCGTTGCTATCCGATGGTTGCGCATGACGGTGCGGCACCGTCGTTCGATGCGATCGCCTTCGCCACCTTCGATGACGAGGCCGCCTGGCGCGTGGCAGAACAAAGCCCGGAGCTACAAGCAGCTATTGCCGACGCAGTCAATTTCCAGGAGGTCGATCTGACCCAGAGTTTCTACGCGGCAGAGCACGTCATTCGGTAGCGGATGGCTGAGGAGTTGGGAGTTGGGATTTAGGAGTTGGGAACGGGAGGCGCCGTGAGGCAGGACGGGTTCGGCAATGGGCAAACGGCAATGGCATTGGACTGCCCCCATATCTGCGAACCACTCGGGAAAGGCAATGAGGGCCAGTCCGGGCACGCGGGGCGTAAACCAGGCGCGGTTGCGGATCGCTAAAGCGATTGGGCGACCAACTTGGTGATGGTTTGGAGGGAATCGACCACGCCCCGGCGATTCAAGGCCGACGAATAGCTCACCGGCAGTTCGTCAGTATTCAGTGATTGCCGCAGCTCGTTCAAGACCGATTCATCGACCAGATCGACCTTGTTGAACTGAATCACGACCGGAAACTCCGCTGTTGTTTTCTGCAACCGGCCGAGTGCATTCAGGAGCTCGCTCAGGCTCTCCTGATTTTCCGGCAAGCGCTCCGGTTGCGCGTCGGCCAGAAAGACGACCCCATCGGCCCCGGAAAGCACCGCCTGGCGCGCGTCCTCGCTTCCCTCATTGCCGGCCACCGAAAAGAGCTGGAAGCGCATTCGATAGTCGCCCACCCTGCCCGCATCGATCGGCAATGTGTCGTAGAGCACCGTTCGTCCGAGCTCGTTCTCGATCGAGGTCAGCGCTGGCCGTTGTCCCTCGGGAATGAGCTCGTGAACCGCCTTGAGAAAGGTGGTCTTTCCGCTTTGCCCAGGACCGTAGACCACGATCTTGGCCACGATTTGCCGGTTGTCGAGATCGATCATTGCCATCGTCAGCTCACCGTTCCATCGATCGTCTGCTCGATCGTGACCTTCCACTCGCTCGATCCGGCGACGATTTCGCCGATCACCCGAGCATCTGAAATTGCGTCGCAGACCGTTTGCGCATCGGCAGGACGGACCGCCAGCACCATACCGATACCCATGTTGAAGGTACGGTATTGCTCGCGCGGTTCGACATTTCCAGTTTCGACAAGATAACGAAAAATCGGATTGACCGTCCATGTGGACTGATCGAGCCGGACGACAACTCCATCCGGCAGCATACGTGGAAGATTGTCGATCAAGCCGCCACCCGTGATATGGGCGATTCCCAGGATTATCCCCTGTTCAACAAGCGGGTAGACCTGGGGGAAATACGTCAAATGCGGCGCGAGCAGCGCCTCGCCAATGGTTTCCCCATCCCCACCCGGAAGTGGATGCGCCAGCACTTCGCGATCCTGCGACGGTCCGCCAGTCGCTCCGACGATCATGCGCGCGAGACTGAAACCGTTGGTATGAAGCCCCGCTGACGGTAGACCGATCAGCAGGTCATCCGGTTCGATCCTCGATCCATCGATGAAGGCGGATGGACTGACCTCGCCGACGATGAAGCCGGCGGCATCGTATTCGCCGGGCGCGTAGAGTCCCGGCATCTCCGCGGTTTCCCCACCGATCAGCGCAGCGCCGTTGACCCCACAGGCAGCCGCCATACCTTCGACCAATCCCTCCAGCGCCTCGGAATCGATCTTGCCCATGGCGACGTAGTCGAGGAAGAAGAGCGGTCGCGCACCACAAGCCAGGATGTCATTGACACAGTGATTGACGAGATCGCCACCGACGCGCTTGTGCGCCCAGCCACCGATCGCAAACGCGAGCTTGATCTTGGTGCCGATTCCGTCGGCGCTGGCGATCAACAACCGGTCCTCGCCGGCGGGAAGCCGAAAGATCCCACCAAAATGCCCGATCTCTCCCGCCGTCCCGGCGGTTGCCGTTGCACGGGCGAAACCAGCGATGGCGCCGAGACTCCGCGCAGCCTGGTCGATATCGACCCCGGCATCGCGATACGAGATGGGTTTGGCAGATTCGGCGCTCAACTCGGCTCCTGGCGGGGTCAGACGAATGCTGGGCGTAGTATCGCCCGAATGGGTCAGGCGACGGCGCCGCGATCACCGAGCGATTCTGGCTCGACCGGTTCCGCTTTGACACTGAGATACGGATCGAACCCTCCGAGCACAGCTTCGGGCAATTTGCCAGTGAGAATGGTTCCACGCTCGTCGTAGACGGTTTCTTCGACGCGGCCGAGGGTGTGGAACCTGTCCACCAGATCGTGCCGCGAAAACGGCGCGACCAGCTCGACATCGACGAAGCGTTGCTCGCTTTCGAGCCCGAGCTCGATCTCGCCCAGCAACGCCTCGATTCCCAATCCGGTTTGCCCCGAAATGGTCACGACGGGCCACTCGTCTCCAACGGCCTCCCGCAATCGTTGCAACTGCTCTTCCGGCACATTCTCGATCTGGTCAGCCTTGTTGAGCGCAATGAGGGTTGGTTTCCCATCGGCCCCGAGCTCTTCCAACACCTCATTGACGGTGCCGAACTGCTCGACCGCATTCGGATGTGTGACGTCGACCACGTGCACCAGCAACGTGGCCTCATTGATCTCTTCGAGGGTCGCGCGGAAGGCTGCAATCAACATCGTGGGAAGATTGTTGATGAACCCGACCGTGTCGGTCATCAGCACATTCCGCCCACCCGGAAGCTGAATGCGTCTCGTCGTCGGATCGAGGGTAGCGAAAAGCTTGTCCTCCGCCAGTACACCGGCGTCGGTCAGACGATTGAGCAGCGTACTCTTGCCCGCATTGGTGTAGCCGACCAACGCGACCACCGCCATGTTCTGCTGTCGCCGGTTATCACGATAGAGCTGCCGGTGCCGGTGGACATCGGCAAGCTGATCCTTGATGAACGCGATGCGCTTGCCCAGCTCACGGCGGTCGGATTCGAGCTGAGTTTCACCGGGTCCGCGGAGTCCGACTCCGCCGACCGCCTGGCGGGAGAGGTGAGTCCACATACCGGTCAGGCGTGGTAGGCGATATTCGAGCTGGGCCAGCTCGACCTGCAGTCGCCCTTCGTGCGTTTGGGCCCGCTTGGCAAAGACATCCAGAATCAGCGCCGTCCGGTCGATGACTTTGACGTCCAGCGCCTTCTCGAGATTGCGTTGCTGCGACGGACTGAGCTCGTCATTGAAGATCACCAGATCGTATTCGAGCGTCTCACGCTCTGCCTTGATCTCTTCCAGTTTCCCCTTGCCGACATAGGTGCCGGCGACCGGATGACTGAGCTTCTGGGTGACCGCCCCGATGACCTCGACGTCGACGGTTTCGGCCAGCCGGGCAAGCTCTTCCAGCGAGTCCTGGACATTCCAGGCATCGCCGTACTTGTCGACGGCGACGAGCAAGGCGTGTTCGATGGGCTGGCCGGTAATTCGATAGTTGTGCGGAATGGTGGGTTACCTCATGAATCTCTGAGCGAAGCATGCGATTGGTAAGATGGCGTGGATCGAGCCGGCGATCCCCGGGAAAAACCGAACTCCCGGACTGTCTCATACGGAATCCGGGTGAACACACCAGGATGCGGCACGATCGGTTCACCACCGCTCCAGCCCAGCATCGCATGAGGCGCAATTGCCCGGGCAACGAATATCAAGCGAAGAATCGTCCTCCAGGTACGCATCTGACAAAGAAAACGAGCCGATCGAGCGACCATCCGAGCGGGACGGCACCGATTCCATCCGCAATGCGGCTCGATTCCTTGGCTGAATTGGACCGCAAATGAATTGCGCATCAGCTCACGCCCTGAAACCAGCCGTCCAAATCGTCTCAGGACCCAAGGCTCAGGACGCAGGACCTTTTCATACACCCTAATGCCACGTCGCTGCGCACTCAACGTCCCGGTGGGACTCAGTTTGTAGGCCTACCGGATGGTCCGTAGGCTCTGGACGACGAACATCGCCCTAGCTTTCTTCCGCGGCGAGCGCGTGCATCGACTCCGCAGCGGAGACAAGCGCGTTGCGCCGATCGGTAATCCACGATCGATCGGTCGCGAGGCGTTGCTGCTCGGACGATAACCACTCACGCATGGCCATCGGGGCCGGAGCGCCGAGGCCGGCGCGTCGTTCGATGAAGCGCCGCGGCGCCAGGTACCTGCTCAACGATTCGAATTCGATTCCCAGCTCGCGACCGAGCACGAGCATGCCGGCGGAATCGATCATCGCTCTGGTGATCCCGCTGGTTTCGAGTCCTTCATCGCGGAGCTGCGACATGACCCGTCCCGCCATGGCGCGCGCCTGCGCTGGCTGGATCTGCTCTTCCAGCATCAGATAATCGGCAAGCTCGCCGATGGTCGCATGGTTGCGATTGGCCCGGTTGGCGAGATACGCCCGATTGAATGCAATTTCCCGATTCAGAAAGACCAGGAACCGCTCGACTAACTTGCCGGCAGTCTCGAACGCGAGCAGGATTCGATCGAGCGGTTGCGACAGTTCGGCAACCGGTTCCAGTGGCGCCCGCTCGATCCAGCGATCAACCGTGTCGAGCACGGCATCAACGTCGATCGCGAGCCGGCTCAACGCATCGAAGGCCGGGATGATGGCATGTTGCGGCAACTCACTGCGGACCGCGGGAGCGGCATCGTGCATGATGAGCGAGGACGGATCGGTCCGAAACAGAGTTTCGATTTCGCGCATGAATCGTCCGATCGGCAACGCGACCTGGCGCAACGTTGCGGAGACCTCGGCGAGATGGTCGACCGAGGCCACGGCGTCGAATGTGTTTTCGATGACACCGTCGAATCCGGCATTGGCGGCCACATCCTCCCGGTCGATTGGCAATCCCGTCGACGCCATCGCCCCCGCTCCCAGGGGAGACCGATTGACGAGCTCGTACGTCTGCTCGATCTTGCGCTGAGCGCGATCGAGCGGACCGATGACACCCCCCAGAAAATGCGCGAGCGTGGTCGGCTGCGCGGCCAGTCCCTGCTGATAGGCCGGCATGATGGTGACCACATGCTGGATGGCGAGATCGATCAGGTCCTCTCGCGCTTGCGCAACCTGATCGGCGAGCCGCAACAATCGCTCGCGCACGATGACCCGGGCATAGGCGGCGATGAGCTCGTTGACGCCCCGCCCGACCTGGCTGGCTCCGGAGAACCCAGGCGGCGATTGCCCATCGATGCGGGCATCGAGCTCGAGCAGGAGCCCGACCGGATCCTGTTGATCGAAGCTGCCCGATCCAACCCGATCGACGACACCGGAAACCAGTCGAACCGCCGCATCGTCGATCAATCCCTGTTTGCCCAACATCGCCACATGGGCGGTAATGAGCAGGACGAATGGCCCGGTCGAGGAGCGAGATTCGGTCACTTCGTCACTCCCACGGATTGCGACTCGAGATCGATTCCCCGGGTGCCCGGCCAAACCGTCCGGCGAGCAACGAACATGACGACTCCAATCGAGATCAACGCCCAGCTCAGCCAGTAGGCGGCGGGGAATGGACCAATCATCAGACTATCGGTTCGCAGGCTCTCGATGGCGAACCGCACCAGTCCATAGAGTATGCAGTAGACCCAAACCGCGTCGCCCTCGCGCCAAAATGCACTCCGCGGCATCGTCCGCACGATCCAGATCAACACGATCGCAATGAACAGATCGAGAACGGATTCGTAGAGAAACGCAGGGTGGAACGTCGAATACTCCGCGTACTCCGGCGGCCGGTGCGCGGGATCGATGGTAACGGCCCAGGGCCGATCGCTCGGACGTCCGAACGCTTCCTGGTTTGCCCAGTTGCCCCACCGTCCGATCGCCTGTCCCACCGGTAATGCGGCGGCCGCGATATCGGCCCAGGTGAGAAACGGCTGCCCCCGATGCCGTGCATAGAGCCACAGAGCCAGGATGCCTCCCACAATCGCCCCATGAACGGTCAGACCACCCAGGCGAATATTGATCGCTTCTCCAGGATGGTCGAGGTAATACGACCACTTGAGGAGCAGGTAGTATCCGCGTGCGCCGATGAGGGCGGCGATGATGACCCACGGCGCGGCATCGAGTGGCAAGTCGGGATCGAGTCCGCGCTCACGGGCCAGCCAGCGCATGAGCATGAGCGCGGCGACGATCCCGGTCAGAATGAAGATGGCATACCAGCGAATCGAGAGTCCGAAGATCGAAATGGCGACTGGATCGGAGAGTTTCGGCACCAGATCAGTCCGTATGCTCGTGCAAGAAGACGTCGATCTCGGATTTCGATGGCAGCGAATCGATCGCGCCGGCCCGGGTCGTGGTCAAGGCGCCGGCCGCACTGGCGTAGCGCACATCGTCCAGCTCCAGCGGTTCCCAGCTCCGGTCGATCAGCCGCGCGATGATGGCGGCCAGAAACGCATCTCCCGCGCCGGTCGGCTCGACCGCTTCGATCCGGAACGAGGGCACGAAAACTGGGGCGGAAAACACGCCAGCAATCCGGTTGGAATACCAGGAGCCGCGCGCGCCATCGGTCAGAACGATGGAGTTGGCTGGCACACCGGCCAACGCTCGGAACACGTCGTCCGCTTCCGGCTCGTCCGGGAGATCGAGCAAGGAGCGCGCATCGTCCAAGCTGAGCTTGAGCAAGGTCGCCGCGTCTAGAATCGGCGCGCAGGCGGCCCGTGCGGTCGTACGGTCCCGCCAAATCGCCGGTCGCATGTTCACGTCGAAGCAGACCGGCACATTCGCCGCTCGGGCTTGCTCGACCGCAACCTCGATGGCCGATCGGGATGGTTGGTGACTGAGTGAGACCGATCCAATCCACGATCGCCCTCAAGCCTGGAATTCCCTACCGACTTCGATGTCGCGGATCGAGCAACACATCCGCCTGGCGAAGCAAACGAAATCCCATCCTCTGCGCGTCGCTCATCATCAAACTGCCGGACCGACTCCAGGTGCATCGAGCACTCCGTCAACCGGTCCCGAACGGATCCTGCCCGACGACGGCGCAGGTGCCGATGGCACTCCCTGACGAGCAAGCGCAACGGCGACGCGGAAGGACGGCGCCGAGAGTGTTTCGACATCGACGAGACTGGTCGCGTCACCTGCGGCAATGAGATCGATCAGCATTTCGCCGATCGCGAGCACGGGCGCATCCGACGTCATGGTCAGGCCGCCGAGCTCCGCGATCCGGAGGTGTCGCGGCGAACCTCGTAGACGCCTTGCACACTATCGA
Organism: Thermomicrobiales bacterium; assembly: GCA_023957115.1. GTDB lineage: Bacteria > Chloroflexota > Chloroflexia > Thermomicrobiales > UBA6265 > JAMLHN01. The sequence continues at coordinate 27,911 of JAMLHN010000016.1, forward strand.
GCTTGTGTAGGACCTTGCTGAGCTGGCCGACATCGACCACCTCGACCGTGATGTCAATGGTGACCTCGCGATCATCGTGGGTTCGGGTGTGGGTGTAGAGGATATTGACGCGTTCGTCGGAGAGGAGACCGGTGATGTCTTTGAGGAGACCGACACGGTCATTGGCACGGACCACGATCGGAACTGGGAAGGATTGATCGGGATCTTTGTCGTCCCACGCGACTGGAATCAGGCGTTCCCGGTCGGTAATGTGGGCGACGTTGGGACAGTCCGCCCGGTGAACGGTAAGACCGCGGCCCCGGGTGACATAGCCGACGATCTCGTCACCGTTGACCGGCCGGCAACAGGCGGCCAGGTTCGTCAACAGGTCGCCGACCCCACCCGCGACGATACGTTGCGGCGCTTTCGGCTTCGGAATGTGGGGCGTCGCGGAAACCACGTCCCGCGCGCCGTTCTCGCCGAGCTTGGCGGCGATCGCCTGAGCGGAGACTCCCCCATACCCGATGGCGGCCAGAAAATCATCGACCTTGGTGAACCGTGGAAAGTGGCTGAGGACTTCCTCGAACTTGTACTCGAGCCCGAGCTTGCGCAGTTCGGCCTGCAGAATCTCGCGACCCTGCTGGACATTGACATCCCGTTCCTGCCGCCGGAACCACTGGCGAATCTTCTCGCGGGCGCCGGCCGTCGTGATGTAGCCGCTTTCCTCTTGCAGCCAATCCCGGCTTGGGCCGACCTTCGATTTGCTGGTCATGACCTCGACCACATCGCCGTTTTGCAACTTGTGATCGAGCCGGATCATCCGGTCGTTGATCTTGGCTCCAACGCAATGATGTCCGACTTCGGTGTGGATGCGGTACGCAAAATCGAGCGGAGTGGCGCCAGCAGGCAACTCGATGATGTCGCCCCGCGGGGTAAAGACGTAGATTTGATCCTTGAAAACATCCGACTTGAGCGACTCGACGAATTCCTCGGCATCGCTGACTTCCTCGCGCCATTCCATAAGCTGCCGCAACCAGGCAATTTTGGCTTCGACGCGCGCGTCGGTCTTGCGTCCTTCCTTGTAGCGCCAGTGCGCAGCCACGCCGTATTCGGCAATCTCGTGCATCTCGGCGGTACGGATCTGGATTTCGAGGCCGTGCCCTTCGGGACCGATTACCGCCGTGTGCAGGCTCTGATACATGCTCTCTTTCGGCGTAGCGATGTAGTCGTCGAACTCACCAGGAATCGGATGCCACATGGCATGCACGACCCCAAGCGCTCCGTAACAATCTCGCTTTTCGTCGACGACGACCCGGATACCGATGAGGTCGTAGATCTCGTCGAGCGAACGCCGCTTGAGGGACATCTTGCGGTAGATCGAATAGATGTGCTTGGTCCGGCTGGTAAGCGTCGCCTGGATTCCTGCCTCTGCAAGGGTGTTCGACAAAATTCCCTTGACCCGCTCGACATATTCCCGCTCTGACGCGCCACGCGCGTCGATCCCTTTTCGAATCGTCTCGTACTCGTGCGGCATCAGGAACTTGAAGGACAAATCCTCGAGCTCGGATTTGAACTGCCAGATTCCCAGGCGATTGGCGAGCGGTGCATAGATTTCGATGGTTTGCTGGGCGATCCGCTGCTGCTTCTCGGGTGGCATGAACTGCAGCGTACGCATATTGTGCAGGCGGTCGGCCAGCTTGATGAGCACCACGCCGATATCGTCGACCATTGCCAGGAACATTTTGCGCAGGCTCTCGGCCTGCGCTTCCTTTTCCCGTTTCGATTGGTCTCCATCACCGGTCCAGGGCAGCTTGGAGAGCTTGGTTACGCCGTTGACCAGATTCGAGACACGTGGACCGAATTCCGCTTCGAGGAGGTCGTAGGTGACGTCGGTGTCCTCGACGAGATCGTGCAGGAGGGCGCCGGCGATGGTCTCGGAATCGAGCCGGATTCGCGCCAGAATGAGCGCCACCTCCAGTGGGTGGATGGCGAACGGTTCGCCGGAACGGCGGTACATCCCCTCGTGGTTGCGCACCGCGAATTCGATCGCGCGAGCGACGAGCTCGAGACTCTTGTCGGAAAAGCTCTGCAGACGCAGCTCGTCCATGAGCTGGTTGGCCAGCTCAGCAACCTCTGGATCCAGCTCGACGAACGCGTCGAGCTGCCCCGCCGTCGATTGGTCGGCTGGGGACATCGTTCCGTTCGTCATGGCCACTGTGATGTCCGTCATGGCGGCGTCGCGCATCCGGGTGATTCCATCATCAGAACGACCTCGGAATCAACCTAGCATTATGTCATTATACTTGGTGTGTCCAGCGGGCCCCTCGTACCCGCCGTTGACTCGAACGAGATGGTACCATGCGGCTCGAACCGAGATTTTCGCCAACGGCGGACAAGAGATCGAGAACCAGCGTTGACGTTTCAAGGACCCGAAGAAGAGCTCGACCGTCTGCGCCACCCGAGCGAGGCGCTGGCCGTCGTTCTGAGCAACACATCATTGCTTCCCTCGGAACACGTCGCGCTCTCTGAGGCATCGGGGCGAATCCTGGCCGCCGACTTCCGTGCCGCCCACGATTTTCCGCTCTTCCCAGCTTCGACGATGGATGGCTATGCCGTCATTTCGGACGACGGCTCGCCATGGCGCGATGTCGTCGGCGTGCAAGCCGCCGGCCGCCTCATCGACGCCGAGGTTACCCCGGGAACGGCCATCAAGATCATGACCGGGGCCCCCCTGCCAATGGGCGCCGACGCCGTCGTCAAGGTCGAGAACACCGAGGTCGCCGACGAGCACGTCATCATCCATCAGGAGTTCGTCGAACCCGGCGAGAGCATTCGCCAGATCGGTTCCGATGTCAAAGCGGGACAGTTGCTCATCGCGGCAGGCGCCCGAATCGGTCCAGCGGAAATCGGAATGCTGGCCGCCTACGGTGGCGACCCCGTCACGGTCCGTCGCAAACCACGGGTCAGCATCGTTTCCACCGGGGACGAGCTGCTCGATCCGTCCGAACCACTCGAACCGGGCAAGATCCGGGATTCGAATCGGTTCATGCTCCAGTCGGCGCTGGAAGCCGCGGGTGCGGAGATCATCTGGGCAGGCAAGGGACCGGACGTTCGCGACCAGCTCGAACCGCTTCTGGTCAAGCTGATTTCAGACAGTGACATCGTGATCACCAGCGGCGGGGTTTCGATGGGCGATCTCGATCTGATCAAGCCGATCCTGATGGATCTGGCCACGGTCCATTTCCGCCGCATCTTTCTCAAACCGGGCAAACCCCTCAACTTCGCGACCGCCGGCCCGACGCTCATCTTCGGTCTCCCCGGGAATCCCGTATCGGCGCTGGTTGGGGTCGAGATTTTTATCAAGAGCGCGATTCGGAAAATGACCGGCAGTGGCGACGGCCCGCAAACGGTGCGTGTGACCCTGGGTCGCGATACCGAACCGACCGACCGAGTCGAGTATCAGCGCGCGATTGTGACGGTCGACCAGGACGGCAGACTGACCGCCGTCGCCAACGGACCGCAAGGTTCGTCTCGCCTCGCCTCGTTCCTTGGTGCCAACGCCCTGATCGTGATTCCTCCCCGAGAAACCCGCTACTTCGCCGGCGAGATGGTCGACGCCATTCTTATTGGGGAGTTAGGATCTGGGATTTAGGAGTTAGGGTTCCAGCAGGAGGACGAACTCCCAATACCCTGAGCGAATCAAGTCATCATCCTACGTGCGTACGCACCGAAGGAGTGTTAGCCCAGCGTTTCAACGTTGGGGAATCGGGCTCAACATCACCACACGCTAGTCCTCGTCTTCGCGCCAATCGAGACCGTCGCGTAGTACTTTTCGGTTCGTTTCGTAGCTGTGCGATTCGTACATGCCCGCGCCGAGATAGAGATCGATTGCACTCTGCCGGTTATTGGAATCGACCCCCAGATCGACCTGCTGGATCCCCTTGTCCCAAAAACGGCCGAAGCTTTCCTGCAGGATCAACTTGGCAAGCCCACGTCGTCGGTATTCAGGAATCACTCCGACATAGCCGATCCAACCGGCGCCGCTCATCACACGCCCACAGCTGATCCCTACGACACGGCGATCGTGCATCAGCTGCACCCAGAGGTCGGTATCCGCATCCCTGGATAGCCAGTGTTTCGTCCAATCCTCAAAGGTCCGCGGGGCTGCGGCCCAATGCTCGGCAAATGCAGATTCGAGCGCAGCGAAAAACGGGCGCTCGTCCTTGTCACGAACAAACATCCGCAGATCATATCCATTGGGCCAGACCACGGGTTCGGGCCGCTCGGCCATATCGAGCCGCATCCGGCGGAAGACCTTGGCAACCTCGTAACCTCGTGCGCCGAGCAGCTGCTGGGCAGCGGTGTTGACGGTGGATATGTAGTTCAGCAGCTCGACCTTGTAACCATCTCTGGTTTCATCGTCACGAGAGTGGGCGGTCCGCTCCGACCAATCGACGATCCAGCGACCGAGCCCGTTCCCCTGATGACCGGGATGGACGTACCCAAACGCTTCCCAGGTCACCCCTCGACTCTCGATCAAGGTCATGCTCGCGACGACCTCGCCCGATTCGCTTTCGACCAACACAACCGATTTGGAGAGGTCGAGGTCGGCCCATTCTTCCTCGACTTCGTTCTCGTCGAAGTCGGGCATGCCCCATTCGCTGATCTCGACAAGATTGAAAAACGCGGTTGCCCGTGGAATATCGTCCATCGAGGGCGTAACCGCTCGATATCCATCCGGCAGCTCCACAATCCATTCGGTCATTCCCCTTATCCTTTCAACGTATGAAGCATCTCGAAATAGACCGGTCGCGACGCGACCGCGCGGAACGATAGCAAGTTATGACGAATACGGCTTCCACTCACCAGGCAGTCATCGTAGACGCCGTACGCACCCCTATCGGGCGATTCGGCGGAGCATTGGCCGCGGTCCGTTCGGACGATCTCGCCGCCCTGGTCATCGCGGCCGTCGTCGAGCGGACGGGCATCGATCCCAGTCTCATTGATGACGTGATCTTCGGTTGCACCAATCAGGCAGGCGAAGACAACCGCAACGTTGCACGCATGGCCACCCTGATCGCCGGTCTGCCCGAAACGGTCCCCGGGCAAACGGTGAACCGGCTCTGCGCGTCCGGTTTGCAAGCAGTCGCGTCGGCTGCACAGGCGATCGCGGCTGGCGAGGGCGCGCTGTTCGTCGCCGGCGGCGTCGAAAGCATGACGCGCGCCCCGTTCGTCATGCTCAAATCGGAGAAGGCGTTCCCACGTGGAGATCAGGCATTGGTCGATTCCTGTCTCGGCTGGCGTTTCGTCAATCCCGCGCTCGCCGAACGCTACGTTCCCTACTCCATGGGAGAGACCGCCGAGAACGTGGCCGAGCGTTGCCTGGTTTCCCGCGAGGCACAGGATGCCTTTGCGGCAGAAAGCCAGCGACGGGCCGGTCAGGCAATCACCGAAGGAAGATTCCAGCGGGAGATCGTCCCGGTCCCAGTCGCGGTCAAGCGCGGAACCGAGCTCGTCACGACGGACGAGCATCCGCGGCCGGATACCACGGTCGCGGATTTGGCTCGGCTGAAACCAGTCTTTCGGGAAGGTGGCAGTGTAACCGCCGGCAACTCCAGTGGTATCAACGACGGGGCGGCAGCAGTGTTGGTGGCAGACGCGAAGACTGCCCGGCAGCTTGGGCTCACCCCCAAAGCCCGCATCCTTGGATCGGCGGTAGTTGGACTCGACCCATCGGTGATGGGGCTCGGACCGATCGAGGCGACTCGCAGACTCCTGTCCCGGGTCGGACTGGCAGTCACCGACCTGGACGTCATCGAGCTGAACGAGGCATTCGCCGCTCAGGCGATTCCCTGTATCGATCAGCTGGGGCTGGATCCCGCCAAGGTCAATCCGAATGGTGGCGCGATCGCATTGGGGCACCCGCTCGGCGCAACCGGCGCACGTATGATGACCACGCTGCTCCACGAGCTGGAACGCAGCGGTGGCCGTTATGGATTGGCCACCTTGTGCATTGGCACCGGCCAGGGCATGGCAATGGCAATCGAACGACTGGAGCCGGCATGATCAGGGTCGAGATGCGCTACTTCGCGTTCGTTCGCGAGCAGTTGGGTATGTCGAAGGAAACGATCGAGCTTCGTGACGGCTCGACCGTCGATCAGGCGCTCGAACTGGTTCTGACACGCGCTCCGCGCTTGGCCAATGCGCGGCCGGCGCTCATGGTGATGGTCAATCAGGCGTATCAGCCGGGAACGCACGTGCTCACCGACGGCGACGAGGTCGCCATCATCCCGCCGGTGAGTGGCGGGAGTGAGCCAAAGCGTTTCGTCGTAACCGAGCAGGTCCTCGACCCCAGGGATGCGGAAGCGTTGGTCAGCGATGAGGGCTCGGGAGCGTTGATCACCTTTTCCGGCACGGTCCGTGACAACGCGCGCGGCAAGACTGTCACCGCCCTGGACTACGAAGCCTATCCCCCCGCGGCTGAGAAGATGCTCGAGCAGATCGGGGATGAGATCTTCGACCAGTGGGGAATCCGGACAGTCGCGATCTTCCACCGCTACGGTCTCTTGCAGATCGGCGAAATCAGTGTCGTGATCGCAGTCTCGGCGCCGCATCGGGAGGCAGCGTTCGAGGCTTGCCGCTGGGCGATCGAACGGATCAAGGTGATCGTGCCCATCTGGAAACGGGAGCTCTACGAAGACGGCGCGGTCTGGATCGGCAGCGAAGCGGAGTATCAGGCGGAGCTGGGCCGCTCAGATCCAGCGGGGCGATAACTTCTTGTAAGTTGATACAAAACTAAAGTTCTGTTAGCTTCGTGCCGCGTGCCATTGTTTTGCACCGCGGAGATGAATGCCATGCCTGCTCTGGAAATCAGCGAAGCCGATCTCATTCGCCGGAACCGGCCAGCGATCGCGAACGACGCGACCGAATTGATCGGCAACACGCCGCTCATTCGGCTCGACCGGTTCGCCCCGGACGCGCGGGGGTCGCTTCTGGGCAAGCTGGAATCGTTCTCTCCCGGGTATTCAGTCAAGGATCGTATCGGCGTTGCGATGATTCTCGATGCCGAAGAGCGCGGTCTGATCACGCCGGGCAAGACAACGATTATCGAACCGACCAGCGGCAACACCGGTATCGCCCTGGCCTGGGTCGCCGCCTCGCGGGGATACCGGCTGATTCTCACAATGCCAGAGAGTATGAGCCTGGAACGGCGCGTGCTCCTGCTGGCGTACGGCGCCGAGCTGGTGCTGACTCCGGCGGCGGACGGCATGGTTGGATCGATCTGGAAAGCCGAGGAGCTGCTCGAGGAGATTCCTGACTCCTGGATGCCGATGCAATTCGAGAATCTGGCCAATCCGGACATTCACACCAAGACCACGGCGGTCGAGCTTTGGCAGGACACCGACGGATCGATCGACGCGCTGGTCGGCGGCGTTGGCACCGGGGGCACGATCAGCGGGGTTGGACAGGTCATCAAGGCGCTGAAACCATCGTTCAAGATCATCGCCGTCGAACCTCAGGAGTCTCCGTTTCTTGCCGGCGGCGAAGCCGCTCCCCACAAGATTCAGGGAATTGGAGCGAACTTCGCGCCACCGGTGCTGCAAATCGATCTGATCGATGAGATCTTCCATGTCACTAGTGAACAGGCGATGGAGGCCGCGCGCGAGCTGATCGTGACCGAGGGATTGCTGACCGGAATCTCCGCCGGAGCTGCCGCCTTTGCCAGCCGCGCTATCGCGAATCGGCCAGAGAACGAGGGCAAGGTCATCGTCGCCGTCCTACCCGATACCGGCGAACGCTATCTCAGCACACTCCTCTTCTCGGACTTACGCGACAAGGCATCCGCGATGCCGACATCGGTGCTGACCGCAGGGGCGCAGCGGTAGGTTTTTTTGGGAGTTCGGAGTTGGGATTTAGAGCGAATTTCAGAATGGTTGACCCTCCAGCGGAGTCGGGCCGCTGCGGGCCGCCCGCTCCGGCGGGGAGATGCTTCGTTCCTAAGCATGACAACCAGGTATTGCGGGGACAACCATTCTGAAAACGGCTGTAAATGCCGGCGGACACACGGGCTCGCTGATCCGGACGGTCGATTGCCGGAAAGGGTAGCTATTCCTCGAAGACACGCCAGGGGATCTCGCGGATGAGCGGATAGCTCGAGCCGCCAACTCCGCGGGCCAGGAGTGAATACGCGGCGTCGCGGGCCACGGCGTCCAGCTCGAGCTGAAATTTGCTCATCGTTTCGGCCAACCGCTCGGATTCGATATCACGGTCGACCAGGAGCGCTTTTCTGAGGTCACGGCGCTGGACATATCCGGCCGCGGCCGCCGAGCGGAGCAGGTTCCGCACATGCTCCACGGCATCACTCGAGACATCTCGGGGAACCGCAAACAGATGGGTCACGACTGGTTGCTCGGTGAGGATGTACCAGGCGCGCACGAGATCCTCGCTGAAACCGGCCTCGACCGGTTCGAGGGCATCCAGCCCTTCGACGATCGTGATGCTGCTCGTCCCGTCTGGTTCTGTCACCCAACGAGTCGCTTTGATGCCATAGAAAGGCCAGACCGTCGCTCGAGCCAGCAGTTCCGCGGCAGCGGATACGCCGTACAGGAGAATCGACGCCTCCCCGATCTCGTCCGGTCGAACCGGCGAGCGCATTGCAATTGCGCCGGTTTCGCTCGACCAGATGCCAAACGCAGGATCGACCTGGTGTGTCTCGATAAGATGCGTAATCTCCGGCGTGGAGATCAAGGCAAAATCGTCTGGTCCGATATCGGCTGCTCTAAGATGCTCTCGAATGGTCACGTCGAGGTTGGGGTCGGTCCGTTCAGCAACCCCGGCGGTGAGGAATGCGGTTTCGAGCGCGCGATCGATGATCAGCATCGGCTTCTCTACAGAATTCGCGCGGTCGGCGCCGACGCATCCATGAACTCGCTGACCAGCGCCACAAAATCGAATCTTGGATACGATCCGAAGACTTGCACGCGGGCAACCTGGCTGAGCCGGTCGAGTGCATCGACCACGACCGGGTCGGTTCGGTGTCCCTGGAAATCGAGCAGGAAATAATACTCGCCCAACCACTCCTTGGTTGGACGGCTTTCGACCTTGGTCAGCTCGATCTTGCTTTCGGCAAACGGCTCCAGCGATTCGAGTAGCGATCCCGGCGCGTTGACATTCAGGACGAAGCTGATCGAGGTCTTGTCGTTCCCCGTCGGTTCGGAATCCTCGTTGCGCAAGACGACGAAGCGGGTGAAATTCGAGCGGATGTCCTGAATGTCGTGTGCGATGATCTGGCCGCCGTAGAGCTCGGCCGCCCGTTTGGTGCCGATTGCCGCGCGGCGGTTATCTCCGCTGGTGACGACCTCTTCGACCGCGGCGGCGGTACTCAATGCGGCGACCTGGTCGGCTTTCGGCATCACGCGTTCGAGAAACCGGCGACATTGGCCGAACGGTTGCGGGTGCGATGTCACCTCGGTGATGTCGGCCAGGGTGGCGCCGGGCGGGGTGATCAGAAAATGCCGCACCGGCACGACCACCTCGTTCGCAATCTTGAGCGGGGTTTCATGAATGAGCAGATCGAGTGTGGTGCTGATCGAACCCTCGATCGAGTTTTCGATTGGCAGCAGCGCCTGCGTCGCGAGACCGGTTTCGACGGCCGAGGTCAGCGCCGGAAAGGAGTTGAACGCAATCAGCTCGCTCTCGGCGCCGGCAAATGAGATTGCCGCGTCTTCGCTGAATGTGCCACGGGGACCAAGAAAAGCCGTAATCATCGATTCCTCCATCGCGACATACAGTACGGCGCTCGTTCCCTACCGCGCAACGCCACTCCGCGCGCGGCCTATACTGCCGCCATGGCACGACGTCACCGCAACGAATCAAAATCCAATACAGAACGCCCGCCGGTCAAAACTGACGGACCGCGTCTCTTCATCGCCGCGCCACTGCCGCCCGCGGTGACCGACCAGCTTGGGCATTTGATCGACGATCTCTCCAGCCGTGAGCTGCCGGTCCGCTGGACCGCGACAAATGCGATGCATCTCACCCTGCACTTCATCGGCGAGGTGCCGCCGGAACGCGCCGAGCTGCTGCGGATGTCGTTCGCAAATCTCGCGCCCCGGCTGGGTCCAATCAAGTTGCGTACCGGCGGCACGGGCGTATTTCCGAATCCCCGGCGTCCCCGGGTCCTCTGGGTTGGCGTGGATGGGCAGACGGACCGGCTAGCGTCACTTCGGGATGCCATCGGCGTCATGCTCGACCGGCTCGATGTCGAGGTCGAATCGGGCCGCTTTCGACCGCATCTGACCCTGGGACGAGCGCGCGACGGCGTCGACCAGCTCTTTGCCTATCAACTCCAACAAGCATTCGAATCTTCCAGCGTGCAGGAAATCGTCGCGTCGCCGGTCGAGTTCACGGTCGATGATGTCGTTCTCTATCGCAGTCACCTGGAGAAATCCGGCGCGCGGTACGAACCTTTGGCGTCCGTGCGACTTTAGTCCGTCGAAGGAAACCTCCTACCTGCTAAAATAGATGGTCGCATGGTGTGTCCGGCGATCTGCCATTCCCCACGTTTCATTCGCCGATTCAGGATCGCATACAGATGAGCAAACTCATGGAAACCCTCGGCGATATCAATCGCCGATATAGAGAACTGGACGAGCTCTTCGCGGATCCTGCCATTGCAACCGACCCGGTGCGCTTGCAAGAGATTGGACGCGAGCGGGCCGAGCTCGAAGAGGTGGTCTCGACCTATACCGAATATGAGGCTGCCGAATCGGCGCTTGCCGATGCCGAGCTGCTGTCGAATGATTCCGACCCGGAAATGGCCGCCATGGCAGCCGATGAGATTCGGACGCTCAAGGAGCAGCAGTCCGCGCTGATGTCCCGGATAAAGGCGCTCCTGGTGCCAAGAGATCCGAACGACACCAAGAACGTCATCGTCGAGATTCGGGCAGGAACCGGCGGAGACGAAGCCGCCCTTTTCGCGGCGGACCTCTTCCGCATGTATGCCCGCTATGCGGAGCGCCAGCGCTGGAAAGTCGAAGTTCTCTCCGCCACGGAAACCGACGGTGGCGGCTATCGTGAAGTCATCTTCCAGGTCACCGGGAAGAACGCATACAGCTATCTGCGCTATGAAAGTGGCGTCCACCGCGTTCAACGCGTGCCGGCCACCGAGAGCCAGGGTCGCATCCACACATCGACTGCCAGCGTCGCCGTCCTGCCAGAAGCCGAGGACGTCGATATCCAGATTTCCGACAACGATCTACGGATCGATGTCTATCGCTCCTCCGGCAATGGCGGCCAGAGCGTCAATACGACCGATTCGGCGGTGCGCATCACGCATATACCGACCGGCATCGTGGTCGCGTGCCAGGACGAACGGAGTCAGCTCAAGAACAAGCTGAAAGCGATGACCATCCTCCGGTCGCGGTTGTTCGAGGCCGAGCAGGAGCGGCTGGCGGCCGAGCGGGGCGATTCGCGGCGGTCGCAGATTGGCAGCGCCGAGCGCAGCGAGAAGATTCGCACGTACAACTATCCACAGGACCGGATCTCCGACCATCGCATCAAGATGAATCTGAGCAATATTCCTGGTGTCATGGATGGGCAGATCGACACGTTGGTGCAGGAGCTCCGCGCCGCCGATGAGGCTCAACGGCTTGCCGAGGCCGGTCTCGAGGATGAGCGGGCCGTCGTCGCGGCTTGAACCGACCATCAAGTGAGTCGAGTATGCCCGGGCGCCCCGTCGATACGATCGGCGGGGTACTCGCGTCCGCGGCGGTTCGGCTGCGGGAATCGGGCATCGAAACGGCGCGCCTCGATGCAGAGCTGCTCCTCGGACACGTTCTCCATACAACCCGCACCCGCCTCGCAATCGATGCGAACGATCCGGTCGACGCAACCTCGATCAAAGCCTTCGAATCGCTTCTCGATCGTCGCATCCAGGGTGAATCGGTCGCCTATCTCATCGGGTTCCGCGAGTTCATGCGCCACGAGTTCGCGGTTGGACCGGGTGTCCTCGTCCCACGTCCCGAAACCGAGCTCATGGTCGAACGGGCATGCGAGACCATTCCCCGCCTGTGGCCAACTGGAACCGTCCGCGTGCTCGATCTTTGCACCGGCAGCGGGGCAATCGCGTGCTCGCTGGCGCTCTCGGTCGAAGCCGATCGGTTGTTCATCACCGGGTCGGACGTCTCCGAAGCGGCGCTCGCCTACGCGCGCCGAAACCGTGCCGCGCTCGGGCTCGATGACCGGGTCGAGCTGGTCCAGGGGGATCTGTTGCACTGGACCAGCGGTCCCTGGGATCTCATCCTCACCAATCCCCCGTATCTCCGGCCCGATCAAATCGACGACAATCCCGATCTCATCGCCGAACCGAGGCTGGCGCTCGATGGCGGTCACCTGGGTCTGGAGCTCATCGAGCGAATCCTGGTTCAGGCAACGAGCCGCGTTGCGGCTACCTTTGCCATGATGATCGAGATCGATCCGGATCAAGCAGCCGAGGCAGCCGGACTGGCCGCGAGGCGATTTCCGGAGGCAACGGTCACCATCGTTCCCGATCTGACGAGACGAGCCCGCTTCATCGACATCGAATGCGTGGAGACCAACGTATGACGATTCCCGGCAAAGACACACGACTCACACCCTATGGCTCGAGCAATCTCGGTATGGATTTGGGGCTGATCGATGACCTCGATGTCCCGAACGAGCTCTTTTTCGTTCGCTCGAATGGAGAGATCCAGACCATCGACCCGGCCAAATGGACCCTTCCGGTCGACGGGGAGGTCGAACGGCGGATCGAGTTGACGCTCGCCGATCTGGAAGCGATGCCGCAGGTGGAGCAGTCGTCGTTTCTGGAATGCACGGGAAACGGCCGGTCGCGATTTCATCCCAAAGCAGAAGGGACTACCTGGAAAAACGACGCCGCCGGCAATGCCGTGTGGGGCGGCGTCCGGTTACGCGATGTCCTCGAGATGGCCGGCGTACATGAGACCGGCATCGAGGTGGTCTCGCAGGGTAGCGACTTGGAGACCATGCAGCGGGGATTGCCGCTTTCCGTGGCGATGCAGCCAACGACGCTCATCGCCCTGCGCATGAACGGCGCGCCTCTCCCGGTTGCCCATGGATTCCCAGCCCGGCTCATCGTACCTGGCTGGGCGGGTATCGCATCGACGAAATGGCTCTCCGGTCTGACCGTCAGCGACCGGCCATTCGTCGGGCCGTTCCAGGGCGATCTCTACGTGGTCTACGATGCCGACGGCACGCCGGTCCAGCCGGTTCGCGAGATGCCGGTGAAGTCGATCATTTCGCATCCATCCGAGGGAGCCACGCTGCCCGAAGGGGCGGTCGTTACGGGTTTCGCATGGTCGGGATACGGTGGAATCGAGAAGGTCGAGACGAGTCTCGATCATGGAGAGAGCTGGCACAAAGCGGCGATCGTCGCCGAAGCCGGGCCGCTGGCATGGGTCCGGTGGGAACAGCGACTCGTCCTTCCTCCCGGTAGCTACGAGATCGTTGCGCGCGCCACCGACCGGCGCGGGCTCACCCAGCCATGGACGGCATTCTGGAACCAGAAGGGGTATTTCATGAATGAGATCCAGCAGGTCGGGTTTTCGGTCGCGCCGCAGGGCGATTCGCCGAATGGCTGAGGCAGGAATGGATAGCCCAGTGTCCAGAGTGATTGCTTCGCGCATTTGGCTCTGGCCTTCTGACAGCGTACGTAGGGAGCAACAACCATGGGCGTCATTCGGCATCTCGATGAAGCGGGAATCGAAGCACTGTTGACGAGCTCGATTGCCGGTCGGATCGCCTGCAATCAACCGGGAGATCGTCCCTATCTCGTTCCCCTTGCCTATGCGTACGATGGGGAATCGGTGTACGCCATCAGCGGTCCCGGCCGCAAGCTCGACCTGATGCGCGCCGATCCACGGGTCTCCTTCGAGGTCGACCGCGTCGATGCCTCCGACCGGTGGGAGAGCGTGGTTGCCGACGCTGAGTTCGAAGAGGTCACCGATCCCGACGAGATTCAGATGGCGATTGCCCTGATCGAAGGGGCAACGAATGCGCCGGTAGCGATGGGAGCGCATTCCGTGGCGATACGGCTGAGACTGACCGCCAAGTCAGGGCGATACGAGCGTCCAGAGTAGAGCCCGTCCACGGTTCGGGGATTGTGCTGATCGCTGGTTCTGGGTACCGGATTTTCGCTCTGTACGGCTCGGATGATCAGCCTGAAGGGATCGTCCGGGAGCGATCCGCACGAGACCGGTTCAGCGATATCCGGCATGCTCACATGGACAGAGTGCGCCGCTCGCGCGGCGCGTTGCGTTTGATCTACGTTTGATCTAGAGGAGGCGAAATGTCGGGCGGGAACTGGCTGCAGGAGATTACCGGCCAATCGAAGTCGATCATCGGAATGGTGCATCTCCCTGCCCTGCCTGGTACCCCGCTCTACGATACGGACAACGGGATGACTGGCATCCGGGATTGGGTAAATCGCGATCTCGATGCGTTGTAGGCCGGCGGCATCGACGCGGTTATGTTCTGCAATGAGAACGACCGCCCCTACCGGCTCGATGCCGATTTCGCCTCGGTCGCCGCGATGTCGGATGTGGTTGCCTCGTTCCGCAATGAGCTGTCGGTTCCATTTGGCGTGAATGTGCTCTGGGACCCGATGGCGACGTTGGCCGTCGCCGCGGCAACGGGGGCCAGTTTCTGCCGCGAGATCTTCACGGGAGCCTTCGCCGGTGATTTCGGTCTCTGGGTCCGATCCGCTGGGGACAGCTGGCGATATCGCCGGCAAATCGGGGCGGAAAACGTGAAGATGATCTTCAATATCAACGCCGAATTCGCCGCGCAGATTGCGCCGCGTCCGGTGGCGGATGTGGCGAAATCGGTCGTCTTTTCCTCCTCTCCGGATGCTATCTGCGTTTCCGGCCCGATCACGAGTCAGCCGGCCGACGCCTCTGCGCTGGCAGAGGTCACTGGCGCTATCGACGGCAGCGGGGTGCCCGTTCTGGTCAATACCGGATTCAAGACCGCCAACGCCGCCGAGCTACTCGCGTATGCCGACGGCGCCATCGTCGGTTCGAGTCTGAAGGTCGACGGCATCACCTGGAATCAGGTCGATAAAGACCGGGTGACTGCCCTGATGGCAGAAGTTCGCAAGACGTCGGGAAAGTAGCTTCGTGAAGCATCAGGCTATCGGAGTCGACGTTGGCACGACCGGCGTCAAGGTCGCGCTCATCGACGTCGATGGACGGTTGCTGGCCGACGCAACCGTCGAGCACGATCTCCACTCGGCCCATGCCGGCTGGGCGGAGGAAAACCCGCACGATTGGATTGCGGGCACGATCGCCGCGCTCAAACTACTCACGACATCTCCCGCATTCGATCCAGACGGCATTGCCGCGATCGGCGTGAGCGGCATGGTACCGGCCATGGTTCTGCTCGACGCGGCCGGGCAACCGGTCCGCCCGTCGATCCAGCAGAACGACGCTCGCGCAATCGCGGAGGTGGCCGAGCTCAGTGGCCGGATCGACCAGGACGCGCTCTATCAACGTACCGGTGGCTACACCAATCAGCAGCATATTGCACCACGGTTGCTCTGGGTGCAACGCAACGAGCCCGATGCCTGGCACCGGACACGAACCATCCTCGGCTCGTACGATTTGGTCACCGCGTGGCTCTGCAACGCATCTCCCGCGAAGTGCAGTCTCGAGCTCAACTGGGCGATCGAATCCGGACTCTATGACGTTCGGGAACGGCGCTGGATCCCGGAGCTGCTGCAGTCGGTCGATCTCGATCCTTCGTATTTCCCGCCAGTGCACGACCCGACCGACATCGTGGGGTCGATCGGCCTCGACGCCTCCGAAGCGACCGGATTGCCGGTGGGCATCCCCGTGGTTGCGGGGAGCGCCGACCATATCGCGTCGGCCCTCGCGGCGGCATTGCGCGAAGATGGCGATACGCTGATCAAATTCGGGGGGGCGGGCGACATTCTCTACTGCTCGGCAGAGCCAATCACCCACCCGTCCCTGTTCATCGATGCGCACGACATACCGGGGAAATATCTGCTCAATGGCTGCATGGCCGCGAGCGGATCGCTGGTCAAATGGTATGTCACCGAGATTCTGGGACTGAGCACTGCAAAATCGACCCTCGTCGAGCTGGATGCGGAAGCCGCGGCGATTCCAGCCGGGTCCGAGGGCGTCACGATTCTTCCCTACTTTTTGGGGGAGAAAACCCCAATCATGGATCCCCAGGCGCGAGGCGTCATTTTTGGTTTGGACCTCTCGCATACGCGCGCGCACATCTTTCGCGCCACGTTGGAAGCGGTCATGTACGGCTTTCGTCATCACGTCGATGTGCTGGAGGAAGCGGGGCTCACGCCGACACGTTTCCTGGCCACGAACGGCGGGGTGAGCAGCTCGCTCTGGCGGCAGATCGCTGCCGACGTGCTCGATCAGCCGATCACGTCGTTCCGCAATCATCCAGGCTCGGTTCTGGGCGTTGCGTTCGTGGCCGGAATGGCCGGCGGCTTGTTCTCCGAATGGTCAGAGATCGATCGTTTCCTGACCGAACGCTTTGTCAATGAACCCTCGGCCGAAGCAGCTCGATCCTACGATCACGGATATGTCATCTATCGGGAGCTGTATCGGCGCTTACAGTCACTCTTTCCTGAGATCGACGCTTGATTGGGCGCTTGGCACAAATGCCTGGTCAAACTTGACGGTTCTCCTGAGATAGGGGTACAACCAATAAAAGGGTCCAACCATGTCGCAGATCGACCGATTCCCTCTGCCGGAACGTAGCCAGTCTGCGGCGTGACGCGAGTCCCGGCGCAGCCGCTGGGTTGCGCGCGAATTTCGTTGGCGTTTTCAGTCAAAACGAGGAGGTTCACATGAAGAGAACTGACCGACGTCAGGCCAGCATTGGCTTGCTCCGCGACTACATGGCTGGCCGCATCGACCGCCGCCAGCTTCTGAAGAGCGCCGCTGCTGCTGGCGTTCTGCTCCCAGTCCTCTCGATCATGCGCGGTGCGTCTCCGGCGTTCGCGCAGGACGCCAGCCCGGCTGCCGGCGGCGAGGCGGGTAGCACCATCGTCGTTCCCGCTGATCTGCGCACGGATCTGGCCGGCGCGACGATTGCCTGGATGGGAACGAGCTCGCAGGATGCCGACCTGCCCTTCAACGAGGCGGCCATCGCCAAGTTCACCGAGGCGACCGGCATCAACGTGAACCTCATCAACGGTGAGAGTGAAACCAATCTCCGGCTCCAGGCGATGCGCCAGCAGTTCGCTGCCCAGTCGTCTGACATCGATGTCTATCAGATCGACATCATCTGGCCGGGTGTCGTGGCCGAACATGCGGTGCCGTTGCAGGATCAGCTTGGCGCGGCGACCGACGCAATGTTCCCTGGCATCGTCGAGGCCAACACGGTCGATGGCGATCTGATCGGCATTCCCTGGTATACCGACGCCGGTCTCCTCTTCTACCGCACCGATCTGCTGGAGAAGTATGGCGTCGAAGCGCCGACCACCTGGTCGGAACTGGAAGCCGCCGCGCAGACCATCATGGAAGGCGAGCAGGCGGAGAATCCCGACTTCACCGGCTATGTGTGGCAAGGCAAGGCGTACGAGGGACTCACCTGTAACGGTCTCGAGTGGCTGGTCTCCCAGGGCGGCGGCACGATCATCGATGTCGATCGCAATGTGACCGTCAACAACGAAACCGCGATTGCGGCCATGGACCGCGCCGCCACCTGGGTCAACGGTATTTCCCCCGAGGGCGTGACCACCTACACCGAGCCCGAAACTTTCAATGTCTGGACCGCCGGCAATGCCGCGTTCGCCCGCAACTGGCCGTACATGTACTCCGCAAGCCAGGAGAGCGAAGCGACGGCCGGCAAGGTCGGCGTTTCGCCGCTGCCCAAGGGTGACGGCGCCGAGGACACCAGCGCAGCCACGCTTGGCGGCTGGCAGATGTTCGTCTCCAAGTACTCGGAGAACCAGGAAGCCGCCATTGAGTTCGTTCGATTCATGACGAGCCCTGAGTACCAGACCTCGTACGCGATCGAGCGCGCGCACCTCCCAACGATTCCCGCGGTTTACGACGATCCCGCGGTCGCCGCGGCAAGCGAATTCATCCCGCAGCTCAAGCCGGTGTTCGAGGCCGCGGTCGGTCGGCCGTCGGCCCAAACCGGGGACCTCTATCCGGAGATCTCGACGGTCTTCTACCAGCAGCTAAATCAGGTTCTCTCCGGTTCCAAGAGCGCCGCCGATGCGGCCGCCTCGATGGAGTCGGATATGAACGCCATCTTCGAGGACGAATAGTCGAGAACGTCTGTCCGTGGTCCATCATGCGATGCGGACCACGGACCAGCGAAGCCAGGTGGGCGATTGCCCCACCTGGCTTCTCAAACATTGCGGGGTAGCCATGAGCCAGAACGTTCCTGCTGGTGCTGTCGTTTCCACCCCGGACGGTCAGACGATAAAAGTCTCCGACCGTCCTCAAACGTCGTGGGCAAAGTCCCGCGAACGCTTGGGGTGGCTCATGGTCTTGCCGAGCCTCGTGATCGTTGCGCTTGTTGCACTCTATCCCCTCGTCGAGAGTTTCCGCCTCAGCTTCACCAACGCACGCCTCGCCAGCGCGCGCGAAGTCGAGAACATCGGCCTCCGCAACTACGAGTATCTCTGGAATAGCGACACCTTCCGCATCGCATTCGGGAACACGGTCAAATTCACCGTTTTCTCGGTGGGAATCGAGCTCGTGCTCGGCATGGTCATCGCGCTTATCATCAACTCGCAGTTCAAAGCCCGGGGGCTCGTCCGAACGGCAATCTTGATTCCCTGGGCGATTCCAACGGTCGTCTCGTCTCGTCTCTGGGCGTACATGCTCAACGACAACTACGGGGTCATCAACGATGTCCTCGTGAACCAGCTTCCACGCATGTTCAGTTGGATCCCGCTCGTTGGAGACAATATCGCGGGCATCTTTCCCGATGAGAAGATTGCATTCCTGGCACGTCCCGCGTTTGCGCTGCCAAGCGCCATCGCGGTCGACGTCTGGAAGACGACCCCATTCATGGCGCTTCTCCTGCTCGCCGGATTGCAGATTATTCCCAGTGATGTCTATGAGGCCGCCGTCGTCGACGGCGCCAGCAAATGGAAGCAGTTCTGGCAGATCACGCTCCCCCTGCTTCGCCCCGCCATTCTGGTTGCGCTCATCTTCCGCACATTGGACGCGTTCCGCGTCTTCGACGTCATCTACGTGATGTTCGGTTCGAAGGTCGAGACCCTGACGCTCTCGATCTTCACGCAGAACGCGTTGGTCGACGGAGACCGGCTGGGGCGCGCATCCGCAGCCAGCGTGATCATCTTCTTGTGTATCGGCGTATTCGTCCTGATTTACACGAGGCTCGTCAAGGTGGAGGAAGTCTAGAATATGTCGACTGTACCGTTCGACCGATCAACCCTTCCGCCCGATCTGCCAGGCAAACGACGCAATATCAAGCTCGGGGATGTCGTCCTGCGAATCCTCTTCTGGTTGCTCGTCATCTTCATCCTGATCTATACGATCTTCCCGTTTGCGTGGGCGCTCCTCGCCTCGATCAAGCCCAATGCCGATATCAGCTCCACGCCCACACGCTATCTCCCATCGGAGATTTACTGGGGCAACCTCGACTATGTTCTCCACCAGCGCGATTTTCTCTACGCGCTGCGGAACTCGATCGTTGTCTCGGTCAGCACCGTTGCTATCGCGCTGGTGTTCGGCTCGCTTGCCGCCTACGCGCTCGGCCGTATCAAATTCCGCGGCCGCACGGCCACGCTGTACGTCATTCTCGCCATGACGATGTTCCCGGCGATTGCGATTCTGGGCTCGCTCTTCCAGATGATGCGCCGGTTCGATCTGTACAACACCATTCCCGGCCTGGTACTGACGTATATGACCTTTACCCTTCCGTTCACCGTCTGGGTGCTGGCCAACTTCTTCAAGGCCATGCCGGGTGAGCTGGAAGAAGCGGCCCTGGTGGACGGCTCGACTCCATTCCAGGCGTTCTACAAGATCATGCTTCCCCTGGCGCTCCCAGGGCTGGTGACTACCGGTCTGCTTGCCTTCATCGCGGCCTGGAACGAATTCCTCTTCTCGCTCACCTTCACCAATACGTATGCGGCCCGAACGGTTCAACCGGCCATTGCCAGCTTCCGCGGCAATACGCAGTTCGACGAACCATGGGGGAGCATCATGGCGGCGGCCGTGGTGGTGACCATTCCACTCGTCATTTTGGTGCTCATCTTCCAGCGCAAGATTCTGGCGGGGCTGACCGCCGGCGCAGTCAAGGGCTGAGGTCGCCGGAGAACCGGCTACCGGCAACGCCAGTCATCGACGACCTGCGATCGCGGTGCACCGGGCTGTGCAGCTACGGATCACCTTTGTGACGGTGTCCTGCAACAAGCTGCGCCTGCCCGCGAACGGTCGGAGCGCAGGCGCCCGTGGCCCGCAATACCCAACGGCGCCAGCCACTCCAGTCGTCCGGATCAATCGGTTCGCAAATCATTGTAGTCATCATGCAAACGGCAGTAAGCGGCTCCGCGCCGGACGAACCGGGCAGCGCAGTTGCGTTCGCCTCCGCGGATTCGGCCCGATGCCTCCTCCCGCTCGGTGAGATACTGACCGGCAAGAGAAATCAGCTCGACGGCGAGAGGAGAGACTATGTCGTTCGAATCGGCATTCACGATGGATACCTCGTCCATCAAATACGGTCCGGGAGTCACCAGCGAAGTCGGCGATGACGTGCGCGGTCTCGGCGCGACCCGCGTCATGGTGGTCACCGATCCAGCGCTGGAAACCCACGACGCGGTCGCCACGACGACCAACGCATTGAACGCCGCGGGGATCGACTACGCGCTCTACGCCAGGACTCGTGTCGAGCCAACCGACGTCTCGTTCAAGGACGCCATCGACTTTGCGACCGATGGTGGCTTCGACGCCTATGTCGCCGTCGGAGGCGGCTCGGTCATCGACACGGCCAAGGCCGCCAATCTCTACGCAACCTATCCCGCGGACCTACTGACCTATGTCAATGCGCCCATCGGCCAGGCACAGCCGGTTCCGGGCCGGCTCAAACCGCTGATCGCCATTCCCACGACGGCCGGCACCGGGAGCGAGACGACCGGGGTGGCAATCTTCGACCTCACGACCATGCATGCCAAGACCGGAATTGCCCATCGTGCCCTCCGGCCAACCCTGGGCATCCTCGACCCACTGAACACCTTGACGATGCCAGCCATGGTCACCGCCAGCTCGGCGCTCGATGTGTTGAGTCATGCCATCGAGTCCTATACCGCGATTCCGTTCGACAGCCGGCCAGCACCCGAACGCCCTGGGCTGCGGCCGGCCTACCAGGGAGCCAATCCGATCAGCGACATCTGGTCCGGCAAGGCCATGGAGATGGTGGCCGCCAATCTGGAACGAGTCGTGCACGAACCGAACGATCTCGAAGGCCGTGGACAGATGATGCTTGCCGCCGCGTATGCCGGTATTGGCTTCGGCAATGCCGGCGTCCATCTCCCGCACGGGATGTCGTATCCGGTGTCGGGATTGGTGCGCTCGTTCGTTCCCGAGGGATACCCGGACGATCATGCAATCGTGCCGCACGGTATGTCGGTGATCCTCAACGCGCCGGCGGTCTTCCGGTTCACGGCAGAGGCCGATCCAGCCCGTCATCTCGAAGCGGCGCGCATGCTCGGCGCCGATACGAGCGGCGCGGGGCCAGAAGATGCCGGCGAGGTGCTGGCAAACAAGCTCATCGATATCATGCGCCGGACCGGCATGCCCAGCGGGCTGAGCGCGGTAGGGTTCACCGAAGCGGATATCGATCGGCTGGTCGCCGGTACACTCCCCCAACATCGCGTGACGAAACTGTCGCCCAAACCGGCTTCGGAGACCGATCTGGCAGGCATCTTCCGGGATGCCATGGTCTATTGGGAATAGCAACAGGACGGTAAGAATGACCGAAGAACACCTGGGAACCATCGAGCGAACGCTACTCAAGGCGCTTAGCCACAAAGACCGCGCCTCGATGTCGGAGCTGGCGGCAGTTCTGCCAACCGCCGACAAAAATACGATCGAAGCGGCCCGCCGTTACCTCGAGCAGCGCAAATTGGTCGAACCGGTACCGGGCTCGACGACCGGTCAGATCCAGCTCACGGCGCAAGGGGCCGAACGAGCGATCGAGCTCCCGGATGAAGCCTCCACCGGCAGCGGCGGGGGCGAATCCCGGTTCGAGTAGGGCGTTTTTTTGTCCAACGTCCGGAGCAACTCTCTGGTCCCTGGACACTGGACTTGCAGGAGATAACGGATGACGATGATCGATCTGACCGGACCATTGCACCCCGATATGTGGAGTTACGCGCCAATGGTGCCCGACATTCCGCCATTCGAGCAGAGACGCTGGGCGAGGATCGACGAACGCGGCTGGGAGTCGGACTGGTTCGCGATGCCAACCCTAGCCGGAACCTATCTGGAAACCGCAAAACACCTCATCGCCGGCGCTCCGTCGATCGACCAGGTGCCGCTGGACCGTCTCTTTGTGCATGCAACCATTGCGCGCATCCCGCGTGGAGATCGCGAGCATGTCACCGTGGCCGATCTGGAGAACGCGATCGATATCCTCGAAGAAGGCGACGCGTTGCTGGTGCAGACAGGCTGGGAGGCGCATCGCGATGACAGCGAGCGGTTCGTACTCCAATCGCCGCATTTCGACCTGGACGCCATGCGCTGGATCGTGGATCGCGGGGTTTCCATTCTGGGTGGAGACGTGCCCTGTTTCGACGATCCGGTCGGCAGCGAGGGCCAGGGCGTCAACGATGTGCTCTTCGGGAGCGGAGCGCTGATTCTGGCGCCGCTGGTGAACCTCGGCGCGACGGATGCGACGCGCGGCCGGTTGACCGTCCTGCCCATCCCCCTGGCGGGATCGTGCGGCGCCCCGTGCCGGGCGATCTTTGCCCCAAACTCGTAGCCGACCCGATACGTAGAGAAGGAAGCTATGACCTCGATCAACTGGAATCGACCGGATACCGTCATCCTCTACCGATCCCCTGGAACGTATCCCTATTCGGCGGAAGAGTTCACCGCCGCGTCTCGCACCATCCTCGACCTCCTGCAACCTGAAATCGACAAGCCGAAGGTCACCCTCAAACCCAACGTTGTGCACGGCGTTTCTCCCGATTCCGGGATTACGGTCCATCCAGGATTCCTGCGAGGCGTGGCCGAATATGTGATCGACCGCGGCTTCGCCCCCGGAGCGATCTCGGTCGCCGAAGGCGGCGGCGGCGAAGAGAGCCGCGACATGCGCGAGCACTACGCCAATGTCGGATTCGACAAGCTGGCTGAGGAGCTTGGATTCAATTTGGTCGACCTCAACGCCGACGATTACGTCCGGGTCGATATTCCGGCCGGGCGTGTCTTCAAGCAGATGCCGATCGGCCGCACCGTTTGGGATCCGGATGCTTACTTCATCAACATCCCCAAAATGCGAACGCACAACCTGGGCATCACGACGATTAGCCTGAAGAACCTGCAGGGGATCGTGGTGCCGATCGAGGAGCGCCATATGTGCACCCTCTTCCCCCGGTATGAGGGCGACCGGGGCGGCGACGGTCTGGACGGCGACGTGCTCGATTCGCACGAGCGGTGGGCACACAAGATCTGCGACATCTCCCTTGCGCGTACACCGGATCTCAATATCGTTGACGGGCTGGTTCCCCGTGACGGCACCGGATTCCGCAACGGCAACGATCGCCCGATGGGTCTTGCCCTGGCAAGCACAAATCAGACGGCGATCGATACGATCGGCACCGCGTTGATGGGGATCGATCCGGCCAAGGTCACCTATCTCCGGGTCGCCGGCGAGCGTGGTATGGGGCCGAATCGGGTCTCGGATATCCGCGTGCTCGAAATCGTCGATGGGCGGCTCCAGGAGCGCTCGGGTATCGACGATCTGATTGCCGATCCTCCATTCAGGGTCACCCTGTCGGCAACGCTGAGCTACACGACGTACGAACCGATCGAATACAACCGCGCGGAAGTCGAGGCGGTCCACGCAGGATCGTAGCCCGACCGCACCCTCTGCCGGCCGCTAGGACGTGCTTCGAAGCCGGTCCCGCGTCCTGCCTGGGTCCTGGAGACGATTGATAAGCGGAACCGGGTGATTGCTCGGGGATATTGTGACGCCGGCCCGGTGCCGGTGAAGCACCGCCGGTACCGGGCCGAAGGCTCACCTCTATGCGATGCTGGGTTGGGGCGGTGGTGCACCGATCGTGCCGCATCCTGGTGTGTTCACCCGGATTCCGTATGAGGAGGCAAATTTCGGGCGGATCCAGCATGGGCGGAGGCACGTCGTCGAGTTTTCAAACACGGGTTAACGGGGGCCTATCTTGATGAATCAGCAAGGTCCCCAATCAGACGGCTACCGAGGTTTGCGCCCCAATCGATTCCGAACGGACGACCGTTCCCAGAAGCTCGCATGCGACCGCATCGAAACGCAGCGGATCGCCCGTGGTCAGATAGTCGCACCGTCCCCCGAGCTCGGAGGCGGAAAGCAATCCGGATCGGCGCAGGACGCGCTCTGTCTGTCGCGCAACGGCGTTGCCGCTCGATACGATCGCCACGCTCGGGCCGACGATCTCCGCAATCGCCCCGGCCAGAAATGGATAGTGGGTGCAGCCCAGAACGACCACGTCGCATCCCCGGGCAAGCGGACCTTCCAGCAGATTGCTGAGCAGGTAGCGAATCTCCCGGCTTTGCGACTGTCCTGACTCGATCAAATCGACCAGCCCGGGGGCCGGGATTGTCTCGACCTCGATGTCCGGCGCATGTGTTTCGACGAGCTGGTGCAACCGTTGGCCGCGGGCGGTCCGGGGTGTTGCCAACACAGCGACCTTCCGAGTTCTCGTCCGGCGCGCCGCCGGTTTCACCGCTGGTTCGAGCCCAACGATCGGCGCGCCCAGCCGCTCGCGCAACGAGCCAATGGCAACCGAGCAGGCGGTATTGCACGCCACAACCATCGCCTTGCAGTCCCGCGCGACGAGTTCGCCCATCAGCAGATGAACCCGTGATTCGATCGTAGCGTCGTCCTTGTCGCCATAGGGACAAAACGCCGAATCGGCCAGGTAGATGAACGACTCCTGTGGCATCTGCGCGCGCAGCGCGCGCAAGACACTCAACCCACCAAACCCGGAATCGAACACTCCGATCGGATGATCTGTACAGGACACGCTGCCGCCTCTTGCTCGCCGGCGACGTCACCTCATCGCCACGTTGGGTTAGCCTAGCACCTGCCCAGACGATTCACAATCGACCGCGCTCAAGATTCGCATCGATCGACATGTCCACCCTTCCTCATTGCTCATTACGCCAAAATAAACGACCATTCACGCCTATCCGCCACACCCTCTCAAGAGCTTTGTTGGGCCGATATCCACTCTACACTTTGAACGAACGATATCGGCCCTTCCCCGGCTACGATGCCGGTCGGCAAAACGGAGCACCATGGAACCCAACAAACGTCTCGATGATTTCCGGAAACACAAAGATGAGTACTTTGCGTCTGGAGCGCATTCTCCACTCGATCCCGCCGACCAGGCGGGGTTCCAGGGACTCGCCTACTTCCCCTACAACCCGGAGCTCGCATTCGAGCTCGCGCTCGATGCCATCGAGGGACAAGGCTCACCGCTGACGCTCGATACGAGCGATGGACAACGTGTCGAATTTATGATCGCCGGAAAGGTCAGCTTTCTGGTCGACAATGATTGGTACGAGCTCACCCTGTTGAAGGACTACGATCGAGGCCGCTTTTTCCTGCCCTTCAATGACATGACCAACGGACTCGAAACCTACCGCGGCGGCCGGTATATCGACCCGCAGCAGAAGCCGAACGGAAAGCTCACTATCGACTTCAACTACGCCTACAACCCCTATTGTGCGTACGGCGACGGCTGGTCGTGCCCACTTGCCCCAGCGGCCAATCACCTCCCGGTCGAAATCAGGGCTGGTGAGAAAGCTTTCCATCCGCGGGCGAGTGGGACCGGGCAAAAATAAAACGAGCGGCTTTCGCCGCTCTTGCTCGTCGAATTCGACGGTTCTGCCTGGATCAGCGCCGGCTGCTCATCCACCGGGCGAGTTGCTCGGCCGACGCAGCGGTTGCGACTTCCCCGCACGCCAGCGTCCGGCTCAGGAGTGCCCCGGCCGCTTCTCGCTCCCATTCGTAGAAGCAACGGCGCAGCTCGGTATAGCGGCAAATCTCGGGGCCGAACTCCAGCTCGGCCAGTACCCAGTACTCCTGCTCGCGCTCCAGCAGCAGCAATCGGCGGCCACATTGCCAAACGAACGGCGGCGATTGCGGAGTGAACGACGCTTCAGCGGTATTGGGAGCAGGAATCTCGGGATGCTTCACGTGCGCACATTCGGCCGCTCTGCAATCGCCAGCCAATGGTGATTCGCTTGGGCTGTGGTCGTCCACAGATCGATCTCCCGTGCTTTGGAAGGGGAAAAACCGAGGGAACAACATCCTTCCAGTCATGTCGATTCGAGACTTCCCGAATGGGTCCTGTCGAGTCCGAAACGGCCCTTGAGATCGACTCGTACGACACACGCGAAAGGGAGGGTACCACTCGGCGAGAGATGCTTTCAAGGGAGCATTATGCGGGATTTTTGCGGCACCAACGCTAAGAAACTGTTACTTCCGACCGTTGAAGCTCATTCGTGCCGTCGGTCACCACGATCACATATCGGCCGTTCGGCCACGGGTCCGCGCCCGTTCGCTCGATATGAAATTCTAGCCAGCCGGAGACCCGATCCTGGTCGATTCGCATCGACGATGACAACGCGTCGAGCGAGGTGTTGTTGAAGTACCAGCTGGCAACGAGCTGAGTTCCCGCCGGTAGCGTCTCGATGGGGAAGACGGCGTAGATGACGGTATCGCCAATCACGGGCGTGCCATCGCCGATCGGTGCATTGGTACGGGGATCGACCGCGGACGTCCAGGTTGCGGCGCCGATACGTGGAGCGCCGCTCAGCGCGGTGGCGACGCGTTCCGGCGTTTCGGTCGCATCGGGCGTTGGAGGGGTATCGTCGTCGTTGCCACCCGTTCCGCAGGCGACGAGCAAGCCGCATGCCACAATGAGCGCCACAATCAATGATCCCGTCTGTCGCCACGGGGCTGCCAATTGGATTCGGGGCACACTGGCTCCTGCTGTCTCGATTCGGTCCGATGGTCGGATCCACCGGGTTGTCTACCGCAAAGGGCAATGCCGGAATCCGCCCAAGTCTACCTATCCGCTGCCGGCGCTGCCGGAGGAGAGTTATGAAACGCGAACACAGGAAGGTCACCACCGAGCTTGGCTGGATCGAGAGCGATCATCTCATCGCCAATCCGACCATCAATCGAGCGATCTATCAAGGGCGCCCAACCGACGACGAGCTCCTGCTGCAATGGTCGGACGAAGATCGAGAGCGCGCGGAGGCATTTACCCATACCGATCCATGGCGAGTCATGCGCATCCAGGGGGAGGTCATTTCCGGCTTCGACGGGCTGGCAGCACTGGGGCCGGCCATCTCGATCTTCGGTTCGGCGCGGGTGGGGGAAACCTCTCCCTATTTCAAGGCAGCTCGCGAAACCGGCCGCAAGCTGGCCGAAGCCGGGTTTGCCGTTATCACCGGCGGCGGTCCCGGCATTATGGAGGCCGCCAACCAGGGGGCGTCGGATGCCGGCGGTTGCTCGGTCGGTCTCAATATCGAGCTCCCGCATGAGCAGGGGTTGAACGCATTCGTCAATCTCCCACTCAACTTCCGTTATTTCTTCGTTCGCAAGCTGATGTTCATCAAGTACGCGCGCGGATTCGTCATCTTTCCGGGGGGATTCGGAACGCTCGATGAGCTCTTCGAAGCGTTGACCTTGATCCAGACGGGCAAGCTCGACGACTTCCCGGTCGTTCTCTACGGTTCATCCTTTTGGGACTCGCTGATCGACTGGATCGACCAGGATCTGGTGGGCGAGCGGCTGATCGCTCCACACGATCTCGACCGCTTGATCGTCACCGACGATGTGGACCATATCGTCACCACGATGCTCAACGGTTTCCGAGACCAATAGTCGTACGTTCGCGGCTCTTTGTTTTCGACCGAGGGAATCGCGCACTCGTCGCCACCCGTACGTACAGAACCTGTTTCGAGTGGTATGCTAGCTCGACAGACGTCTTCGGCCCGGCAACGGGCGGCGTCTCATTGCGCCGTCGATCTCAACTCCGCACCGTCCATTCCCGGGTCGCGACGCAGGTTCGAAATCGCACCATTCCGGGCTGGGGGAAGCAACTTCGATGAGTCGACATGAGCTGTATGCACACCGATATCCGCTCCTGCCACTCAAGAATGTCGTCATCTTTCCGCGCAATATCGTCACCCTGCTGGTCGGCCGGCCCCGGTCGATCCAGGCCGTCGAAGAGGCCCTTTCCGGGAATCACCGGTTGGTCGTGACCGCGCATCGCGATGCGGACGCCGAAGATCCCACCCCGGACGATCTCTACTCGATTGGGTCCCTGGTCGATCTCGTCTCCGTCGAACGACAGCCGAGCAATGCTATTCAGGTCGTGTTGGAAGGCAAGGCGCGCGTGCGCATCAGCCAGTTCGATACGATTCGTCCCTACTTCACCATTGCGGCCGAGGAGCTGCGCGAGCCGAAGAACGACTCTCCGGATATGCGCGCCCTCATGCTGCATGTGCAGGAGCTGGCCAGCCGGTACAACGACGCGCGCGAAAAGATGGCTCCCGAGATCCTGGATATGGTCCAGCGAGCCAACGATCCCGGTCATCTGGCCGATCTGCTGGCGACGCAGATCGTCTCCGAAACCAGCCGGCGGCAACATTTCCTGGAACAGGTCGACCCTATCAAGCGGCTCGAAGAGATTGCCGTTCATCTTGCCGAGGATCTGAATGTCGCCGAGCTCGAAAGCCGGATTCAGGATCGCGTGCGGGAGCAGGTCGAAAAGCAGCAACGCGAGTTCTACCTGACCCAGCAGCTGAAGGCGATTCACGATGAGCTGGCGGGCGAAGGGGGTAACGAGCTCGATATCTTCCGGCAGAAGATCAGAGCCTGCAGTATGCCAGCCGAGGTCGAAGAAAAGATGCTGCGCGAAGTGGGGCGCCTCGAGCGCATGCCGTCGGTCTCGGCTGAGGCCACCGTCGTGCGCACCTATCTGGACGTCATGCTCGCACTGCCGTGGTCGGCGCAATCGGTCGACCGGCTCGATATCGACGAGGCCGAGGCCCTCCTGAACGAAGAGCACTATGGGCTCGAACAGGTCAAGGATCGCATCCTCGACTTTCTGGCCGTGCGCAAGCTCCGCACCGAGAATGGGATGAACGACCGGGGCGCTTCCCAGATTCTCTGTCTCTCCGGTCCTCCGGGAGTGGGAAAAACCAGCCTGGGCCGATCGATTGCGGAATCGATGGGGCGTAAGTTCGTGCGGGTCAGTCTCGGCGGCGTGCGCGATGAGGCCGAGATCCGCGGTCACCGGCGCACCTACATCGGCGCGATGCCAGGCCGCATCATCAATGCCATGCGCCAGGCGGAGTCGACCAACCCGGTGATCCTGCTGGACGAGATCGACAAGCTCTCGGCCGATTTCCGAGGGGATCCGGCGGCGGCGTTGCTGGAGGTGCTCGACCCGGAGCAGAACGCGCAATTCACCGACCACTTCATCGATACGCCGTTCGATCTCTCCAAAGTGCTCTTCATCACGACCGCGAACTATATGCAGCAGGTTCCGCGTCCGTTGCGAGACCGTATGGAGGTCATCGAGATCTCCGGCTACACCGAGGACGAAAAGATCGAGATCGGCAAGCGATACCTGCTGCCGCGTCAGGTGGAGGCGCACGGGCTCAAGATGGAGAACGTCGATCTACCGCGCAGCTCATGGAGCTTCCTGGTCCGGGGCTACACCCGAGAAGCGGGCGTCCGCGAGCTGGAGCGGGAGATTGCGGCCATCTGCCGCAAGATCGCACGTGAGGTCGTGCGCGGACGTCATTCCGACCAGTCGATCAGCGCGGCCCGGATCGAGGAGTACCTTGGCCCACGCCATTTCCAGGTCGAGCACGAGCTGGGCGACAGCCAGGTCGGGGTCGCCATTGGACTCGGCACGACCGAGATCGGCGGAGAGCTGATCCCAGTCGAGGTCGCGACGATGCCCGGCAAGGGGTCACTCATCATTACCGGGCGCGCCGGTGACGTGATGCAGGAATCCGCACAGGCGGCGCTCTCCTATGCCCGCTCTCGATCGGAGCAGCTGAGCATCCCCCTGAACTTCCGCGAGGTGCTTGATCTCCACATTCATCTGCCGGAAGGTGCAACCCCGAAAGATGGACCGTCCGCCGGTATCACGATGGCGACCGCGCTGATTTCGGCACTGATGCGCCGTCCGGTGCGCAACGATACGGCGATGACCGGCGAAATCACCCTGCTCGGACGTGTTCTGCCGATCGGGGGGGTGAAGGACAAAGCGCTCGCCGCGCATCGACATGGTATTCACCGATTGATCTTGCCGGAAGAAAACCGCCGCGAGGTCGTCCGTATTCCCGAGAACGTCCGCAAGGACATGGAGTTCATTTTCGTCGAGTCGATGGACCAGGTGATTTCCGCGGCAATCCTCTTCGAGGCCGACCGTGAGATCACCCCGAGCCGGCGCGACGAGCCACGCATCGAGCCCGATCGACCGTCCTACCCAGCGACGCAGATTCCCGCTTCGGGTCCGATCATTTCGGATCTGTAGCTGGTGAGGAGCTGGGAGCTGAGATTGAGGAGTTGGGGACGGAAGGGTTCAGGGTCCGCGACGGGTTCGGCAATGGGCAAAAGGCAAGAGTGTTGGAGAGCTGATGCCGAATCCGGGTAGTTCGTTGGGGATTCCGTAGATGCTCGGCCGGAACGGTGGCGAACCGATCGTGCCTTATCTTGTTGTGTTCACCCAGATTCGGTAGGAGGAGGTCGGGATGACCGGGGAACTCGGAGGGAAGGAATCCCAACGCCTCAGTCCCAGCTCCGAACTCCCCTTACGGCGTCACGCGGAAGTCTTTCACGAGCACATCGAGCTTCGGACCGTTCCAATCACCCTCCTGCAAGGTGAAGGCGAGATCGATGGAGCGTGCCCCGACCAGCTCGCGAGATCTTGCCGCGCCGCCAAAAAAGATCGCTTTGACCGGGCGCCCATTGCCGACCGAAAGTGAGAGATGATCTTTCGTTTTGCCAATTGCGTCGTATTTCTGTAGCCGCGTGTTGCGGAGGATGAAGACCGGTTCCTCGTTCTCCGGTCCGAACGGTTCCAATACGCGGACCAGCCGCGCAATTTCGAGACTCAAGTGCTTTTCCTGCAGCTCGGCATCGATTTGCAGCCGCGGTGCGGCTGCCGGGATCCGCTCTCCGGCCATGGTCGACATCTGCTCGACAAATGCCTCGATGTTCGATCTGTCCAAGCTCAACCCACCCGCCAGCCGGTGGCCGCCATGTGAGCGCAGAAGCGGCGATGCAGTGGTCAGGGCGTGGGCGACATCGAATCCCTCCGGAGAACGCATGGAGCCCCGCAACACCCCATCTTCCTCGACAAGGACGATCACCGGCCGGTCGTACGTCTCCGCCAATCTGGCCGCGACAATACCAACGACACCGGTTTGCCACCCCTCCGACTGCACCACCAGCACCGGTTGCTCCTCCCAGTTGTGTTGCCGGCGCAGAAGCCGTTCCGCCGCGGTCGTCGTCTCGTCGGTGGCTACCTTGCGCCGCGTGTTCATCGCTTCCAGCTCGGTCACGAGCTCGAAGGCGACGACTGGGTTGGGAGCCAGCAGAAGATCGAGCGCCAGAGATGGATTCCCCATACGGCCAGCAGCATTGATCCGCGGAGCCAGCCGAAACGCAATATCGGTGGCGCCAAGTCGTTGCAGATCGAGTTTGGCTGCATGCGCCAGCGCCACGATTCCCGGCCGAGGCGATTGCGAGAGCCGGGCCATCCCTGCCCTGACCAGGGCACGGCTCGCCCCCGTCATTGGCGATACGTCGCCGATGAGACCCACGACCAGATCGAGATACGCCCGCGCCTTCCGGCGCCACGTCGGCCCGGCTCCTTCGAGTCCTGCAACCAGGAGCCAGGTCAGGCCCGCGGCGGAGAGCTCCTTGTAGACCCCGCCGTCTTCCCGGTAGGCGGACACGACCAGAGCGCCGTCCGGCTGACCGTGGTGCATCTGATGATGGTCGACGACAATGACGTCCATGCCAAGCGCACGCGCATACGCAATCTGACCTGGTCGGAGCTCCCGCAATCGAGCGCAACCAACAGCTGCACCCCTGCATCGGCAAACTCGTCGATTGCGACGCCGCTCAGCACCGTACCCTTCCGCGCGTTGGAGTCGTGTGAGCGTGCGGTCACCGGCCCCAGCCGCACGCAAGGCCAATCCGAGGATTGCCACCGATGTGGTTCCATCGACATCGTAGTCGCCAAAGATGCCGATCTTCTCATCTGCCCGGACCGCAGTCGCAATCCGGTCCACCGCGGCATCGAAATCCGGCAGCGCCCCGGGATCGATCACTGCGCGAGGTTGCGCTTCCAGGAACGTCACAGCCTCTTCACGCCGGCCGATTCCACGACGGTAGAGCAGGGCGTGCACCAGCTTGTGATCGTGCAATGGAGCGAGATCGCCAGGCACCGGTTCCGGATCGATCCAGCTGTGCGGGCGAACGCGGGGATCGAGTCGGATCGGAGAGTTCAAACGCATCTCAGGATTTTCTCAGTCAGAATTTCGGGCGAACGTACGGATGGACGAAGCCATTCCCCACAACATATAGTGGAGATTGTGGCATGAGCCCGCAGTTCGGATGGGAGGAGGGTCCTGCGTTGCAGGGAGCTCCGGTCCCGTGCCCATCCGGCATGTCCAGACGCACGGTATTGCAAAAGGGGGTACCGGTGCGACCCGCATCGATACGAGTCCGGGCTGTTGCAGTTGCCCTGGCAATCGCTGGATTATTGCTTGGTGTGGTCGCTGCGCCGCTCTCGGCGCAGCAATGGTCTCCCCCACGAACCGTATGGGTGGAGGATGCCGGTCATACCATCGATGGATACTTCCTCGATCTGTGGCGCGAGCACCCCGAGTTGCTGGGGCAGCCGATTACCGAGGAATGGGAATCTCCGATCGCAATCGGAGGATTCGAGCGAGCCGACCGCTATGTGCAGTATTTCGAGCACCTGGCCATCGTCTACGTTCCGGAGGAGTCGCGCATCGAATGGCAGGTGCAGACGCTTCCGCTCGGACAGGAAGCCTATGAACGCGACGCAACCGAGCTTTCCAAATACTCTCTTCCGAAATCCGGTAGCTGCGGCACGCTTTCGTCATCGACATGCAAAGCATTCGACGATACCAAGCACACGGTGCGCAACGGCTTTCTCGAGTACTGGAACGAGCACGATGGCGCACGGCTGATCGGCTCGCCGCTTACCGAGGAATTCCTTTCGTCCGACGGCTACACAACACAGTATTTCCAGAAGATGGTGCTCCGCTGGAAGGCGGGGCTGGCGGTTTCCCCACGACCGGTGGGGAGCGAATCGGCGGCGATCCAGAAGCTTCCCACCGAAAAGATCGCTCAGCCAAACGCGATTCCGGTCTACGCCGAATCGCTCTTCGTCGAACCCAGGATCGATCCATCCGATGTAATCCCCGGGGGCGAGCCTGTGCAGGGCGTCGGAGCGATGGATGCCGGTCCCGGCCCGCAACAGGGCGCGATCAAGGAGATCGTAATCTCGGTGGGGCGGCAGTCACTCTGGGCATACGAGAATAGCAAGCTGGTCACCGCAACACTGGTCAGCACCGGTACCGCCGAGGTCATCGAAACCACCACGCCGGTCGGCCACTATACGGTATTGACCAAGTACCCGAAACAAACCATGCAGGGCGTGATCAACAACGAAGCGTACAAAGTCGAAGACGTGCCCTGGGTGATGTATTTCGACAATCTGGGCAATGCGCTGCACGGCACCTACTGGCATGAAAATTTCGGTATCCCGATGAGTCATGGCTGCGTCAATCCTTGAATGTCGCCGAATACCTCTATTCATGGGCGCCAGAGGGCACCGCGGTATCGGTCATTCCATAAGCAAGACGATGCACGAAGAATTGCCGTTTAGTCCCGTTGAGTGGGCCATCCTGACGGAGCTGCCTATTCGGATCCTGGCCGCCTCGATGCGGGCGGACGATACCGGCGAGCTCGGTCTGCTGCTGCAACAAGCGAAGGGATTGACCGAGCTTTCTTCCCGTGCCAACGAATACGCATCCAGCCCGCTTGTTCAGCAGGTGTTCGAGCACTACAAGAGCTCCGGTGACGGAGAAGCGCAAACATTGCAGCTCAGTGAGCAGTGGATCGAGCGGTTGCTGCCCGATACGCTGCAGCGCGCCCAACAGGCAACAGAGATCCTCACATCGAGCGCGACAGCCGAAGATGCGGCCGCCTACAAACTCTGGTTGCTCGAAACGGCGACCGCCGTTTGTGTAGCGAGCCGCACCGGGGGCTTCCTCGGCATCGGAGGTGAGCGCATCAGCGAGAAGGAACAGGCGTTCCTGGACGAGTTGGCCGCAGCATTCGAGATTCCAAGCAGCGACGAGTGACAGGGGGAGCCATGGAGCAACCGGCACGATACGACGCCATCGTGATCGGATCGGGCCATAACGGCCTGATCGCCGCGGGATACCTCGCCGAAGCCGGTAAACATGTCCTGGTGCTGGAGCGGCGGGAGATCATCGGCGGCGCGGCGGTTACCGAGGATACCTTTCCCGGCTACCGGCTCTCGACGTGTTCCTACGTCTGCAATCTGCTCCTGCCAGAAGTCGTTTCCGATCTGGAACTGGCAACGTATGGCTACCATGTGCGGCCATTCGACCCAACGTACTTCGTTCCCTATCCCGATGGCGACTATTTTCTGGCATTCCTCGACGGCGACAAGACCCGCGAGCAAATCGCGCGGCATTCGACCAGGGACGCCAAGGCGTATGACGTCTACTGGCGTATGTGGGATCGGATTCTCAACCGGATGCAACCACTCCTGCGGCGTCCGGCCCCGTCCGAAGCGGAGCTGGATGCCGCGTTCTCGGGTGCCGAGGGTCGTGCCGACTGGGAAACGCTGACGGAAACGAGCATCGGCGATCTCCTGGATCGTTATTTCGAATCGGACAAGATCAAAGCGCCCTACGCCACCGGGGGCGTGATCGGCGTCAATGCCGGTCCTCGCGATCCCGGGACTGCCTATGTCAAATTCCACCATCTGATCGGTTCGATCGACGGTCACCAGGGCGCATGGGGATTCGTCCGCGGTGGCATGGGATCGGTCACCCAGGCGCTCGCCGGGTACTGCCGCGACCATGGGGTCGACATCGAGACAAACGCTGAAGTCGCGGAAATCGTCCTCTCGAACGGCGTCGCGACGGGTGTACGCCTGGTCGATGGCCGGCGTTTCGATGCACCGATCGTTGTCTCGAACGCCGATCCGCATCGCACCTTCCTGGATATGGTCGGCGCCGATCATCTGCCGTCCGATCTCGTCTCCGGAATCGAACATATGCGGGTCAAAGGATCAGTGGTGAAGCTCCTGGTCGGACTCAACGAGCTTCCGAATTTCACGGCGATGCCCGGGACCGAGGTTGGGGTTCAGCACACCGGCGGTATCGTGATCAATCCGTCGATCGACTACCTTCAGGCCGCCTGGGACGATTGCCGCGCCGGGAAGCCGTCGGCGCACCCATTCATGGATGTCTACATCCAGACCGCCACCGAGCAGGGCACCGGTCTCGCACCCCAAGGGAAGCACACGCTAAGCGCCTTCGTGCAATACGCGCCGTACGATCTGGCGGAGGGCAGCTGGGACGGGCGCCGGGACGAAATCGCTCAGACCATCATCGACACCCTAGCCGCCTATGCCCCAAATCTGCCCAATGCCATCGAATACATGCAGGTTCTCGGGCCTCCCGACATCGAGCGAATCATTGGCATCACCGGCGGCAATATCTTCCACGGCGAGATCATGCCGGATCAGATGTTCGGCAACCGCCCAGCACCCGGCTACTCCGACTATCTGACCCCGGTCGACGGCCTGTACCTCTGCGGTAGTGGCGCATGGCCGGGTGGCGGCGTGTTCGGCGCGCCCGGCCGGAACGCCGCGCTGCGTATTCTGGGCGCCTTCGGCGATCCGACCGTTCGCGTATGAGACCAGCCGCGCAGGTATCGGACGCCCTCTATCGCGCGGTCAAGCCGCTGTTCTTTCGTCTCGATCCCGAATCGGTTCACGACTGCACCATTCAGGCGCTGAGCACCATCTCGGCCCATGGCCCGCTCATGCATGCGCTGAGCAGTCTGGCGCCGGAACCAGATCCGCGGCTTGCGGTCCAGCTCTTCCAGCAGAAACTTCCATTTCCGCTTGGCATTGCCGCCGGGTTCGACAAGAATGCCCTGGTCTTTCCCGCCCTGCTCGCGCTGGGATTCGGCTCGGTGGAAACGGGGACCGTTACCCCGCTGCCGCAACCGGGAAATCCCAAACCACGCGTCTTCCGGCTTCCGGAGGATCGGGGACTTGTCAATCGAATGGGGTTTCCCAATCAGGGCGTGGAAGCGGTCGTCAACAATCTGATCCGCCTGCGCCAGCCGGCTCGGCTGGTCGGATGCAATATCGGCCCCAACAAGACCGCGGTCGAAGCAGGAACCGCACCGGCCGACTTCGCCCACGCCTGGGATCGCGTGTCGTCCTATTGCTCCTATGTCGCGGTCAATATCTCATCTCCCAACACACCCGGACTTCGCGGCCACCAGCGAGCGGACGCACTGCAAGCAATTCTGTCTGCGATCCGCACAGCGCGGCTGGGCAAGCAACATCGACCGCTGGTGCTCAAAATCTCTCCCGATCTGACCCCGGAGGAGCTCGACGACATTGTTTCGGTGGCGCTGCAGTTTCGGGTCGATGCCATTGCCGCGACCAATACGACGCTCGACCGGCCGGCTTCGCTACAATCGCGGCACAGTTCCGAAGCAGGTGGTCTCAGTGGCGTGCCACTGGTCGCACGGTCAACCGCAACGATCCGCCGGCTGGTCCAGCTCGCCGGTGACGACATCGATGTCATCGCCGCCGGCGGAATCTTCACCGGACGCGACGTCCTGGCAGCCATCTCCGCCGGGGCCGCGTTCACACAGACGTACACCGGCTTCATCTACCGCGGTCCCGCGATGCCCGCGCTCGCCCACGACGAGATGCTGACCCTCATGACCAGACACGGCATCCCTGATTTGACCCAGCTTCGCGGGTCCAACTTCCAACTCTAGGACATCCTCTGAGGAGTTGGGAGTTAGGATCTGGGAGTTCGGGCGTGTTCGAGAAGGGACCGAGGCATGCTCGGATTTGCGGTGCGAGACCAACCAGGACTCAGGATATTGTCGAACGCGGCCTAATTCCAGTACAGAATTCCGACGCTCAGGAGCGCCCACAACACGATCGCGAGCTGTGTCGGACGGTCGCGGATGAAGAGCAGCTCGGGCGCGCCGCCCAGATGTTCCTTGTAGATCAGGAAGAGGTAGCGGAACACCGCGTAGAGGACGATCGGGATCGTCAGCATCATCGAATGGTTCTCCGGCAGCGCGGGAGACGTGAAGGTATAGACCGAATAGGCCACCACGGCAGAGGACGAGGTTACGGCGATGATCTGGTCGAGAAGGGGCACGGAATAGGCATCGAGATTCGTGCGATGCTGGCTCGCCTCATCACGCAGCATCAAGAGCTCGTGACGCCGTTTGCCAAAGCCGAGCAACAACGCGAGGAGCATCGAGCAGATGTAGAGCCAGGGCGAGATGGGGACATCGATCGCCACTGCTCCGGCGGCCGCTCTTAGCACGAACCCGATCGAGATCATGATGACATCGAGCAGGACCACGCTCTTCAAACCGAAGGAATAGGCGGCCATAAGGACCAGATACACGCCGACGACCAGGGCAAGCTGTCGATCGACCAGATAGGCCCCCAACACCGAACCGACGGCCAGGACGACGGCCATACCCATGGCCGTGGTGGGAGCAACCCGGCCGGATGCAATCGGGCGAAACTGCTTGACCGGGTGATGCGCGTCCTGTTCGCGGTCGCGAATATCGTTGAGGAGATAGATCGCGCTCGACGCCGCGCAAAAACAGATGAATGCACCGGTCGCATCGAAGAACTTGCGAAGCTCGAAGACGTTGACCGAGAAGATCAGCGCGGCATAGACGAGCAGGTTCTTGGGCCATTGAACGGGTCGCAATGCCCGGATCAACGGCGGCAAATGCCGGCCTGGTTCGACGAGCTCGCGCTCGGCCGGAAGCTCCTCCGTCGCCGGCGCAATGATCTCCCCTTCTTCGACATCGACCTGGAGCGACACGTCGCTCACGCTCGATTGCCTCGTCTCGGTATCGGACGAATCTGGCATCGCCGTGCTAATCCCTCGTGCTGGTACACCGGACGTCCGAATCAAGCGCCGTTACTGGTAGATGATCAGATCCGGTTGCGGATCGAGCGCCAGCACCTCCTCCGGCGACATGATCGGGTCGTCCTGCAGGTTGTACCAAAGCTTGAATCCATGGAAATCGAACGCCTCGCCAGCCGTGAGCACCGCAAAGGTCGAACGCTTTTCATCTGGCGTGCCGAATCCATCGACTTCGAGCACGAATTGCACGCCTGGAATCTGGGTGATCTGTTCGCGATTCGAAATGGATGATTCGGTGAACTGATGCACGATCAGCAGCTTGGGCGGCAGTCCGTTCTCTGCCGAGATGCGGGCGAGCTCCTGCTGCGCGTAGAGCACATCGGCCGCGTCGATGCTGCCGATGACGGTTCCCGGAACTTCCCCTTCGTCGACGGCAAATTCGGGATCGAGCGCCAGATGAACGTGCGGATACTCGAGGTACTGCTCCATTGCCGCGACTTCTTGCTGCACGCTGCGCCGCCCGAACTGGACATCCAGAATGAGCAGCAGATCGTTTGCAGCAGTGAAGTCGATGTACTCCTGGAGCTGCTCTTCGCCGATGTAGGCGAGATGGTCGCCGTCCTCGCCTTCGTACTGCTGCGCCACGGAGGCGATGACTTCGAACGCGAGCTTGTAGGGCCGGTCGTCGACCGCCTGGTACGCCTCGGCCTGCTGCTTCAGACGCTCCAGAAGCGTCTGCATGTCGTATTCACCCAGTATGCCCATGTTGGGTTCGCCGGGGAAGCCATAGAACGACAGCACACGATACGCCGGCAGGAGATACTCGCCGGTGACCGCCAACGCAGGATCGGACGTCGGCGAAACCTCGATCGGCGCCTCCGTGGGGGGAATCGTGGGCTCGGGGACCTGCGTTTCCTCGACACGTTCGGTCGGCGCCGGCTCGAGCGCTTCGGTCTGGCCGGGATCACCGCCATCGGACGTCTCGGATCCTTCGCCGGGTGGCGAGGTCGGCGTCTGGTCGACGGCTGCAATGACCGTCTCATTTTCCGGGACAGCCGTGGTCACCCTGGTGGAATGCCGCCAGGGAAGAATGATGAGCACAAGGAGACCGACCAGCAAGGCAGCCAACAAGCGTTCAGACGGCATCCACTCAGGGAGTCCGCGACGCTCGGCCGGATTGCCTGGCTCAGGCGGCGACTTCAGCCATTCTTCGGAGAAGGGCCTGGGGCCGCCGTTCTCCCCAGATTGCGATGACCGGCGCAGCGGCAAGAAATCATGTCCTCCAGACCATCCCGGCACGCGATCGATGGTCGATTGTCCAGCTCAGTCGGTTGGTTCTCCAATACGTTCGAGACGAGCATTCGTACGTTCGCATTGAAGAGTTCGCTGCAAGCATAGAGAAGCATGGCACGATGTCAAGCGAAATCTGCGTGCCGGCCTGCAGTTTCACGCGCTATGCGGGTAAAATCGTCACCTGCTACAGACGAAATGATCTTCGACACGTGGGTTGGTCATACCATCTTCGACACAACCAGCATCCGCCGGTGATGCGGTACGGGGCAATCATTGAACCGAACGAATGCAATTGTCGCGGGAGGAGCGCTGCTGGCAAGTTTCTTGCTGGCTCTTCTCCTGACGCAATCGTCATCACCGCCGCACGAGCTGGTCATCACGGTCAACCCGGCGGTCTTGACGGGAATTGCCGACGATCGGGTCGCCACCCAGCAAGCTCGCGCCGGAAGCAGCACTCCAACCATCGATCCCGATCTGCTCACCAGCGTCGCGATCGCAACGGCCAGCGGCACGCCTGTCCGCCTCGTCACCGCAACCCCGCGTCTCGTTACCGTCACCCCACGGATGGTGACGGTCACCCCACCGTCGCCAACCGGCGAGCTCGATTCGGGCTCACCGGCCGGAAGTGGAACGCCTGTCCCAGAAGCGTCTCCTGGCGCGGTCGACGCTTCTCCAGAAACCGGCAGCCGCATTCCAGACGCAGCCTCTCCGCAGGCAACGTCGATTTCCGAAGTCAGCGCAT
Organism: Thermomicrobiales bacterium; assembly: GCA_023957115.1. Classification (GTDB taxonomy): domain Bacteria; phylum Chloroflexota; class Chloroflexia; order Thermomicrobiales; family UBA6265; genus JAMLHN01. The sequence goes on from JAMLHN010000016.1 coordinate 68,435, forward strand.
CTCCGGCAACGGACGAATCTGCATCACCGGAGGCGTCCATCGAAGCGGCCACTCCGGTCGTTGACGAAGCAGCATCTCCAAGACCAGCGTCGCCTGCAGCGACCCCGTTAGCATCGCCGGTCGCGGAAGCGGAGGGGTCAGCCGTATCCCAGATCGCGCCGGCCGCAGAAGCATCGGCAACCTCCCAGCCGAGTTCGACCCCGAGCGTTGCGCCGACACAAACGGCCTCGTCCACTGCTTCGCCGACCTCATCGCCCACAGCGGAACCGTCGAACACCTCGACATCGACTGCAACATCAACGTTGACATCGACCGCAACGTCAACGCAAACGCGGACCGCAACGACAGTATCCACTGAGCCCGCCACGGAAACGCCGACCGCAGTCCCGACCGAAACCGCAACATGGACGCACACCCCGACTTCAACGCGAACCCGCACGGCAACGCCGGAGCCAAGCTCGACACACACGCACACACCTGAGCCGACATCCACGAGGACCTCGACCCTGGAACCAACGGCCACGACCACCGAGACCCCAGAGCCCACCGCGACCCGTACCGCGACACCAGAGCCGGCGCCAACCCACACCGAGACACCCGAACCGACGGCCACTCGCACGGAAACACCGGAACCGACGATGCCCCCCACTTCGACGGTCACGTCGTCCGTGACCTCGACCCCGAGCAGCACCCCGACGTCAACGCCAACCGAAACGGCGACGCTTCGACCGACCCAACCCCCAACGGCCACATCCGAACCGACACAGACGGCGACGGCATCGGCGACGCGGACGCTCGAACCGAGCGCGACGGCGACCCCAGCACCCACCGATACCGCCACGCAGCCGCCGCCGACTCCAACGAACACCGCGACAATGGAGCCATCGGCAACCGCCACGCCGTCACCAGCGCCGACGGAGACGAGCACGCCTTCGCCAACCAGCACCAGCACGCCGGAGCCAACGGCGACCGCGACGGAAACACTCGTACCCACGGAAACGTCCACGGCGACGGCAACGGCGACCGAAGCTCCACCCGAAGTACCGGTTGCCACCCTGACGGCGACCAACGTGCCGGTGACGGAGAACACGCTTTTCCGCGGCGACCAGGAGCGCACCGGAAACCTGGAGGGCACCGGTCCGCAAGGGCCAGTGCAGATCGCATGGTCAGTTCAGTTGAGCGAGCCGTCGTTCGCGTCGCCGATTCTGGCCAGTGGCATGCTCTTCGTCGGCGGAGACGATGAGATTCTGCACGCCCTGGATGCCACCACCGGGGAAACCGTCTGGGAATATCGGGCCAGCGACGAAATCTCGTCGTCACCCGCAATTCAGGAGGGCGTCGCCTACTTCGGATCGTTCGACGGTGTCTTCCACGCCGTCGATGCGGCGACCGGGGTCGAAATCTGGGCGGTGGAAACCGGAAGCTCGATTCACGCGTCGCCCGTCGTTGCCGATGGCCTTGTCTATTTCGGCAACTATGGGGGAACGCTCTATGCGCTCGACATCGCGGATGGAACGATTGTTTGGCAGATCGACGGCGGGATCCAGATTTCGTCTTCGCCGGCAATCGGAGACGGCATCCTCATCTTCTCGAACACCGATGGGCTTGTCAGCGCGGTCTCCGCAATCGATGGGACGGTGATCTGGCAATACAACGCACAGGGGTCGATCTTTGCGACCGCCGCCATCAGCGGAAGCACCGTCATCATCGGAGACTTCATCGGCGCGGTCAATGCGTTCTCGCTCTACGATGGCGTGCTCCTCTGGCAAAGCTACGCCGCAGCCGTGATCTATCCTTCGGCCGCGATTTCCAATGGATCGGTCTTCATCGGCAGTGACGATGGGAACATCTATTCCTTCGATCTCGAAACGGGAGCGGAAAACTGGCGGTTGCCGACCGGAGGTGAGGTTCGCACGTCGCCCGTGGTGGCCGGCGACCTGCTGGTGGTTGGCAGCTATGACGGGACGGTCTACGGTCTCGACCGCACCACAGGCGAGGTGCGATGGAGCCAGGACGTCGGCGCCAGCGCGACGACGCTCATCGCCGGCGACGCCGTTTACGCCGTCACGGTCGACGGCCTCATCGTCGCCATCCGCGACGAATAGCACGAGCTCCGACAGAGTCCTAGCCCAAATGCCACCTCGGAAACGTCCAGAGATGGCGGTCCATACTCAAGCGCGTAGCGACGTGGCTTCGGTCCATCACAGCCATCGCAGGACCCGGGACTCCGGACCTACCGCGTAGTCCGCAACCGTAGCCAATGCCGATTGGTCCGAAACGTCGTCATTCATGCCGACGCTTTGTGGGCTCCCATAACGCAACTGGCACCTATTTCGGAATCCGTTTTGAGCACCATCGCACGGCACGAACGCGATCGTGCGCTCGACGTTCCCAGGTTTTCAACCTGGGTCTGACAGCGCGAAGCCTCTCCGAGGCTGAGCGTGTTTCCTCGGCACGTTCCCAACGTTGAAACGCTGGGCTAACACTCCTTCGCATTCCCCAATACGGAATCCGGGTGAACACACCAGGATGCGGCACGATCGGTTCACCACCGCCCCAACCCAGCATCGCATGAGGTAGACGCCGGATTCCGTATCTGCGTCAAGATCCTCCGGATCTGAGCACGTGGATTCTGGGCTGCGTTTCGCCCTCACCCCCGGCCCCGCTCCCTCTGAGGAGAGGGGAGGGTTTTTGGGTCTGGTGGGTGCGGGGAGGACGTGGGTTTAGGGTTGCGTTTCGGCCCTCATCCATCCCCCAACCCCCTTCCTTCTCCCAATCCTGGGAGAAGGAAGGGGGCTTCTGCGCCACGACTCCTCGCGTTGAATGGGCGGGGATACACGGGGGAGCTGGAAAACGGGGACGTGTTCGTTTTTTGCGAACAACGCCTGGGTTGCTCCGGTGGGATCGACCTCGAAACACGCCGACGGAGGAGTTGGGAGTTAGGATCTGGGAGTTCGGAATAAACGACATTCCTAGCTCCTAAATCCCAGCTCCCAGCTCCTCATCGGACGCCGGGACCCTGGTCTGCCGGGCAGGGGACAGGAGCGAGCACGGCTGGCGAGCCGTCCGCTGACCTGGCCAGCGATCCGTAGGCTGGCGATACGACGGATGTGGTGCTGCACTGCCCAGGCCCGCACCATCCGCCGGTGTGCCGCTTGCGTGCAGCATAGAACATGTGTTCTTATTCTGTCAAGGCTCGCCCGGATCGGGGGATATGGAGCAATTCCAGCCTCGGAGCGGCTTTGTCCGGTGAGCCCCAGGATTCCCAACCTGGGGAAACTCTGGCAACCATTTCGGACTGCGGGCTAGTCTTTGTGTATGACGATGGGTGTGCCGACGTCCGCCCAGTTCCACATGAACTCGGCGTCGTCGAGCAAGACATTCAGACATCCGTGGCTCCCCGGGCGACCGATGGTTTCCGGGGTTCTCCACCAGGCATAGTGGATGGCGTGACCCTCGTCGGTGAAGTACTGGGTATAGAGCACATCGTCCAGTTTGAAGAAGTGCTCTGCGCCAATCGCGCCGCTGGTCATGGTTTCATTGGCTTTCCGCCAAGTGATCGTGTATTCGCCCGGTGGCGTCTCCCATCCCGCCATTCCGGACGTCGTGACGACCACGCGGATTGGATCGCGATCTTCGTAGAGCGTGATGAGCTGTTGGGTCAGATGGACATCGATCCACCGGCCCGTCTTCGGGGCATTGGAGGGCAACGGGGTGGGCAACACTGGGGCGTTGCGTCCGACATTGCGAGCATAGATGTACCCACGATCCTTCAGTTTGGCCCATTCGTCCGCACCCGCGAACAATTCCTCACCTTTGACCCAATCGACCACTTCGATCGAGGAGCGGTCGGGCAGCAGGGAGATCGCTTCGGACTGCGTCGTCGGTTCGGCGCGTACATTCGTATCGCCGAGCGTCGCCCCCTGCCAGACTTTCGGATTCCAATCCTTGGGATCGATCACCGGCAACGGTGGCGGATCTTTCAGGAACTCGGATGACACCCATCCGGAATAACCGTCCGCATACCCTCCGACCCAATCGACCGTCACATCCCCACCAATGATGAACTCAGCCGCATCGGGAAGCACCTGGACGATCTCCGCCTCCAGACCCGCGCCAGCGCGCAGTCGCAGTCCCTCCGGCGAGTCGATCAGCCGGGTGGTTCCTCCGGTCGGTGGTGCGGGAGGAAACGACGGATCGCCCGCATCGATCAGATGCTGATCGATCTGTTGTCCGATCCGCGCCAGCCGAACATCGCTCGTGCCGTGGTCCACAAGGACCGCGCGCTGAAAGACCTGCGTGGTCTTGCCTGATTCCCGGTCTTCGAACGGCTCGCTGAGCGGCATGCCGAGTACGGAGAAGTCTCCGACATTCCCCCAGTAGGAGTAGAACCGGTCGCTCACACTGTGACCGGTTTCGGGAAAGTACTGACAGAAGACTGCCTCACCGGGACATGCATCGATTCGTTTGCGGGCGTCCTCGGGGGCAAACGATTCGACGAATGACATCGGCAGGGGCACGCCCGCAACGTCACCAGGGGGCGACTGGGACGGATCGAGCAGGAGTGTGATCGATTCGAAGCTCTGCACGATCCCGACCCCGTCCCGGAATCCTTCTTCCGAGATCGGGAGTCCGACCGCACGTTCCCCGCCAAGCATTTGCCATTGATTCAGAAAGGATCCTCGCAGGTTATGTCCGGTTTTGGGGAAGTACTCATTCGACGAGCCTTGTGCATCGGCAGGCAGTACGCGACGATGCTGCCAACCGAGGGCGAACCCAATCGCGCCGATACCTCGGAACAAGCTCCGCCGTGAGAGACGCAAACGATCGAGTGGCACCATAGCGCAACCTGGCGGGAAGCTGAATCGGCCATTGGGGGCATGGCTGGCGTAGACTGCGGTCCGGCCGAAGATCGAGCGAACCGGCCGAACGGTGCCGCAATTGTGGCACGGAGTGCATGTGGGGAGCTAGGCGTGCTTGAAAAGGGTTCGGAGTCCGGGGGCCGGAGGAGACCGAAGCAACGAGTTTCGGGGACCCAGCGGCATGAAGAACCCGAAACGCGGCGCCCATCAGGCCGCACGGTGGGCTTTTCAAACACGGCCTAGGTGTTGGGACGTAGGCGTTCGGAACTCTTGGGCTCCGGACGGGTAGGCTCGACTCGCTGCGGCGAGTAGGTCTATCACTTCGCTGCGCTTCAGTCGCGACGAAAGCCCTTTCCCAGCTCCTAAATTCCAACTCCTAACTCCCCAGAAACCTCAGGAGCACCAGCATGATTGCAACCAGAAAACCCATTGGCAAAAGCCCCAGCAACCTCCCCCTTCAGCATCTCGTCGATGCGTCGGATGGCGCGTCACAGCTCTATCTGGGGCAACAATGGCTGCGACCCGGGGAGCGGGTACTGGACCATACCCACCCCTGCGAGGAGATTCTGCACTTTCTTGCTGGGCGGGCCACGGTCAGGCTCGGCAGCGAGTTCCATGAGGTCTCCGCTGGAGAGAGTGTCCACATCCCAACCGGCGAGCTCCACGGCTTCACCAACTCGGGCGACACCGAACTTCACCTTCTGGTCGTCTTTCCAGGGTCTTCATTCGCGCCGACCGATATCCAGTAGGCGCGGATCCAGGGAAGCGAAACACAAGGATGGCGAGTCGCCGAGGGCTCGCTCAGCGGCCGCGGTTCGCGATACGGATGAAGTAGAGCAGGCTCAACAACGAGCTCAGGAACCCCGCGACATAGGTCCATGCGGCGGCATCGAGCACCTTGTCGACTGCGGCGGCATCATCCGGGCCGGTCAGTCCCAGCTGGTTGAGCTCCGTCTTGGCGCGCCGGGAAGCGTTGAATTCGACCGGCAACGTGACCAGGGCGAACAGGGTCGACATGGCAAACAGCCCAACGCCGGCCCAGGAAAGCCCGGAGATTCCGATGATGATTCCGAGGAAGAGGAGCAAGAAGCCGAGCTGCGATCCAATATTCGCCAGCGGCACGATGGCCGACCGAAACTTGAGCGCGCTGTAGCCGTCCTTCTGCTGCAGGGCGTGCCCCGCTTCGTGCGCGGCAACGGCCATGGCGGCTACGGAATCGACGCCATAGACCGGTTGTGAAAGCCGCAGAACCTTGCTACGCGGGTCATAGTGGTCGGTCAACGCACCCTGCACCTGTTCGACCGGAATGGATTGAAGCCCCTCATTGTCGAGGATACGGCGGCTCGTCTGAGCGCCCGTCAAGCCGGCGCCGTTGCGAACCTGGCTGTATTTCTGAAAGTTCCCCTTGACCTTCGACTGCGCCCACATGGAGAGCAGCAATCCCGGCAGAATGAATATGAAGTACCAGGGATCGAATATCATCCTCTGCTCCGTCTCGCGCTCATCCTGAACGCACCACGTTCGACATTGCCGGCATCTGACTGGCAGAATCCTACCCGGTCCCGGGCAAAATGGGCAGAACATTGGGCACACTGGGTTCGAACCGATGGCCGTCTATGAGCTCGAAAGGAAGATCGACCTGACCGCTCACTCCACCGTCTCGCATCTCCCCACTTCGTTGGATGGGCTCTTCGAGCCGATCATGCAACGTGCCGTCGCCGAGATCGGCGAGACATCGCCCCTGCTCGAACAGATTGCCGCGTACCATATGGGATGGCGCAACGCCGATCTCTCCCCCATTGCCGGAGATCCGCCGAATCCGGGCAAGCGCATCCGGCCGCGACTGGCAATGCTGGTCACTGCCGCACTGGGAGCAGACCCGGCAATGGCGGCGCCGGTGGCGGCGGCCATCGAGCTGCTCCACAATTTCACGCTTGTGCATGACGACATCCAGGACCAAAGTCATCTTCGCCGGCATCGCCCCACCGTCTGGTCACTCTGGGGCGAAGCGCAAGCGATCAACGCCGGCGACGCCCTCTTCGCCTCCAGCCATCTCGCGCTTTACGAGCTGGCGGATCGTGAAGAGACCGCAGCGCTCCTCCCCCAGTTGGTGAAGGCATTCGACAAGACGACGCTGGCCATCGTGGGAGGGCAAACGATGGACATCGAGAACGAAGGCGATGCCTCGGTCACGGTTGAGCGGTACATCGCAACCATTGCCGGCAAGACATCGGCCATCGTGGAGTTCTCCGCCTGGGCAGGCGGGCTCGTCGGCGGTGCAACCGAGCAACAGTCTGCGGAGCTGGCGCGATTCGGTTTGTCGACCGGATTGGCATTCCAAATCCGCGACGATCTGCTCGGAATCTGGGGAACTGAAGCCGAAACCGGCAAAACACCCGCCGACGACATTCGGCGCGGCAAGCAAACCCTTCCGCTGATCGAGCTTCGCCGGCTGGCGACGCCGCACGAGCGCCGGGAGCTCGAGGCGTGGCTGACGACGGCGGAGGATACTGACGCATCGGTGCGGGCAATCCTTGGACTGCTCAGCGACTACGATATGCGTGCACAGGTCGAGCAGCAGATTCGCTTCTATCATAACGCCGCCAGCGCGGCGCTTGGCCAGGTGATTCCTCGTGACAGCTCGACCGCCGCGCATCAGCTCTATGCGCTACTTGACGGTCTGGAGCACCGCTCCGGCTAAGGAAACGAGCAAGGAGAGAGATATGGCGCCAGACTATTCGACCATTCAGGGCATGCTGGAACGAGGCAATATCGTACGCAACGGGCATTTCGCATTTCGGTCTGGAGCGCACGCGACGACATTGGTCGACCGCGATCTCCTGCTGGCCGATCCCGGCACCGCGAGCCGGCTCGGATATCAGATCTCCAAGATCTTCTTCACCGATCAGGTCGACACCGTGGCCACTCCGTCGATCTGGGGCGCGGGGCTCGCCCAATGGGTCGGATACTTTCTCGAGCCACGCGCCAATGTTGCGGATGCGACGCTGGTCGGCAGCGAGCTTTCGATCGCGTCCAAGGTGGTTCCCTTGCTGCAGGACAAGCGCGTGCTGCTCGTCGACAACATGGTCCTCAGTGGCAAGACCATCGGCCGATTCCTGCACGTCATCCGGGAGCTCAATGCGGTACCGGTTGGCATTGCGACCCCGTGGAGCGCCGGTCAGGATGAAATCGGCGGTATTCCGGTTTCGAGTTTGCTGAACGAGCTCTACCCTGCTCACGATGCCGCGGACTGCCCCGCGTGTGATCAGGGTCTCCCCATCGAACACGTTCCCTACTGATCCACGACACGGATATGCGCTCCAACAAACGTTCCCCAAGAACCGAATCCGATCAACAACCCAAGACGATCGCGCCGGGAACAGTCACGTCGATCGAGGCCCAGAAGAACTCGACGACGCGCTACAGTATCTTTCTCGACGGTGAGTTTGCGTTCGGCGTCAGTCGCGATCTGCTGCTCGAATCCGGTCTCAGCAAGGGCGTATTTGTCGATCGGGACGCGATCGACCGGATTCTGGCCAAGGACGCGGTCGACCGGGCAGTTGCGTCTGCCATGCGCGCACTCGAGCAAAGAATGCAGACCCGCCTGGAGCTACGGACCCGGTTGATGCGCAAGGGATTCGAGTCAGAGACCATCGATACGGCAATGGAGCGGCTCAGCAACTACGGCTACCTGAACGACGAGCGATTCGCCGAGTTGTGGATCGAGAACCGTCTCGCGCACCGGCCGCGCGGAAGACGAATGCTGGAACAGGAGCTGCGGCAGAAGGGTATCGACCGTCAAATCATCCAGGAAACCGTCGCCAACATGGAGATCGACGACCGCTCGGCGGCGATCGAGCTCGCCACGAAACGTCTGCGTAGTGTCCAGGGGCTTCCCGCCGCCGAGCAGAAGAAAAAACTCACCGGAATTCTGGCCAGAAAAGGGTTCGATTTCGGCACGATCCGGTTCACACTCGAAACCGTGCTGGAGGAGGATGCCGACCCGCTGGAAATGGGAGATCCGGACGGCGGCGTGGTATGATGAAAGAGGCCGCGAATGTCAAAACGTGACGGTTCGTAGTCAGCCCCATTCGAACAATTCGATCGATCCTGCGCCCTCGTCTCCGGACCTGGGCCGGTTTGCGTTTGTTGGCGCTCCCGCGTCCAGAATGGTGAATCCCATTGCCAGAATTCAAGTGGTTCGGACACAACTGCTTCCGGATCAAATCGCGTGAAGCCACGGTCATTACCGATCCGGTCGACCGATCGACCGGATTCGCCATGGCGAAGCAAAACGCCAGCATTGTGACGATCTCGAACTACAACGCTTCGAACGCCAATCTTGGCGTGGTGCGACCTGAGTTCCAGACGGTCGATGGACCGGGCGAGTACGAGCTGGAGAATATCTTCGTTACCGGCGTGCGCACCTTTCTCGATGCGCAGCGGCACGCGGAGAAAGCGTTCAACACCGCATATCTCTTCGAAGTCGATGGGTTCGTCATCTGCCATCTGGGCGACATCGGCCAACCTCCCACCGCTGAGCAGACGCAGCAGCTCGCTCAGGCCGATATTCTGCTCATCCCGGTCGGTGGGGGAACGGGATTGACCCAGGAGCACGCCGCCGAGGTCGTTTCGGTGCTGGAGCCCAAGGTGCTCATCCCCATGCAATACCAGACGCCGATTGGCGATCGGTCATTGCAACCACTGGACACCTTCGCCAAGCTGGTCGGTGTGGAGCTGCCCGAACCGCTGGACAAATACGCTCCGCGTCAGGCCGATCTGCAGGACGCGATGGAAATCGTGCTCCTCAATCCAGATAGCGAGGCGGTCAGGCGATGACACGCGGGAGATATCCGCAATCGACCGTCGAAATTTCGGTCGCTCATGCGACGATCAGTCATCATCTCGACGTGACGAGGCGACGCAGCAGCGGCGCCTCTCTCACTTTTCAGACATTCGATCGTTCTGTGGTCACGTCCGTCGGTTTCAGTTCACTCAGGGAGGGGTGAGTCATGCCCAAGTACGTTTTCATTACCGGCGGAGTCGCGTCATCGGTCGGCAAGGGCATCACCACGGCCTCGCTGGGACGTTTGATCAAGAGTCGTGGGGTCAGCGTCTCGATCATGAAACTCGACCCCTACCTGAATGTCGATCCTGGCACGATGTCGCCCTACCAGCACGGCGAGGTCTTCGTCACCGATGATGGCGCGGAGACCGACCTGGACCTGGGACACTACGAGCGCTTCATCGACGAAAATCTCTCCCGCGCGTCGAATGTCACGACAGGACAGGTTTACTCCGCGGTCATCGCCAAGGAGCGACGGGGCGACTATCTGGGAGGCACCATTCAGGTCATCCCGCATATCACCAACGAGATCAAGGATCGTATCCGGCAAGCATCGAACCAACACAACGCGGACGTCGTCATCATCGAGGTTGGCGGCACGGTCGGCGATATCGAAGGGCAGGCCTATCTCGAGGCGATTCGCCAGATGCGGCGCGAGATCGGCCGCAACAACGTCCTCTTCATCCACGTCACCCTGCTTCCTGCCTTGGGCGCGACCGGAGAGCTGAAGACCAAACCGACGCAGCAGAGCGTCCGCGAGCTGCGCTCGGCCGGTATTCAACCCGACGTGATCGTCTGCCGATCGGATTTCGACATTCCCGACGAGGTCAAAGAGAAGATCTCCCTTTTCTGCGATGTCGACCGGGATGCCGTCATTCCAATGACCACCGCCTCGACGATTTACGAAGTTCCGCTGATGCTGCACGAGAGCGGGGTCGATGCCTTCATCGACCGGCATCTCCAGCTCGATAGTCACGAGCCCGATTTGGACAATTGGCGCAATCTGGTCGAGCGGCTGAAGAACCCGGAGCGGAAAGCCCGTATCGCCATCGTCGGCAAGTATGTCGAGCTGCACGACGCCTATATGAGCGTCACCGAATCGTTGACGCTGGCCGGGCTCGTTTATGACGCCAAACCGGAGTTCGTCTGGGTTAACTCGGAAACGATGACTCCTGAGGAGATGATTGCGGTCTTCCGCACCGTTCAGGGGATTGTCGTGCCTGGTGGATTCGGCCCGCGGGGCACCGAGGGCAAAATCGTGGCGGCGCAGTATTGCCGCGAGACCGGAACGCCCTATCTTGGACTTTGCTATGGGTTGCACATGGCCGTCATCGAAGTGGCGCGCAATGCATGTGGGCTGGAGGGCGCCAACTCGTCCGAGATCGATCCCGAGTCGCCGCATCCGGTCATCGGGTTGATGCCAGGGCAGCATGGGGTCGAAATGGGTGGAACGATGCGTCTCGGACTCTGGCCGTGCAAGCTGCTTCCGGGGTCGAAAGCAGCCGCCGCCTATGACGCTGAGCTTGTCGAAGAGCGTCACCGTCACCGGTTCGAGGTGAACAACGACTACCTGCCCGCGCTCGCGGAGCAGGGATTGATTGCCTCGGGTGTTTCTCCGGACGGCAAGTTGGTCGAGATCATGGAGCTCGACGGGCATCCGTTCTTCGTCGGGGTGCAATTCCATCCGGAGTTCAAGAGCCGCCCGAACAACCCACATCCACTCTTCCGGGAGTTCATGCACACGTCCCTGGACGTTCTGCCCGAGGGAACGCAACGCTCGCTGCCGTTCCAGAACGGCGTCGCCAAGCCCGCGGAACCGGCCCTCGCCAGCGCCGGCGAATAGCTTGGTTCGACGATTCCTGATATTGAGCAGGTTTGGACAGGCTCCGGACTCCATTTCGAACTCGCCCAAGGACACGGAGGTCCTGTTTCCGGGTTAGCGGTCTGTCCGTGCTCGGCGGTCTTTCTCCAGCACCATTTCCCGCAACTGGTGCTGGAATCGTGTCATACGCTCGACGAGCTCGGGATCGCCTACGCCGAGCATCCGCACCGCAAGCAGTCCGGCGTTCCGGGCATTGTCGACGGCCACCGTCGCCACTGGAATACCAGCGGGCATTTGCACGATCGACAGGAGGGAATCGAGGCCCTGCAGCTTGGTGATGCCAACCGGCACCCCGATGACGGGCAACGGCGTCACCGATGCGACCATACCGGGCAGATGCGCTGCGCCGCCCGCCCCGGCAATGATGATCTTCAACCCCCGTCCAGCCGCCTCTTTGCCATACGCGATCATCTCGTCCGGCGTTCGATGCGCCGAAATGATCCGCACCTCATGTCGCACGTCGAATTCCGCCAGCGCGTCCGACGCGGCTTGCATAACCGGCAAATCGGAATCGCTTCCCATGATGACGCCAACGAGCGGGTTTCGTGCCGAGTCAGGCATTCGCGGATTCTCCATTCATGACAGCGGCCGCGCTCGCCGCTCGCGTCCGAACCTCATCAAGCTCGGTCCCGAGAACGGTCAGATGGCCAATCTTGCGCCCGGGTCGCGCTTCCTTGCCATAGAGGTGCAGGTGAGCTCCCTCGATTTGCAGCGCGCGCTCCAGGTGCGTGCGAGTCAGATCACCTGCGGGTCCTCCAACGATGTTGACCGTCACGGCCCACGGCGCGGTCAGCGCCGTGCTCCCCAATGGAAGATCGAGCACCGCCCGTAAATGCTGCTCGAATTGCGAGGTCTGCGCCCCTTCGATCGAGAAATGACCGGAGTTGTGCGGGCGGGTCG
>JAMLHN010000017.1 GCA_023957115.1 Thermomicrobiales bacterium
GGGGCACCGGCGAGCTGCGGCAATACGACGTTTCCGATCCGGAACGCCCGAAGCTCACCGGCTCGATCCGGATGGGCGGGATCGTGCGACACGCCGGACATCCAGCGACCGACCGAGCATTGAATGGCGCCCCGCAGATGGTCGAGCTGAGCCGGGACGGACGACGTATCTACTTCACGAACTCGCTCTATCTCCCGTGGGATGCGCAGTTCTATCCGGACGGCATCCAGGGATGGATGGCCATGGCGACCCTCGACGGTGACGGCGGCATGACGCTCGATCCCGATTTCTTCATCGACTTCGGCGATCAGCGGCCCCACCAGGTGCGATTGCAGGGCGGCGACGCGTCCACCGATTCGTTCTGCTTCGCCTGACGAGCTGGTATGGCACTGGGTTCCAGAGACGGTGAACCCAGTGCCGTGCACCCGGAAAGGGAGACGGTCATGTTCCACCTTGATTTCCTGCTGCCCTGGATCATGCTCGCGTTGATGGGCGCTTTCCATGGTTTGAATCCGGCAATGGGGTGGCTTTTTGCGGTCTCGATCGGTTTTCAGGAACGACGCACCGGCGCGGTGCTGAAGGCGTTGGGTCCGATCGCGGCCGGGCACCTGCTGGCGATCGCGGCGGTTGTTCTTCCGGTTGCGTTGCTGCGGGTCGTCGTTCCGAATCGTACGGTCATGGTGCTCGGCGGTGTTGTCATGCTCGCCTACGCCATCTACAAGATCGCGACGCGGTTCCGGCATCCGCGCTGGATTGGTATGCGGGTCACGTCACGTGAGCTGGTCTCGTGGTCGGCGTTGATGGCGGCGGCGCATGGGGCCGGGCTGATGCTCATCCCGGCAATTGCGGCGTTGTCGCACGATCCTGCTGTCGTGGCCATGTCCAGCGAGGAATTGTCGAGCTCTATGCACGCTGGGCATGCGCATCACATGCAGATGACCGTAGAACAGCGCCACGACGGCAATGCGCTCGTTTCCGCGATTCTTGCTGTTTCGTTGCATACCCTGTCCATGCTGGTCGTCATGGGGGCGATTGCGGTGGTGGTCTATCGCTGGCTTGGGGTTGGTATCCTGCGGCGCGCCTGGGTCAATCTCGATGTCGTCTGGACCGGTGCGCTCGCAATCGCGGGTGGGGTCACCTTGGGACTCGCATTCTGGTCACCGAGCTGACTCATACGGAATCCGGGTAAATACACCAAGATCTCATCCCCGCGCCTCGTAGCCGCCGGCCCCCAAGCAATTACCCGGATTCCGTAGCAGGCGCAACGAGCCCCTGGATCGCATGCGATCCAGGGGCTCGTGCAGAGAGAGGTGGGAAGGTTAGTCGGCGGTACCGGGCAGTGGGTCGAACTCGTGCGGCGACGGCTCGGACTTGCCTTCGATGTTGACATGCGGGGTGATCCGGTCGAGCCATTTCGGGAACCACCAGTTGCGCTCGTCCAGCAGCTCCATGGTGGAGGGAACCAGCACGAGGCGGACGATGGTGGCGTCGATGAGAATGGCAACCGCCAAGCCGAATCCCATCTGCTTCACGATCGGGATCGGGTTCATCACGAACGCCAGGAAGACACAGATCATGATGGCGGCCGCGGCAGTGATCACACGGGCGGTCACCGTGAGCCCATCCGCCACCGCGTCGCTGGTGCTTCGGCCATGCGCCCAGAATTCACGGATGCGGCTTAGCAGGAAGACCTCATAGTCCATCGAGAGCCCGAACAGAATCGCGAACAGGAAGATGGGCAGGAAGACCGCGATGGGTTGCGTCTCTTCGATCCCGAAGATCTGATGTCCCCAGCCAAACTGGAAGACGGCCACGATGACGCCGAACGCGGCGGCGATCGAAAGCATGTTCATGATTGCGGCTTTGAGCGCAATTACCGGCGAGCGAAAGACGATCGTCAGCAGGATGAAGCTCAATCCGATGATGACGGCGAAGACCCAGGGCGTTCGCTCGACCATCTTTTCGGAGAAGTCGAGGAACGATGCGGTGCCGCCGCCCACATAGGTGGTCGTCCCGCTGTCGCCAACGGCGGCGGGCAACGTCGTATTGCGGAGCTCCTTGACCAGATCGCTGACGTCATCGCTATTCGAGTTGCCGGTGGGGATGACCGTGATGACGGTCGTATCCCCGGCTTCGTTCGCAAACGGTTGTGCGACCTGAACCACACCAGGCACCTCGGAGACCGCGTTTGTCACCGATTCGACGGTTTCCGGGGCGACGCCGTTCTCGTTTTCGAGCACCAGCAGGAGTGGATTGTTGAATCCCTCACCGAACCCATCGGTCAACAGGTCGTATGCCTGGCGGGTGTGATAGGACGAAGGATTGGCGCCGGCATCGGGGAAGCCAAGGTCCATGCTGGCGGTTGGAATCGCGAGCACCAGCAGGAACGCGGTCGAGGCAATGGCGTAGAGCCACGGCCGTCCCTGAATCCGGCGGCTGAGCTTGCGGCCGAATGGCTCGCCCTGCGCCCGGTCCTTGCTTCCCGGCAGGTGGATGCTCCATTTGTCGATCCGGGTGCCGACGAGCGTCAACAGCGCGGGCAGAACCGTGAACGCGACCAGTACCGCGGTGGCCACCACGATAGCGGCGGCGACGCCCAGGGCGGCGACGAACTTGATGCCGACCGCTGAGAGTCCCAGCATCGAGATGACCACCACCGAACCGGCAAAGATGACCGCACGACCGGCGGTATCGAGCGCACGGCCGGTGGCTTCCTTGGGCGTCAATCCATCCTTGATGCCTTCCCGGTACCGGGTCACGATGAAGAGCGCGTAGTCGATTCCGACGCCGATACCGATCATGGAGGCGAATTGCGGTGCGAAGGTGGCGATATCCAGCCATCGAGTGGCGATGAAGATACCCATGAACCCCATCGTCAGACCGATGAGGGCGGTGGCGATGGGGAGTCCCATGGCCACGACCGAGCCAAAGGCAATGAGCAGGATGATGGCCGCGGCGAGGATGCCGACGAACTCCGCCGTGTTGCCGAACTCCTGTTCCGTGATCGAGACGACATCACCACCGGCAACCACACGAAGCTGGTCGGTGCTGGCGGCATCGGCGACCTCGACCAGTTCCTCGGCTTCCGGTATCGAAAGCTCATCGAACTGCACGTCGTAGTTGACCGTCGCGTACGCGATCGTGCCGTCCTGGCTTACCTGATACGGCGCGTCATAGGGCGAGACCGTGGAGGCGACGTGCGGGAGCTCGCCGATCTCGGCTAGCAATGCCTCGATTTGCTCCTGGACCGCCGGATCCTGGAAATTGCCGCTCTCATCGACCTGGAAGACGATCTGAGCAGAGATGCCGGAGGCGCCCGGGAACCGCTCGGCCAGCAGATCGTAGGCGCGTTGCGATTCGGCCCCTGGGAGGCTGAACGAATCGACGAACTGACCGCGCACGCTGGTGGCGATTCCAACGAGGACCGCCAGCAGTACGAAGAAGACGAGCAGCACCCGTTTCGGATGCGCGGTAACGGTATCGATCCAACGCCGCAGCAGGCCTGGTTTGCCGGAACTGGTTGGGACTTTTCGGTCACCATTCGAATATGTGGATGCCATATGTTCCTCCTACCCACACGTGGAGATGTCCCCGCACCGTGCGGGACAGATGTTTGCGTCCGAGCGAGAGCCGGGGCGAGATCGGCACGTGTGCCCCGGTCCTCGTTCTCTGTTAGTCGGCCGTGCTGGGTGCGAAATCGACATCACCCTGCGGACGATTCGCGTTGTGTTCTTCGATCGGTGTCTTCACCACCTCGTCATCGATCAGGAAGTACGAAAGAATAGCCGCGGCGATGATGCCGACCGTCGAAAAGACGACTGCCCGGTCCATCCCGACCATGAACGCGTCGGCGCTGATCTGCTCGAGGCGCTCGATGACCTGCGGCGGCACGGCGGCCAGCTCGGGATAGGCGCCACTCGCGGCCATTTTGCCCAGCACGTTTCCGCCGAGGTTCATGCCCTCGCCCACCAGATCGACCAGTGGCTTGAGCACGCCTCCGTCGGCAGTGAGCATCGTCTGGACATCGGCCGAGCTGCTGAAATGGGTTTTGTAGGCGCGGTTGGCCAGCGTACCCAGCAACGCCACGCCGAATGCCGTCCCGATCTCGCGCAACGCCCCGTTGACGGCGGAGGCCACCCCACTCTTGTCAGAGCTGACGCTGTTGAGCACCGCCGTGGTCATCGGCGCCCAGATGAAGCTCATTCCAAAGCCCATCACCAGGAAGGCCGGAAGGATCCTCACGAATGGCACATCGACCCCGGCCACCAGGAAGAGCCCGGTCCCGATTCCGGTCACGATCATGCCGAACGAGATCAGCCGGCGCGGCCCAACCCGGTTGACCAGCGAACCGGAAAGCGGTGAGAAGACCATCATGACTGCCACCATGGGCAACAGGGATAAACCGGTGCGGATTGGCGAGAAGCCATGGATGTTCTGCCGGTACAGGGTCAGGAAGAACGAGACGCCCGTGATCAGGAACGAGATCATGAATGAATCGAGATTCGCCCCCACAAAGGTGCGCGACCGGAAAAAGGTCATCGGAATCATCGGCCGTTCGGTGCGGAGCTCGACCCAGATGAAGATCGGTAGAATGACCGCCGCTGCCGCAAAGGCAGCCAGAATCCACTGGTCGGTCCAACCGCGCTCGCCTGCCTGAATGAGCGCCCAGGTCAGACTCGCGATTCCAGCGGTGATCAGGACCGTCCCGGGAACGTCCGTCGCAACCGTGCCCGATTCGTCGCGGGATTCACGCACGACCGCCTGGGTCACCAGCAGCGCCGCAATACCGATGGGAACGTTGATCAGAAAGATCCAACCCCAGCTGAAGTACTCGACGATGGCGCCGCCGACCACCGGTCCCAGCGCGATACTGGACACCGAAACCGCGCTCCAGATACCGATGGCGCGCCCGCGCTGCTCCGGCGGGAAGGCGTTCGAGATCAGCGAAAGCGACAGCGGCATGATGAGCGCGGCGCCCACGCCCTGCAATGCGCGCATGGCGATCAGCATGTTCATGCTGTTCGAGAACGCGGCGAGCGCTGAGACGACGGTGAAGATCGTCAACCCGATCATGAACCACCGTTTGCGGCCGAATCGGTCTCCCAGGCCGCCGGCGGTGATCTGGAGTGACGCGAAGACCAGGGTGTATGCCGAGATCACCCATTGCAGCTCGGTGTTGCGCGCGTTCAGGTCGCGCGAGATCGTCGGCAGCGCGATATTGACGACGAGATTGTCGAGCATCGCCATGAAAAGAGCGAAACATGCGGCAACCAACGTGTACCACTTCGCATTGTTGTCATTGACGCGGTTCGATAGTCCCAACTGTGCCATTCAACGTGTACCTTTCAAATATCCCTAACCCCTAAAATGAGTAGTGGCGATACCCCGGCCGGATTCGGCCTTGAACTAAGACTGGATTCCCAACGTTCCGTTAGAAGATGGTTTCCCTGTTTTGTCGAGATTCGAACAGGATTGCCTGGCTGTATCGTCACTGCGCGCGTCCCATTGCCAACCGACGATTTGCTCGAGTGTCACGCTGCTGAGATGCTGCTGGAGTGCCCGCTTGGCGTCGTCCATGACATCGGCAAGCACCTGGGGGAGGTCTGGCGCAAACCGGCAGCAGGCCTCTGGCGCGCGGGCGGGCATTTCGAATGGCAGCTCTGGTTCCAGCGCGAGGTAGATGTCGTAGAGCGAGATCTCACTCGGCTGACGGGATAATTCCCACCCACCCAACGGCCCGGGTTGCGATTCGACCAGTCCGGCTTCGCGCAACGTTCCCAAGACCCGGCGCACATGGACGGGATGGACCCCAACCATGGCGGCGATCGCATTCGACGTCACCGGCTTGCCTTTGCGTTGCGTCTGTGCGATCAGGGCAAGCGCGGTGGCATGCACCCCAACGGCGAACCGACTGTTCCTCTGCAAAACTCCCTCCCCACGAAGAACCGTAACCATAGTAGTTACGAATACCCGAAAGTCAATAGGGCAGCGCGCTCAATGTGGCGCGCTGCTACCTGATCGTTCGGGGAGGTCGGGAATCGACCGTATCCAGATTTTCCGCAATCGCCGAACTGGATGTCTGCGCGTCACCAGGCTCTTCACAGGAGAACCATGAACACGCGGAAATGTGACCGCGTACTGCGAGGTGCGAGCTGGTTGACACAAAAGACGGGCGCCTGTGCTCCGGCCGTTCGGGTTCGCCGGCTGTTGCAACAAGGTCGGATTCGGTGGGAGGAACAATCGCGGAGGATGCGGGCTGGGCGCCCTCCGGGATACGTTCCTTCGAGGTCAGAAGCGCAGTGGTGCAGGTTGCGCTTCGAGTGAAATGGTGCGGTTGATGCGCAGCGCGGCCCCGGAGCGGGTCCGGACTAGTCCGGACCCGTCCTGAGCTCGAGCGAGATCACAATCTCAAGTGTTGGCCGGACATCCATCCCGCTTGCCCGCCGGAGACGGCGGTTACCGGGTACCAAAGGTGTCCATCGGCATTCACCGGGGCGCCGGTCACCTGAACGCTGCTTCCGCTGCTGACGACCGTCAGGATGTCGTAGGTCAATCCAGGCCCCTCCCGCATTCGCACATTGGCAGTGGTCCGAACGGTCGTGCCGGGAGCGAATGTGGGCACTGGGGATGGCGTTATGGACGGTCCCACCGTTGGGGTCGGGCCAAGGAACGTCAAGAGCCGGCCGGCCATGTAGCCCGATCCGATTCCGGGGAACGCGACCGGGTACCAGGACTCTCCGCCCCCGCTGGTTGGCGATCCGGTGACGTATCCATTCGTTCCCGTGGGGACCACGGCAACCACACTAAAGGTAGCGCCCGGTCCGCTGCGCAAGTTGACCCGGGCGGTCGTCCGAACCGGGTCACCTCCGGTCACCGGGGTGGCTGTGCTCGTCGGGGTTGCGGTTACCCCGGTCAGATAGTTGCTCGACATCCAACCAGTGCCGAGCCCCGGGAACGTAATTGGGAACCACGGGGTGCTCCCCACCACGACCGGGCTGCCTGTGACCAATCCGGGTGTGTTCGATGGGACGACCGCCACGATGCTGTGACTGGTCCCCGCCCCAGCGCGCAGATTGACGTTCGTCGTCGTGCGCATCCAGACGCCCGGCTGGCCGGTCGCGCTGGCCGTCGCGGTCAGTGTCGGCGTACTGGTCAGGCTTGGCGTGCTGGTCACACTCGGCGTGCGTGTAATCGTCGGCGTGCGCGTCGTTGTCGGCGTCAGCGATGGTGTCGAAGTGGCCGGCGCTGTCGTCTCCTGCAGGTAATTGCCCGACATCCATCCCGAACCGATTCCGGGGAAGGTGATCGGGAACCACGGCGTGCTTCCGACCATGACCGGGCTACCCGTGACGAATCCAACGGTGTTCGATGGGACCACCGCGACGATGCTATGGCTGGTTCCAGCGCCGCTGCGCAGATTGACGTTCGTCGTCGTGCGCATCCAGCTGTTGGGTTCGCTGGTCGCCGTCGGGGTGCGTGTCGTGGACGGTGACACCGTCACGGACGGGGTCAGTGTCGGAGTCGCGGTCGCCGGTGCGGTCGTTTCCCGCAGGTAGTCACCGGACATAAAGCCTGAACCGATACCAGGGAAGGTAATCGGGTACCAGACGCGGCCGCCGGCGATCACGGCGAATCCGGTGATCTGGCCGACTGTCCCGGTGTCGATCACCGTGACCACTGATGAGCCGGTGCTGGGGCCACTGCGGAGATTGACCCGCGTCGAGGTTCGCACCCAGGTATCGGGCGCGAATCCGCCCGGCACCAGGGTTGGAGTGGCGGTTCCGGTGGCGCTGCTCGTTGGTGTGGCAGTGCTCGTCGACGTGTTGGTCGCCGTATTGCTCGGTGTTGACGTGGCCGTATTGGTCGCAGTCACCGTCGCGGTGCGGGTGGCCGTGTTTGTCGGCGGAACACTCGTAGCCGTGGACGTGCTCGTCGCCGGAACAACCGTGGCTGTGGCTGTTTCCGTCGGTGGAACAGTCGTCGCGGTCGATGTTGCCGTTTCGGTTGGCGGGACGGTCGTTGCGGTTGCCGTGTTGCTTGGCGTCATCGTCGGGGTATTTGTTGCCGTCGACGTCGCTGTGGCCGTACTCGTCGCCGTGTGGCTTGGCGTTTCCGTTGCGGTACTGGTGACGGTCGCCGTAGCGGTTGCCGTGCTGCTCGGCGTCATCGTCGGTGTATTCGTGGCCGATGCGGTGCCTGTGGCCGTACTGCTCGGCGTCCCCGTCGGCGTGGCCGTTGAGGTGGCCGCCTCCGTCGCGGGAACCGTCGGCGTCACCGTCGGAATCTCGCGCTGGGCGACCGCGAACGGCGAGAGGGAGCTGACAACACCGCAGATGATGCCGTTATCGGGATCGTTGCTGGATGTCACGACCACCCACTGACCGCCTTCGAAATGAAGTATGTCGATCTGCGTCGGATCGTCGAACTCACCCGGATCGTAGGGCAGGCAGACGGTGATATTGCCGGTGAAGACTGCCGAGGTCTGGATATCGACGTAGATCGCCCCGGTCGTCGTGTAGTCGGGCAGAAGCGACGGTGGGCTCACCAACGGTATCACGGTTGTGTCTCCCGCTTCACTTACCGTCGCGAAGGTGACCGTCGAGCCGGGAATACCCTCGGGAGCAACCTGGATATCCGATCCGGCCGGCGTATTGCCGGTCACAGTTGCGGTAGCCGTCACCGTGGCCGTCTCCGTCGGCGGAGCAACCGTTGCCGTCACCGTGGCGGTTTCCGTCGGGGGAACGGATGTCGCGGTCACTGTGGCCGTCTCGGTCGGCGGCTCCGAAGTCGCCGTGGCCGTTTCTGTTGGAAGCTCGGTGGTCGCGGTGGCGGTCGGCGTCTCCGGGCAGAGGTTCGGCTCCACCGAATCGGTGTAGGTGGCCGTACTGTCGGTGACGCGGGTCCAACCGGTTGCGGTCAAATCCCCGAAGGAATAGCCGTCGTGCACGGTGGCCGTGACGACGTAGGTCCAGCCACTGCCGGCGTTCGGCATCTGGGTCACGGCATAGTCGATGCCCATCGTCGGGACTGGATCGACCGACGGTGCGATCCAGGTTTCGTCAAGGCATTCGCCATTGTTGACAATCGGAACGACCGGGAGAACCTCCAAGCAGATGTTCGGCTCCACCGTATTGGTGTATGTCGCCGTGCTGTCATCAACAGTGATCCAGCCCGTGCCGGTCAGGTCACCCCACGCATAGCCAGGCTGCATCGTCGCGGTGACGATATATGTCCAGCTATTCCCTTCACTCGGCATCTGGGTCACCACATAGTGGATCCCTTCGCTCGTGACCAGACTGACCGACGGAGCGATCCAGATACCGCCAAGGCAGGCGCCATCGGTGACATCCGGCGCCGCCGGATACACGGTGACCGGCATGCTGGTGGCCGTTGCCGTGGCGGTGCTCGTCACCGTCATGGTCGCGGTTTCCGTGCTCGTCGCGGTCGGGGTTGCGGTTACCGTCGGCGGTGCCATCGTTGCAGTCGGCGTACTCGACGGTGTGCTTGTATTCGACGGCGTTCTCGTTGGCGTCACCGTGCGCGTATTGGTTACCGTCAGGGTGATAGTAGGCGTTCTCGTGGCCGATGCCGTTGGTGTCACCGTGCGCGTGTTCGTCACCGATGGCGTCATCGTGATGGTCCGCGTCGACGAGGCCGTTGGGGTATTCGACGGGGTGCGGGTGTTCGATGCCGTCGCGGTTACCGATGGCGTCTGGGTTAGAGACGGGGTCATCGTGACCGATGGCGTCATGGTGATCGTTGACGTCGACGATGCAGTCGGCGTGTTCGATGGTGTCGGCGTATTGGTCGACGTATTGGTCACCGACGGAGTCATGGTCACCGATGGGGTCATCGTGATCGTGGCCGTATTTGTCGCCGGTGCGGTCTGAGATGCCGTCGAGGTGACCGATGGCGTCGTCGTATTCGTCGGCGTTGGTGTCGGCGGAGGTATGCAATCCAGCATGACCGTAGCCATCTGCGGTGTATCGCCATTCAGCGGCGGATAGTACGCGACCACCTCGATTGAGGAATATCCAGGTTCAGGACCCCAGCTCCAGAATCCGGTTCCGGTGTACGGATTCGCGGGGATTGCATTGCCACCCGTCGGCACCGGCACGTCATTGCCCGCGATATCCCAGAGCCGAATGTGGACATCGGGATCTCCAAACCCTGAAGCCGGGTTGACAATGGCGGAGACTTCCCGTTTTGTTGGATCGAACATATCTGGAATCGCGCAGCCGACTTGGATCACCCAAGGTGGCAAGGACGGCGTTGTTGGTATTGGCGACGGAGATGCCGTTGCGGTGTTCGGTGGCGTGCCGGTCGTGGGCGGGGTTAGCGTGATCGTCGCCGTGCGGGTCATGGTTCTTGTCGGCGTTGCGGTCTGAGTCGGGGTACGCGTTGGCGTTAGCGTCGGGGCGCCCGGCGTAACGGTTGCAGATGGGGTGCTCGTATTGGCTGGAGTGCCTGTGGCCGACGGAGTCGACGTAATCGTTGGCGTGCCCGATGCCGTTGCCGTGGCGGTTGCCGTAAACGTTGGGCCGCCCGGCGTGCTGGTTCGCGTAGGCGTTGGTGTCGGGGATGGCTCGGGCGCGCAGCGTCCATAGGTAGTGACGAGCTCGGATCGACCTGGGTCGGAGTCGTCCTGATAGACCGCGGTTGTCCGAATGCCGCCGAATGGTCCAATCCCGGAGCTGTAGAAATAGGATAGTGCGTAGGGTGGCGACGGATTGTGCGTGTCGACCACCGTGGTTCCGTCCAGTCCGTAGACAAGGATTTCGATAGCGGTCACCGTCCAACCAGGCGCCCCGAACACGGTGGTGTTGACTTCGCGGGCATCGGGGTTGAGGACCGATGGCATGCTGCAGCCGATGAGCACCGTGTTGCTTGGGAGAGGCGCCGGCGTATTCGTGGGTGTTCCGGTGACCGTTTCCGTCGGTGGCGGGGGCGTCTGGGTCGGCGTCTCGGTGGGTACGGGCGTGCTGGTCGCGGCTGGTGTTTCGGTGGGCTGCGATGTACTGGTCATGACCGTTGTCGGCGTGGAAGTTGGTTCCTCCTCACTCTGATGGAGCAGCGAAGCCGTCGCCGGCAGCGTCTCACCAACGGTCAGGTAGAAGGCCGCGGTCCGCAGCAGACCAGCCGGAGCACGGGTTTCTACCACAAGGTATTGGCCAGGCCCATTCCCATAGTTTCTCGGAGCAATGTGGATGAGACCGTCTGCCGCGCCGTCGTCTCCATCGCAGATGTGGCGGCTGCCGTATCCATACCGGCTGAGCTGAATGCAGGCGCCTGGAGCGAGATTGCCCAGATGATCGACAGAGGTGAGTAGAGCCCACGTGTGCTGGAAGGAGTAGTCGACGGTGAAGGTGACGTCGACCTCGGTGGTTTGGCCTGCCGTGACAATGACTGGGCCCGGATCGCTCCATGCATAGGGCCAGAGCACCTCGGAGACAAATTGCCCGTATCCTGCTTGCACGTCGAGTGAATAGGTGCCTGGATCGAGCTCCATGAACCAACTCTGGCCGTCGAGTGGCTCACCATAATAGTAGGCGTCGTCACATTGAACGTGAACCTCGTCTTCGTTCGATTGATTGACGAGTGTGAAGCAGGCATTGATGGGCAGCACAGCGCCGGAGACATCTCGTGAGACGATGCGGACACTGGCGGGCTTGCGCGCGTTGACGACCGTGATATTCGACGTGACGCCGATATTGACAAAGAATGGTGGGACAGGCTCGTAGTACGGCGAGGGAGGGTCCTGGCTGATGGCAATGATACCGGACGACCCTGTTACCGATTCCCAAAACTCCACGACTCCAAGCCGATCCCAGTCACAGGTGGCAAACCCCGACTCAAGCCTGAAACAGGTCTCGCTCGATCGAACCGGTGTACCGGACTCGTCGACAACTGAAATGGTCAGGGTGACCGGATCTTCCGGCTCGAGATAGGACGAGATGTCGTAGGTGCGGGAAGCGATGCCCGGGCCGATGGCGATCCCGCTTTCCAGAACAATATCGTCATTCGGGTAATTGCGCGGCAGCACGATGGAGTAGCTGCCGGCTGGAATTCCTCGGAACTGGACGGTGCCATCGTTGAAGCCGTCAGCGGAGTCACAGCTCAGGAAATAGCCGGGTTCCAGGTACAGACACTGAGCCGGTACCGCGGTTCCTGCATTGTCGGTGAGTGAAATGGACACCTGTGAGCTGAAGACAATAGTCTGCTCGATCAAGTGACCGCCGGACGGAACCACAACTGAGAACGGCAGGTGGGCATCCATTGCATTCAACCCGAGCTCCAGATACAGTGCGAATTCGTGCGTTCCCGGTGGCAGCGGGTGGTTTATGAGATACGTTCCCGGGGCAATTTCATCTGACCAGTAGCATGACATCCACGGAGCGTTGTCCGGCGACGACACACAGAGGCCGGGGAGCGGGTTCCCATTGTCATCCACGACGTGGATCAAGACGCGGCTGTAGTCTGTATCGAGCCAATCGTCGAGGAACGAGATCGAGATCTCAGTGGTTTCGCCCGCGGTTACGGTGATGGTTTCCGGGAAATCTGGACCGACCCGGTATCCCTCGGGCGCAAATTGGTCCAGATAATAGGGACCCTCGGGAACATCGGTGAAGGTGAGCACCCCGTCCTCGGCGCAGGCGAACGGCCATTCGTCGCCGTCAATCGGGCTGAGGTAGCCGCAGGCCGAGGAATCCGCGATCGTATTGCCGTCGCTATCGAGCAACGTGATCCGGACCGACCCGGTCGGCCCCGGGGTTGCGGTTGGGGTAGGCGTCGGAGGCGAACAGTTTTCGGTTC
This sequence comes from Thermomicrobiales bacterium, assembly GCA_023957115.1. Taxonomy (GTDB): domain Bacteria; phylum Chloroflexota; class Chloroflexia; order Thermomicrobiales; family UBA6265; genus JAMLHN01. The sequence continues at coordinate 12,814 of JAMLHN010000017.1, forward strand.
CCTGGATGAGGTAGATGCCGACGTACAGCGTACCCATGAAATCGACATTGAAACCGCTGACGCCGGTAAACATCGGCAATGAGAGACAGGACGAGGCCCACCCGTCCGCAACGTCCATTTCGGTCATGTAGTAGGTACGGAAAGAATCGAGCCCGGGTAAGGTGACCGCGCCATCCGTTCCCCCGTCGTCACCGTCGCAGTACCAACCAACCGGGAGCCGCGTGACACCGTCGTCCTGTCTCGCTTCGAGGGTAAAGCAGGAGCCGGGAACAAGGGTGCCGGTGTCTTCGTCGCGGAAGGTCACCGTAACGGTGACAGTGTCGGCTGGGACGACGGCTTCGGTGGGCGGAATGGCGGTTTCAGTTGGATCGCCCAACGGGTAGGGGTCGATCAGATCGTCGATGCCGTCCCCATCGGCGTCGCCGTTCGGGGTCGAGTCTTCGGAGTCGGGAATACCGTCTCCATCGGTATCGGGATCGCCGTACGGCGTGGCGTCGCAGGCATCGCCGATGCCGTCTCCATCGGAATCGAGCTGATCGGCATTCGGTGTGGTGACGCAATTGTCGACCCATTCGTCGATTCCGTCCCCGTCCGAGTCGCCATTTGGCGTCGGGTCCTGACTGTCGGGAATGCCATCGCCGTCCGCATCCGGCTCACCCCAGGGGGTGGGATCACAGGCGTCGCCGATCCCGTCGGCGTCGGAGTCGAGCTGGTCTCCGTTTGGAATTTCGGCGCAGTTGTCCGAGGTGTCGTCGATGCCATCGGTATCCAAATCGACGACCTGATCGATGATCTGGACGTCGCCCTCGTCTTGAGCCGATACGAGTCCCCACGATGCCGGTTCGCCGATGAGTGGCAGCACCAGTGCGAGGACTGCGAGGAACGCAAAGAGCCGCTTCGCCGTACGCATGGCAGATATCCCCAATACGCGGTTGCCAGCGACACGGACCGGTGCTGTCCGGGCGACCGAACAGACAGACATGGCGCTGGGAACGAACGATTTCTTCTATTTTGTGGGCGAGATGATTGTAAACAGGTAACCGCCGACACGGCAAGGGTGTGTTCTGAGACACACCCTTGCCACGCCAGTCTATGGAATGGGAATCCGGTTAGAGAGATGGGTGCATACGGTGCCAGCCGGTGGTCGATTGATACATCGACGCCAGCTCGATCAGCATGCGTTCGCTGCCGGGGACGCCCATGAATTCCAGTCCGGTTGGCAAGCCGCGCGCTCCCAGCCCATTCATCACCGTAATGGACGGAACCCCGCAAAGGTTGCCCGGTCCACCGAGTGAGGGACCTCGTTCCATATCCGTCCAGGAGTCGAAGGGATCCGCCAGGGGCAACGCAACATAGGGCATGGTCGGCGCAACGATGGCGTCATAGCCTGCCAATACCCGGTCGAGCTCGCGGATCGCGACCGTGCGGATCCGCAGCGCTCGCAGATAATCGACCGCTGGAATCGCCAGCGCGTGATGGAGGCCAATCCGGTCTTCCGGCGCGGTGAGCCCGGCGCTCTCTCCCGAAACGATGAACTCCTCGAACGCGGCGGCGGCCTCGGCCGCAACGATGATGCTGGCGGCCTGATTCCAGGGGATGTCGCCCGCAAGTGCGACCGGCTCGACGATGGCGAACTCGGCGAGATGGTCGAGCGATGCCGCGAAGTTGGTGGCGACCTCTGCCTGCGTGTGCGCGGTTGCATCGGCTAGCACGGCGATCCGAAATGGTCCCGGTTTGCGCTCCGATTGGAGCCATTCATCTCGATCGCAGATGGCGGCCAGCACCAGCTCGCAGTCGGCTGCCGTGTGGCACATCGGGCCGATCTTGTCCATCGTCCACGAAAGCGCCATAGCCCCCGCGCGGCTGACCGTCCCGTAGGTTGGACGCAGGCCGGTCAGACCGTTGAAGGAGGACGGGCAATGGATCGATCCCCAGGTCTCGGTCCCGATGGCAAACGGGACGCAACCCGCGCCAACGGCCGATCCCGACCCGCTGGACGACCCTCCGGTCCAGGCATCGCGGCTCCAGGAGCAGATACCCGGTCCATTGAAGGCGGCGTCTGCCTGCTGGTAGCCAAAACCGCCCGCAATCTCAACCATCGAAAGCTTGGCGCAGAGCACCGCTCCCGCCTCGTCCAGCCGTTGGATGACCGCGGCATCGATAGCGAACTGCTGATCCTGGAATGGGGCCGCGCCCCAGCTGGTTGGGTAGTCGACTGTGGCGAGCAGGTCTTTGGCTCCGTAGGGAATCCCATGGAGCGGTCCGCGATCGACCCCGGCGGTAAGCTCGTCCTCTGCCTTGCGTGCAGCGGCCATCGCTCGTTCGGGCGTCAGGGTGGTGACGGCATTGAGTGAGCGGCCGATGGTGTCCAGCCGCTCGAGATAAAACGTGGCGAGCTCGGTGGGGGAGACTGCTCCGCTGCGAATGGCTGTTCCGAGCTCCTGGATCGTGGCAAAGGCCAGGGCATCAGCATTCATCGGCGGCGCCCTCGCAGCGGGTCGAAGTCGATCTCCGGTTCGTCGGCATTCGCCAGCGGATAGGCGTGGAGCGCGGCGCCAAGCGCAATCGAACGGACGATCCGGTCGGTGACGAGCGTTCGGCCCTCCTCGGTCAGCGGGTGTGCGATGCGCTGTTCGATCATTGTCAGGCGAGCCGCGACGTCACCGGGCGACGCGTCCGTTGTCGTGTTCACCGTCGTGTTCTCATTGGATTGGGCCATCTCATCCCTTTCGACGCCGCTGGGGCTCATTCAGCGGTCCTATACCGGCCCGAGCATTGTCAGGTATTTCCCAGCGATCCAGCCCTGGCCAACATCGGCAACGAGGACCGGATACCAATCGTAGCCGCCACTGCGTTTGGATACGCCGATGATCGTCACTCTGGTGTCCTTGGACAGCACGGCGATCGAGCGATAGTTGGTGCCCGGCCCCGAGCGGAGATTGACGTTGTGCGTTGTATATCGGATGGGCACCCCGGCAACCGTCGGGCTTGGCGTCGGAGTTCGGCTGGCGGTTGGGACGGCGGAGATTTGCTTGAGATACGAGCTTGCCACATATCCAACCGGATACCCGGCGACCTGGATTGGATAGAACACCCGTCCTCCGCTCGAAACGCCCGGTCCGGTGATCGTTCCAGCGGCCTTCTTCGGAAGCACCGCCAGAACAGCAAATGAGGTCGACGGTCCAGCGCGGAGATTGAGCGATGTCGTGACCTCCACCGCATCCCCGGCGATGAATCCTCCCGGCGGCCGCGTTGGCGTACGGGTCGGTGTCGATGGACCGGCGGTTCGGGTTGGGGTTACCGTCGGGACAGGATTCAAATAGGACCCGGCAATCCACCCCGTCCCCATGCCTGCCACGGAAACAGGAACCCAGATGCGCCCCTCGGCGGCGACCGATGCCCCGGTGACCGTTACGTGCGTTCCTTTGGACACGACCCCGAGACTTACGGTGCTCGTCGATGCTCCCGCACGGAGATGTACCCCGACCCTGGCTTGCAGCATGGCGCCGGGGTGATAGCTCCCCGGCGCCAGCGTGGCGGTGACCGTCACGGTCGCGGTTGCGGTGGACGACGGCGTAACGCTCGATGTCGGTGATGGCGTGCTCGTCGGGGTCGTACTCGCGGTCTGTGTTGTGGTTGCCGTTGCGGTGGATGAGGGGGAGCTCGTTGCGCTTGGCGCCCAGGTTGCCGTGCTGGTCATGGTTGGCGTTGCGGTGCGTGTGCCGGTCGCGGTGGGCACGGCGGTTGCCGGGGCGCGCTCGACGAGCGCAAAGTTGCCAAACAATGCTGTGTACCCGCAGGCCGTACCCTGAATCGAGGTCAGATCCAGGATCTGCTGGCCCGACAACGGGATCCAGCTCCCACCGTTCTGCCGCAGTAGGACGACTGTGCCTGGGTTCGCAAAGCGATTCGCTTCGAACACAACACAGAGTTGTTTGTTGCCGGTTTGCTGAACGGTCGATTCGACGGCAACGAACCAGGCGTTGGCGCCGAGATAGTCCGCTGGAACCGCGGGAACCTGGTTCCCGTTCAATACTGCCCCGGTGGTCGTACCGGCGGCGGGCGTCGTCCCGTACGTCACATACACATTGGAGAGCGGAAGCGCGAATTGAATCGGACCGCCACTGGTCGTCGTACCGGTCGGCGACGGCGTGCTGCTGGATGTACTCGTCTCGGATGGAGTCGTCGACGGAGAGAATGTCGGGGTCGAGGTCAGCGACGGTATCGACGTTGCGGTGTCCACCGGGGTGTTCGACGGCGTCGTCGTTGGGGTCCATGTTGGCAACGGAGTTGCGGTTGTCGTGTCTGCCGGAGTGGTGGACGGCGTCGTGGTAGGTGTTGCGCTGGGCGAGGGCGTGGCCGTATCGGATGGAGGCGGGGAGACCGTTGGGGTTCCGGTGCTCGTCGGAGAAGATGTGACGGTTGGGGACGGGGTAGCCGTCGAGGTGGCCGGTGCGGTCGGCGAATCAGTTGCTGTTGCCGTCGATGACGGGGTCGTCGATGGAACCTGCGTTTCGGTTGGCGGTGGTATGGTCGCGGTCTCGGTGGGAGCCTGGCCGGGCTCGGCAACCGCGAAGCTGCCGAGTGCCGGAGCATAGCCGCAGACCGTTGCCGATCCGGGTTGCGATTGCCCCGGATCGGTGATGTCGATCCATCCCGCGCCGTCGTGCCGGAAGAGGGCGACCGCGGCCGGGTCGGCGAATGCGCTCGATTGATACAAGACGCAGACGATGACCTGCCCGGTGAATGATGCGGTGGTGGCGATGTCGACGGCGCGAGCGTTGTCGGCTCGATAGCCTGCGGGCAACGAGCCGGGTGTCGTGTCCCAGGCATCGGTCTGACCGGCGATGGTGACGCGGTAGAAGGTGACATAGACGTCGGGGAGGGGAAAGACGGTGACCATCGACCATTCATCGGCCGGGGTGTTGCCATCGTCTGCCGCGTCGACCGGCTCCGATTCCGGCGCATCGAGCGGCTCCGCCCCTTGCGCATCGAGACCGGAGGGCTCACTTGCCGTCGTGGGGTCCTCGATCGGAAGATCGGGTTCGGCAGCGACCGGCGAGGCGTCCTGCGCAAACGCTTGGGATGTGAAAATCGGCAGGGCGGGAGCGAGCAACAGGCATGCGGCGACGAGCACGCAGGCGAAACGACGGAGCACGGGAGGTCCTCGCTTCTGGCGGGGCCGGCCCGCCGGGATTGGTCGTTCTCGGCAGCGGTCGTGGCGAATGGCAAGCGGGGTTCCGGCGCCGAATGTACGTAGACAGCGTCACGATAGCACGCTCGCGGCACAATGTGAAGGATTCTCCCAGCATGTATCCGAGTTTTCGCCCTTGTTCCGGCCTGTTCGACCCGGGACACCGGGCCCAGAACCCGGCGTCAGCCTTGCACGTGGCGTGAACGTTCTCTTAAGCTGGGCCGGCGCACTGGCTGGAGTGCCGCATCTCTGCTCGTTACTGATCTGACACTCCACCATTTTTGACACAACGGTAGTCGACCGATCGGGCTGGATTCGTTATCGACGAGCCGGCTCGCCCGCAGAGGCTGATGACCGACGAATGGTTCGAGGACGAGCTTCCCTGGCTCGGCCCGCCCCCGCCGCTGCCCCCCAGACGGGAGCAGCCACAATCCAATCCCGTCCCACCGGCTCCGCCCCGGCGCCCGGCGCGCCCCCGCGTTTCCGCATCTTCGGCCGCCGCGGTGGCCTCCTATCCGCTGCCCCCTCGTAGGCAGCGGGCGCCCCAACCAGCTCTCCCTCCTGTTCCGCCCAGCGCCCAATTGCCGCAGCGAGGCATCGGCGAGATCGTTGCCCTCAAATGGCTGGGTGTGCTGCTGGTGCTCGTCGCAGGGCTGACCGCGCTGGCGCTGGTCTTGCGTGATTTCCGCGGTCCCGCGCCCGCAACACCGACCCCTGCCGGGCAGCTCGTGATTCCGCTGGCCGAGGAAACCGGAAACCCGCTGGCTGGTCAGCAGGTGGTCGCAAATCCAGCATTCGACGGGGTGGTCATCTGCCTCGATGCCGCGCACGGTGGGGTCGATCGCGGATACAAGCGAATGGGCGATGCGATTGCCCCGGCTATGGACGAGGCCCTCTATACCGCGGCCTATACCCGCGAGCTTGCCGGCCAGCTGACGGCGATGGGATTCACCGTGGTGACGACGCGCGATGGCGACACGGTCCAGAATGCCCAGTTTCAGGATGTCAATCGCGACGGCAAGACCCGAGAGAATGGGTCGTCCGATGCCGAGGCTGCGCAGAATGCGTTGATGGACGAAATGCAGGCGCGCATCGAGTTCTGCAACGATGAGAATGCCGATCTGTTGATCTCCATCCATTTCGATGGATCCAGCCAGGCCGAGGAATCGGGATTCACCACCTGGTACGCGACAGGCCGCGGGGATAGCGCCGAGAGCCAGCGGCTTGCCGAGCTGATCATCGATGAGCTGGATGCGGACCTCGCGGCCGGTGGATTCGTAACCACGAACAACGGCGCCAAACCGGATACCGTGGCAGCGACCCACGGCAGCCAGATGGTCTACGATTCCCTCTTCATGATTGTCGGTTCCCGCGCCGGGATGAAGGATTCGAGCCGTATGCCCGGGGTGGTGGCCGACCTGCTGACGATCTCCAACGGGACCGATGCGCAGATCCTTGCCAGCGAAACAGGGCGGAGCACGATCGTGCAGGCAATGGCCGAGGCAATCGGGCGCTATTTCACCGAGACCGCCGCGCTTGGGTGAATCCCGGCAGCCTGCAGAGTACGATTTGCCGGTGCGCGGCGCTCCGAGCGCCGCCCCGAGAGGAGTGCAGGTGTCCCCGTTGGCGAACCGTTTGATCTCACGACGTACCGTACTGAAAGGCGCAGCGGTTGGCGCCGCCGCAGCGAGCGCGCGCCGGGTTGGGCCGGCTGCCGCGCAGCAGGTTGCCGGATTGCCGGCCGGGATGGCGCTCGTTTCCTCCCCGCGTCTGCCCTTGTTCGGGGTTGGAAGCGCCGAGGTGTCCGCGTTGCTGTCCGGCTCGATTCCCGATTGGCGTGAGGTCGGATCGGCGATTGCCCTGCCGGTCGAGCCACTGGCGCTGGGCTCGTCGACGCCGGTGGCGGGCGCAGCTACGACAGTGAACGACTACGAAGCACTCGCCGCCGAGCTCGATCGACGACCGGGCGCGGTGGCGCTCGTGCCAATCGAGCACGTCGACTTCCGCGCCAATGTCCTGGCCGTCGATGGATACGATCCGGTCCGCCACGATCAGATCGATGGTCAGGATGCGATCCGGGTCGGTGTGGTCGGCGATATCGTTCCGGGACGAAACGTCAACAACAAGATGGTTGCCTATGGCGACTACACGCATCCGTTTCGTAAGGTCGCGGCAGAGCTGAGCTCCTACGATGTCATGATCGCGAATCTGGAAGGTAATCTTTCCAACAACATCGCTCCCCCGGAGGACGCACACACCTTCTCGTTCGTTTCGAGTCCGCAGATGGTGGACGGATTCAAGCTGGCCGGAATCGATGCCGTCACGCTGGCAAACAACCACTCGATGTGGAACAGCGAAGGGTGGGGCGCGCAGGGACTGCTCGATACCATCGATGCCTTGCAGGCGGGTGGGGTGCCGCATTTCGGCGCCGGGAACAATCTCGCGGAGGCGCGGGCGCCCTGGGTTGCCGAAGTGGGTGGCAAGACCATCGCCTTTTTCGGTATCGACGGCGTGACCGCCAACGAGGAAGCGCGCGATTTCGCCGCGACCGTCTACCTCAGCGAGCTGGGGAACGATGGCTACGCAGGCGCCACCGACAGCTCACCCGGGACCAATCCGTATATCACCGAGCAATTTTTGGCCGATATCGAGTCAGCCGTCGCTCAATACGACATCGTCATTCCGTACTTCCATATGGGGATCGAGTACTTCCCGGTTCCACCCGCCTGGGCGCGTGAAGGGGCCAAGGCCGCCATCGACCGTGGCGCAACCATGGTGGTGACCAACCACCCGCATATCATCCAGGGCATGCAGGTCTACAACGGCAAACCGATTCTCTATTCGGTGGGGAACTTCATCTTCGATCAGATGTTTTCGGTCGAGGTGCGTCAGGGCAACATCCTCGAGATCGTGCTGCGCGATGACAAGGTCGTCGGACTTCGCGTCCGCGGGGTCGAGATCGAAAACTTCAATCAGCCCCGCTTGATGACCGCCGGCGAGCATGCATCGCAGATGGACCGGTTCTGGTCGGCGACCGAGCGGATTGCGGCTGCGGAGTCAGGCGCGTAGGGAACGACCGCTGGTACAAGACCCTGATGGAGGACGCCAGCTCTCACACGAGAGCTGGCGTCCTTGAACATGGATTCGATAGGCGCTGGATGGTCTGCGAAACGATGTGCTCACCATCACCATCCCGTCGTCCCGGCCGAAGCGGAGAGGCCTCTTGCGCCCCCGGGGCTTACGATCGGCCGTCCTCTCCATTGGACGAGCTAGCTTCTCACTGTAGCAAGCACATTGGATTCACCATCGTCCAGCCGCCATTGCGTCCAGCAGCCGTACTCGACTGGAAGGACCATCTGGCTGCATGCTTGAGAAACGCTGCTGCGAATCCGTCAAATTAGCAAAGCTCAACACAGGAGTTCAGCCCCGAACAAACCCAACCAGTTGGACAGTTGTCGCTGTTTTGTTGGCAATCGGCATTGATTCGCGGATCGAGACTTCCACAATAGGCCGTTCCAGGATCGGCATTCCAGCAAACCTCGCAACCGACTTCCCGACATTGACTACTGTCGGTGCATGGGAGAGCACAGCTTCCGTTGGACAGGCAGATGCGACCGTCCGGGCAGTCGCAGGCATCGCCATCGTCGTCACCGTCTTCTCCGGTGGAGAGCTTCGGGGGCCAAACGGGACGCCAGGCTGCATGGGCATCGTCCAGTGTCGAGTTGGCGACGAGGACGGCACCACCAAAGATGCCGAGGCGGGAGAGCAGCCACCGGCGCGAGCCACCGCGCGCCAGGTCCCGAGTGAGCGTATCGAATGACGATCGGTCCATGTGTGCGTGCCTCGCACATTCCAAAAACGCGGTCGGACAAGCAGACCGCAGCGAAAGAACGATCTGGTACGAACCAGATGGTTAGGATGGCCACTATATCAGAGGTATTCTGCGCCCGGGTGCTCGCAAGAAGGTGGAGCGTTGACGGCTGCCGGCGCCATGCTGCATAGGTCGCTCACGCGCGCACGATCACCTTTCCACCACGAGCCACGATGAGCAGCTCGCGGTTGGTACGGCGGAATTGCACCTCGACCGTGCCGACCAGATCGACGGTGCGGACATCGGTGAAGACCACCGTGGACGATGGCGAGATGGCATCGACCCGATGGATGCCAGTCCAGAGTGTCAACATGGTGGCCGGCAACCCCAGCGCGTTCTCGATCGTGAGCTGATAGATGTTGCTGCCAGGGAGCTGAAATGGCGCGCGCTCGACCGTCGCGCCCAACGCCGCGGCAATACCTTCGATGACGTCGTCATCGAAGGTATGGTGGGTTATTGGATTGCGCGGCGTTGTCCCTGGTTCGTCCATCGTCGCTCGCTATACTCGGCAGGCTGGTTCACTGCGGAGGAGCATACGATGTCGACAACCACCGAGTCGCCCATACCGACCTCGATCACCATCGAAACCATCTGGGAGGCGCGTGACCGTATCGCTCCCTACATCCACTGGACACCGGTCTTCACGTCGGAGACGTTGAACGGATTGACCGGCACGCGTCTCCATATGAAAGCCGAAAACCTGCAAAAGACCGGGGCGTTCAAGGTCCGAGGGGCGTTGAATGCGGTCGCCCAGCTCAGCGTGGACGAGCGATCGGCCGGTGTGGTGACCTTCTCCGCGGGGAATCACGGGCAGGGACTTGCTTTTGCCGCCCGCGAGTTTGGGGTCGCCTGCACGGTCTTCATGACCGACACCGCGGTTCCCTCCAAGGTCGCGGCGATCCAGGGGTACGGAGCGTCCACGCGCCAATTCCCGACCATTCAGGACGCAGTTGCCGAGATGGAGCGGACTGTCGAGCAAACCGGCGCGGTGTTTATCTCCCCATTCGCCAATGAGGCGGTCATTGCTGGACAGGCGACGGTTGCGCTCGAGCTGCTGGAGCAGGTCGAAGAGCTCGAACAGGTGATCGTGCCGATCGGCGGCGGTGGGCTCATCTCCGGAACCGCGTTGACCTTGCGCATCTTGCAACCGGACATTCGCATCGTTGGCGTCGAGCCAGAAGGCGCGCCGACCATGACGCGTGCCTTGCAGCAGGGGCGCCCGGTTACCCTGGAATCGACGAATACCATTGCGGACGGATTGACCGCTCCGTTCACCGCTGACCTGAACCTCGCAATCGTGCGCGAGCTGGTCGACGATGTCGTGATCGTGACCGATGACGAGATCGTCGACGCGCTCCGGCTGGTGCTCGATCGCACCAAGCTGCTGATCGAAGGTTCGGCCGCGGCCGGAATTGCCGCCTTGTTGACGGGAAAGGCGGCGGTCGAGACCGGCGCGGTCACTGCGGCGATCCTCACCGGAGGGAATATCGATCTCGGCCGTCTGAAAGGATTGCTTTGAAGGTCCAGTGTCCGGAGAAGCAGGCGGCAGACAGCACGCAGCACGCAGAAAGAACCGCTCCGGACATTGGACTAAGAAACGTTTCAAACGGGTCTTCATTGCGGAAGACAACGCTTCGGTTTCTCGCTGGATAGAATTCCCGGATACAGGTTCGCGTGCATTCCGTTCCAGTTGCCTGACAATGTCGAGCTGATCAAGGAGTCCCTTTCGATGCATCGAGAACAGCCCATTCCCGTTCGCCCTGGATCGAACATCGACCGGCGTCGTTTGCTTCAGAGCGCGGCAGTGGGAGGCGCTGGGCTCCTCATCGCGAGCCCGCGCGGCGCGCGCGCGCAGGACGGTGGTCTGAGCGGCGAAATCACCATCGGGTACGAAGGCGCGGCCACCGGGGTCATTCCCTATATCGAAGCGACGGCCAAGGCGATCGAGGACGCGAATCCGGACGCGCGGGTCACGCTCCAGCCCTCTCCAGGGGGGAACTACGCGACCCAGGTCATCCTCCAGCTCAATAGCGGACGCGCACCCGATCTCTTCCTGTTGGTTGGGGTGGCGATGGCCGAGCTGGCTGCGGCCGATCTGATCGCCCCGCTCGACGATTTCACCGGCGATTGGGATGGATGGAGTCAGTATCCCGAGGATCTTCGTGCGTCGTTGACCTACGAGGGTTCGATCTGGGCGATCCCCTATCTGATGGACACCCACTTCCTCTACTACAACAAGGAAATCTTCGAGAAGGCGGGTTTGCCGCGCGATTGGACGCCTGCCGACCCGAACGACATTCTCGACGCCGCGCTCCAGATCAAGGAAAGTGACGATAGCGTCATTCCGTACGCACTCTACGCGGGGGCAAACGGCGGAAACGGGACGGTTTCCCGCGGATTCATTCCGCTCGTCTACGCGTTCGGCGGCGAGCTGCGCGATGCCGATGGCAAATTCATCATCGACAGCTGCGCGATTCGGGAAGCGCTCGACTTCTACTATCGCGCCTATCAGACCGACCAAACCGTACCGCAGGAAGTGATGACCAGCCCGCAACCGAGCTCGTCGATGCGGCAGGCAATGATCGACGGCGAGCTGGGGATTCTCTACGAGGGGTCCTGGGCCTATGGCGGTTGGCTGGAGGAAGACGAGGGCTGGACCAACGACAACATCGGCTTCGTCCTCTTTCCGGGTGCGGGAGATGTCGCTCCCTTCGCGGTCGGAGGCACCGGGAACTCGTGGTTCATCAACAATCGTGCGGAGAACAAGGAGCTGGCCTGGGCGTTCATTGCCGAGTTCAACTCGGTCGCGAACCAGGTGTCGATCAATGTCGAGGACCCGCATATCCCGGCCCGCTCCGATGCCGCCGCCGATCCCGCCTTCCAGGAGACCCCCTTCCTTACCGCGATGGTCGAATCCTCCGATGCACTCTTGTTGACCGCGCCAGATCGCTCGTTCCTGCAGCTGGTCGGTATCGTGCAGAACGCAACCGGGTTGATTGCGACCGGTGAGGCAACCCCGGAGGAAGCCGCCAGCCGCTATGCCGAAGAGCTCACTCGCGTGCTGGGTGCAGACAACGTGGTCGCGCAACCGTGCGAGTAGCGGATCGGTCTGGAACGATGAACCGCCGGTCGTTGCTCGCGGGCGGAAGCGCCGCGCTAGCCGGGGCGGTTCTTGCCGGCAGTGGCGGCTCTCTTGCCCAGGGACTGACCGGCACGATCACGATCGGGTACGAGGGGACGAACGCGTTTATCGGTCCCTATATTGGAGCCGCTGCGCAAGCGGTGATGACCGCGAACCCAGGCGCGACGATCGAGGTCAATCCGTCGATCAGTCCGAACTATCTGTCGCAATTGGCGTTGCAGCTCTTCACCGGAACCGCGCCTGATGTTTTTCTCATTTTCGGTCTTGGTGCCGGTGAACTGGCGGCGGGCGGGTTTGTCTCGTCGCTCGATGACTATGTCGCCAACTGGGATGGCTGGGCTCAGTACGATGCGGCCACCCGTGCCGGTGTGACATCGCAGGGACATCCCTGGGCAATTCCCTGGGGACTCAACCCCTATTTCCTTTACTATCGCAAGGATCTTTTTCAACAAGCGGGATTGGACCCTGAATGGCAACCGGAGACGCGCGAAGAGATCATCGAAGCTGCTGCCGCGATTCAGCAGTCGAGCCCAGATTCGATTCCCTATTCGATCTATGCGGGCGCCAACGGCGAGAACGCAACGGCGGCCGATTTCATGAACCTTATTCTGTCGAATGGGGGAACCCTGATCGACCCGGACGGGCGATGGTTCATCGATAGTTGTCCGATTCGAGAAACGCTGGCGTATTACGAGTACGCATTCCAGACGACGAAGGTCGTGCCGTCGATTGTACTCACCGATGTCTCCCCTCTGGAAACAATGCCGAACTATTTCGCAAATGGAGAGCTTGGCATTCTGCACGAGACGGCCAAGCACTATGGTGTCTGGATGGCCAGGAATGCCGTCGACGCGGAGACGATTGGCGTCGCGCTTTTCCCCGGGAATGAGGGTCCTCTGGCATTGGGGGATGTCGGTGACGCCTGGTATATCAACAGCGGCGCCGCGAATCCCGATCTTGGCTGGGCGTTCATCGAAGCATTCAGTACGGTTGAGCTGCAAGCGGCGCTTTCCGCGGAGGATCCGCACCTCCCTGCGCGGCTCGATGCCCGCGACGCATCGGATTGGCTGGAGCAACCGCTTTCCGACCGGATCCTCGAAGCTTCGACCGTGATGACCTTGCCGCCACCCGAACCACAGTTCCGCAAATTGATCAGTGTGGTGCAGAATGCAACCGGTTTGGTGGCTGCTGGACAGGCGACTCCAATCGAAGCCATCCAGCGATATGGCGAGGAGCTGACCCGGACGATGGGCGAGCAGAATGTCACCACCGAGGCGTGCGGATGAGCGTTCCTGCGATCAACTGGCCGGCCGACTCCGAAACAGCGCCTCCGATCAGGAGGCGGAAAGGGGAGCAACGACCCTATATCGTGGCGATCACCCCGGCAGCGATTCTGCTGTCGGCCTTTTTCATCTTTCCGGCCCTCTGGGTGATCTATACGAGCACCACCAGTCTCTCGCTCACGAACTTCGCCGCCGGCGCCCAGTTCGTCGGTCTCGATAACTACCGGCGGCTTTGGCACAACCCCGACTTTCCCAAGTTCGTCAAGAACACCATTGTTTTCACGGTCGGCGCGGCGATGATCGGGCAAACGATCGGCGGCCTGCTGATCGCATTGCTCATCAACCACGCGCAGAATCACAAGCACAAACTGGCGCCGGTCGCATTCACGGCGGCGCTGCTGGGCTGGATTTGCCCGCCGACGCTGGCCGGATTCATCTGGGGCGGAATCTTCGACTACCGCAATGGGATGTTGAACACGACCCTGCAATTCCTCCATCTGCCACGGGTCGATATGCTCGGTGACTACCCGATGTTCTCGGTCATCCTGGCGGAGTCGTGGCGTGGGCTCGCCTTCGCCCTCAACATCTTTCTGCGCGCGTTGCAATCGATTCCCAACCAGGTCTATGAAGCGGCCAGTATCGATGGCGCCACCACCTGGATGCGCTTCAAGGATCAAACGCTGCCGGCCATGCGGCATGTGATTGCGCTCGTGTTGCTGGTGACGACGATCACCACGATCGGCAGCTTCCTGATGATCCTGATTCTGACCAACGGCGACCCGGCGTACGCAACCGAGACCATCGCGTTGCATGCCTACCACCAAGCGTTCACGCTCTTCGATATCGGCTATGGCGCGGCGCTCTCGGTCGTGATGCTGCTCCTCAGTCTCTTCTTTGCGCTCTTTTATCTGCGCCTGGCGAAAGCGAGCGCCGAATGAGCGAGTTGCAGGTCGCCCCGCCGCCCATCCGCAAGCAAGCCTATTCGAGCCGCACCCGCTGGTTGACGAATCTGGGGTTGCTGCTGGTCATTCTCTTCTTCGCGTTGCCGTTTCTCTGGATCGTGGCCGCCGCGTTCGACAACGATGCCGGCAAGTTCGTCCCCTGGCCCAACGAGCCGACCCTGGACAACTTTCGTTATCTCTTCGACGAGCGCGATGTCGCGCATGCGCTGCGCAACAGCCTGCTCGTGTCGATCTCGGCCATGACTATCGCAACTGTGCTGGCGTCGCTGGCCGGATTCGCGCTTTCCCGGCTCAGATTTCGATACAAGATCTATGCCGTCTACGCGGTGCTGCTGCTCTACGCGATCCCGATTGCGGCCACCATGGTGGCGATCTACGATCTGGCCGATCGTCTCGATCTGATCGATACCTTCTATGGGTTGATCCTGGCGCAGACGGCCATGATCCTGCCCTTCCTGATCTGGTTGATGAAAGGGTTCTTCGACGGGTTGCCACGCTATCTCGATGAGGCCGCGGCGATCGACGGCCGCTCCACCTGGCGGGCGTGGTGGGACATTCTCATGCCGCTGAGCAAAACCGGCCTGGCGATCACGGCTGGATTCGCCTTCACCGCCGCCTGGTCCGAGGTGCTGCTGGTCATCATCATGATCACCCAGCAGGACAAAGCCACCCTGCCGTTGCAGTTCTTCTTCGCCGCGGAAGGTCGTGGCAATGCCGAAGTCACGGCCGCGCTCGGCGTGCTCTACCTGGCGCCGGTTGTGCTTCTTTTCCTCTTTTTGCGCCGTTGGATGGTGCGCAGTCTCATCTCTTCGACCCGAGGACTCTGATGGCGCCTGTGAATTTGCAGCATCTCTGGAAATCGTATGACGAGAAGCAGGGACCGATCGTCCGCAACCTCAGTCTGCACATTGCGGATGGCGAGCTGATCTCACTGCTCGGACCTTCTGGTTGCGGAAAGACGACCACCCTGCGGATGATTGCCGGACTCGAGTTTCCCGACGCCGGAGAGATCTTCATCGGAGACCAGAACGTCGTTCCGCTGGCTGCCAAGGATCGGGATATCGCCCTCGTCTTCCAGCAGTACGCGCTCTATCCCCATATGACCGTGCGCGAGAACCTGGAATACCCGCTCAAGATCCAGAAGCTGACGCGCGAGGAGATCGACCGCCGGGTGAATGACGCGGCCAAGCTGCTCGGGTTGACCGGCAAGATGGATCGCAAACCGGGCGAGCTCTCCGGTGGCGAGCAGCAACGCGTTGCGCTTGGACGGGCAATCGTCCGCCGTCCCAAAGTCTTCCTGATGGACGAGCCCCTCTCCAATCTCGATGCCATCCTGCGGGTGCAGATGCGCTCGCACCTGAAGGCGTTACAGCGAGAGACTGGGGTGACCACGGTCATCGTGACGCACGATCAGAGCGAGGCCATGTCGATGTCCGACCGGATTGCGGTCATGAATCAGGGCATCATCCAGCAAATCGGCGATCCCGATCATATCTACCAGCATCCGGCCAACACGTTTGTGGCCGGCTTCATCGGAGATCCGCCCATGAACCTGATGCCGGGGGAGCGTACCGGGGACGGAATCGTGGTCGACGGAAGCTGGCGGATCCATGCGCCGGCCGATCTTCCCCCGGGTCCGATTACCGTCGGCGCCCGACCGGAGAATATCCGCCTCTCGCTGACCGAACGGGAAGACTGGCATCCGATGACGGTCTATATTTCTGAGCCGCAGGGATCGGAAACGATCGTGAACCTCCGATTGGGCGAGGAATTCATCCGGGTGGTGACCGAGCCGGAGATCCGGCCCGGTCCGAACGAGACTGTCTGGGTCAACCTGGAACGCGGCGCGCTTCGTCTCTTCGACGCCACGACGGGCCAAGCAATTTAGCGCTTCGCGCGGCCCTGGATTCCCCCTACCGAACGACGATCTCACCGGTCATGTTCGGATGCGGGCCGCACACGTAGCGATACGTCCCCGGCTCGTCGAAGATGCGGGCATAGGCCGCTCCCGGGCCGATCAGCCCGGAGCTTTCGTTCGTTCCGTCGATGACGATGGTGTGCCCTTCGGTCGAGTTGTTGACCCAAACGACCAGCGTGCCCGCGACGATCTCGGTCGTGGTGGGGTCGAACGCGCCCGAGCCCATTCCGCCGGTGATATCGATGACCAGCGCGCCGCTTGGCGCGGTCATCGGCGTGCTCCCGAGCGTTTGGCCGACCTTGACCGGTCCCATATCGAATGCCGGAAATGAGCCAGGTCTTCCTTCCAGATTCCAAATGCCCTTGGAGGGAAAGGTCAATTCGATGGTGTAGTTGCCATCGCCCGTTGCCTTGGCGGCGGTTTCCTCGATGGTCTTGCCGGTTTCCGTTTGTGTGGCGGAGATGACCAGCGGATCGATATCGACCGGGTTTATCCCGTGCTGCTTGATCGAGAGCTGCATGGTCATCGGTTTCCCGATTTCCAGCACATCCGGTCCATCGACGATCTCTACACTGGCCCAGCCGCCAGCATGCGAGAAATGAAGCGGGAGTAGCGCGACGGCCGCAAGCACGATGAGCGCGACAATACGTTTCGGGTTCATGGTGTGCCTCCTTGGATATTGCCCATCAACATCCCCCATACACCACCTGAAACCATTCGGTTCCCGATAACAAACCCTGTTCCGTACCAATGAGCTCGCTGTCGCGAACGAGCGGAGCCCGGCGATCGTAGCTGAGGACGTCTGTCCTCTTGCGTCGACTTGAAACGGACCTTCGTCCTGAGCCCTGGTCCTGCGACGATCTGGACGGCTGCTGTCGGGGCGTGAACGGACGGATTCCGGGCGAATCCAGCGCGGGTGGAGGTACGTCGTCGAGGTTTCAAACAATCCCTAACTCCTATTCCTCGATCTCTCCCATCGACTCCGCGATTGCGAGGGCTTCCTCCATCGAAAGTGCCGACTCGAAGCGGAACCCGATACTACCTTCTTGCCAGATAAGGGCATTGGCCGTGGCGCGGGTTTCCGTGGTGTCGTCGCCGAAGATGGTGAGATCGGATGCGCCTTCGACCCAGTACGCGGGCGAGCCTTTCACGTTGGTTTCCATAACCCGACCGTTCGGAATCGCGACGGTCTTCAGTAGCATGACAATATCTTCCGGCGGATCGAATTGCATCAGGACCGCACCGAGACCGGTTTCCGCGGCCTCGGGGAGCGTATCGCTTGGGTTCCAGACCATGGTCCCGAGCGTGTCGCCGTTTTCGAGCACACGCAGATAGACGGCATCCGGACCGCCGAGTGTGTCTGGTTGCATGGGAGCAAAGGGGAGCCAGTGCTGGAAGTCCTGCATTGAGGTCGGCGTGCCGAGATTCGGATGAGCGGCTGGTGTCGTTACCGACTCCCCAAGCTCGATGCGCAGCCCCTCGATTCCGAGGAAATCAGCAACCGTCGACCGGATCGACGACGATGCCAGCAATGTCCCAGAGAGCAGAAGCAAGATTGCGGCCACCGCAAGCCATGTTCGACGACGATCCCAGATCTCCCTTGGCGCTGGTTGGGTATGCGATGCCAAGACGGCATGAGCGAGATCGGGCGTTGGTGCCCAGGCGATCCGGCTGCCGAGCGCCGAAAGCTGCGCTTCCAGCTCGTCGTTGGGTTGTTCGAACGCTCGGCTAGACATCGTCGATCGCTCCAGACCGGGTGGTGAGCTCGGTACGTAGCCGGCTGGTGGCGCGGCTGAGACGTGACTTCACGGTGCCGCGCGGGCATTCGAGCAGCTCGGCCATCTCCGTTTCCGACAGTTCGAGGAAATACCGGTAGGCGATGATCTGCTGATCCTGTTCGCTCAAGCGCCGGACCGCCGCCAGAAGCTCGCGTTGTTCCTCGGATCGTTCGGCCAGCTCGTCGGGCGAGGGCGCCAACGAAACGATGCGCTCATCGAGCGGACCGGTCGCTCGCCGCGCACGCGATCGAACCCGGTTCTTCGCCTCATTGGCCACGATGCGCAGCAACCAGGGCCGGAACGGCGCATCGTCGCGAAATGAACCGAGCGCCTGAACTGCCTTGATGAAGCCGGTCTGGGTCGCGTCTTGGGCCTCGTCCCCGTCGCCGGTAATCAGACAGGCGACGCGGAAGGCAACATCCTGATAGCGCCGCACGAGTTGCTCGAGGGCGTGCTGGTCTCCCGTTTTGGCTCGTGCGATCAGATCGGCGTCGTCGATCGGTGCCTCGTTCCGGTGCTGAATCGGTCCTCTCTGATCAGTACACCGGCAAGGACCGATCGGTTCCATCTGTGTGGTGGAGAACGAAAAATGCCGGCGAGCTGTTGTCGCAGTGCACAACGCGACAACTGGCTCTCCGGCGGTTTTCACCCTACCACACGTGGGTGCGAGCACGCAGCACGCAGATCCTGTCTCTGGACACTGCCCTTGCTCATCCCCGGGTTCTCGATGTGTGAAAGTACAATGCAAACGTGCGTTGAACGAATGGGAGTGTCGGTCTTGGCGGGTCACGAGAAAGCTGAATCGGTCGAAGCGCTGCTCGATCTGGCGCGGGCAAACGCTCAGGCGCTGATCATCACGACGACCGAGTATCTGTCCCAGGCGGGAATTCCGCTGGAGGGATGGTCGTGCTATCTCGGCGCCGCGTTCGCCAATTCCTGGGATCTGACCGCGGCCGGCGATCCGAGCGCGTTTCTGGAGGCGGTGCTCACGAGCTACAAGGCCATCGGAGCGCGCGTTCATTCGGTCACCTATGAGGATGGCCGCGCCGAAGCGGTCATCTCTGGATTCCCCAACGAGGGGCTCTGTCAGGAGCTCGGCGCCGATTGTTCGCTGGCGACCGCATACAACGATGTGGCGGCGGATATTGCCGAGCGGCTGGGACTCACCTGGTGGTGGGGGACGAGCGATGGCCTGACGACCCTGGTCACCACGGTTGGGGATTAGCCGTCATCATGGCTTCGGTGGTCGGTGTCGCGCATATCACGATCTACCTCGACGATTCGTTCTCGCTGAAGGACAAGCGTCAGGTCGTGCGGTCGATCAGCGCCAAGGTCCGCAACACGTTCAATGCCGGTATTGCCGAGGTCGAAGACCTGAACGACATGCGGGTGGCGACATTGGGGGTTGTCTGTATCAGCAATCAGGCAGCCCACGTGACCGAAATGCTCGCGACGATCGTTCAATTCATCGAACGGAATCTCGAACTTGGCGCCGTTGGTGAGATCGAGACGGAGCTCATTCATGTCTGAGCGAACCGCTGCGGCGGTTCACACTCGCCTGGAGTTCGAGATATGTCCACATCGACCAGACAACCTCGCGTCGTAGTGGTTGGCGCCGGGTTCGGCGGATTGCGCGCCATCCAGGCATTGAAAAATGCCCCGGTTCAGATCATCGTCGTCGACCGCCGCAACCATCACACCTTCCAGCCGTTGCTCTATCAGGTTGCCACTGCATCCCTTTCTCCGGCAGATATCGCCAAACCGATTCGCTCGATCCTGCGGGGCCAGGACAATGTCCGTGCAGTGCTGATGACCGAGGCGCTGTCGGTCGATCCCACCGAGCAGATATTGCACACCGATGCCGGCCCGATTCCGTACGACTATCTCGTGCTCGCCACGGGCGCCCGCCATTCGTATTTCGGGCGTGATGATTGGGAACCGTACGCTCCCGGGCTCAAGACACTGGAAGATGCGTTGGAGATCCGGCGGCGCGTGCTAAGCGCCTTCGAGGAGGCCGAGCGCACCGAAGACGATACCGAACGCGACCGGCTCCTGACCTTTGTGGTGATCGGTGGCGGTCCGACCGGCGTCGAGCTGGCCGGCGCGTTGGGCGAGATCTCACGCTATACGCTCGCCCGCGAGTTCGACCGTATCGACCCGACCTGGGCGCGAATCTTCCTGTTCGAAGCGGCGCCGCGGATTCTGCCGTCGTTCCCTGAATCGCTGGCGCGGAAGGCGACTACCTATCTCAACCAGGTTGGGGTACAGGTCCGCACCGATACCTTCGTGACCGAGGTCGATGATGCGGGCGTCGTGGCCGGAGACCGGCGGTTCGAGGCCGCGACGGTGCTTTGGGCTGCCGGCGTTGCCGCATCCGGGATCGGGAAGACGATGGATGTGGAGCTCGATCGCGCGGGCCGGATTCTGGTTCAGCCGGATCTTTCGATTGCGACGTATCCGAACATCTTCGTCGTGGGCGATCTTGCCGTGCTTGACGGGCCGGATGGCAAACCGTACCCGGGAGTTGCCCAGGTCGCCATGCAGCAAGGACGGCTGGCCGGAGCGAACATTCGCCGCCGGACTGCTGGGCAACCGGCGCAGGCGTTCCACTATCAGGACAAGGGCAACCTGGCGACGATCGGGCGCAACCGCGCTATCGCCGATATCAGGGGATTTCGGCTTGCCGGGTTCGGCGCCTGGCTGGTCTGGCTCTGGATTCACATCTTTTTCCTGATTGGATTCCAGAATCGGTTACGGGTGGCGTTCCAATGGGCATGGTCATATTTCCGGTTCGACCGGGGCGCGCGCCTGATCACCTCGACCGGATATGATCGAACCAAGGAAATCGTCTAGCGCGGTGGCGACATTCGAGCCGCGTTTTTGCTACCCTTTGCGGTAGCTTCAGTGGCTCGATCCGCGGTAGAGAGCGGGAAAGGGACGACGAACGTATGTTGGCGCGAGTGCTGGTTGCAGTCGGAGTGACGGCAGCGGCCGTGGGCTTTTCGTTCTACGGGATCGCGACCTCGACGTACGAGTTCTACGATCGAGCCGGGGATGTCGGTGTGATTCTGATGGTCGGAGGCGTGATCGCATCCGTCGTCGGTGGATTCTGGTATCGCGCGCAGGAGCGCGGTCTCCGCTAACACGTGTTTCGCGAACGAATCGAGAAGACCCGGCGCGGAGTTCTTCAGCGCCGGTTCTTTTGCGGTATGGCTCGCTTTGGGGAATCGAGGCTGCTGCTGCGAGCGCCTACCCGTTCACCGCGCTCGACGTGGATAGTCGCGCACCACGATGGGGCCATGGCGTCCGTTGCAACAGTACGTCCTCATCCGGATACCAGCGGCTCCGGACGTTCCCGACAAGGTACAGGGATCCGGTGACGAGCACCGAGCTCCCGGTTCGGTGTGCCAGCGCGAGCGCTAGGTCAACGGCGGAACGCGCGTCGGGCTCGATCTCGACTGGTCCGTCGAACGCCAGCTCATCCAGAAGGGCGGTCAGCCGGTCGACCGTGGTGGCGGCTTTTTCGTCGATCGCCGGTTCGGTCAGGATGAGCACCGAGGCCAGTGGCGCCAGCGTGTGTAGCATGGCGCGCGCGTCCTTCGACTCCAGGAAACCGGCCACGACGACCGGCTTCTCGCGTGGATACGCACGGGAGAACCAGCCTGCCAGCGCCTCGATTTTTTGGGGATTGTGCGCGCCATCGAGGATGACGCGCGGTTGGTCTTGAACGATCTCGGCCCGGCCGGGTAGCCGGGTTTGTTCGAGTCCTTCCTGGATGTCATCCAGATCGACGGCGAAACCCAGCAGCTCGACTGCAGCGCGTGCCGTCGCCTCGTTGGTCTGTGCGAAGTTGCCCTGCGTCGGAATGACGCGATGCACGTCGGCACCCTGTTTCGACGCTTCACCGGCCACGACCTTGAGCGCGGCGCGGTTGCCAAGCGCCGCGACGACCGGGGTAAACGGCTCGATGATGCCGGCCTTGTGCCAGGCGATCTCCTCGATCGTCGAACCGAGGGTATCCATATGGTCGTAGCCGATCTCGGTAATGACCGAGATCATTGGATGAACCACATTGCTGAGATCGAACCGTCCCCCTGCACCGACCTCGATGACGGCCATATCGACGCGTGCGTGCTCCAACCAGCTCAGCACCATCGCCATCCACAGTTGACCGTAGCTCGGGTGAAACCCCTCGCCTTCGAGCGTATCCAGGGTCGAATCGACCAGGTTGGCGAACTCGGTTGCCTCGATCATCTCCCGGTCGATCTGCAGCTTTTCGGTCGCCACCTGCAAATAGGGCGAGGTATGCAGTCCGGTTCGATACCCCGCGGAGGTCAGGATCGAGGCGATGGCCGCCGCGGTCGATCCTTTGCCAGACGTCCCCGCTACGTGAACGATCGGTGTTGCTGCAAGGGGATTGCCAAGCACGGTCAACATCTCGCGCAAGCGGTCAAGCCGGAACTCGGCCCGTTGCTGGAATGTCGCGATCGAGGGATCGAGCGCTTCTCCCGTACCGAGCCGTTCGGTGCGGTCGAGCGCCTGTTGGTAGCGGCGAAGCGCCGTCGAATTGCGGGTCATCGAATGTGCTCGAACACGAGATAGCAGAGCCCAATCAGGACGATGAGTGATGTCATCGAGTGGATGATGCCATCTCGGCGGCTTCCCGTGGGGATGCGCATCCCGGGCGGCAGAATGCGGAGCCGGGCATCGACAAATGGCAGGCCTGGCCGGATACCGCTGGGCGTCGCGGCATCGAGCAAGAGATGCGAACCGATGCCGAGCGCAAACGCCGCCAGAAGCGGCTCGACCAGATCCGCGTGAAGCCGAAACCGGGTGTCATCGACGCCGGTCAGCGCAGTCAGCAGCATATAGACGAGCGCAGTTGCCGCCGCCGCGAAGAGCAGACTGTGCGAGAGCCCCCGATGTGTCAGAAACCGGCGGGCATCGGATTTGAGGTCGGCGTAATCGGGCACCACCGCTCCGGCCATCCCCAGGAAGATCGCCCCGGCTGCCGCGGCCGGCGAAAGCCCGGCTGCCACGGGCAGGGCGACGGCGGCTCCGGTGGTGATATGGGTGACGCGTTTCATATTGTCCGGGGTGAGGCAACCCCCGATTCCGGCTGGAATCGGGGGGTACCGAATGTGCTGATCTTGCGCAGCGACATGTGCGATTTAGTTGTCGTCGCCGGACATTCTGCGATCGAATCGATCGCTTCGGGGCGTGCGGTCGACGTAGTCGTCACGCCGGTTGCCATAGTTGCCACCGCCGCGGTTGTAGTCCCAATTGCCGCCTTCATTGCGACGACCACCGGATCCTCCACGCTGGTAACCACCCTGGCCATAGTCGCGCCGGTTGCCGTATCCTCCACGATTGCCACCGTAGTTCCCGTAGCCCCCGCCTTGCTGGCGTGGCCCACGGTCACCGCGGTATCCACCCCGGTCGCCTCGTTGACCACCCTGATCGCGGTCCCGGCCGCGCCCGGCGCCCGGCTGGGCCCGCTCGGCATTGACATTGCGACCCTTGATGCCGCTGGACGTCACCGCGTCGATGACCTGGTCGGCATACTGGCTGGGGACATCGACAAAGCTGTACGTGTCCAAAATGTCGATCGCGCCAATCGAGCGGCCGGGAATCCCGGCCTCGTTGGCAATCGCGCCGACGATGTCCTGTGGCCGCACGTTGAAGTTCCGGCCAATGTTCAGGAAGAGCCGGGTCATACCCGGTTCCTGGCCACGCTCGTACCGGCCGCCGTCGCGGTCTCGTCCCCGGCCGCCATCGCGATCGCGTCGCTCGAACCGGTCCTGCCGGTTGACAGCCGCCTGGGTCAATGCCGCGAGATCGTCCTCGGTTGCCTCAGAAGCGAGTCCGCGGCCGGTCTGATCGGCATAGAGCTTGAGCAGCGCCGCGGCAATCTCGGTGGCTTCGTTATCTTCGGCCAGATCGTTGATCGCCTGCATGTACTGCTGGAAGGCCGCCTCATCCTTGAGCGCTTCGAGCACTTCGAGCTTCATGGCGTCGCGACGTCGCTCGGCCACATCGGCCAGCGTCGGAAGCCGGCGTGGTTCGATCTTCGCCTTGATGATGCGCTCGATCTGGCGCAGCCAGCGGGTTTCCTTTGGCGTCACCAGGGTGATCGCCTCGCCCCGCTTGCCCGCGCGGCCGGTGCGTCCGATACGGTGGACATACGTCTCCGCGCTCTCGGGAACGTCGTAGTTGATGACGTGGGTGACGTCATTGACGTCGATACCGCGGGCCGCGACATCGGTTGCGACCAGAATGTCGGCCTGGCCCGAGCGGAACCGGCGCATGACCCGGTCGCGCTGGGCTTGCGACAGATCGCCATGCAGCGTTTCGGCCGCGAACCCGCGAGCCAGCAACGCCTCGCCCAGCTCGTCGACGCCGTGCTTGGTGCGGGCAAAGATCATGGCCAGGTCGGGCGCTTCGCCGTCGAGGATGCGGGTCAACGCATCGGTCTTGCGGCTGCGCGGCACCTCGTAATAGGTCTGACGCGTGGCCGGGACGGTCATCTGCTTGCCCGGAACGGTCAGTCGTTCCGGATTGTTCATATGGGTGCCGGCGAGCTGGACAATTCGCGGCGGCATAGTGGCGGAGAAGAGCGCGGTGCGCCGCTCCCCCGGCACATGCTCGAGGATCCAGTCGATATCCTCGATGAAGCCCATGTCCAGCATTTCGTCGGCCTCGTCGAGTACGAAAAACTCGAGATCGTCGAGGCTGAGGGTGCCGCGGCGCATGTGGTCCATGACCCGGCCAGGCGTACCGACCACGATCTGGGGGCCACGCTGCAATCCGCGGAATTGCCGCTCGTATGGCTGGCCGCCATAGATGGGCAGGGTTTCGATCCCCTTGTGCTTCCCGTACTTGTGGAGCGCTTCGGCGACCTGGATCGCGAGCTCACGGGTCGGGGTGAGGATCATCGCCTGTACCGACCGATCCCGGCCGTCGACCGAATCGATGATAGGCAGGCCGAAGGCGGCGGTCTTGCCCGAACCGGTCTGCGCTTGGGCGATGATGTCGCCCCCACGCATCATGGCCGGAATGGTGATCGCCTGAATCGGTGTCGGTTCTTCGTATCCGACATCCTTGATGCTCTTGAGAATGGCATCGCTCAGACCGAGCCCGGCAAAGGTGAGCGTATCGCTCTCTTTCTCCTTCTCCTTCTTCGATCGCGTCGCTGCCGCCGCGGCCGGAACGTCTTCCTGCTCGTCTTCGCTCTCCTCGACGGAAAACTCATCCTCGTCCGCGGATGCGGACGAATCGACGAACATGACCGGCTCTTCTTCGACGGTTTCGACCGTCTCGACCGGGGTCTCGCTCTGGGTCGTCTCGCCTGGTTCGTCCGCGGCGATCACCTCGACGATCTCTTCCTCTGGCGCGGCTGCTTTCTTGGCACGCGTCCGCTTCGGCTTCTGGGGTTCGACCGGGGCCTCGGCCGCAGTCTCGGTTTCGGTTTCCGCGGCTTTCTTGCGTGACGCGCGCGGTTTCTTGACCGGCGCCTCCTCGACGATTTCGTCCGCCGCGATGCCGTTTTCCAGCAGGATCTGGGCAGCCTCTTCTTCCGGGCTGACCGTCTTGCGGGCACGACGTTTCGGTTTGATCTCTTCTTCTGTCACGTTTTTACGATCCTTCTTGCATATGTCTGGAGCGCCGCGGCGGTCCACCCACAAGAAGGACCGATGCTGACGTCAACACTACGCAACGTGCCGCTGGGGGCGGCATACCCTGACCCGGAGGTTCCAACACACGTTCGCCAGCCGCGATACACACCACGCAGCACCGGCCAGCACGCCGGTTCGCAAACAGGTTCAATTTTACCATGAGCGCAAGTAACTTACACATTGTCAGGAGACCGCCAATGGGCGATCCTCGAACAACGACCGTTTCATACGGAAGAAAGAATGGAGCGCAATTGCGATGGATTTGCATGCTGGACTCGTCATCCCACGGGGCGCCGCGACCTCGGTGGTCGATCAGATCGTCACGGCCGAGAAACGCGGGATTTCGACGGTTTGGTCGACCTCGGGAGGAGTCTCCGCCGATACCCTCAGCGCCTTTGCGGTGGCGGCGTCACGTACCGAGCGGATCGTTCTCGGAACCTCGATCGTGCCAACCTACCCACGGCATCCCTTCGTGATGGCGAGCGAAGCGTTGGCCATCGAGGAGTTTGCGCCGGGCCGGCTACGGCTCGGTATTGGACCGAGCCACCGGCCGATCATCGAGCGCTCGTTTGGCATCCCGATGGGCAAACCGCTGGCGCACCTGCGCGAGTACGTTGCCATCCTGCGCGGCCTGCTTTGGGACGGAAAGGTCGACGTTGCCGGGGACTCCTACACGGTGAACGGCACCTTGCCTGGCGGGGTCGTCCCTCCCAAGACTCCGCTGCCGATCTCGACCTTGCGGCCGAACGCGTGGCGGTTGGCCGGGGAGATCAGCGACGGGGCGATCTCGTGGCTCAATCCGATCGACTATGTCGTCGAAACCGCGATACCTGCGTTGCGGGAGGGCGCCGAAGCGGCTGGACGTCCGTGCCCCCCGGCGATCGTCCATGTGCCGGTGGCCGTCTCCGCAGACCGTCCCCCCGCCCGGGCGGCGTTTCGCGCGCTCTTTCCGACGTATGGGCGGTTGCCGTTCTATGCCCAGATGTTCGCCATGGCGGGATACAACGTCGATGACGAAGGCCGGATGCCGGACGAGCTGGTGGACGACTTGCTGGTGTCTGGAACAGCGGATCAGGTGCGTGACCGGTTGGAGGCGATCCGACGCCGTGGAGTCGACGAGCTGCTGGTCTCGCACGTCCCGGTGGATCATGCGGAATCGGAGCTGGAGGCATTGAGCACGATCTTGGCAAGCTAGCGCAAACCCACATCGACGCTGTCATTCTGAACGCCAGTGAAGGCCTGTCTTGAGCGCAGTCGAAGGAACCTCTTTCGTCGGCGTCACCAATCACCGCGCGGTCGGTTAGAAGATGGTTGCGGGTGAGGCGATCCGGCCAACTTTCCACCCTCTCTCCGCCCACCCACTGCCCGATCGTGAGACGGTGAGAGACCGCCCGACGACGCGATGGCCGGTAACGCCGACGAGAGATTCTTCACTTCGTTCAGAATGACAATCGGTGCGGGCGCCTAGTCCTTCGAGAGCGTGAACATGTCGATCGTTCCGCCGGCATCGTCCATGACGCGCACGGTGAGCTCGTCGGGAGATGTCTCCACCGAGAGGAAGTGGTGGACGACGGAGGCCGCGACTGACGTACGGTTGTCACCGATGTCCTGCAGCCCGGCGCCGCCTCCGCCAGTGACCACATAGGTCACCCCGCCATCCGGTTCGAACCGTTCGTAGTTGCGCGCGTGCCCGGACAGCACCAAGTCCACCCCGTGTTCGGCAAAGATCGGGCCGAGATCCTCCTGGATCCCATCGTTCTGAGCTCCCCCCGTGGAGGAGTACGGCGGATCGTGGAGGACGACGACCGTCCAGGGAAGCTCGGACGAACCCAGCTCGTCCGTGAGCCAGGCGCGTTGCTGGTCGACCGCGCTCTGGTTATCGTCTTCATAGAGCTGGCTATCGAGCACGATCACATGCACCGGACCGTACTCGAACGAGCGGTAGAGGGGAGCTTCCTGGTCTGGATCGCCCTCGATCAGGAATGTTTCGCGGAACGCCTGGCCGTTGTTCGACTTGAGATCGATTTCGCCAACGGCCGCGGTCACCGGAACATTTCCGATCAGGTCTTCATAGGGACCAAAGTAACGCACGCCGTAGTGGCAAAGCCCGCCGCGCGGGAAGACCACATCGCCAGTGTGCAAGACGAAGTCGGGTTGGTCGTCGACGATCTCATCGACGATGGCATGAAGTGGATCTCCTCCGACTCCAGTACTTCCCACGACGCCGAACCGAACCGTATCGTCGGCTCCGGCCGGAGTTCGGAAGCTTCCCTCCCAGATGCGGTCGGCGCGCTCCACCAGGTAGCGGTAGGTTGTTCCCGGGGTGAGATCCGGCAGATCGAACGTCTGGATTTTGTCTGCTGGGGTGGTCGCCGTGATTGGGTCCTGGCCCTCCGGGGTCAACGTCAGAACTGCTTCCCGCGCGATCGTGGAACGGAGCCGCAGGGTGGCGGAATCCGAATCGACCTGGACCAGGAAGGGACGCGCGTTGAGATCGCTCCCGCCTGGCAAGATCGCGTTGACGCAATATCCGAGATAGTTTGCCGCCAGCGCGGTCGATACCGCGACACCAGGCAGAAAGATGATTGCGACTGCAAGAAAAAAGGACAAGGAACGGCGAGGGCGGCCAAGTTTCACGATGGGTCAGTCAATCCGTTACGAACAGCGTTCGAAATAGCTCCGCCAATGGGTTCGAGTCCCACGCCTGGAGTCTCGAGTACAAATGCGACGATGCCCTGTTTCTCGCGCAGGAGCGCCCCGAGCAGGTGCAGGGTATCGATCCGATCCGCCTCGTGCTGGCCGGCTTGAGCGCTCGCGGTAACCAACACACGCTCCAGCCGGGGAGAAAGCACCACCGTTTCCGCCGGTTGGCTTTGCGCGGGCGATCCGTTGAGAAAAGTGAGCGTCCCGGTCACGCGCTCGATGCTGAATCCACATTGCACCAGAACCTGGGACGCCGCGCAGTCGGTGGTTCCACACAGGCTGAGAAGCAGATGCTCGCAGGTCATGATGCCACCGGGTGCAGTGGACGCGACATGTTCGGCAGTTTGCAGCACGTTGCGGGCGTGCTGCGAGTACTCCGTTACGACGATCGGTTCGGTCGAAATCACAAAGTCCTGTCCACTGTCGTCGAAATCGAGAAGGCTATCGTCTTCATCGTCCATAACGCACGTCCCCGAAGCACGACGCGGCAAACGGTATCAAGCACGATATCGACCGGAGGCGGGTCTGCGTGTGATGCCGGCACGTACGGATTGCGGGGCTACAGCCAGGTGGTTGAAACCCGGTTTGCGGATGGTGGGGGCGTCGAAGATCGGGGTGGGCATGGACTGTGCTCCGGTTGTCTCCGTCGGCTGAGCAGTCAGCCAGACGGAGGAAATCTTACCCGGTCAGGCAAGGAGCGGTCTGGTGCTGCCGGGAGACATTCCTGGGATGACGCGATTGCAGGTTCTCGAATGCATCGCGCTGGGGCCGCGCTCTCCGGTTGGCGGCATGGGCGGGTCGATCTCGATGGAACGGTCGTCCACGGAGGTCGGGAGCGCCGGCGGCCCGTTGGCGCGTCATCCAGCGTCGATTGTCCCGGTCCAGATACGCAGATCGTCCTGGGTTTTCTGGCCATACCGATCCACTATGCTTGTCGATCGAATCCCACCCAGCGGAGCGTGCTGGAGACAGACCCAGGTTCCGGAGCAGCGTTGGCCCGGAGGAGTGAAATCGATGACAGTGGCGACGGCGGATGCAATTATCGTGGGCGCGGGAATCATGGGTTGCGCCATTGCGCATCAGTTGGCCGAACGTGGCATGCGCAATATCGTCGTATTCGAGCGCGATCAGATCGGCCGGGGCGCCACCGCCGATGCCGCGGGAGGTATTCGGCAGCAGTTCTCCACCGAAACGAATATCCGGCTGGCGACCTACAGCGTCCGCGTCTGGGAGCGGTTTGCCGAGCAATTCGGGCAAGAGATCTCGTTGCGGCAGCAGGGCTATCTCTTTCTGCTGAAAGATCCCGCCGACGAGGCCGTTTTTCGGGCCAATCTCGCGCTTCAACAGCGGTTGGGCGTACCGGCACGCTGGGTCGACCTCGACGACATTCGGGAATTGAACCCCCATGTTGTCCTGGACGGCGTCTACGGCGGTACCTTCTGCCCGGAAGACGGTTGGTGCGATACGTACGCGGCCACGATCGGGTACGCGCGCGCCGCGCAGCGGCTTGGCGTCACCATTCGGGAGGAGTCGCCGGTCATCGAGATTGCGGTCGAGAACGGCAGGGTGACCGGCGTTGCGACGCCGGATGGCGACGTGTCGGCTCCGGTCGTGATCCTCTGCTCCGGTCCGCAGACGCGGCAGGTGAGCGCGCTGGCCGGGCTCGATATTCCGGTCGATCCGTATCGGCGGATGAGCTGGATCACCGAACCCTTCGATGCACTCCCTCCGACGCTGCCGATGACGATCGATTTCTCCTCCGGGCTCTATGTCCATCCCGAGAGTGGCGGCTTTCTCTTTGGTATGGCCAACCGTGACGAACCGAGCTCGTTCGAAAAATCGGTCGATGAGGACTGGATGGCCACCACGGTCGAAGCGCTGGTCGAACTGGTTCCGGCGTTCGAAGACGCGAGCGTTCTCAACGGCTGGGCCGGATTCTACGAGGTCACCCCGGACGACAATCCGGTGCTCGGTTTCGTGGACGAGGTCGAGGGACTCGCCGTCGCCGCTGGCTTCAGTGGGCATGGATTCATGCAGGGGCCGGCCATCGGGGCGTGTATGGCCGAGCTGATCCTGGATGGACGGGCCAAAACGGTGGACATCTCGGATTTCCGGCCGTCCCGTTTCGCCGAAGGGCGATTGCTGCAGGAGCATAATGTTATTTAGGAGTTAGGAGTTAGGAGTTAGGAGTTAGGAGTTAGGAGTTAGGAGTTAGGGCGTGTTTGAAAAGCCCACCGCGCGGCGTGATAGGCGCCGCGTTTCGGGTTCTTCATGCCGTTGAGACCCGAAACTCGTTGCTTCGGTCTCCTCCGGGCTCCGGTCCCCTTTTCAGACACGCCCTAACTCCCAACTCCTCTGTTGAGTTTTCTCCAAGGTTCGCAGGGCACGATGGGTTGGGGAGCGGGTGAACCCGCGCGGCTGTGCCGATTCGGTGGTGCAGGCGAGTGCTCGTGCTGGCGAAAGGAGGAGAGATTTCGGCGCTTTTGGGTGCAGGACGATGAGGATGCATCATCACCCGAAGGAGTGTAGGAATGCGAGAGCTCAAACCATTCGAACGCTATCTCATCCATGAATTCGTCGACGATTGGCGCGATGGTTATCTGACCCGGCGAGAGATGATCAAGCGCGTGCTCTACATCACCGGTGGGGTGGCCACCACCGCCACGGTCCTGACCCAGTTGGGGGTGACGCCGATGACGCGCGCCGCTTTGGCACAGGAGACGGTTTCGACTCCGTCGGCCGAGCCGATGTCGCCGCTGTCGGTTGCCGCTGACGACTCCCGCGTGCTCGGCGAGGACATCACCTTCCCGGCCGGCGATGGAACTGACGTCCTTGCCTATCAGGCGCGTCCGAACCCCGATAGCGGTACGCCGATGGCGACCGTTCTTCCTCCGCTGGTGTTGATTTGCCATGAGAACCGGGGCCTGACCGAGCATATTCGCGATGTCGCGCGACGCTACGCGGTCGAGGGATATGTGGCCTGCGCGGTGGATTTGCTCAGTCGCAATGGAGGATTCGACGCGATTGCCGATCCGGCGGAGATTCCCGGATTGTTGAGTGGAACCGATGCTCAGGTGTTCGTGGACGATTTCAAGTCGGCGCTTGCCTACTACCAGGAGCAGCCGTTTGTGGATGCATCGCGTCCCGCGATGACCGGATTCTGTTTTGGAGGCGGGATCACCTGGCTGGCGACGACGCAGATGCCGGAACTGAAGGCCGCCGCGCCCTACTACGGTCCGCCGCCGCCACTCGATCAGGTGCCGAACATCACGGCAGCCGTATTAGGCGTCTATTCGGACGACCCGGAAGATTTCGCCAACGAAGGACGCGAGGAGCTCGAAGCCGCGTTGACCGACGCGGGCGTCACCTTCGAGTTCATCGTCTATCCCGATACCCAGCACGCGTTCCACAACGACACCGGTCAGCGGTATAACCAGGAACAGGCGTTGCAGGCCCGGGAGGATACGCTCGCGTGGTTCCGCCAGTATGTTTAGCAGGCTGGGGGCAGCGGGGGTATCGTTACAAGAGCGCGACGTGACGCGTACACGGAGCCAGTGGGATTATCCAAACAGGAGGTGACGCGGATGCGTCGTGTGAAACAACTGGCGTTGGTCTCGGTTCTGAGCGGCATGATGCTTGCGACCGGCGGTGGGCTGGCGACAGCCCAGGATGCGACTCCGGGAGCGATCGATCTTTCCCCGAATCCGGAACTGTGCAATCAACCGGCTCGCACGTTGGAAGAGATCCAGGCGATTGCCGGAACCCCCGCGCCCGCCGGAGCGGGCGAAGCAACCGCCGCGGCCCTCGATCAGAATCCGCAGGAGGTCGAGCTTCCCACCGGTGAGCCCGCACCCAAGGAAGCGATCGACGGTGTGGTCGCCACCATTGTCCAGAACATTGCCTGCTACAACGCTGGCGACTATCTGGCTGGATTCGGCGGCGTGACCGAGGAATTCCTGGTCTCGCAGGTGGGCGTTGCGCTGTTCGACGAAGACTTTGTCGAAACGATCACCGCCGATCCGGTTCCCCTTCCCGAAGAGCTGCAAACGCAGCTGCTCGATACGCGTGAATTCACCCTTTACGAGGATGGCCGCGTGGGCGTGCTCGTCTACTACATCTCGGCCACCCCGCAACCAGAAGGGGTCGATGGCCTCGAAATCGATCTCTGGATCTTCAGGGAAGTCGACGGCCGCTGGCTGCTCGATGAGTCGATCGGCGATTTGGAAGTCCAGCTTGCCGGCATGGCCACTCCCCCGGCCGGTTGATCGGCCAGTAGGCTGACAATGCACAGCACGGACCGCATCTCAGATGCGGTCCGTGCCGCATCCAGGGGAGAATGCGCCGTTCGTCTCGGTCGTATCTGCCATTTTGTACCCAATTGGGCGCCAAAATGCCTGGGCATTCATCCTCCCGATCAATCCCCGACATGACATCCAAACGAACGGCGATCGTAGCTGAGGGCGTGTCTGCCCCCTCGTGAATGTCGACGCAAGAGGGCAGACACACCCTCGGTTCCGCTGAATCATTCGATTCCGTATCAGTGCTCCGAGCCTGAGCTCCCGATCCCCGCGGCCGATCAATCGCCTGCTCCCTGTGGTTGTGGCGTTCCGCCCGGGAGAACGGTTGGCATTCCGATGCGCAACGCGCAAAGTGCGGCGATCATACAGAGGACCGCGGCGCCGTTGAAGACCAGCAGGTAGTCGCCCATCACCGTGCGGGAGAGCCCGGCGACATATGCGGCAAACGCGGCGCCTACTTGATGTGCGGCGAAGACCCACCCGTAGACAAGCGGTCCACGTGCTACCCCGAACTCCTTCGACGCCAGGGCAACCGTAGGAGGCACCGTGGCGATCCAGTCGAGCCCGTACACCACGATGAACGCGAAGAGCGCAAACTGGGACGATCCGAGCGCCCATGGCAGGATGAGCAGGGCAACTCCCCGCAGCCCGTAGTACATGAACAGCAGCTTGCGTGGGTCGAACCGGTCGGTCAGCCAGCCGGAAGCGGTTGTGCCAACGATGTCGAAAATCCCGATCAACGCGAGCATGTTCGCCGCCGCGATTTCGGTCATCCCGTGGTCGATGCTGGCTGGGAGCAGATGGGTCCCGATCAACCCATTGGTCGTCGCGCCACAGATGAAAAAGGTTGCCGCCAGCAACCAGAACGTTCTCGACCGGGCGGCTTCGCCGAGCGCGGCGACGGCGGTCCGAACCGGGTTGAGCCGCGGTCCCGGCGCCTCGTCCGACGTCATCGCCCCGTAGGGAAGAGCGCCGATATCGGACGGCCAGCTTCGCAGGAAGATCAATGCCAAGGGGATGACCGACAGGGTGGCGATGGTGACCGCCAGCGAAACCGTACGCCAACCATGATTGGTCGCCAGCCAGGCAAACAGCGGAAGAAAAACCAGCTGACCGGCCGCACTCGCGGCGGCAAGCACGCCCACGACCAGCCCGCGTCGTTGCACGAACCAGCGGGTCGCGACCGTCGCGGCGAGCACCGTGGCCATCGACCCGGTTCCCAGTCCAACCGTGACGCCCCAAAGGAGATAGAGCTGCCATGGAGCCGTCATCTGGGTCGTCAGCGCGGCGCCCGCGGCAATGAAGCACAGCGCTCCAGCAACGACACTTCGGATTCCGAAGCGTTCCATCAGCGCGGCCGCAAACGGCCCCATGAACCCAAAGAGTAGGAGATTGATCGAGACGGCGATCGAAATGGTCGCCCGGCTCCAGCCGAACTCATCCTGCAGCGGGACGATCAGGATGCTGGGCGCGGACCGAAACCCGGACGCGCCCAACAGGATCACGAAGGTGACCGCAGCCATCACCCAGGCGTAGTGAGCCGGCCGGAGATTTCCGAGACGGAGCATTATTCCAGGCCTCGGATGACACGTTCGGTCGTGGCGAGCATGGCCGACATGGCCGCGGCCTGGTCTGGGCCAAGCGCCTCGATCACTCGCTGTTGCGCGTCACGCCACAGCGGCTCGGATTCGCCCAAGGTCGATTTCCCGCGGTCGGTCAGCTGCACCAAACGCCGTCGCCGGTCGCGCGGGTGCGGCGCGATGCTGACATACCCAATCGATCGAAGCGTGGTGAGGTTGCGTGTCAGGGTCGACCGATCGACCGCGAGCCGGTCGCTCAGATCCGCGAAGTCGATTCCCGCTGGTGCTCGGTCGATGCTAGCGAGCAGCGACTTCTGCATCGTGTTGATTCCCAACGGTCGTAACGCATCGTCGTAAATGCGATTGAGCAACCGGTCGACCCGTCTGGTCGCGGCGCAGAGACAAGGAAGCGAAGCTGGCTTCGGAGTGAAATCCGCTGGGTTCGTCACGGTCATCGGTTTGCTGGCATGAGTTCTATTGTATATACAACGAGTATGCGGGCGTATGACGCAGCTGTCAATGTCCTGGCGCAGACGCGATCTGCCATTGCGATTCGATCTCACGATCGGGTGGGCGCTCCGTGCTACGGTACCGGTCAGCCGGTTGGATTTGACAGGAGCTTCGAGAAAGCGGGGGCGCAGGTGAAAATTGTCGATATTCGACCAACGACGGTGACCGTTCCACTCGAAGCGCCCCTGCAACATGCGACCGGCGCACATTGGGGACGGTTCGTACGGACCATTGTCGAAGTCGAAACCGACGATGGATTGATCGGTCTTGGCGAAATGGGGGGCGGTGGCGAAAGCGCCGAGATCGCCTTTCGCGGACTTCTCTCGTATCTCAAGGGGCACGATCCGTTTCGGCTGGAAGAGCTCCGGTTCAAGATCTGCAATCCCACGGCCAGTCTCTACAACAATCGAACGCAGCTCCACGCCGCCATCGAGTTCGCCTGCCTCGATCTTATGGGGCAGAAGCTTGGGGTTCCCGTCTACGACCTGCTGGGCGGCAAGGTGCGGGACGAGGTCGAGTTTGCCAGTTACCTGTTCTTTCGCTATCCGAATCCGGAGACCGGCGCGGGCGAAGTACGAACCCCGGAGCAGCTGGTCGACCACGCGCTCGAGCTCAAGGCGAAGAACGGATTTCGCTCCCACAAGCTCAAAGGGGGCGTTTACCCGCCCGATTACGAGCTGACCTGTTACCGGGCGCTTGCCGCGGCGCTGCCCGGCGACAGCTATCGATACGATCCCAACGCGGCGCTCTCGGTCGAAGAGGGGATCCGGTTTGGGCAGGCGATCGAAGACCTGCGCAACGATTTCCTCGAAGATCCGACCTGGGGGATCAACGGCATGCGCCGGGTGCGCAGTATGGTGCGGATTCCGTTGGCGACCAATACCGTGGTCGTCAATTTCGAGCAGCTTGCCGCGAACATTCTCGATCCCGCCATCGACGTGATCCTGCTGGATACGACCTTCTGGGGCGGGATTCGCTCCCGGCATCAAAGCGGCTGGGGCCTGCGAAACCTTCCAGTACGGAATCGCGGTCCATTCCTCGGGCGAGCTCGGTATCCAGCTTGCGACCATGCTGCATCTGGGGGCGGTCGTTCCCAATCTGGCGTTCTCCGCCGATGCGCACTATCACCACCTGACCGACGACATCATCGTTGGCGGTCCGATGCGCTATGAGAACGGCGCGATTCGCGTTCCGAACAGTCCAGGTCTGGGCGTGCAGCTCGACCGGGAGAAGCTGCGGCAGTACAGCGAGCTCTATCGGGAGCTGGGCGGGTATACCTACGACCGCGATCCCGGCCGGCCGGACTGGTTCGCGCTCGTACCCAACGAACGCTGGGCCGATCCGAGCGTCTCGTTGTCCCCGAAGCTGCAATAGGACACGTTGCTCGGGCCCAGGGTAGGAGCCGAAGGCTTCCGCTGGCGTCTCCGGAACGTGCTCGAACCGGCACTGGACCCTGGACTCCAGAAATTGACTAAGTGATCAGATCTCTTCCCGGTGCGAGTGGTATCGTACCGGGAACGTGACGTGCGTTGTAGCTCTTCGAGGGAGAAGGGAATGCCAGAGCGAGTACCGTTGAGACTCGATTGGGATCCGGAGATGATTCGCGCGGAAGTCATCGACAACGCCGCGAATGTGGAGCCTTTACTGCCGGTGGCGCGCGGGTGCGGGCGGCAGCGGTGCCGCTTTTCCGAGCAGGGCAGGAGGAGCCCTGGAGCAGGCCATACGCATCGAGACGAACCCCGATGCGGCCGGTGCAACCGTGTCGGTCGCGACCGACACGGGTTCGAGCTCGATCGGCTGGCGCTGGGTGGATCGTCGATTGCACAGCTCTTTGTTCCGGAGGTGAGCAATCCCACGCGCTTCGAGCTGACGCTCGACGCGAATGGCGAACGGGAACGCGCGCCGATCGTCGTCCCACCGCAGCGCAAGTGGTCGATCCATCTCGTGCATCACTCGCATTTCGACTACGGCTACACCGATCAGCAACCGCGTGTGATGGACAACCACCTGCGCTTTCTCGATGCGGCCGTCGACCTGGTCGATGCCACCGGCGACTGGCCGGAAGAGGCGCAGTTCCGCTGGAATATCGAGGTGCACTACCCGTTGCAGAAGTGGATGGCGCAGCGCCCGGCGTCGATGCGCAGCGAGCTGATCCGGCAGGTGAACGACGGGCGAATGGAGATCGCCGCGCTGCCCTTTAGCATGCATACCGAGGCCTATTCCATCGATGAGCTGGCCTGGGGACTGAAATACGCGCAGCAGCTGCGCGACG
Organism: Thermomicrobiales bacterium; assembly: GCA_023957115.1. Lineage (GTDB taxonomy): Bacteria > Chloroflexota > Chloroflexia > Thermomicrobiales > UBA6265 > JAMLHN01. The sequence goes on from JAMLHN010000017.1 coordinate 50,001, forward strand.
AGCACGGAATCGAGATCGTTTCCGCCTTCCAGTCGGACGTACCGGGAGCGGTGATCGGGCTGCTGACGCTGCTCACCGAAGCCGACATCCGGTACTTCACGGTGGCGCACAACTATGCCGGGCGCTCGATTCCGTTCCGGGTTGGCGGCCAGGAGCTGACCCGGCCGTTCTGGTGGCGGCGTGCCGGCGGAAAGCGCCTGCTGGTCTGGCACACCGATACGCCGCATGGCATGGCGTACATGGACGGCAATTTGGTGGGACTGGCCGATGGCGAAACCGCGGCGCGGGCTGCGCTGCCCGATTATCTTGCCGCGCTTGCGAGTCAGCCCTATCCCTATGGCGGCGCGTCGTTTGGCTGGAAGGGATTGCCGGACGGGTTGCCGGTTACCAAGCAACCGTACCCGCATGACATTCTGCACTTTCGGATCCAGAGCTCCATCGCCGACAACGCGCCGCCGAGCCTGAAGATTTCCGAGACCGTGCGCGACTGGAACGCTACGTGGGCATGGCCCAAGGTGCGCCTCTCCCGCAATCGTGATTTCTTCGAGATCGCCGAACGAGAGATCGGTCCGTCGCTCGACGAGTTCGCCGGAGATTGGACCGACTGGTGGGCCGACGGAATTGGGAGCGGCGCTCATGCGCTCTCGATCAATCGCAAGGCCCAGGCGGATATTCGCGCGGCGCAATCGATTCACACCGCTGCCGATCTCGTCACCGGCGACCGCGACTTTCCGGCCAGCGGCGTAGACGCGGCATATGAGGACATGTCGCTCTTCGACGAGCATACGTGGGGCGCGGCCGATCCCTGGATGACGGGGCTGGAGCATGTCGAATCCGGCGATCTGCAATGGCACCGCAAGGCGGACTTCGCGCACGAGGCGTCCGAGGCAACCGCGAAGCTGCTCGATGCCGGTCTGCACCGGCTGGCGGCCCACTATTCGCCGGCGAACGATGCGCTGGCCTCGCTACTCGTCTTCAATCAGGTTGGGTTCGAGCGCGATGCGATGACCCGCGTCTTCCTTCCCGCTGAGCGGGTTGCGATGGACGCTGCGTTTCGGCTTATCGATCCATCGACGGGCGCCGAGCTGCCGTACGTCCTGGACGCGCAGCCGTTTCCGCGTTTTCGGGCGACTGGGCGGTGGCTCGTCTTCACGGCGCCGAATCTCCCGTCGCTTGGCTATGCGCGCTTCGATCTCGTGGCTGGGGAGCCGGCTGGAGCGGTAGCTCAGGCTGGATCGGCCTCGACGCTCGAATCGCCGTTCTATACCGTTACGATCGACCCCTCAGCGGGTTTCATCACCTCGATTGTCGACAAGGAATCTGGACGCGAGCTGGTCGATGCCTCCGCCGCGCATGGATTCAACGAGTACATCTACGATCGCTATACCAGTGCTCCGGAGTTCAATCACCTCTCGGGCCGCATCGAAGCGCTGGATCTCTCATTGCTCGGCGAACGAACCGTCGGACGCTATGCCGCGGTGGTCGCGCGCGAATCGAACGCGGTGTTCGACCGAATCACGCTGCGGATGGTGGGCACCGGCGCGGAATGGCTGGAAACGACGATCACGCTGCCACAGCAGACCGGCCAGGTGCTCATCGAAAACCGGCTCATGAAACTGGGCGTGACGGAGAAGGAGAGCATCTACTTCGCCTTCCCCTTCGCGGTGGACGATCCCGATCCGGAATACGCCATCACCGGTGGGGTGACCTCGCTCGACGCGCCGCATGTTCCCGGCTCGGTGCAACACATGCTCGCGATCCGCGACTGGGTGGGGTTGCAGGACAGCCAGGGATCCGCGGCCTGGGCAACGGTCGATGCGCCGCTGATCGAGCTCCAGAACATTGCTGTTCCCTACGCGCCTTTTCCGAACACGATCCCAGGCGCCCATCATCGTCGCGCCACGATCTACTCGTGGGCGCTCAACAATATCTGGGACACCAACTTTCCGCCGCAGCAACGAGGCGAGCTGGTTTTCCGGTATGTCGTTGGGAGTAGTCGCACCCTCGGCCGGCGTGCGTTGGGAATCCGGACGGCAGCAGCGACGGTATCCGCTCCGGTGGGAATCTGCTTGCGCGCGAGCGCTGGCCCCGAGCTTCCAGCACGCACCAGCTTGGTCTCAGTTTCCGATCCGCTGGTCGAGATCGTCCACCTGGAAGCAGGAAGCGAGCCGGGAACCGTTCGCGCACGCTTGCTTTCGCTTGCGCCAGAACCGGTGTCGGTCGCGCTCTCCGGCTCGGCCGGGCAGGCGACGAAGGTCGGAACGTTCCTGGGAGCGCGCATGGAGCCGATTCCAAGCGCTGGGGTGACCTTGCAACCGGGCGACTATGTCGCGGTCGAGCTTATGGCGGAGTAGCGCATCTCGGCCAATCGAATCCGAAGCGAATCGTCTCACACGGAGTCCGGGTAAATACACAAGGATCTCGTCCCCGTGCCTCTTAGCCGGAATCCGGGTGATTGCTCGGAGAGATAGCGTAGACGCCGGCCCTGTGCCGGCGGTGCTTCGCCGGCACAGGGCCGGCGTCTACGCGATGCAGTGCGTCCCAGGTAATCTCGCGGATTCCGGGTATAGGGGCCGGGTTCATGAATCGGGAACGAGGCGGCTCGAAACGGATTGTCGCGCGGTTTGCAGATGGCGTGCCATGGCGTCGCGTGCGGCACGTCCATTGCCAGAGGTGAGGGCCGTGTAGATCTCCTGGTGCACCGCGTTGTCGGCGCTACGGCCGTCCACCAGCTTCAGATTCGGATCGACCTGATCGAGCTCAACCGAGTAAAGCTCGATCAGCGATTCGATGAACTGCGCCAGCACCAGGTTGCCGGACGCCCGCGCGATGAGCGTATGGAAACGGACATTCGACTCGAGGTAGTCGCGGATGCGAACTTCATTCGCCGCTTGTTGGACGACACGTTCGATTTTGGCAAGGGCGATCGAGTCGATATTTCGTGCGGCGAGCTCGGCCAAGTGTGGCTCCACCAGCAGACGAGCGTCCAAAATCTGGAGAATCGTAAACGTCTCCAATTCGCCGTAGCCAGGATTCGGCACGACCAGACGCTGCTCGGTCCGCCGTACATAGATCCCCGAGCCGTGGCGAATATCGATGACGCCGGTTGCCTGGAGGCGACGCAACGCCTCACGCATTGTCGGCGTGGCAACCTCGAATGTCTCCGCTAGCTCGCGCGCGGTTGGCAGGCGGTCGCCGGGGCCCAACTCCCGCTGGCGGATGAGCTCGACCACACCGTTGGCGAGCTGATTCGACAAGTTCGGGCGGCTTGCTCCCGGAGGACGTGTAGATGGACCAGTCACAGGGTATGCTCGATTTCGCCAAAGATCTAATGATCTAGTTGCTTCTCTGCTCACTTTATGTTTGCGCGAGGGGCACGTCAAGCCTACCTGTTGCTCCTCGAATTGGAGGAGCGCTTGCCAGCCGCGAGATACTGGTCGCGAGAACGGGGTTGACATGGTCGATTCTGCGCACCTATGATCCCGTCAATCAATAAGTGATTAGATCTCTTGTCGCCATACGTGCGTGTCTGGCGCGATCCGCGGCATCTGATCCGATCGCGACACGGCGGGAGAGCGACATGTTCTTCCGATCCAAGGGACGTCGCCGCTGGCGCCCCGGGCGGTGAACGCCTCGAATTGGTAGCGGAACCAACAAGCGCATTGCCCCGGAGCAGTGCAGGAGAGCTTCGAAGATGAGCTATTCCAGTGATCCCCGTTCGCGCATTCACGCGCCACGTCTCGACCGGCGTCAACTGCTGAAAGGCACGGCCGCGGCCGGCGCCGGCGCCGCAGCGGCGTCGATGGGCCTTGGGCATCTGACCGATGTCTCGGCCCAGACACAGCTCAGCTTCTATCACGACAAATCGCCCTGGCAGGACTTCTTCGTGCAGTTGGGCGCCAGTGCGCAGGAAGCGATTGGTATCGGCTGGGAGCCGACGCCATACTCGGATACCACCTCGTATCAGGCTGCGCTGCTCGCCGCGCTGCCAACCGATCAGGCTCCCGACATGTTCACGTGGTGGTCTGGGTATCGCCTCGAAGACCTCTACACCCAGGGCGCCCTCCTGGATATCTCCGATATCTGGACCCAGGCCATTGCCGATGGCAATATGCCGGAGTCGCTTGCCGCGGCCTTCACGTTCGATGGCGCCCAGTTTGCGTTGCCCAGCAACGTCTCGTATTGGCCCGTCTTCTACAACAAGAGAGTTTTCGACGACAACGGTCTGAGTGTTCCGACCACCTGGGACGAGTTCGTCGGCGCGGCCGATACGTTGAAAGCGGCTGGGATTACTCCGTTCGGAGCGACTCAGGTTGGTCGTTGGCCGGCATTCATCTGGTTTGAGGAGATGATTCTGCGTAGCGATCCGCAGCTCTACCTCGATCTCACGGCTGGGGTTGTCCAGTACACGGATGACGCCGTGGTGGCCGCGATGGAGGTCTGGAAGGGCCTGATTGAGAACGAGTACTTCACCTCGTTCGATGTCGATATGAATGTCGACATTCCGCCGATGTTTGCCAATGGCGAGCTTGCCATGTACCCGATTGGCACCTGGTACCAGAGCAACTTTATCGACAATGGGATGGTGCCCGGCGAAGACTACGACATGTTCGTCATGCCGAACATCAACCCGGACCTGGATGCCAAATCGATCATCTTCGAGGCTGGCGCACTGGGGATTGCCGCCAACGCGCCGAATCCGGACGAGAGCAAGCAGATGGGCGCGTGGTGGGTTTCCACCGAGGCGACGACTGAATTCGCGAACCTGATTGGCGACGCCCCGTCGAACCCCAACGCGGTGAGCGATAATCAAGCCGTCAAGTCGCTGATCGACATGCTTTCCGCGGATGGGTATACCCTGTATCAGCGCTATTGGGAAGCCTCCCCGGTGCCCATCGTCGAAGGCGCGGTGGACTATCTCGCGCAGTTCATGCTGAATCCGGGCGATCTGATGAGCGTGCTGGAATCGATTCAGCAACTGGCGGATCAAACTTGGGCCGAGCGAGAAGGCCAGTAATGAGCTGAGGCGGCGGGCCGCGGCAAACGCGGCTCGTCCGCCCCCATTGGCGAAGCGCAGCACAGTATCGAGCCGGTGTCGACTTTGAATCAATTTCCTCCAGCGGCGATAGATCATGTGACCGTCGGCCGGCGAAGCGCCGGACGACGGCTCCTGGGTTCGGCAACGCCATTTCTTTTTTTGCTGCCCGCGCTGGCGCTGGTCGGCATTCTGCTGCTCTACCCATTTGCGCGGAGCGCCTATCTCAGCTTTACCGACTACAAGGGCATCGGCGCGGCGAACTGGGTGGGACTGGACAACTATCGCAATCTTGCAAGAGACCCGGTGCTTTCCCGCACGTTGACCAATACGATGCTTTGGGTCGTCGGCACGCTGATTCTGCCGGTCGGACTCGGGTTGTTGGTCGCTGTGCTCAGTTACAACGCCAAAGCCGGCAGCATCCTTCGCCTACCGTTTCTCATCCCATATGCGCTTTCCGGGACGGCGATCGCGACGGTCTGGCAGTTCATGCTGATTCGCGATGGCGCGCTCAACAACGTGCTGGATGCGATTGGACTGAGCTCGCTGGCACGTCCATGGTTGCTCAATCCGCCTCTCAATACCTGGTCGATGATCATTGCTTCGACCTGGCAAGCAGTCGGTGTCAGCGTGCTGCTCTTCCTCATTGGACTGCAGGTCATTCCGCCGGAACCCATTCAGGCAGCTCGACTCGATGGCGCGGACGGCTGGCGTCTCTTCCGTGACATGACGTTGCCAATGCTGGCGCCGATGACGATCGTGGTCGTGGGCATCTCATTGGTGAATTCGCTGAAGACCTTCGACATCGTCTGGATCATGACCCAGGGCGGTCCGTATCGGTCGTCCGAAACCCTGGCCGTCATGATGTACCGTGAGACCTTCGTGCTCTTCAAACATGGGTATGGCGCGGCAATCGCGGTGATGTTGAGCGTGATCGTGTTGGCGGTCTCGCTGGTCTATCTGAACCGCACCTTGAGGAACACGTGATGGGGCGTGTTCTGCGTAATGCGCTGCTGCTCATCCTGGCGGCGCTCTGGATCCTGCCGCTCTATCTCTTTCTCATCAATGCCGCGAAGACGAGCGATGGGTACCGCTCGACGGAGCGTTACGTGCCCTCGGGAGATTTCGCGCTCTTCGACAATATTTCGGCGGCCTGGACGGCGGCCAAGCTGGGTGAGGCCGTTGGGAGCACCGCGTTCTACGCTATTGTGGGCGCTGCTTTGGCGGTTGCGCTTGCGGCGATGGCGGCGTATGCGATTGTCTCCTTGAACGTCAGATGGGGATTCTTCTGGTTTCTGCTCATCTACGCCGGCACGATCTTTCCATTTCAGATGTACCTTTCGCCCCTCTATTCGATGTATGTGAACAACAACCTCTACAACACGCACTGGGGCTTGCTAATCTTCTATACCGCGATCGCCATTCCATTCGCGACCTTCATCATTCGCAACCATTTTGTCTCGGTCTCGCCTGAACTGGCGGAAGCCGCCCGGCTCGATGGCGCCAGTGCACTCCGCGTCCTGGTGCAGATCTTCGCGCCGCTGTCCGTGAATGCGTTCGCGACGGTCTTCATTCTGCAATTCACCTGGATCTGGAACGATCTTCTTTTCGGACTGACCCTGTCCCGCAGCGAGAACATTCGCCCGATTATGACCGCGCTTGCGTCGTTGCAAGGGCAATATGCCCGCACCGGACCTCCGGTTGCCCTTGCCGGTGCATTGCTGGTCTCGATCCCCACCTTCGTCTTGTTCTTCGCCGTCCAGCGGGTCTTTGTCCGCGGATTGCGCGCGACCGCGTAATCGACTCAACCCTCATCCATCCCCCAGCCCCCAGCAGGGCACGGCGTCCCTGCCCTATGTTCGCGATGCTGGGAGAAGGACGGCGCTTTTGGCACACGGATCGAATTCCCCGCTCTCCCAATCCTGGGAGAGCGGGGACGCGTGAGGGCGAAAACCGGCCCAGCGGAGCGTTTTGTTAGAAGCGAATTCGCACCGATTGAATGTCGTTTGCGCCGACCTGGATGTTGGCCGTGGCGCCGTCGAGGGGCACGGTGGTGTCGTCGATCTCCACGATCGACGTCGTCGTGACGCTCGATGGCTGGGCTGCCAGCACGGTAAGCGGCACCTCCACCCCATCCTCCGAAAGATTCTGCAAGCGAACGACGATGCCGTCGCCATCCTCCGCCGGCTTGGCCCAGGCGGTGACCGGCAGATCCTGCGGGATATCGAGGAAGCGACCGGTCGGATCGCCGGTGCGCAAATAGTCGCGCAGCGTGATCGGTGGCGTTGCTTCTTCCGTGCCAAACTTCCAGGCCGCCGCATCGTCGACCGGCCCCGCATTCGAGGTGAGCCGGTACCGTAACGGAATCTGACCGCCCTGGCTCGCTTTGAAATTGACCATCCAGTGATTGTGCAGGGCCCAGGACATCAGCGTGGGACCTTCTGGCTCGAGCGACCGTGCCCACTTGCCGGTGGTAATGCCGCCCAGGTGGAGCAACGGCGCATCGAGCGGCGCGACGACAACGGTCGTCTCGCCATCGGCGACACTCGCCCAGCGACCGACCGGATACCAGTCACGCACGGTGCCGTTGAGCTGATCGTCGTCTGGCGTGAAGGGAACGCCGTTGATATCTGCGCGGAACGTGGGCGTGCCCATATTAAAGGGAAGCGCGATGAAGACGGCTTCGATGCCAGTCTCATGCTGTTTGTCCAGCAGCCAGTCGATGCCGAGCGTCTTCTGGCCGGATTCGAGGACGTAGGTGCAGGTGGCGCTGCGGATGCCTGCCGCTTCGACCGTGACTGAAAGCGTGGCGCGACCGTGCGCGATCTCCGGCTTGTCAACCGTGACTTTGGTCACGGTCGAGCGGTCCCAGGGCGTATCGGTGCGACCGTAGCCGAAATCCGGCGCGGAGAAATCGCCCCAGAAGAGCGCTTGCCGCCCCTCGTCCGATTCGACCCGCTCGTAGACGTACTGTCCGAGTCCCCAACCCTGGTAGGAACTGGCCAAATTCTTGCCGAGCTCCTTGTCGTACCACTCGGCCAGCGCGCCGGTCTTGGGATCGACCGTCACACGGTAATAGGTATTCTCGATCGAGTTCTTGCCGGTGGAAAGATCGCTGCCCGTGGGTTGCGCATTCAGGTCGATGAACGCGTAGCCGAATGCCGGGACGGTACCGGTCACGCGGCGAAGATCGGTGGCGGGTCGAACACCGCCCCAGGGCACGTCGCGCGGGAAGAATGCTTCCAGGACGCCGGCCGGGGCGGCCCAGCCGTGCAGCTCGGGTTCTTCGACCGTGACGGTGCGCTCCCAGGGAAGCGTGTTGAGGACCAGCACCGAGTCGGCGCCAGATTCCGGATAGGCGGCACGCTGATCGAGGTCGCCGAGGTTGAACATTCCTTCGATACCGGGATCGGCAACCGTTTCCGCGAGGGCGCGCGAGGCGAGCGCCATCATGTCCAGCGATTCGGCCGAGGCGTTGTAGGCGAACCCGGCCTTTCGGTTCCACTGCGAACGGGTCCAAAGTGACGTTGGCGCGTCGATGCTGGCGAAGGCGCCCCAAGTGTGCTCGTCGTACAGCGTGGCCGATTCGTATGCATCCTGGGCACGTTCCGGTGTCCAGACCGACGCGCCGTCGGATTTGAGCCAGGCGCCAAGGGTTTCTGCCTGTAGGAGATGCTCGTGCGTTGCGCGGCTGACTCCGGTTTCGAAGGCGCTGGAGGCCACGCCGTCTGACCACCAATCGAGCCAATCGCCGCGCAGTGTTTCGAGCTTGTCACCCCACGTGTCCCGCAGGAAACGGTTGAATGCCGACGGCGTGGTGAACTCGATGCGGGGTGTGCGACCTTCGGCGTTCCAACGCTCGACGAATTCGGGCATGCGCGGATCCGGCGGACCGTTATCGACGCGCATGGGATGGGTCGACTGGGCGTACATGAAGTCGTAGGGGTAGTCGGGATCGGCTTCTAAAGCGGCAACGATGGGGGGAAAGGAGTCCTCCACGAAGCGCCAATCGCCCAGTTTGGCGATACTGCGGCCCCAGAGATAGTGAAACCCATTCCAGGCCAGGGTTTTGTTGCCGGCTGGACCTTCCCACCAGAACGCATTGGGAATCGGCTTCGGGGTATAGCCGCGCAGCGGGTTGACGGCCATGGTCATCAGCTCGATGCCGATTTCGGCCAGCAAGTCGGCATAGAGCCAGCTGATACCGTTGACGTCGCATTGCATCGCTGCCGTGATATCGAGTCCGTACTGATCCCGCAGGCGCTGAACGGGATAGAGGCTGCGGATCATTTGCTCCGCATTCTGCATGGGCGTGTGGTTGTATTGCATACCAGCGACATCGATGTACCCACGATCGTGCCAGGTCTTGAACCGCTCGATTTGGGCCGAGGACGCCTGCGCGAAGTATTTCTCGGTCATCCCGGTGACTTCGCAGGTCCAACGGTACTGCGCTTCCTTCGGCAAATTCTGTGTCACTTCGATCAGATCCAGCGCCTGATCGATGAACTCGACGTGCTGCCGGAAGCACAGGTCTTGATAGTCGGTAAACCCAATATCGGTATGGCTGTGGTTGACGACATAAAGCGTCTTGATGGGTTGCATACGCGTGGTTCCTCCCTTGCAACCAATACCAGGCGGTCCGCGCAAGCTGCTGCGTCCACCCGGTTCTGCGCCAGCGGCGCTGATGTGCGGGTACGGTATCGGGAGGAGCGGCAGATGTCAATAAATGATCTAATCAATTGGGAGTTGGGAGTTGGGAGTTGGACCGACTTGAATCGCTCAGGGCTCAGGACCCAGAACTTGCACGCACGGCGGGTTGCCCTACACTACGTCGGCATGCCCGGGTGGCGAAATGGCAGACGCGCCAGCCTTAGGAGCTGGTGACCGCAAGGTCGTGGGGGTTCGAGTCCCTTCCCGGGCACTGGTCCAGACGCGGCAATCGCCCAGGTGCATGGGCGTGGGCAGGTTGGCTCATCCCCCTGCTTGCGCCCCGGCACTCGGCAGAATCCGACATCACCGTACATGAAGTCGCAGGCGTATCCGGTGCAGTATGGGACGGCCGCTACATCCGTCCTGGGGCTCATAAATTCCCGGTCTGGCCACATGCGATGCAATGGCCAACGACATCGTGCGCATGACGATGTGCCGCAGACGCCACCAGAGCAGAACCCGCTGTAATACCCGCATTGTCCGCTAGAGCAGCTCCAGCATTCGGCATCGCCACCCAGATCCGCCACGCAATCGCTGGCGTCACAGCATTGCTGACAAACGTCGTTGGAACAGAGATGCCCTGAGGCGCACTCGCAGCTCCCGTCGCTGCAGATCTGCCCGTCAGGGCACGTCCCGCATTGGCCGCCGCAGCCATCATCGCCGCACGTCCTGCCGTCGCAATTGGGAATGCACTGGCATGTATGGGTGGTCGGGTTGCAGGTCGCATTTCCCGAACAGTCACTATCCGAGCAGCATCCCCAGTCGCGGCACGCGCCGTCGCAGAAGATCGAGCCGGTTGGGCAGCACAGCTCTTCCCCGTAACAATCTCCAAAACAGCAGGCATTGCCACAGCATTCGGAGATGCCGGGAACGCAGCAATCGGGTCCGCATTTATCCTGCCGGTTGGACATACGCATTGCGATCCGTTCCAGGTTTGCTCACCGGGGCAGGAGACTGGTTTCGGCGTGGGAGCCGGACGCCGGGCCGCTTCCGCCCGATCGAGCGACGTTGCCGCCACCCCCCCGCCCAGGCCAAAGAGTCCGCGCAGCACCTGCCGCCGGTTACTGGCACCCGCCAACCCGCGTACGAGCGCGTCGAAACGTCGATCGTCCATGCCCATTCCTTTCACATCTAGCCTCGCGCGATTGTGGCGGATTCGTTCCTATCGCGCAACCGGCCTGCGGCCGGATACGGGACTTGTGTCCGAATCCGCGTCACGATTTCGCCAGCCGCTGCAGCTCGAACAGGCGGGTCAACGCCTCGATTGGGGTTAGTGATTCGACATCGATCGATTTCAGCTCGGTCAGGGCCGGGTTCTCGGTCCCAAACATCGTGAGTTGGACGTTTGTCGCCGGCTCTGGTTCGGGGCGGCGGAGCGTGGCCCGGCGGTGCGCCTGGTCGGAAAAGCCGGTGGCATTCGATTCCAGCTCCGAGCAGAACCCGGGGCCCGGCGGACGATTGCTTTCGGAATACCGGCCAGCTCGGCAACGTGAATACCGTAGGAACGGTCGGCGCTGCCCGGCACCACCTGACGCAGGAAGACCACCCGGTCGCCCTCTTCCAGAACGTCCATGCGATAGGTGCGGACCCGTGGCAGGATGTCCGCTAGCTCGGTCAGCTCGTGATAGTGGGTGGCAAAGAGCGTCTTGCACCCCAGCCGCGGCGCGTTGTGGAGGTACTCCACCACTGCCCGGGCAATTGCCAGCCCATCGTAGGTGCTGGTGCCGCGGCCGATCTCGTCCAGGACCACCAGACTTCGCGGGGTAGCGTGGTTGAGGATGTTGGCCGTTTCCAGCATCTCGATCATGAACGTGCTCTGCCCGGACGCGATATCGTCCTGGGCGCCGATCCGCGTATAGATCCGATCGACCAGCCCGATCGACGCGCGATCGGCCGGAACGAAACTGCCGACCTGTGCCATCAGCACGATCAGCGCCACCTGCCGGAGCCAGGAGCTCTTCCCGGCCATGTTCGGACCGGTCAGGATGATAATCTGGTCGGATTCGGCATCGAGCAATGCGTCGTTGGGTACGAACTCACCCGGACCAAGCAACGCTTCGATGGTCGGATGACGACCCCGTTCGATTTCGATTCGGGTCGTGTCGTTCAGGACGGGGCGCACGTAGTGCCGCTCGACCGCCACCTCGGCCAGGGTGCTCAGGACATCGAGCTGCGCGATGATCCGCGCCGCATCCAGCAACCGGCCCGATGCCCCCGCAACCTCGGCGACGACCCGCCGGTAGGCGTCCGCTTCGATGCCTGCCAGGGTCTCCTCGGCGGTCAGTACGATCGTTTCGAACTCTTTGAGCTGTGGAGTGAAATAGCGGGTCGCATTCGCCAGCGTCTGCTTGGGGATGTATTCCTCCGGCAGAACGGATCCGGGGCGTCCTGCTTCGGCTCGCTCTCGCTCGGCGGTGGCCAGCGCCGCGGTCGTGATCTCCAGGTAGTACCCGAAGACCTTGTTGTACCCCGTCTTGAGCGTGCGGATGCCGGTCCGTTCGCGCTCGGATCGTTCCAGCCCGGCGATCCACTCCCGCGCTTCACGGGCACGCACCCGGTGCCCATCGAGCTCTGGCGAGAAGCCGGGCCGGATCGATTCGCCACGTCCCAGCACCGCCGGCGGTTCGTCGGTGATTGCCCGTTCGAGCATGACGGCGACATCCGCTACGTCCGGAAGCGCCGAAACCCCGGGCACCTGACCAACGATCGACCGGAGATCGGGAATCAGCAAGAGCGATGCCCGAAGGGTGGCCAGATCGCGCGGCCCGATCGTTCCGGTGAGGGCTCGGTTGACCAGTCGCTCGATATCCCCAATCGACCGGAGCACTTGCCGCAGCTCCCCGCGGGCAAGCGCATCGGTGGTGAACCGTTCGACCCCGTCGAGCCGGGCCTCGATCGCGGACTGGTCCAGCAATGGTTGGCTGAGCCAGCGCCGCAGCAGCCTTCCACCCATGGCCGTTTTCGTCTGATCGAGCACCGCCAACAGGCTATGCCGCTTTTCGCCGCGGCCGCTTTCGGTCAGCTCCAGATTGCGCCGGGTCTGATCGTCGAGTGGCATGAACCCATCGATGCGGTAGGTCGAAAGCGTCTGAATCTGGGTGAGTTGCGACCGTTGGGTATCGCCCAGATATCTGAGCAACCCTCCGGCGGCCTGCGTCGCTAGGGGCATACCAGCAAGTCCGAACCCATCGAGCGATGCGACTGCGAAATGCCGCTCCAGCGTTTCCTGCGCGCGCTCGAGCCGCCAGTGCCAGTCATCGGTCGGGCTCACCGTGATCTCCGACGGCAACCAGACCTGGTCTGGTACGGCGCGGTCGTCCGCGAATCGGTCCGATACGACCAGCTCGACCGCACCCAAACGGTTGAGCTCGCGTCCGGCCAGCAGGAGACAGTTCTCTTCGGAATCCGAGCTGAGCTCGGTGGTAAGAAATTCGCCGGTCGTGATATCGGCGGCGGCAATCCCGGCGCGGTGACCGTCGAACATGACGGCGGCAATGAAATTGTTCCGTTTCGCGTCGAGCATCGATGCGTCGGTGACCGTGCCGGGGGTGACGACCCGGGTGACATCACGCTCGACCAGCCCTTTCGAGGTGCTCGGATCGCCGATCTGCTCGCAGACGGCCACCTTGTGCCCAGCCGCGATCAGTTTGCCAATATACCCTTCAGCCGCATGGTAGGGAATACCGGCCAGGGGCACCCGCGTTCCCTTGCCCATCTCGCGGCTGGTGAGCACGATGTCGAGCACCTCGGCCGCGATGATCGCGTCCTGCTCGAAGGTCTCATAGAAATCGCCGAGCCGGAAGAAGAGGATGACATCGGGATAGCGTTGTTTGATGTCGAGATACTGTCGCCGGAGCGGTACGACCCGCGCTTCAGCTTTGGTGTCGCTGGCGGTGCTGCGTACAGACGTTTTCGATTCAGGCATTCGTCGTCAATCGTTGGCGGCTGATCCGGAGCGGGGGCGGGTTCTGCAGCAAGATACACTACTCATCCAGAGTTTGGCGTCGTTTTGCCAGAAGGAGGGAAGCGGAAATGGCGATTTATGCGCTCTATATTCGGTTCACGGACAATGAGGAGCGGAGACTGGAAACCCGCCCGGTGCATCGTGAGTATCTGAAATCGTTGTACGACTCGGGCAAATTGCTCGAATCGGGTCCGTTCACCGACGATTCCGGCGCGCTGATCGTTTACGAATCCGAGAATCTGGCCGCGGCTGAGGCCCAGTTCGCCCAGGATCCGTATTCGATTGCGGGTGGCATCGTGGAGTCGGTGACCTTCCACGAATGGAATCGGGTCTTTCCTCCGCGGGCGTAGGAAGCTCCGGCAACCGCCGAATCGTCGTTCCAGTTGGAACGTCCCGTGATTCCGCTCAGAAGAGTCACGGGACGTTCTTGCGTTGCTATCGTGAGTCTTGCCGCCAGCCGGACGACCAAACGGCGAAGCTCACCGAGGCAGCTAATCTGCTCTGGGTTCGATAACCTTGAGCATAGGGCTGTACGGTTGACTTCCCTGAACTGTAATCATCGGAAAACCACATGCGCGTTGCCATACTCTCCGATATTCATGGGTTCGATCTCGCGTTCCGTGAGGTCTTGAACGACATCGACCGCAACGGCCCGTTCGACCGGATCGTGGTGGCGGGCGACTTGTGCGTCATCGGCCCCAAACCGGACGACGTGGTGCGCATCGTTCGCGACCGCGGTCTGCTCGCGCTCAAGGGGAATACCGACCGAGATCTGGTCGAGGCGGCTCGCACCGGGGTATCCGACCCGGAATTCGACTATGCCGCCAATCGGCTAGGCCCAGACGGCCTGGCGTTTCTCGATGCGCTGCCGTTCGAGATTCGCGTCTCACCGCCAGATGGCCGTGGCCCGGCAGACGATCTCCTCGTCGTCCACGCCAATCCCCAAAACCTGGACGACGCGCTCGATCCCGAACTCCCCGACAAGCAGCTCCTCGAGCGCATCGGTCCGGCAGAGGCCGCCATGATCGCGTTTGGCCACATTCATATCTGCTACGTTCGCCAGGTTGGGCCGTACCTGCTCATGGATGTCGCCGCCGTCGGCAATTCGAAGAACGGCGATATCAGCAGCAAATGGGGCATTGCGACCTGGGACGCCACGACCCGCCGTTGGTCCGCCGAGCTCCGCCTCGTCCCCTATCCAATGGAAGCAACCGAAGCCGAAATCATCCGCTGCGGTGTCCCCTCGGCTGGGAAAGTCATCCGTAAACTCAAGCAAGCCTCGTACAAGGGAAGGGGCGGTGATGATGGTCCTGAGTCCTGAGTCCTGAGACGGAATCCGAGTGGTTACGAAGGGGTGTTAACGCAGCTTGCAGACGAGTCGAGACGCGCCGGCTTATATTGTCATCCTGAGGCACGAAAGATCTCCTCGCCGCAGCGAGTGGTGCCCGAACCCCAACGCCATCTGTAAACACACCTTAGATCAAATGGGTATTAGCCCAGTGTTTCAACGTGGGGGTCTTGGGCTTCTCGATCTTCCCGGCCGGCTTGCGCTTCCGGGGGCGGAGCATCGATTGGATCGATGCGCCAGAGCATCTCGCTGCCGCCTGCCAGGATGATCTCAGCCAGAAAGTCCGCTACTTCGTCGGCGGAGACGTAGTAGCTGTTCTCGTGCGGCGCGTGCAAGCGTGGCGTGTCGAGCCGGGTCACCACGCGATACCACTGCGGGCGGAGGGTGCGGGCTTCTGCGTCCGGCTCGGCATGGCGGTAGTAGTACTTCCGGCCGCGGGCTACGCTGTTCCAGTCGATCGACGCCCACCCGCTTCCATCGGGATTGTCCGGAATCCAGAGCTCGTCCTGGTCTTTCGCGTGCATCACGATCTTCGCTCGTCGAGTCGCTCGATAACAGGGCGGGTCAGACCGACGATCAGGTCGACCGCATCGTCCATGGCGGGATCGGATCGGGAGCGTTGCCGGACATGCAGCTCGATATCCGGGTGGAGCTCGATCCGGCGCCAGAACTCTTCGACCGGCTCGGTTTGCACATTGAGCATCGCGGCAATATCGTCATCGGTCAGACCGTTGAGCCGATCGCGGATCTCCTGCAGGCCGAGCCGGTTTTCCTTAAGCGATGCGATCAGCCGCAGCCGCAGCAAATGTCCCAGATCGTACGTTGCGGAGGGGCCGCGGCCATACGCCGGCGGCAGCAGTCCTTCCGAGATGTAGTACCGAATCGTGCGTCCGCTGGTGCGGGTTTCACGTTCGAGATCTGCCAGGGAATATCGTGGCGCTGGTGAGGCGAGGGGCACGGGCGTCGGACGGCCTGGCGGCGGAGGCACTCCGCGTCGACGCTCGTCTCGGTCCCACTGTTGGTCACTGCTCACGTGGCTTCTCTCCGTGCGGGTATTGTGCCGTATCGTCGCTGGATACCTGGCTTGTTACCATTCCCGCATGATCGGTCATAAACGGTGAAAGCGAGCGATGGACGCCCAATCGATTCTCTGGTTTGGTCTTAGCGGGGGGGCACTGATCTTTGCCTTCTCGCTGATTCGCCAGCGGTATATCACGAAAACCCCACGTGCCATGCAATCCCGTGGTTCGTTCACCTTGTTCGCCATTCTCATGCTCATCTTCTCGATGGGAGCGCTCGCCGCTGGTCTGGCGTCGCTGTAGACGAATCGGGCCGGTGCAGCTGGTTCAGCGGTCGTTTACTACTCCAAACGTCTACGTTGTTGTTCCCGTTGCCCCCAAACCCGCTTTCTCGCGCCAGTGCCCATGGTATTCTGCGTCGCGACGACCCATGCAGGATGTGTTCGGGGGGCGCGGCGAATTGAGCAAGGCGGGGCGAGACTGTGGGCGGTGATACGAACGACCTCATCGTTTTTCTGATCGTTCTCGGCCTGCGGCTTTTTGTCCCGCTTGCCATCCCAAGGTTTCCCCTGCCGGCCATCATTGCGGCAATGATCATCGATGCTGCCGACCAAACCATCTTCCAGAATTACACCACCTTGAATCTGGATTGGTACCAGGGATACGACAAAGCGCTCGACGTCTACTACCTGGCTATTGCCTATATCGCCACGATGCGGAACTGGACCAACCTGCATGCGTTCGGGGTGGGACGGTTTCTCTGGTACTACCGGCTCATTGGGGTGGTGCTCTTCGAGGCATTGCAAATCAGGGCGTTGCTCTTCATCTTTCCCAACACCTTCGAATATTTCTTCGATTTCATCGAAGGCGTGCGCACACGCTGGAATCCGCGCCGGCTGACCAAGCGCCGGGTCATCTATGCAGCGGCCTTCATCTGGATCGTCATCAAGCTCCCACAGGAGTACTGGATCCATATCGCCCAGATGGACGTGACCGATTTCGTTCGTGAGAACATCTTTGGGGTTCCCGTCGATACACCCTGGGGCACCATCGTTTCCGACAATATTCCGATCTTCATTGGACTGATCCTGGCGATCGCCGGTCTCGTTCTCCTGCTGCGCTGGGTATTCGTGCACAAGCTGCCGAAACCCGACTGGGGCTGGACCTTCGATGCCGATTCCCACCGTGACACCGATCCTGCCTATGCCCAGGAGCGTACGTTGAAAGGAACCGGCTACCAGACGAACGAAGCCGAGCGGTTCTTCAACAATGGGCTGATCGAAAAGATCGTGCTCCTTTCACTCACCGTGGGTATCTTTGTGCAGGTGCTTCCCGGCATTCATATCCCCACGCTTCGGCTGGTGATCGGAATTGCGATCATCGTCATCCTCAACACGCTGATTACGGAGTTCTTCGCCCGGAGCGGCATGTCGTTCGATACGGCCATGAGGTCATTCCTGAGCGTCGCGGTCGCGAACCTCCTGATTGTCGTGGTCTACGACCTCATCTTCCGCCGAAATGAGGAATCGCTCGATATTGGGGCGACGATCTTTTTCCTCTTCCTCTTCTCGATCATCATTGCGCTCTTCGACCGCTATCGTCCCATCTATCTGCAACGCGTGAAAATGGAAGAGTCGCTCGCCTGACGCGGGATCTGGGTGCGATGCGGGAGCTCATGTGATTGCCAGAGGGGACAACGCCTGGGATGGCCGCCTGACCCTGTGCGGCGGTGCTACAGGCTACCCTTCAGATCACGATCCCAGCTCCTCAAGATCCCGGACCGCTCGCGGCGACTCCTGCGCTCACGTGAGGCACGAACTGCTGGAAGTTCTCGGCGAACATCGCGATCAGGCGGGCCGCCATCGCGTCGTACGCTGCCGGATCGTTCCAGGAATCACGTGGAGCAAGGAGTTCGTCCGGAACTCCCGGGCAATGCCGCGGAATCGAAAGGCCGATGACGGGATCGGCAACGAATGAGGCTTCGCTGAGGGTGCCGTTCAAGATGGCAGTGATGACCGCGCGGGTCGCATCGATCGGCATACGGTGCCCCGTGCCATACGGTCCGCCGGTCCATCCGGTATTGACGAGCCAGGCCTGTGCCCCGTACGTTTCGAGATAGGACGCCAGCAGCTCCGCATAGTCCGTTGGACGGCGTGGGAGGAATGGAGCGCCGAATCCCGCGCTGAACGTCGCTTCCGGGTCGGTGACACCGATTTCCGTCCCCGCGACCTTCGAGGTATATCCGGACAGGAAGTAGTACAACGCCTGATCGGTCGTGAGGCGCGCCACCGGCGGCAGCACCCCAAACGCGTCCGCCGTCAGCATGATGACATTGGTTGGATGTCCCGCCACGCCGGATTCTGACGCGTTCGGAATCGACGACAGTGGGTAGGCGGCGCGGGTATTCTGGGTGAAGCGATCGTCGTCGAAGTCGATGATCCGCGTTTCCGGATCGACCACGACGTTCTCGAGAACGGTCCCGAACATACGGGTCGTGGCATAGATCTCTGGCTCGCTCTCTTGGCGCAGATCGATCACCTTTGCGTAGCAGCCGCCTTCGAAATTGAAGACCCCGTCCGCGGTCCAGCCATGTTCGTCGTCACCGATCAGGATGCGGTTCGGGTCAGCCGAAAGCGTCGTCTTGCCGGTACCGGAAAGTCCGAAGAAAAGCGCGACATCGTCATCTTTTCCAGCGTTGCAGGAACAATGCATGGGCAGGACGTTCCGCTCCGGTAACAGGAAATTCATCACGCTGAAGATCGATTTCTTGATTTCGCCAGCGTATTCGGTCCCGCCGATCAGAATGGTCTTGCGCTCGAAATCAACCACGATGAAGGTGCTCGACCGCAGTCCGTACGACGCTGGGTCCGGCTCGAATTCCGGTGCATGCAGAACCGTGAACGCCGGTGTCTGGGCCGCTCGGGTTGCGGCGTCGGGTCGAATGAACATTGTTTCCGCAAAAAGCGCGTGCCAGGGAGACGGAGTGACGACCCGAATCGGGAGCCGATAGGTACGATCTGCGCCGGCACCGAGATTCTGGACATAACAGGACCGTTCCAGCAGATACGCCGCCACTGCATCTGAGAGCCGGTCGGCCGCGTCCTGCGCAAGGGGCCGGTTGATGTCGTTCCAGTCCACCGTATCGTGCGTGGCGGCCTGATCGACGATGAACCGGTCGAGTGGAGACCGGCCGGTATGGGATCCGGTCGAAACCGCCAGCGACCCACCCAGCGCAAGCTGGCCCGCACCGGAGCGCAGGGCATGCTCATAGAGCACGGGAACCGGCGCATCATGGACCGCTGTGCGCAGGATCGTGTCGATCGGTGAAACGGTAAGGGACGTCATTGCACCTCCTGGGGTACTGAACATGTGCGACCCAATCGCGAAAACGAGACGCGACCGAGCCAGAGACCGCGCGATTTGCGCGGACTGCCTCACTCGATGCCCTAGAATGTGAGGCATCACTCCGAGGCGTATTACCCGATACCATAGTACCGGGATGATGTAGACGAACACATATACGAGGAAGCGAATACATGGCAATTTCATTTACCGACCGTGTGCTCGAGATCACGTTATCGCTCCTGCTCATGTTCAGCACGGTCATTGGCGGAATCGCGCATTTGGTCGTCGAGCCGGGCTATGTGGAGGACCCCTTGCGGTCGACGGTTGCCACCCCATTCGATTGTGCTGAGCTGACACTCTTCGATGTGCCGCTCGTCACCCCGGAGATGGGACAGGTCGAGTGCGGCACGATGCACGTGCCCGAGGACTGGTCGAAGCCTGACGGACGCCAGATCAGCATCACCTACGTTGTGCTGAAAAGCACGAATCCAAATCCGAAACCCGATCCGATTCTCTATCTCGAGGGCGGCCCAGGTGGAAGCGCTATCACGTCGCTCGACGCCTACGCGAACGAGATCTTCGATGAGATGCGGCAAGATCGGGATATCGTTCTCTTCGACCAGCGAGGAACGCAATTCTCGTCACATCTGACCTGTAGCTACTTCACGGTCAATGAGCTCTTTAACGATTCGTTCTTCGTTAGTGCATCGTTCGTCGATCTTGCGACCCTCGATCTGACCCCGGAGCTCGATGAAGAGACGCTCCTGGACAATGCACGCAAGGAGGTCGGCGCCGATACCCGCCGGTGCGTGCATGAGCTCACGGCCAAAGGAATCGATCTGCGGCAGTACAACAGCGTTGCCAGCGCCAACGATGCCATCGCGCTCATGCATGCGCTTCGTTATCCGACGTTCAACTTGTTCGGTATCTCGTACGGCACCCGCCTGGCTTTGGTCATGATGCGTGACCATCCGAACGCGGGTATCCGCTCGGTGGTGCTGGACTCCTCGTTCCCCCCGGAAATTCCCGGGTTCGAGCGGTTCGTGACCGAAGCGCATGAAGTGGTGATGCAGCTCTTCGCCGACTGCCGAGTCGATCCCGTCTGCAACACCGCATATCCAAACCTGAAGGAGCGGTTCAAGACGTTGCTCCGCGCGACGGAAGGGAAACCGATCGCCGGTCAGGATGGAACGACGGTAAACGGTATCGATCTGGTGAATGTGATCACCGGTATTAGCTCGTATACCGAGTCGGCCGCGTACATTCCAAAGATGATTGCCGAGCTGGAGCAGGGGATTACCACCACCTACAACGCCATTGTGTCCGGTGCGATCGTGGCTCCCGGGGGCGACGACATCGAATTCGGGGAGGATGACGCATTTGACGAGGCGCCTGAGTCGGCGGCTGCGCCTCCATCGGCCGAGCCCACGATTGCGATCGACGCCTTCGATGCGGAAGCGAACGCCCAGGCGAGAGCATTCATCCAGAGCGTGCAGAACCGGGCCGACCAGCTTTCCCCGGATGAAAAGGATACGGTTCTGACCTTGCTGACCTGGTTGGACAAGGTGCCGCATACGCGCCAGAGTCTGGTCGATTTCGTGAACCAGAGTTTTGCGGGCGAGTCGCAAACCACCAATCGGGAAGCACTGCTGGTGGAGATCGACGCGATGAGCGATGCCGGGGTTGCACGGGTCTTCTCCCTGATGGCCGATTCGGTGGACCTGATCGATGTCTTCACCATTGGATTGTCCGAGCCGATGTTCAATTCGGTCGAATGTAACGAAGAAGCTCCATTCGAAGATTTCAGCAACGTGCTCGCCAATGTGGCCGCGCTCGAAATTCCAGAGCTGGCGTACGGCACACTCGAGTTCATGGCGAGCCAGTTTGCCACCTGTGAATTCTGGCCATCGGGTCGGGCGAAGGAGATCGAGTCCCAGGCGGTGGTCAGCGATATTCCCACGCTGATCATGGCTGGAAACTACGATTTCCAGACACCGGTCTCATGGAATCGGTCGGCATTCGTGAATCTGCCCAGCAGCTTTTACGTGCAGTTCCCGGCAAGCGGCCATGGGGTGATTGCGCAGTCGCAATGCGCCAAGGATGTCGCGCGCGAATTCATCGACACGCCATTCAAACAGCCAAATTCCGGATGCACCGGCGACCTTTGGCCGATCTGGGCGATGCCCGATAACGGTCCTGCGTCTTGAGCCCTGAGTCCTGCGACGGTCTGGGTGGTTGATGTCGGGGTGGGCGGACGGATTCGGGGCGAGTCCAGCGTGGGTGGAGGCACGTCGGCGGGCTTTCGAACACGCCCGAACTCCTTAACCCAACTCCTGGGACGTGTTTGAAATGGGGTCCGGAGCCCGGAGGGCCGGAGGAGGCCGAAGCGGCGAGTTTTGGGGCCTCAACGGCACGAAGCACCCCAAACGCGGCGCCCATCAGGCCGCACAGTGGGCTTTTCAAACACGGCCTAACTCCTCAAATCAACGGTCGATCTCGATGAGAAGTACCCATGCTTCGATGAATGCGAGCATGAACCCGATGATGGCCGCTGGAACCAGGAAGAAGATGCCACGTTCGTCGCCGAGCGCAACCACGAGTCCGCCTGTAAAAATCCCGATCGCGATCAGCGAAAGAGGGCAACGCGAAATTGCAGGGAGTACCTGGGCATCGCTCGTGGTGGCGGTGCGGTTTGTGCGCGCCGGTGCTGATTGCGGAGCACGGCCGAGATTGCTACCGCAAAGGCCAATGCCAGCAGCATGAGCTCGATCCCATAGAACGACCGTCGCTGATCGGGGATCAGCATGATACTCGATGCAACGAACAGCGTGAAAAGCACCACGAGTGGTTTACCCGCCCGGCTAATGAGCCCCGGCTGCTTGAGGATCTGCTTCAGGTTGATCGACACGCTGACCAGGACCAAACCGGCGAATGCCACCGACGCCCCGGCCATGGCGACGAAAAAATTGCCCCATTCCTCCATCATTCGTCTGTCGTTCCTTCTGCGAGGTCGAACGTGAGCAGGAGCGTGGCATAGACCGCCAACCAATGCTCGACCGCGTAGTCGCTGCCGGTGACAAATGGCAGCGATGCCGCGGCATGCCGGCTTGCGCTTTCGAGAATTGGGGCTTGGCGCGGGTCGTCGTTCGGCAAGGCCGATGCGATTTCCAGCCACGCCCAGGCACGACTCAGGTTCAATCCATGGAGATGCGCAATCTGCCCATCGGTTGGATCGGAAACATCCGCGGGATACAGGATTTCCTTTGGTCCATCGGGAAGCCCCGGAAGAAAAGAGTCCAACCAGGGGATGTATTCCTGGGGATCGAGAACGTGGCGCATCAAGACCGCTTCCGTGAGTGCGGGAGAGAGAAAGTCCGCTCCCGACGGTTCGTAGCGGGCGGGGTAGTCGGCATCGCGCAAAAAGTAGCGAAACGCGGCCAGCTCGATGGCATCCAGCAAGGAGGAGTCGCCGTCCTCCGCCCGAATGCGTGCCCAAGGCCGGGCGAGAAACAGGGCAAATGCGGTGTTTGGATGGAGTCCGGTACGCTGCGGATAGGTCAGCTTCGGCAGCCAGTCGATGAACTGCTGCTCGATTGTGTCTGCGAGTGGCCGCAGGAGCGCTGCCCAGTGAGATGCCGCGGTCGATTGCGAGCGATGCGCTTCCGCGGCAAGCGTCAGATACCAACCCCAACCATACGGTCGCTCGAAATTGCCCAGATCAGGGTCGAGAAAGAACGCGCGCTCCGTTGCCATCCCCTTCGGGGTGATAAGCGAATGGAGCTGAGCCGTTGCTTGAGCAGCAAGCGGTGTATCGGGCTGGAGCCGGAGAATGCGAACGATAACCCAGTGCATTTCGACGCACGAGTGCCAATCGAAGCTTCCGTAGAAGACGGGATGCGCTTCCCGATGGGTTGGGTACGTGCCAGGGCGAGTGGCAACATACCAGGGGAATACGGGAAACTCGCGGACGATATTGGACAGCGCGACGTGTAGATACGAGTCGCCGAGCTCATGAAGAGCCCGGCGGCGCGATGTTGGGTCGAGTTGCACGATCGTGACTCCGGAGGGCGATTAGGCCTGGCAGGACGATTCTGCGTTGGCGCTCCATTCTGCCACGAGTCCATTGATCAATCCCGCAGCCGGTCCGACAACCGTGAAGAGCTTGTTCGTTCCATGCGGTCCCCAGGCGAGTACGGGGAGGTAGCCGGTCGCCTCGTTATATTCCTCGTAGTAAAAGATGAGAGAAGCGGAGGTGGGTGAAAGATCGCTGTACAACGCACGCGGTGGCAGGGTATAGGGCGGGCCATCCCAATCGACCCGACTGGCATCGATCTTGCGAACAACCGATTCCGGTGTTTCCCCCGGTTGGAGCGTGAGGGCGTTGACGATGAGATCGGGGAACCCACCCGAACCGGGCGAGAGAAACGAGACGGATTCGGGACGGACACCCGAGGTGGAGTGTTGGCTGCTCATCGAGTCGAACCCGATGGACGGGGGGACCGAATCGAGACCGGTGCTGACAAAGCATGCGGTCGGAACGGAATCGATCGCCGCGATAGCTTCGGCGAAGAGTGACTGCGGGCCGATCCCGGTGCGGTCTGGAATCGATGCCGGGGGTCCTGGCTGAGCGGCTTCCTGACTGATCTGTTGGACGAACTCTGGACTGCGTCCAAAGAACCAGCGCCACGATCCGTCGGTGGCCTGCACCAAGCGGACGACATCCTGGACGGTTGACCCGTTGTCGAAATCCTGAGTGTAGGCGACTTCGGCAGTTTGCGGGTAGGTGCGACCGGTCACCGGCCAGGTCCAGGATTTCAGCGATACGCTGGTGATGCCGGCGGGTTGGGGACCATTGATCCCAAAGTAGGTTTCGTACCAGTAGGCGACGGTAGCTCGGTCGACGGTGAGCTGGGAATCGGGATGGAGCTGATCGTAGAGCGCGTCCCAGCTCGATTGGCTTTCGAGCACCGAGAGGTGGTGGGCCGCTGCGCTGGCAGCCGGCAGATCGACCGTCTGTGCCTGAACCGCGGACGGTGCTGAGGGCAAGAGGACGAACAATGCGACCAGCAATGAGAGGAACGCCGTGCGACTGCGCAAGGTGTCTTCCTTTCTATAAGGGGCGCATCTCAATGGTAGGCGATCGACCGCCGCTGTCAAGCGTTTTCTCAGGGAGTTGGACGCAGAACGGTCCGGGCAGATGCCCGGACCGTTGCCGCTTTTGCGAAGGTGTCGACTCTGGCCTAGAAGCCCATATCGCCCATGCCGCCGGCCGGCATGGCCGGAGCGGGGG
>JAMLHN010000018.1 GCA_023957115.1 Thermomicrobiales bacterium
TCTCGCACCCCCGGGACGCGCCGGATCGACATCGATCCGGCGCTTCTTGCATTCTCTGCGCGCTGCCTGCCGGGTGCCGCCTGCTAAATCTTGGCCAGGGCTTGGTCGAGGTCGGCAATGATGTCGGAGACGGTTTCCAGGCCGACCGACAGCCGAACGTAATCCGGCGTGACGCCGGTGCTCGCCTGCTCTTCCTCGGTGAGCTGCGAATGCGTGGTCGATGCTGGATGAATGATGAGCGACTTCGAGTCTCCCAGGTTGGCGAGGTGAGAGAAGAGCTTCACATTCTCGATCAGCGTGCGACCGGCATCCGATCCACCGCGCACGCCGAACCCAAGGATCGCGCCATAGAGTCCCTCGCGGAAGTATTTGCTGGCGGTCTTATAGGCCGGATTGCTGGAGAGTCCCGGATAGTTGACCCAGGAGACTTTCGGGTGCTCGGTCAGGAACCGGGCCACCGCCTGGGCATTCTGGCTATGCCGTTCCATACGGACAGCCAGGCTCTCCAATCCAGCGATGAAGAGCCACGCATTGAACGGACTGAGCGCGGCGCCGGTGTCACGCAGCAGATGGGTGCGCGCTTTGATGATGAAGGCGATATTGGCGCCGAAATTGGCCGGGCTGAAGACTTCGTTGTAGACGAGACCATGGTAGCTCGGGTCCGGAGTCGTGAAGTCCGGGTATCGGTCCGATACGCCCCAATCGAATTTGCCACCATCGACGATCACGCCGCCGATGGCCGCTCCGTGTCCTCCGATAAACTTGGTGGCCGAATGGATGACGATATCCGCGCCGTGATCGAGCGGCCGTACGAGATACGGTGTCGGGATGGTGTTATCGATGATGAGCGGGACGCCGGCTTCGTGCGCTACCTTGGCGACGCTTTCGATATCCAACGTGAGCAGATCGGGGTTGCCGAGCGTCTCCGAATAGACCGCCTTGGTCTTGTCGGTAATGGCGGCCTTGACCGCTTCCGCATTCGGTTCGGCGAAGATGACGTTCACCCCCATCTTTGGCAGGGTGTAATGAAGAGGTTGTGGTTCCCCGTAGAGACTGGTGGTCGAGACGATCTCGTCACCAGCGTTGGCGATGTTCTGGTTGCGGCGGTTTCGGCGGCTTGTCCAGATGCAAACGCAAGCGCCGCGGCGCCACCTTCCAGCGCGGCGATCCGCTTCTCGAAGACATCGGTGGTTGGATTCATGATCCGGGTGTAGATATTCCCGAATTCCTTGAGGGCGAACAGGTCGCCGCATGCTCGACGCTGTCGAATGCATACGAGGTCGTCATGTAAATGGGAACCGCGCGCGACTTGGTCGTTGGGTCGACCTCCTGGCCCGCGTGCAACGCCTGTGTTTCGAATCCTGGTTGTGTTTCGGTCATTCTGTTCTCCTTATGTCGCCCGGGCGTACCGGTCCCGGCATAGAACACACATCGAAACGACGCCTATCCGTGGCTGGCGGTCCGCGTCTCCGCAGCCTCCACCTGGTCAAGTGCGTCCGAGACAAACGGTCCGATCGATTCGGTCAACATCTCCCATTCCTTGAGAAAGGCGTCGTGACCATCGGGTGAATCGAGCTCGTAATAGGTCACATCTTTGCCGGCGGCTTCCACCTGATCGTGCAATTCGCGCACGCCTGCCGCCGGATAGAGCCAGTCGCTCCGAATACCGAGCAGCAGCATCGGCGCATCGATAGGATCGAGCCACTGTTCCGGCGTTCCATCCCGGTAGACGTCGTACAGATCCATGGCGCGGGTCAAATAGAGGTGGCTGTTGGCATCGAACCGACGCACCAGGGCGGCGCCGTGATAGTGGATATATCCCTCGACATCGAAGGTGCCACCGAGGGACGGATAGAGACTGGGCCGCGTTGCGGGCTTCCGGCTGAACCGGCCTCCCATACTCTCCGTCGAATGGAATTGCGTCATCGCGATCATACGGGCGATGCTGAGTCCATCCGCCGGAAAAACGCCTTCACTTGCGTACTCACCGCCGCGCCAGTCCGGATCGGCCATGATGGCGCGCCGTCCCGCTTCGTTGAGGGCGATGGCCTGCGGTCCGAGCGCGGACGTCACCGCAACCGGCACCGACGCGCGCACCAGATCGGCATGCCGGGTGGCCCATTCGAGCGCCTGGGCTCCGCCGATCGACCCACCGATGGCGATCAGACCAGTGATGCCAAACGATTCGATCAAACGACGCTGCACGGTGACCATGTCCCCAATGGTGATCAGCGGAAAGCGCATGGCATAGGGGCGGCCCGTAAGTGGATCGATCGAGGCTGGGCCGGTGGTTCCCTGACACCCACCCAGGATGTTCGAGCAGATCACGAACGAGCGCTCGGTATCGAGCGCTCGGCCGGGTCCGATCAGCGGCGCCCACCACCCACCGTCGCCGCCGGCCTGACTGTCGCCGGTCAGGGCGTGGAGGACGAGAATGGCGTTATCGCGCGTGTCGTTCAGCTTGCCCCACGTCCGATAGGCAACGGTGACCGCGGGCAGCGAGCCACCCAGCTCCAATTGCACCGGACCGGTGGAAAACCAGTGGAGCTCGCCATCGGCGGTATCCACGGTCACCCCGGGAGGCGGGACGAGATGGAGATGCGCACCGCGCTCGGTATGGTCACCCACAAACGGAGTATCGACTGGTATGTAGATGGAACCGTCAAATCGTTGCTTCACGCGCATTGCCTGTTTCAACGGCTCATTGGCCGGAATGGGTCAACAAAAATCCCCTGCCGGGGATGACAAGGGGTGCGCGTATGCAGCGTTCCCTTATCTTGCGAGTTACCTCGCCGGAATTGGCACCTTGCCGCGCATTCGCGTGGCAGGCTGCCGGGCTTCACAGGGCCGTATCCCTCCACCTCTCCTGATAAGGATTGCTATTCAGTTGTTGAGTGAGAATTTAGCGATTCCGCTTCGACGTGTCAAGGATGGTGAGTTAGGAGTTGGGATTTAGGAGTTAGGGTGTGTTCGAAACGGACTTCGGAGGCGGGAGGAGACCGGCGAGACCAATGGTCAGGCGCGGTTCATGTCCATGCCGGCCCGTAGCGTCGCCGTAAATGGCGACGCCACGACACTTCCCGAAACGCAATTGCGAACCGTTTCGGAATCTGCCCGAAAGGGCCTCCCCGTCCGGGGGCTTCTACGTACGGAAGAATAGCCCCGTGCCCGATCCAGGTCATTCCTCACTCCCAGATTCCGGCTCCCAGTTCCTCAGGGAGAGACGACCGTCACGCGTCGCGTAGATGCGGTCGAAGCCGACCCGGTCGAGGAAGGCGCGGTCATGCGAAACGACGATGATCGCGCCATCGTACGTCTGGAGCGCCGTTTCCAGCTGCTCGATCGCGGGAAGGTCGAGGTGGCTGGTCGGCTCGTCGAACATCAGAAGATTGGCGCCCTCGGCGGTCATCCGGGCGAGCTCGAACCGGATACGCTCGCCCGCGCTCAGGTCTCGGAGCCGTTTGAAGACGGCATCCCCCGTGAAATGAAATTGAGCCAGCAGATTTCGCGCGTCGGTTGCGCTGCGGCCGTCACGGTTCTGGATCGCATCCAGCACGGTGGTCTCGACTACACCGCCCGACTGAAGCAGTTCCTGGTTCAGATAGCCGATGCGCAGGGCGGACGAGCGGTAGATCGACCCGTCCGCCGGTTCGAGCTCACCGACCAGCGTTCGCAGGAGCGACGTCTTTCCACTGCCATTCTCCCCGACGATGGCAATCCGATCGCCACCGCGGACGACCAGATCGACCGACCCGAGAATCGGCACACCATCCGGCGCGACCGCGACCTCCGCGGCGCTCAGGAGCGTGCGCCGGTCGCTCAACCCCGCCGAGACGAGGCCCTCCAGAAAGATCGGCTTGACGCTTTCCGGTCGTTCGAGATGCTCTTCGCTGGCCATTTCTCGCTCCAGCCGGTTCTTCTGGACTGTGGCGCGGCGCGCGATCCCTTTGGCGATCTTACGTTGGTGAAAGTTGATGGTTCCCTGTTCGATCGACCGGGCTTGCTGATCGAGCTTGCGTACGACCTCCTCGGTTCGGGCAATCGAATCCTGTTGATCCTGAAATGCCATCTGGTGCTGCCGGCGCTCGCGAGCTCGCGTTTCGGCATAGTCGGAGTAACTGCCGGCAAACGAGCGCAGACGATGCGTCCGCGGGTCGATCTCCAGGATGCGCGTCACCGTCGCATCGAGAAACCGCCGGTCATGCGACACGATGAGCATCGAAATCGACGAGCTGCGGACAAATGATTCGAGCCAATCGAGCGCGGGAAGATCGAGATAATTGGTCGGCTCGTCGAGCAGGATGAGCGTGGGCTCGGCGATCAACAATGAGCCGAGCATGACCCGGGTTTTCTGACCGCCGCTGAGCAGACCGAACCGTTGGTCGCTGGGGATCGACCCCAGCCCGAGTCCTTGCTGGACCGCCTCGATGCGCGCTTCGAGACCCCAGCCTCCGGCGGATTCGAACCGGTCGACCGCCTGTGCGTAGCGGTCGAGTATGGCGTCCTGCGGGTCTGGAGATCGCTCAACTCCGCCAGCGCGCGCGCTCCATCTCGGACCGAGCATCCGACCACGACCGCGATCCACGCGCCAGCATGTCGAAGACGGTTATCTGGTCGGCCGCCGCCAGAATCTGGGGAGATATCCGATCAAACCGCCACCGACCAGTTGCGCGGAACCGCGGGTCGGCCGAAGCTCGCCCGCAATGAGCTTCTGCAGGGTGGATTTGCCGGATCCATTGGCGCCGACGAGTCCAACTTTCTCGCCATCATGGATCGAAAATGTGACGTCCTCCAGAATTGAGGCCATCGATCTCATAGAAAAGGGAATTGACTGAAAGCAAAACGAGTTTCCCGGTCGGAAACACGTCGATCCAGATGAGTGGAAGCTGAATGGAATGAGGAGCGTACGGAATTCACAGGGGATTGAGGGTCGAATCGCGAGGCTCCATGACAGAGGCAGCTCACCATCAGGCATCGACCCGAATCCGCACAAAACGGCTGGGGGAAGAACGACGATGTGGAACTAATCCGTCAAAGGTGACCTCCTGCAGAACCTGGAAAGGATACTCCCAGATTTCCTTCAGGAGATGTCAAGCCAGACATGCTTTCGAATCGGATGAAACGCGTTACAACCCGCCGCAAATGCGCGGACTAGCGCTTGCGGCCGCCGAATTCCCGCAAAGCTCACCGCCCTGGCGGCCAATCTCCCGTCCGATCTGAGTGGACGCCTGCTGAATGACCTCGTCAAAGGGATTCTTCGGTTTCCGTCGGCTGGAGCTGCTCTTCTTTTCCCTGGCAGCCTCCTTCTCAGCCTTCTCGCGCGCCTTCTCGGCTTCGGCCTGTGCTTGCTCGGCCGCTTCCTGCGATGCTCTGGCCGCGCGCTCCTCCTCGATTATTTCGGAAGCCGAACGATTGTCGACCGCCTGGGAGTATTTGGCGCCATAGGGGGAATTGGCAATAATCTGGGCTCGCTCAGCGTCGGTGATCGTGCCGACGCGGCTGCGCGGGGGAACGATCAGCCCACGCTCCACGATCCCGGGAGCACCCTTCTCCTCCAGGAATGAAAGCAACGCCTCACCAACCTGAAGCTCCGTCACCGCAGTTTCGACATCGATGTCCGGATTGGTGCGGAATGTTTCGGCAACGGCGCGGATCGCCTTCTGATCCCTCGGCGTGTAGGCGCGCAATGCATGCTCGACCCGGTTGCCAAGCTGACCCAGGATCACATCGGGCACGTCGATCGGCATTTGCGTGATGAAGAAGATGCCGACGCCCTTCGAGCGGATCAACCGAACGACCTGCTCGATCTTGTCGCGCAATGGTTTGGGTGTTTCGTCGAAGAGCAGATGCGCCTCATCGAAGAAAAAGACCAGGGACGGCTTTTCCGGATCGCCAACCTCGGGGAGTGATTCGAAGAGCTCCGACAAAAGCCAGAGCAGGAAGGTGGAATAGGCGATCGGCGACTGATAGAGGGTCGAGGCCGAAAGCACATTGATCTGTCCCAGACCGTCCGGCGTGGTGCGGACGAAATCGAACAAGTCGAGCGCCGGCTCACCGAAGAACTTGTCGACCCCCTGCTGTTCCATTGTCAACACGGCACGCTGGATCGCCCCGATCGACTGGGGCGAGACGGTGCCATAGTCCGCAAGGAGCTCCTGGCGTCGCTCGGCCACCTCGCCCAGCAATGCACGGAGGTCCTTGAGGTCGATCAGCGGGTAGTGCTGCGCATCGGCCCAGGCGAAGACGATCTGCAGGACCCCGGTCTGCGTATCGTTGAGCTGCATCAACCGGGCCAGCAGAACGGGTCCCAGCTCGGAGATCGTCGTTCGGACCTGGTGACCGTCTTCGCCGTAGACATCCCAAAAGACCACTGGGTATCCACGGGGGGTGTAGTCCGGGATTGCCATCTCGGCAAGCCGCTGGTCGACCTTCTCATTGCCGCCGCCCGGTTGGGAGAGTCCGGCAAGATCGCCTTTCACATCGGCCACGAAGACCGGAGTGCCGATCTCGGAGAAGCGCTCGCACATAGATTGAATCGTGACGGTTTTGCCGGTACCGGTCGCGCCGCACACGATTCCGTGACGGTTGGCCATGCCAGGCAACAGCACGATGTCCTGGGCGTCCGATTTCGCTACGAGCAATGGTTCGACCACGCTATCTCCCTGACCATTCACCAACGCAATTCAGTGCAGCCAGTATGCGCGAAACTAGCGTTCGTTCGCGAGGAGATCGAGCCAGTCGAGCTCGGCATTGCTGAGCGTCACATCGAGCGCGGCCACATTCTCTGCAAATTCGCCCGGAGAGCGGCTACCGCTGACTGCATAGACATCGCATTGCTGTTCGAGAATAAAGGCGAGCGCAATCTGCGCAACCGAGCACTCGCGTTCGGCCGCCAAAATCTCCGCCCGACACAGGCGCTCGAAGTTCTCCGGAGAACCGTAGATTTCGAGCATGAATGGATCGAGCCCGTCGACCGGTCCATCGCGCATCTCCGACCGGACGAGTCCCGACCAAAACCCGTGCGCCAGACTCGACCAGGCGAAGATGGGCATGCGTGTTGTGCGATACCAGGCACGAGCGTCGGCGGCTCTGGGGCCGCTGATCGAAACCGTGCTCGGCCAGGGCGCGGTCACCTGATCGGCCAGACTGAAGTTCGGGCTACTGGCGACGAACGGCTGCATTCCCTGTTCACGCGCGTATCGATTCGCTTCCTGTATGCGCTCGATTGACCAATTGGACGCGCCGATAGCGCCGATCTTTCCGGCCCCGATATGCGCGTCGAGGACACCGATCAGCTCTTCGACCGGGATATCCGGATTGTCGCGGTGGAGGAAATAGAGGTCGATTCGCTCGACGCCGAGTCTGGCGAGAGAATCGTGCAGATCGGCGGTGAGATCGAATGGGGTCACACGCTGCCGATCTTGCGTGTGGTGACACCCTTTCGTGATGACCAGAACCCGATCGTGATTGCGCCTGGCCGCCATCCAGCGGCCGAGAATCCGCTCGGCATTGCCATCGAGATAACTCTGGGCAGTGTCGAAGGTCGTGCCGCCTTGCTCGACGATGGCATCCAGCAATGCGAATGAGGCGTCGATGTCACCCGGATCGAGCATGGTCGTGCCCTGCACGATCCGCGCAATCGGTTTGTCGATCCCGGTGATCTGCCCGTATTTCATGCGACCGCCTTCGCTCATTCACCATCGTCTACGCTGACCGGCCGCTCGCAGATGCATGTCACCGCAGCATTCGACTGAACACAATACCAGCGAAGGCGAGCGCGCCGCGCACCATTCGGTTCCCGAAATCGGCACGAACGTACGGCTAACGAACGAAGCTGGCGTCCGGCTCGATGTCATTGTCGGACGGGTGGGTGGTCTCCGGTTTGAGATGAACGTACGTCGAGTTCGATCCCGATTTTGCAAAGGCTCTTGCGCGGATACCCGTTTAGGATGTATAAGATGATCTGGTCAGGCGCTCCATCTGCCCTGAGCTTTTTTTGTTTCCCTAGTCGAGGTCGTTTGCCTCGATTGCGGCTCCTGGAGGGTATCGCGATGAACACAATGCACCGCGTGGAGGGCCCTCCCCGCTCTCCGCTCCGGCGGCCAGAGCGTTAACGGAGACGTTTCAGGCCGCCAACATTTCGTAAACAACTCGCACGAATTCGTTGGTATCCTGCTGTCAGGATTCGTCCTGACGATGCCCGTGAAGACGGGGACCAGTAGACAGTCGTCAGTCGCGAGCGACTCGGGGAGAGTGGAAGCCCGGGACCGATGGAACGCTGTCGAACGCGCCCCCGAACGGCCGGCCGAAGAAAGGGCGTTTGCCCAAGTAGGCTCGGGTGAGTGGCGCTCACGCCAGCAACAGCCAAGAGATGCATGGCGGTTCAGGCCATGCAAGAAGGGTGGTACCGCGAGCCTCGACGCTGCTCGCCCCTTCCGCTCGCTCGCTGCGAGCAACGCGCGTCTCGGAGTTTTCGAGAGCCGGAAGGGAGCCACCGTGGCCGATTCCACAGTTCCAGTCAATATGCGCGATCCTCACGGGAGCCGGGCGGCGGAGCATATCCGCACGCAGGCGAACCTTCAGGTGGTCGACCGTCTTGACGATTTGCAAACCAAATCGCTGGGAGGTGGCGCCCCCGAGAAGCTGCGCACCTTCACGGTCAGCACCCGCCTGCGCGGCCGCAGCCTGGTGGAAGACACGGATCTGACCACCGATGAGATTCTGGATCTGCTTGACACGGCCTCCCGCCTGAAACGGATGCATCGCCAGGGCGAGGCGCACACCTACCTTCCAGGCAAGACCCTGGGAATGGTCTTCCAGCATCCCAGCACGCGCACCCGCGTCTCGTTCGAGGCAGGAATGGCGCAATTGGGAGGAACCGCAATCTATCTGGGCGTCAACGATCTGCAACTGCGCCGGGGCGAGACGGTTTCAGACACGGCCCAGGTACTCGGCCGGTATGTCGACGTTCTGGTTGCCCGGGTGAAGCTGCACAGCGACATCCAGGAGCTGGCCGCGAACGCTGGTATTCCGGTGATCAACGGGCTTTCCGACGAGTTCCATCCGACCCAGGCGCTGGCCGACCTGTTGACCCTGCAAGAGAACTTCGGTCGTCTCCAGGGACTGAAGGTGGCCTATGTCGGGGACGGCAACAATGTTGCCGTTTCCCTGATGCTGGCCGCCTCGGCGGTCGGGGTAAGCGTCCGGATGGCGAATCCGGAGGGATACACGCCGCCAGCCGATATCGTCACTCAGGCAACCTGGCTGGCCGCAGCCAGCGACGCAACCCTTGAGATGTATCGCGATCCCCGGGAAGCCGTTCGCGGCGCGGACGCGGTCTATACCGATGTTCACGTCTCGATGGGCATGGAAGAAACCGCCGCGCGCGCGGTTGCGCTGGCTCCATACAAAGTGACCACCGAGCTCATGAGTCTGGCCGCCCCGAACGCGATCTTCATGCACGACCTGCCGATGCATCGCGATGAAGAAGTCGAGGCGGCGGTCGCCGACGGACCACAGTCCGTCATCTTCGATCAAGCCGAAAACCGGCTGCATGCACACAAGGCGCTGCTGTTGCAGATGCTGTGCTGAGCCGCACACGGAACACGCATCCAGCGAAACTGCGGACGGGGCGGTCTCGTCCGTAAATGGAAACGAAGAACTGAGGAAGGAAACGAGAAAACCAATGGTCGAATGTCCTGAATGCGGAGCGGAGTTCGATGCCGGCGCAGTTGAAGTGGGCGAGATCATCGTCTGCCCCGATTGCGGCGTCGACCTGGAAGTACTGACGGTCGACCCGGTGACAGTCGGTCAGGCGCCCGAGGAAGGCGAAGACTGGGGCGAATAGCGATAAGGGTCCGGAGTTCTGAGTCCGGAGTGTTTCTCCGGCACCCGGGCTCCGGACCAAGAGCGCGGCGAGATGGCAGGAAGATTGGACAGGGAAATGGGTAACGTAGCGGTGCTTTGCACCCGGGTTCGAGTCGAGGAGAAGCAGCTACTGGCGGGGTTCGCGAACGCGGGCATCCCGGCGGAGCCAGTTGCCCCCGAGTCGGACCCGTTCCCTATTCCGCGAGTCAGCCTCGCCACCACCGGGTTCGATCAGACCGCCACGTCCTCCGCCGGCAACCATCGCTTCTCGATCGTCATCGACCGGTTGCAAAATCGATCGGTGGGGAGCGCGATCATTCGGAATCACCGGGCCGTGGGAACGCCGGTCATCGATAGCGGAATCGCCGCGACCGGCAACCGGCTCGAGGTGTTGCATGCGCTGGCGGGGGCGGGGCTCCCATTGCCGCCAGTCCTGCTTGCGCTTTCGGAGGGCGCCGGTCTGGTCGCCATCGAGCAGACCGGCTATCCGGCCACGATCTTTCCCATGCAGATCGGTCTCTCGGGTATCGGCCTGCAAGATCGCGAGATTGCGGAAGCGATCCTGGAGCATCGCGATACGCTCGGCGGCTCGGCCGAGGCCGTGTTCGTGGTCCAGGCGGGCATTCACAACGAAGACGATCTGATCAAGGCGGTCGTGGTCGACGGAATGGTTGTCGCCTACGAGGGCACCTGTCTGCATCCAAACGGATTCGCCGGCTGCGAGCAGCTGGCCGTTGCCGCCGCGGCGGCGCTTGGCGCCACGTTCGTTGGCGTCACGATGGCGCACACGGCGGACGGTCTGGTCGTCTGGGACGTCCGTCCCACACCCGATTTCCGCAGGTCGATTCCGACCGGGACCGCGACCGTCGCCGATGCGCTGGTGGCGCTGGCGCAGCGGACGTCGAGCATGAATCCGGTTTCTGGTTCGATCTCTCGGGCGACGATGCCCTCATTGGTCGGAGCGTCCGGCCTGGGGAACGACATTGTCCTCTCAGCCTGAAACGATCGCCGAACACGACACGACCGCTGCCGGCCAAATCGACCTGCTGCACGGGCTCGTTGCCATTCCGAGCCTGAGCGGCGAGGAGCGCGCGGCGGTGACCTACCTGGTTCAGGAAATGAGCGCGCGAGGGCTGGATGCGCATATCGACGCGGCCGGCAACGCCATTGGGGTCAAGGGCAACGGTCCGACCAGGATTGTGCTGCTTGGGCATATCGATACGGTGCCGGGCGACATCCCGGTCCGGGTCGACGACGGCGTCTTGCACGGACGCGGCTCCGTCGACGCCAAAGGCCCCCTGGCCACGTTCGTCGCGGCAGCCGAACAGGCGTCGGGACAGAACGCAACGATCACGGTGGTCGGCGCGGTTGGCGAAGAGTCGATCGGTTCACCGGGGGCACATCATGCGGCCACCTGGCCGGCGCCCGATCTCTGCATCATCGGGGAACCGAGTAGCTGGGACGCGGTCTGTCTCGGATACCGGGGCACCATCTCATTTACCTATCGACTCGTCCAGGCAGGGCGGCATACCGCGGGTCCGGGCGAGACGGTTGGCGAACTGGGCGTGCAGTTCTGGAATCTGTTGCTGGCCGAGATTCAGCGTCTCAATGGCGACTCCGAAGGGTTCCACTCTATTGGAACATCCCTGCGATCGATCAATACCTCGACCGATGGTTTGTATGACACGGTCGAGATGTCGATTGGAATTCGCATTCCGCCGGCGGTGCCGTCCGCTCGTGTCCTGGAAATCATCGACGGACTCAGGGATCGGGCCGAAATCGAACTGCACGGGGTCCAGGAGGGGTATTCGACCAACAAGCGAAATCCGATGACGGCTCCCTTTCTACGCGCCATTCGAGCCGAGGGCGGAAACCCACGGTTCACGCGCAAGCTGGGAACCGCGGATATGACCGTGGTCGGCCCCGTCTGGCAATGCCCGATCGTGGCCTATGGTCCCGGCGATGCCGCACTCGATCACACCCCGGAAGAACGGATCGATCTGGATGACTACGTGCGGGCCGTACGGGTCCTGACAGCAGTGCTGGATGCGGTATGACCATTTCGCATTTCATCAATGATCCGTTGACCGAAGATAGCGACATACGACTGGGCGTGCTCGTATCGCATCTGCGCATGGAAGAGAAGCTTATTCTCGAAGCAGGACGGCGGCGCGGCCTGGCCATCACACCGATCTTCGATCGGAAGATCGTGCTCGATCTTTCGAATCTTTCCGGGACGGCGGCATCGAGCTTCCCGTACGATGTCGTGCTCGACCGAAGCGTGGCGCACTCGCGCGCGCTTTACAGCTTGAAATCCTTCGAAGCGTGGGGCATCCCCACGCTCAACCGGTCGACCGCCACCCAGATCTGCGACGACAAGGCGCTCTGTAGTCTGGCGCTTGGCTCGGCCAATGTACCGACGCCGCGCACGTTGCTCGCCTATTCGATCGAGTCCGCGCTGGAAGCATGTGCGTTGCTGGGATACCCAGCCGTGCTCAAGCCGGTTACCGGTTCCTGGGGGCGCCTGCTGGCCAAGGTGAACGGACCGGATCAGGCAAAAGCCCTGCTGGAACAAAAGGTGTCCCTGGGCTCGTATCAGCACGCGCTCTTCTACGTGCAGGAATACCAGGAGAAACCGGGGCGCGATATTCGCGTCTTCGTCGTGGGTGACCGGGTTTTGGCGGCGAGCTACCGGTCGGCCGATCATTGGATTACCAATACGGCCCGGGGCGCGTCTTCGTCGAAGTGCCCGATCACGCCCCAGATCGAAGATATCGTGCTGAATGCATGTCAAGCGGTCGGCGCGCGGCTGGCTGGGGTCGATTTGATCGAAACCTACGATGGCTATACCGTGCTCGAAGTCAATACCGGTGGCGAGTTCCACGGACTGATGACGACCACCGATGTCGATATCGCCGGTGAGATCGTCGAGGAGGCGATGCGCATCGCACGCGCATCGGCCATGCGTCGTCTCGAAACGACTACCGCTGCAGGAGATTGACAGGAGCCAAGGCATTTCCTAAGCTCAATATCAATGGCTTCGACGGGGAGTTCCCGGTGGGTCCGAAGCAGCAGAGAGCGGGTAGCTGGTGTGAATCCCGCGGATAGTCGGCCCAGAGGACAAGACCCCAGAGCCGCCGGAAGAAGCGGAGCGGACGCTCCCCAGTAGAACCGGCCGGGTGCTCCCGTTACTGAGCTCAGTCTGTACCGAGCAACCCGTTGGTCCGCCGCGCGCGGCGATGCGACGGAACGCTCGACTGGCTGACGAGGCCGTCCGCCAAAAGAGGACGGCGAACAAAGGTGGTACCACGGAGTGAAGCCCTCCGTCCTTTGGACGTGGGGCTTCTGTATTTATTCGACGGAGGTCGAATTCGTGGGTACGCCACTCAATATCGCCATTCTCATGTCCCGGGTCCGGGTCGAAGAAAAACTGCTGCTGACCGAGCTGGAAAAACGCGGGGTCGCGATTCAGCGGATCGACGACCGCACGATCAATCTCGATCTCGAACGCCCCAACCTCGATTGCGATGTCGTGCTCGAACGCGCGGTCAATCACTTGCGCGCGCTCTATGCATTGCGCATTTACAACGACTGGGGTATTCCCACCGTCAACACGTACGATGTGGCAAACACGTGTGGCGACAAGCTGCTGACCAGCGCAGCGCTGGCGCGCCACAATGTCCCCTCCCCGCGCACCGTCATCGCCTTCACTCCGGAATCCGCGCTCGAAGCGATCGAGGAGATGGGCTATCCCGTCGTCCTCAAGCCAGCGGTGGGATCGTGGGGGCGTCTCCTGGCGAAAGTCAACGACCGGGACGCCGCCGAGGCGCTACTGGAGCACAAAGTCACACTCGGATCGTTCCATCACGGAGCCTTCTACATCCA
Organism: Thermomicrobiales bacterium; assembly: GCA_023957115.1. Lineage (GTDB taxonomy): Bacteria > Chloroflexota > Chloroflexia > Thermomicrobiales > UBA6265 > JAMLHN01. The sequence goes on from JAMLHN010000018.1 coordinate 13,753, forward strand.
GGAATATGTCGAAAAAGGTGGACGGGATATTCGCTCCTTTGTCGTGGATGACGAGACGATTTGCGCCATCTACCGTGCCTCCCCGCACTGGATCACCAATACGGCGAGAGGGGGCGCTGCCTCGAACTGTCCAATCACGGCGGAGATCGACGAGGTGTCACGCGCCGCGGCGCGGGCGGTCGGCGGTGGTGTGGTTGCCGTCGATCTCTTCGAAACCGAACGGGGCATGCTGGTCAACGAAGTGAACTACACGATGGAGTTTCGCAACAGCATCGACACGACCGGGGTGAATATCCCGGCCCGAATCGTCGATTATGTCATCAAGGTCGGCGAAGCGGGCCGCGCTCGCGCTGAGCAGAACGGCCGAGTTGCGACGCTCGCTTAAAGGGCAAGAGGCAAGAGGCAAGAGGCAAGAGGCAAGAGGAGTCTACGGGCACGATCAACCCCGTTTGTCATCCTGAACGAAGTGAAGGATCTCTTCGGCGGGCTGGCAGGTAAACCGGAGTGAGACGTGACGCGCGGCAACGGGAGAGATTCTTCGCTGCGCTCAGAATGACGGATATGTGAGCACGTTCGGTATGGCAACGGCGCTCTTACGGAGCAGAGGAGAGGTTCCACGACTATGGCGGTAAAGACTTCGATCATTGGTGGGTCGGGATATGCGGGCGGGGAGCTGTTGCGGCTGCTTCTGAGCCATCCGATGGCGCAGGTGCACCAGGTGACCTCGGAGCGCAATGCCGGGAAGTTCGTCTTCTCGGTGCATCCGAACCTCCGCAAGCGAACGCAGCTCAAGTTCTCCAGTGTGAATGACATCGAACCGGTAGACGTGCTGTTCGTGGCGACACCGCATGGTGCGTCGATGAAGAAGATGGAGGAATTCCGCGCACTCGCCCCGATCGTGATCGACCTGAGCGCCGACTTCCGCTTGAATTCTCCGGACGGTTATCCGAAGTGGTATGCCCACGATCACATCCTTCCCGAGATGTTGACCGAGTTCATCTACGGAATTCCGGAGCTGCACCGGGATGAGATCCGCGAAGCCAATCTGATCTCGAGCGCCGGCTGCATGGCCACCACGTCCATCCTCGGGCTCTATCCCCTCTTCCAGGCGGGTGTGGTCGATCTGTCGATGCCGGCAATCATCGAAGCCAAAACTGGGTCGTCGGGTTCCGGCAACTCGGCCAATCTTTCCTCACACCATCCCGAGCGGGCAGGGGTGATCCGCTCGTTCAAACCGACCGGCCACCGGCATTCGGCCGAGATCATCCAGGAGCTGACCTTCGACGGCAATGTGCCGGAGATCGCGTTCTCGGCCACCTCGGTCGAGGCCGTGCGCGGCATTCTGGCAACCTCGCATGTCTACCTGAAGGAGCCGATGACCGACAAAGAGGTCTGGGCAATCTATCGGAAGGCGTACAAGGACGAACCGTTCCTGCGGGTGGTGAAGGAATCGTCCGGAATCCACCGGTATCCCGAACCGAAGATCCTTTCGGGTTCGAACTACTGCGATGTCGGGTTCGAGCGGGATCCAGACTCGAACCGCCTGGTTGTGATGGCCGCGCTCGACAACCTGATGAAGGGCGCCTCCGGACAGGCCGTCCAGGCATTCAATATCCGAATGGGGTACGAGGAGACGTGCGGGATCGATTTTCCGGGTCTCCACCCGATCTAGGCCCAACCGCCTCCCCTACGCCGGCGAGATTTGACACGGGAACCCATGCGTGCGTCATATGGATTCGTGCCGAAAATGACGCATGCGAGGCGAGTAATGAAGTTTGGATTTGTCATTCCATACGCCAGTGCCAGTGAGTTTCTGGAACTGGCAGTCGAAATCGAACAAGCCGGTTGGGATGCGGCGTTCGGCTGGGAAACGGTCTACGGGATCGATCCCTGGGTCGTGCTCGGCGGTATGGCGGCATTGACCGAGCGGGTCACGCTTGGCACGTTGCTGACGCCACCGTCGCGACGGCGACCGTGGAAACTGGCGAGTGAGCTGGTGACGCTCGATCTGGTCTCGAACGGACGTGCGCTGCTCTGCGCGGGGCTGGGCGCCCTGGAGACGGGATTCGCGCAGGTCGGTGAAGAAACCGACCGCAAGAAACGCGCCGAGCTGATGGACGAATGCCTCGAATTGTTGACGCAATTCTGGACCGGCAAACCGTTCGAGTTTCACGGTCGGCACTACGACGTCGATTGGACCGCCTCGATGGGCGAAGTGGGCCCCGTACAGCAACCACGCATTCCGATCTGGAATGTTGGGTTGATGGGAAGCACTGCCTCGCTGCGTCGTGCCGCCCGTTGGGACGGTGTGCTGCCAAACATGCGCGACCCGGAGACGGGATGGCGTGTTCCAGGTCCGGCGGATCTGCCCGGGTTGCTGGCGGAGCTGGAAGCGCTTGGCGCGAATCTGGATACGTTCGACATCGCAGTCGAAGGCGTCACGCCCATCGGAAACACCGCCGCGCTCGACAACGTGCGTGGGTTGGCGGAAAACGGGGCGACCTGGTGGATCGAATCGATGTGGGAAACCCCGGGCGGCATTCCCGCCGTGCGGGAACGAATCGCGGCAGGACCGCCGCAGCTCTAGCAGAGGAAGGAATCGATGATCGTCGTCAAGATCGGCGGCGGGGCGGGCATCACTGCCGAGTCCTATGCCAACTTCGCGGAGGACCTGGCAGCGCTGGAAATGCCGGTCGTCCTGATTCATGGCGGAAACGCCGAATTCAGCCAGCTCAGCCGCGATCTTGGACGTCCGCCACGGATGGTGACGAACGAGAAGGGACGCGTCAGCCGCTACACCGATTCCGAAACGATCGATATGATGCTGATGACCTACGCCGGCAAGGTCAACAAACGAATCGTCGCCCAATTGCAGGCAGCCGGGGTCAACGCGGTGGGCCTCAGCGCGATCGACGGACGGATCGCAACCGGGCGGCGCAAATCGGTCATTCGGGTCATCGAGGACGGCAAGGCCAGGGTGCTGCGTGACGACCATGCCGGCACCATCGAGCAGGTCGACACAACGCTCATCCGCCTCCTACTCGATGCCGGGTATCTGCCGGTCATCACGCCACCGGCGCTCGCGCGTGCCGAGGGGACTCCGATCAATGTCGACGGCGATAAGCTCTCCCTCGAGCTGGCGATCGAGTTGGGCGCGGAGGCAATCTACTTCTTCTCGGATACCCCGGGGCTGCTGGCCGACAAGGACGACGAATCGACCCTGATACGCCAGATCGACATCGCCGATCCGGAAACGGCCCTCGAATCGGCACAGGGGCGGATGAAGGTCAAAGTCGAGTCGGCAATCAAGGCGATCGAGCGAGGCGTCGGACGGGTCGTCTTCTCGGACGCCCGCGCCGAGCATCCATTGCAACGCGCGCTGGATGGCGAAGGCACGGTGATCGAACGACTGAGTCCTGGGTCCTGAGCCGAACGAGTGGTCCGCACCGGCGGGAGAGATCCTTCACTTCGTTCAGGATGACAATGGGGAAGGTGCTGGCCCTCTGTCATGCTGAGCCACGCGAAGAATCTCTCGTCTTCCGGGTCCAGAAACCCGGGCATCTCAAGAACATATCTTGGCAACCGATTACGACATGAGGACAACGACCTTGACGATTCCAACCCCGATGCTGGCATTCGATTCGATTCGGGAGCTCGAAACCGATCTCCAGATGCCGCTCTATGCGAAGCGAGATATTGCCCTGGTGCGTGGAGAGGGATCGTATCTCTTCGACTCCGAAGGGAAGCGGTACCTCGATGCCATGAGCAACTACGGTGTGGCGGCGCTGGGGCATGCCGATCCGGTATTCATGGCGGCAATGGCGGATCAGCTCTCCCGGCTGACGACCTGCCATCAGAGCTTCTATAACGATGCGCGCGCGGCTGCGCTCGCCGCCATCCGGCAGATCGCGCCGGATGGGTTGACGCGCTATTTCACCAGCAACTCGGGTGCGGAAGCCATCGAAGCCGGGTTGAAATTCGCGATGATGGCCACCGGGCGGCACAACGTGGTGGCATTGCGGCGCGGTTATCACGGGCGAACGCTTGGAGCGTTGTCCGCTACCTTCGATCCGAAGTACCGCAAACCGTTCGAGCCATTGCCGATTCCCGTCACCCATGTCACCTTCAACGACTACGAGGCGCTGGCCGAGCAGGTGAACGAGGAGACCGCCGCAATCATCCTCGAACCGGTGCAGGGCGAGGCCGGCATCTTTCCGGCCGATGACGACTATCTGCGTGCCGTGCGCGAGCTCGCGACGGCCAATGGCGCACTGCTGATCGCCGATGAGGTGCAAACCGGATTCCGCACCGGCGCGCCATTCGCGATTACGCACGCCGGAATCTCGCCCGATATCCTGTGCACCGCCAAGGCAATCGGCAACGGATTCCCGGTGGGCGTCACGATGGTCACCGAGGCGATTTCCGAAAAGACCGTCGGCGGCGCCCACGGCACCACGTTTGGAGGCAACCCGCTTGCGATGCGCGCCGTGGTCACGACCCTGCAGGCGTTCCAGGATCGCAACCTGTACGCTCGGTCGGCGGAATTGGGAGACCGGCTGATCTCCAGCGTCGAAGCGCTCGAAAGTCCGAAAATCCGCCAGGTTCGCGGGCGAGGCTTTATGATCGGTGTGGAGATGAAGGAGCGAATCACCCCAACCCTACGGGCGCTTCAGGAAAGTGGTGTGCTGGCGTTGCCGGCCAGTCCGGTCGTCTTCCGGCTCCTGCCGCCCTTGGTTTGGGAAGAGGAGCAGGTGAATGAATTCATCGGAACGCTGGCGAAGGTGCTCGCCTGATCGAATGAGCTTGAGTCGCTTCACAGTCTTGCTTCTGGTGCTCGCGCTTGTATGGCAGGCGCCGGCGCCAGCAATCGCTCAGGATGCCTGCGGTGACTACGCTGTGGCTACCGCACCGCAGCAGGCCGGGAATCCACTTTCAGACAATGTCATTACGCTGACGAGTTCCGAGGGGAGCGTCGTCTCCGGCGACTTCGACGAACCACGCACCGTCGAGCCATCCCCCAAACCTGGAGTCGCACTCATCGGATCGCTCGGGGGTGTGTACGGGCTGATGGACGTCGAAACCGGCGCCGTCACCGCGCTGAACATCCCTGAAGACGACCATGATCAACTCACCTCGACCTACCCAACCATCCGCAATGCGCCCGAATCCGATTTCATGTTGCTCGCCTCCGTCACAGGACAAGTGTGGTTGGTCGATCTGACGAGCGGCGATGCTTTGGATCTCTCCGACCTACGAGAAGACAGTCCACGCTTCATCAACAGCGCCCAAATCTCTCCCAACGGGAAGTGGGCTGTTGTGTACTACCGAGACGACGGGCTCCTGATCTCGCTCGAAACTCCCGGTGATCCGCACCCGATTGACGACGAGCCGATAGTCGCATTCCCGTCCTTCGATGCGGACAGCCAACTGGTCTACGGTGTTGGGGAGGACGGCGACATCACAATCCGAAAGCTCGACCCGGTCACCGGCGTGCGCACCGATCTTGCCGAAGCGCCCGGCGGTCGGGCCCTCCCTCTCCGCTACGGGGGACCGTTGCTGCTCCTGGAGGCGGACAGTCTTTCGGTCCTGGACGAGGGCGCAGCCGCTCCACGAACCGTTTTCGAATGGACGGGCGAGTCGTCCGGCGTGCTGACGAGCGCAACGGGGACACACCTGCTGATCGGCGATGAGATCGACGATACGAAAACGTGGCATCTGCTGGACATCGCCTCCGGTTCGAGCCAGCACCTCAGCGAACTCGATCAGATGACGCCCATGACGCCGAGCAACACCCTCGATGCGGTGCTCTTCACGCCCACCCCGCGGATCGGCAAAGGGGCGCCAGGAGCTCCGTATCGCACGCTCGATCTCACGACGGGAACGGTCACGACCGTGCTGGAGCAGGACTCAGACGATGTGTATCAGGTGCGCCCGGGCGGAGACACCGCCGGACGCTACGCAATCGTCAACGCCGTCAGTCCAGGCTCAGGGCGCATCTGGTTGATCGACAATCAGCTCGGTACCGCAACGCTGGCCGGCACCTCGTCGGGAAATGTCAACGCGCTCGTATCCCCAGATGGATGCCACCTGGCGGTCGGCATCTTCGACACGATCGGACAAGGCAAGACCGGTGACGTGATCGTCACCTCACTCATCGATGGCTCGACGATCGCCACCGTTTCCGACGCCATTCTTGTCGGGTGGGCCTCAACGGAGGAGTCAGGCGCTGGGATTTAGAAGCTCGGGATGTACGGACTTCCGAGCTTCCAGCTCCTGATGACCCATCAATACCGCGGTTCGTCGGTCTCGACGTCGAGACCAAATTCGTGCGCCTCGTTCTCGGCGATCTCTGCCAGCATCCGCACGATCTCGGCGACTGCTTGATCGACCGGGGCGAAGATCGCGTCCTTGGCGGTTCGCAACTTGAGCTCGACCTGGTCGTTGGCCAGATTGCGCGCGCTGATGGCCACACGAAGGGGGATGCCGATCAGGTCAGCGTCGTTGAATTTCACGCCTGGCCGCTCGTCACGGTCGTCATACAAGACTTCAACGCCGACCTCTTCGAGCTCTCGATAGAGGCGCTCGGCGATCTCTCTCGACCGGTCGTCATGGGGCGACGGGATTTCGATGAGTGAAACATGATACGGCGCGATGCTCAGGGGCCAGATGATGCCTTTATCGTCGTGCCGTTGTTCCACCACGGCAGCCGAGCTGCGCGCCGGACCGATCCCGTAGGATCCCATGATGATCGGGTGAGCCTGCCCTTCCGCATCGAGATAGTCCGCACCCAGCTTTTCACTGTAGCGCGTGCCGAGCTTGAAGATATTGCCAACCTCGATCGCTCTGGTCACCTGCAGCGGATGTCCACAGTCCACACACGGAAAGCCCTCTTCCGCGGTCGCGATATCCGCCACGATATCCGCCTCGTAGTCCCGTCCGAGGTTGACGTTCTTGAAGTGATATCCCGGTTTGTTGGCGCCCGCGACCAGATTGGGCGTGTCGCGGACGGACTCGTCCACGACGATGACAGCATCGCGCACGCCCACCGGCGAGCCATAACCCGGCTCGGCGCCGATCGCCTTGATCTCATCCGCGGTCGCCGGCGTGAGCGTGCGCTCGCCGGTCGCATTGCGCAGGGCCGTCTCGTTGACATCGAGGTCGCCACGAATTACCGCAAAGACGAAACGTCCCGAGCTGCCCATGAAAAAGACGGCCTTGGCGGTTTTCGACGTAGGGATGCCGAGCAGATCGGCAAGCGCCTGAATCGTCGGCGTATTGGGCGTCTCGATCTCCTCGAGTGACAACGCATCTTCATGGACCGGCTCGTCCCGTTGGAACGTCGCCACCTCCCGGTTGGCGGCATAACCACACTGATCGCAGTACAGGATGGTGTCCTCGCCATTCTCGGAAAACGCCATGAACTCGTGCGAGGCCGTGCCGCCCATCATCCCGACATCGGCGCCGACGATGATGAAGCGCAGTCCGATCCGGCGGAAGATGCGATCGTACGCTCTCCAGTGCAGCCGGTAGGCATGATCGAGCCCGTCTTCGTCCAGATCGAAGCTGTACGAATCCTTCATCGTGAATTCGCGGACGCGGATCAGCCCGCCACGGGAACGCGGCTCGTCCCGGAATTTGGTCTGCAGGTGATAGACGATCATGGGGAGTTGACGATAGGAGCTGATCTGCTGCCGGGCGAGATCGGTGACGACCTCTTCATGCGTCAACGCCAACACCATGTCGCGGTCCGCGCGGTCTTTGAAGCGAGCCATTTCCGGGCCGACCTGTTCGTAGCGGCCGGATTCGCGCCAGATATCGGCTGGATGCACCACAGGCATCAACAACTCCTGGCCCCCGATCGCATTCATCTCTTCCCGGACGATCTGCTCCACCTTGTTGACCACACGCCAGCCGAGCGGCAGCAGGCTGATGAGTCCGGAGCCAAGCGGCTGAATCATTCCGGCACGGAGCATCAACTGATGGCTGACGATCTCGACATCATTCGGAGCGGCACGGAGTGTCCGCCCGAACAGGTGTGACATACGCACGGTGTTTTTCCCCTGACCGAAAGAATCTGCCCCATTGGCAGAAGATAGACAGCTAATTCTACGGGTCAGCCGGTCCCAAGCACACTGAGCGTCCAATCGGCGCGGAGATATGAAACGCCGTGGGGTCGATCGACCCCACGGCGCAGCATTGATGATCGGCGGCAGCGCACTATTCGCCGGCGAGAGACCGGATGTAGGCAACGATGTCGATGATGTCCTCATCGGTCAGAATTGCCCCATACGGTGGCATCGCGCCGGCCGGAAAGCCCTTGACGATCTTGGCGCCAGGATCCTTGATCGACTCGATCAGGTACGCCTCGTCCGCGATGACGGTCGTACCATCCTCGAGCTCGACTTCATGCCCATACAAGCCCTTCCAGGTTGGGCCAACCATTTGGCTGCCGTCCACGGAATGGCAGGAAAGACATTGCGACGCCAGCGCTTTTCCAGCCTCGACATCTCCAGCCACGGCCACCGGTGACCCGACCGGTGATCCAGCGGGAGAAGCAGCCGGCGATGCTGTGGAGGACGTATCCTGAGCCTGGCTCCGGAACGTTCCTCCAAGCAGGGTAGCAGCCACCAACCCAAATACGACCGCGAGAACGAATCCTCTTCGCATACTTCTCCCTTTCGCTCGTCGTGCCAACGACCCGCGTTCACATCAATGCCTCAAATGTCCAATTGGCGAGCAGATCGGTCCATGCATAGACGGTTCCGTTATGCTCGCCCGCAAACGCTTGCGCGTCAGATTCGGTATCGAATGGAAAGACGCCCGAGCCCATCGGCGTTGGAACGTCCATGGTCACCACGTACCAGGCTTCACGCGCATCCATCCACTCCAGGGATGGGGAGCCGTGCACCCAGACACGCCGGTCGTTGAGTCCTTCTTCCTGCACCGTTGCGATCATCTCTCCGGCATCGTCGAAGATCAGCGCGTTTCCATCGCGGTCGACGGTGCCGCTGGCGAAACGCTCTTCGGAGATGATCATTCCGCACCGTTTGCACGTATCGCGTCCGAGCTTGATCGAAGGTGGCTCGTTCCCCGAGGCTTTCTTCCCACCACATGCCGCCAGCACGAAGGGGAGCGAGGCCGCGGTGGCGAGGAGCTGACGCCGGCTGCTCATTGGAAATCCGTTCGCTTGAAGAGCCAATACCCGATCGGAAGCGGCACGATGACCCACAGCGCCAGCAATCCGAGCATGAGATAGGTGTAGGTCGAGCCGAACCGGTCCACCGCGTAGATTCCCGCGGGACCCAGGACGTCGAGCGACGTATGCAACAGGTCGACCCCCGCCATCTTGTAGACGTTGAGCGGATTGAGCGCGGTCAGGGAGAGCATCGATTCCGGGCTGAGCCCCAGCACCATCGAGCTTCCCATGATGCCGAGGTCGCCAACGATCACAAAGAGCAACCACATGGTCAGCGCAATACCGAGTGCCGCCGCAGTCTGGCGGGAAAAGCTGGAGATCAGGTACCCGACGCTCAACATCGCCAGTCCAAGCAGCAAGGTCAGCGCCACGAGCACGAGAAAGCTGCCGGTCCCACCGGAACCTCCCCGGACGGCCATCACCGCGCCGGCTCCGCCGAAACCAATGAGCAGCATCAACATCAGCGTGACGGCCGCGCCGAGGAATTTCCCGATGTAGACCTCGAGCGGAGTCAACGGTTGAGCCAGGAGATAGTCGAGACTTCGGTCCTGGCGCTCGGCCGCGATGAGCTGAGCGCCGATGGTGAGCGCGATCAACGGCACCATCAGCAGCAACAGGTTCAGCAAACCGGCGGAGGTCCGTCCAAAGCCGGCCTGACCGGTCAGGCTCGATCCGCTCAAGGCAACTGCCACGAACCCGATAATCAGAATCGCAAAAAGCACCGTGTAGAGCGCGAACCACCGGTTCCGCAGCCCGATCCTGGCTTCTTTTGCCGCAATGGCCGCAACTATCGCTTTGTCCATGCGTACTGCTCCCAATCGAAATCTTCGATATCCACGCCGTTGCGCGCCATTGCCGACAGCACCAGTGCTTTCTGATCGACGCGAATCGGCACCGAGACGACCTTCCCTTCGCCCGACCCGGTCAAGCCGATATCGGTCAAGGTGTCCAGCGCGGTTTGCATATGGCCGTTGCGCAGGAAGACGACGAGCCGCGACTCGTTCCCAAGCGTCGACTTGAACGCGCCCGGCGATTGCTCCTCGGCCAGCACACCGCCATCGAGCATCAGAATCCGGTCCGCGAGCGCCAGCACATCTTCCGGACGGTGCGAGGAGAAGATCAGGGTCATGCCGTTCCGCTTCAGCCCGTGGAGGAGCTGCAGCAGATCGGCGCGTCCTTTGGCGTCGAGACTGGCCGTCGGCTCGTCGAGCAGCAGGATGGACGGATTGCCGATCAAGGCAAGGGCAAGCGCCAGGCGTTGCTTCATCCCGCCGGAGAGCGCGCGAATCTCCTTGTTGACTTCGTTTTGGAGCCCGAGCAACGCCAAACGGTCCAGCGAGTCCTTCTGATCGGCTCGCTTGAGCTTGGCGATGAAGGCCACCATCTCGCCGATGGTCATCGGTTGGACCGGAAGATCCTGTGGGACATAGCCGATCGCGGTCCTGGCCTGCTGGCCGTCTTTCACCGGGTCGTGTCCTGCTACAGCGATCTTGCCCCGATACTTGGTCAACCCCAGCAGGCAGCGCATAACCGTCGTTTTGCCCGCCCCGTTTGGTCCCCAGAGCGCCGCGGATTCGCCCGCGCCGATGCGAAAGGACACCCGATCGAGGGCGGGAAACGGTCCGTAGTACTTGGACACGTCCTCGACCGAGATGGCAGCGTCAACGGTTCCTCCAGGAACAACAACCTCGTCAGTCATACCGGTGTCACCTCGTTTCTGGGGTGCGTAGCAGTGGTTGGAAACCGGCTCCGCTGCCGGAGCCGCAGCGCGCCGACCGACGCGACGCCGAAGACCGCTATACCCGAGAGTCCAAGCATCACCCGGCGGGATTCCGACTCCTGTTGGATCGGGGGGAGAAAGGGCGAGCCGGTGGGACTCATCAACGGATTGGGATCCTCGAATTTGACCTGCGGACGAAACGAGGGAAACGCCTTGGCGGCGAAGTCGATCGCCATCGAGGCGGGGCTGTAGGAAAAGAGGCGGAGCTCCGGGTTGTCGGCGAGGAGCGATTCGAAGAGCTGTTCCGAGACATAGGGAAGATCCCCCACCCCATCGCCATCCGCGTCGTAGCCCGCGTAGTCGCTCCAGTAGTTGCCGCGTCCGTCTTCAGCCCAGGTGATTCCCTTGAGCTCTCCGCGACCTAGCAGGCTTATATGCTCGTTGTTATCGATGAAGGCATTGTCGAGAAATGTGTTGTTTCGGACGGCGGGCTGCATTGCGATACCGATGTCGTTGAACGCAATGACGTTGCCGATGAACGCGTTGACGATGTTGGGTTCGCGGGGAGACGTGTCGATCTGGATGCCCGTCTGGTTGTTGACGAAGCGATTTCCCTCCACATGAGCTTCATCGACGTCCTTCAGGCCGAGACCGCCTCCCGTGGCGCCGGCATTGTTGGAAATGGAGTTTCCGACGATGTCGACCGTGCGGCTGTACATGACGTAGAGGCCAATGGTGTTGTTGTCCAGCGAGTTGTTCTGGACGATCGCCTCATTGCTAAACATGAGGTGCATGCCGTAGCGATTTCGGTCGAATGCATTGTTGGTAACGACGGCGCCGTTCGAGTACCAGAGAATGATGTCGCGGCCGTCAGTTGCTGTATTTCCGTCGATGGTGACGTTGTCCGAATACCAGACGCGAATGCCGTCCCCACGCATGGCAACATCGACCGGCAACGCCGACACAACATTGTTCTGGATCAGCGAGCCCGGCGCCTGGCGAAGATAGATGCCAAAAAGCACATCCTCGAGCGTGTTGTCGACGATGACCGCACCGGCAGCATCGACCAGGATGCCGGTGTCCTCCTTATCGTGACTGTTGCCACTGTTGCGGAGGGTGAATCCGTCGATCGTGACACCGGCAGCCGTGATCCAGACCAGGGTTCCCTCGCCCTCTCCGTCGATCACGGGGTCGCCCGTGCCAATGAGGGCGACGGACTTGTCGATGACGATCCCGCCGGGATGAACGCCGCCCCGCACTTCGATCCGGTCGCCATCGCTGGCAAGATCGACCGCCTCCTGGATGCCGGTCAGCTCGCAATCGCTGCACACGACCAGGTCGGCCGGGGAGGCCAAGTCTGGATTGGTCTGGGCGCCGGCATCGAATGCCACGCTGAGCGCGACTAACGTCAGCGCCAACGTGGCGCCCAGATACCGAGTTCGGTAGGTGTCAGGAAACGGGCGCATGCCTCTTCGCTCTCCAGTCCGCCAGAACGGCGACAAGGGCAAGAAGCGCGGCAAGAATGGCCAGCCAGAATCCGATCTGGAATGAGGCTTCCGTCTGGAACTGCCCAATCACTCCGGTGCCAAAGATGCGAGGCGTGAACTCCTTGATCGAGCTACTCAACGCGGCCGTCTCGTCCAGCGAATGGCCCGCGTAATACAGCCATCCAAACAAGTCCACGGCGAACACCAGTGGATAGACGATGACGGGCAGGCGCGCCAGCGTACGCCAGATCCCCGGCAGAAATGTGGACGCCGCCGCCAGGAGTGCGATCAGGAGGATGGCGTAGACCGAGATTGCCCGTTCGATCGAGGCGGCATCGGTGAGCTTGATCATTCCGATGTAGTGATTGAGCCCATCGACTTCCCGAACCGATCGCATGTCTTCCAGCCGGTTGACATACACGTCGACCGTCAGTCCCCTCGGGTACTGAGGCGCGCGCAGGATGATCTGCCAATAGGAGAAGAAGATCGATCCGATCAGGAGGCCGGCGGCGCCCAGCAACAGGACGATCTGAACCCAGGCCACCCGGCCCCGAGCCATCAGATGTGCCCACCGCTGCCCGCCCGGCTTGTCGACTCTCGCATTATTGATGGGTTGCGCACTGGAAAGGGACATTGTGAGCTTCCTTGCTACACGTCGTTATCTCGCGTTTGCGCGAATTCGAGAACCGGGAGTGCCAGCCGCCGTGGCTGGCACTCCCGTCATGCTGGTTATGGACTAACCAGGAAGTACCCCATCATCTCGAGGTGGAGCGCCGAGCAGAATTCGGTGCAGTAGTATGGATACGTCCCTTCCGTATCCGCGACGTAGGTCACGCTCGTGGTCTCGCCGGGCTCGATGCTCAGATTGATGTTCTGACCCGGCATCACAAAGCCGTGCGTGGCGTCCATGGCCATCTCCACATTGGTGATGTGCATCGTGACCGTATCGCCCGCTTTGACCTCGAAGAAGTCGGGGCGGATCGTGCTGCGAATCATCGTCATGTAGACCGTGACGTTGTTTCCATCGCGCTCGACCCGCTCTTCGCTAATCTGCGTGGCGACATCGGACGGGGACTGCGTGATCGAGTTCCAGCCGACCTCCGGATAGACCTCCCAGATGTTCTCGAGTCGCTCGGACTTGATCATCTGCACGTAGTGGGGTTCGCCGATGCCGATTGGCATGTCATAGATGAGCTCGAGCTCTTCCCCACTGATGTCGATGAGCTGGAAGTTCTGCGGCAGCAACGGACCAACCGGATGGAACCGGTCGAGTGCCCATTTGTTCATGCCGATCATGTACTTGCCGGCCGGAGCGGCGGTATCGCCTTCGGCGACACAGATATGTCCGGTGTTGTATTGCATCGGAATCATATCGATCAGCTGCCAGCCGTCATCGATGCCTTCACCACCCAGCCTCCAGCGGGCGATACCGCTATCCAGGAAGAGACTCGTATAGGCGAATCCCTGATCGTCGAACTGGGTGTGCAGGGGACCAAGACCAAGCTCGACCTGAGCCTCGACGCACGATTCGAAGTCGAGCACCGGGACACCATAGGCATCCGGCTCATAGTCGCCGTCCGCAATCGTCTGCTGGATCTTCTCGAAGCTGTAGACCGTAACATGCGGATCGAGCTTGCCCGAAACCACGATGTACTTGCCGTCCGGGGTGACATCGGCGCCGTGCGGGCTCTTCGGTTCCGGCACCAGCCAGAGCAGGCCCTCCTCGACGGCCACGGACATCGGGATCATTGGCATCCCGCTCATATCCTCGGCTTTGCCGGCCGCGACGACCTCGGCAGCCTTCTCCCAGTTGATGATGGTCAGATAGTCCATATCGCGCTGGGATGCGCCGACCTCGACCGGGGGCAGATCGCCCCCTCCGGTTCCATAGGAGAGCTCGGTATTGAAGGTGTTCGAGAACATCCAGCCCATGCTGGGTCCCTTGCCGGCGTCGGCCAGGTCATTCCAGTACGGCGGCAGTTCGACGGAAAAGGATTGTGCCTGGTCGATTCTGCCCGCATCGCGGTCGAATTTCCAGAAGGTCATCGCACCCCGGTACGCATCCGCATAGCTCTCCAGCGGTGCATAGGTCCAGGAATGCGGGGTCGCATACTGCGATCCGTCGATGATGTACTCGGTGTTAGGGGTAACGAAGGTTCCGCCGTGGTTGCTGATGATATGCGGATTCTTGACGATCTGCTTGGTCTCGAAGTCCCGCAGGTCGATGACGCCGATGCGAGCGTTCGACTTGTCATTGATGAAGAGCCATTGCCCGTCATACTGACCGTCGGTTTCGCTCAGCCCAGGATGATGGGTATCGCCATAGGTCAGGACCTGGCCGTTGACGGCGCCACCCGCCAGCACCTCCTGCGTCTCCGTCGAGAATCCGAATCCCTGCCAGGGCTCCGGCGCAAAGACGGCGATGACCTTCAACAATCGCATCGAAGGCACACCAATGACCAACACCTGGCCGGACTGTCCTCCGGAGCTGAAGACGAGATAGTCATCGTGCACACCACTGGGAACAAAGGTCTTGAGCGCCGCTCGAATATCCTGCGGTGTCAGACCACGTGCTTCGGCAATGGATTCGACACTTTCCTGGAGCGCGTTGGCCTGGGCGTCATTGCCATTCATTCGGGCGCCGATACCGAGGGCGGCGCCGGTAGCGGTAACACCCGCGGCCCCCTTTATCATCGTCCTCCGGTTCACGCGTTCATTGGCGAAATTAGCTGCTTTGCTCATTTCATGCACCCTCCAGGGCTTCGCTGAGACCGTTCGAGGCTCTGCGTCTCCCAGGAAAGCGCGAATCGTTGCGTTATTCCGCTAGAACCAAGAAGCTCGCTTTGCCTGCCCCAAATGTAGTGTTCCGGGTATGACAAGGCTGTGACCTCCGCGCGGCGACTGTTACAAAACCGTTACAAATTGTGAGCATGGGACAATGCGGAATTTTCGATGAACAGTTTGCGCAATCGCATGCGTGCAAATCGCAGTCGAAATGGCGCGTGCCGCCACTCCGGCGTCTTTGCCAGTCCGGAGGGGGTGATACGAAATCCGCGTGATTGCTTGGAGATACAAGGTATGGGGTAGCCGCCGGCCCTGTGCCGGCGGCTCCAAGACGCGGGGGTGGACATCCTTGGGTATTTACCCGGATTCCGTATTAGGAGCTGGAAGTTGGGGCGCGTTTGAAAGGGGTTCGGAGCCCGAAGTCCGGGGATCGGAGCAGACCCATCGGGACTATCGTGGCCAGCGCTTCGAACACGCCCCGGAAGTCAGGGCGTGTTCGAAACGGGGTCCGGTGGAGATTGGCTGGGTTCGCAGCTCGCCGGGGACTAAAGCGTCTTGATGTACGCGACCAGGTCCGCGATCTGCTGATCGGAGAGCACCGTGCCATAGAGTGGCATCGTGCCGGCGGCAAACCCCTTGACAACCTGTGCGGCTGGATCCTTGATCGATTCGGTCAGATAGGCTTCGTCGGCTTTGACGGTCGTTCCATTGGCCAGCTCCACGTCGGATCCGAAGAGGCCCTTCCAGGTCGGGCCGATGCCAACGCCGCCGTTGACCGAATGGCAGATGGTGCATTGCGCCGAGAGCTTCTTACCGGCTTCGACATCTCCCATCAGTGCAACCGGCGACGCCTGGGGCGACGCCGACGCACGTCTCGTGGGCGTGGCAGTGGGATTTGCCGCGCCACCCAGGGGGACAGCGGCAACAACCGCCAGAACCACTCCCACCACAAACGCGAGAATCACACCTCTTCGCATTGTTTCGGTTCCTCATTCGCCGGGTCGACGGCGTGTTGCTTTGTCTGACGAACGTGAGCGCACCGGGCGGCACGAGATCGGCTCACCGTGCGAGGCAGGTGAGAATACTCAGCGTTACGTATGCATGCTCATAGTATGAGATCGGAAGCGATTTTGCTATCGCCTATACGCAATGTCGTGCCGCCTCAGGCGGCCGCCAGCGCCTGCTCGAAATCGCGCCAGAGGTCTTCGATGTCCTCGATTCCGACCGATACCCGATTCAGCGCCGGATGCGTCGATTCTGCAACCCAGCGCGCGCGGCGCTCGATCAACGACTCCACGCTGCCCAGGCTAGTCGCGGGCACGAAAACCTCGCATCGCTCCACGACGCGCTGCGCCGCATGCTCGCCACCGTGCGGGATGAACGACAACATAGCCCCGAAGTACCCGTGCATCTGCTTTTTGGCCGTGTCGTGCCCCGGATGCGATGGTAACCCCGGGTAATAGA
This sequence comes from Thermomicrobiales bacterium, assembly GCA_023957115.1. Taxonomy (GTDB): domain Bacteria; phylum Chloroflexota; class Chloroflexia; order Thermomicrobiales; family UBA6265; genus JAMLHN01. Next base: position 30,404 of record JAMLHN010000018.1, read on the forward strand.
CATGCTCGACCGCCGGGTGCGCTGCCAAGCGAGTCGCCAACTCCAGCGCGTTCTCGCATTGCCGCTGATAGCGCACCGCCAGCGTCTGCGCTCCCCGCCGCGCCAGCCAGCAGCCGAACCCATCCGGCTGGGTTCCGATGTTGCCCCGGCGTCCACGCAGGCGCTTGGCCAGCTCCGGATCGTTGACGGCCACCGCCCCCAGAATCAAGTCACTGTGCCCCCCGATGTATTTGGTGACGCTATGCATCGCCCCCGCGGCGCCATAGTCGAGCGGGTTTTGAGCAATAGGCGTGGCGAACGTGTTATCGCAAAACCAGGGAACCTCCATCTGGGCGCAAATCTCAGCGATCGCGTCCAGATCGGCAACCGACAGCAGCGGGTTGGTCGGGGTTTCTGTCCAGAAGAGCGATGCGCCCTGAAGCGCCTCGCGCACATCGTCGAGATTGGTTTGATCGACGAAGCGGACCTCGATGTTGCGCTGAGGCAGGAGCTCGGACGCGCGCGCCCGAATCCCATAATACGCGTCGAATGGAAGCACGACGGCAGTCCCCGGCGCACCGTCGGCAAGAGCGGCGATTGCCGCTGAGATGCCGGCATTGAATACGACCGAATCCCTCCCGTGCTCGAGCTGGGCAATCACGCGCTCGAGCTCGACGAATCCCGGCGAGCCTCCACGACCATAGGAATAGACCCCGTCGTCAGGATTGGACGGATCGCCGGAATGGATGAAGGTCGAGGAAAGCTGAATCGCAGGAGCGACCCCGCTGCCCTGCTGATGATCGAAGCCGCCTTTCACCGCGATCGTTGCCGGCGCCAGATCGTCCGTATGCCTGCCCATGTTGCCTTCCCCATTCGTATCCCGGTCGATTGACTACCAGCATACTCAATCGGGTGGCGTCGCGAATGCGCCGCACGACCGAGCACAATACCTGACACGCCACGATCAACTCTCTTGACAAGAACGCGTCCGGTACGTAGCATTGTCGCAGTTGAGTCCGGTCATATCAATCAGTCTTATTCGCGTATATACGATGCTTCGCCGGACTCGTATCAGGAGGTTGCCCAATGGTTTCCCGATATCCTGTCACTGGTGAGCTTGTATCGTTGCGAGACGCCATGGACAAATTGATGAATGACGCGTTCGGCGGTTCCTTCCGGTCGGTTTTCCCGCCGGTCTCCGGCCAGACCCGGATGCCACTTCCCCTCGACATCTATGCGACCAATGAAGAGGTTGTCGTCATTGCCGCGGTTCCCGGTATCGACCCGGCCACAATCGATATCACCGTCGACAAAGAAACGGTCACCTTGACCGGTTCGACGCCAGATGTCGCGCTTTCCACGGACGCAGCCGAGGCGACCTGGTTCATGCACGAGCTTCCGCGTGGCACCTTCAGCCGGTCCATCACCCTTCCGGTCGAGATCGATGCAACCACGGCGGAGGCGACGTTCGAGCACGGTATGCTCAAGCTTCGTCTGCCAAAAGCCGAGACGGCACGGCCACGCAAAATCGAGATCCGCACCGTCCGGGCCAGCGATGTGCTGGAGGCCGAACCAGCTCAGGTCGAATCGAGCGCGGAAGCCGCCGAGTAGTTCTAAAGTCCAGTGTCCGGAGCCCAGGTTCCAGAGGAAGACCGAACGCACCAACGCTGGATACTTGGATCTCCCCCCGTCGGATAGGAGTTCAGGAGCGTCCCCGTCTCGTCCGCCAACAACTGAACGTGCCCCTGGTAGTCCCAGGGGCACGTTGCCATTTGCTTTCGTTTTTTTCTCAGGACTCAGGACCAGCGCCCTAGACGTAGATCCCGTATTCGGTCTCAGGGTCGAAGAAGTGGAGTTTGTCCGGAGACGCCGTAACCTCCAGCTTCTGTCCACGTTCGAGCTTGATATCCGGATCCATGCGAGCGGTGATGATGTCGCCATTGTCCATCGTCAGGTAGACGAAGATCTCGTTTCCAAGGAGCTCGATCACGTCGACCGTGACCGGGATCTTCGAATCCGAGGGAGCGATCCCATTTGCGTTGTCCCACGGAAGCAGGTGCTCGGGGCGAATACCAAGGATGACCCGTTTGCCGATGTACTTCTGCAGCGCGTCCTCCTTCCAGTCGGGAACCCGCATGTGGACATCGGTATTCACGGCGTAGAGGTGGCCGTCCTTCTGCTCGACCGTGACATCGAGGAAGTTCATCGACGGGGAGCCAATGAAGCCCGCGACAAACTTGTTCGCCGGCATATCGTAGAGACGCTGCGGTGTGTCCAGCTGTTGCAGAACGCCCAGACTCATGACCGCAATGCGGTCCCCCATGGTCATGGCTTCGACCTGGTCGTGGGTCACATAGATGGTGGTGGTGCTGACGCGCTCGTGCAGCTTGATCAGCTCGGCGCGCGTTTGCACGCGGAGCTTGGCGTCGAGGTTGGAGAGTGGCTCGTCCATCAGGAAGAGGTCGGCATTGCGGACGATCGCGCGGCCGAGGGCAACGCGCTGTCGCTGGCCGCCGGAAAGTGCCTTTGGCTTACGATCGAGCAATGGCTCGATGTCCAGCGTGCGCGCCGCTTCGCGGACACGACGGTCCCGCTCCTGCTTGGGAACCTTACGCAGCTTCAGCGGGTAGGCCAGGTTGTCGTAGACGGTCATATGGGGATAGAGCGCGTAGCTCTGGAACACCATGGCAACGTCGCGATCTTTTGGCGGAAGGTCGTTGACCACCCGGTCACCGATGATGATGCGGCCTTCCGTGATCTCTTCCAGACCGGCCACCATGCGCATGGCGGTCGACTTGCCACAACCGGAAGGGCCGACCAGCACCAGGAACTCCTGGTCGTAGACCTCCATGTTGAGCTGATAGACCGCGGTCACCCCGCCGCTATAGCGCTTGGTGACATTGTCGAATATGACGCGAGCCATCGATGCCCCACTTTCTTGACTACGGGACCGAAGCCAGTTGCTCCTGCCCAGAAACGCCTTCCAACCCGGTGCGACCTCGAATCACTCTTGTCCCACCGTGCGCGTTACGGCGTCTTACAACGTGCAACGCCAGTGTGACCACCACGGAGAACGATGTCAAGGGGAAAATTGCGCGTGCCGAGCCGCTATGATTCACATCAGCATTTGCCGAGACAGGTTGCGAGGAAGTGAGTTCGATGTCCGAGACCCTACCGAAGCGTCCACGAGTCGTCACCTTCGGGGAAGGGATGATTCGATTGACCCCACCGCGAAACGAGCGGCTGGAGCGAACCATCTCGCTCGATCTCAGTCCGGGAGGAGCGGAGCTGAACACCGCGGTGACGCTGGCATGCCTTGGCGTCGATGCGACCTGGGTTTCCCGACTTCCCGACAACGGCGCCGGGCGCTATCTGGCGCGTCAGAGCAGGGCCCACGGTGTCGATATCTCGCACGTAAGCTGGGTCGACGAGGACGAGGGTCGCATGGGGCTCTACTTTCTCGAAGAGGGAACCGACCCGCGACCGTCCTCGGTGCTGTACGACCGGCAGAATTCGGCCTTCGCGCGGCTGAAACCAGGTGAGTTCGACTGGGCCGAGATCTTCAAGGACGCGGACGCCTTCCACATTTCCGGGATCACCCCGGCAGTCAGCGAGACGGCTCGCACTGAATCGCTGACCGCCATCCAGGAAGCCAACAAGGCAAGCGTTCCTGTCTTCTTCGATCTCAACTACCGGTCGAAGCTCTGGTCGGAATCGGACGCGAAGCAGTGCTTCATGGAATTGGCTCCCCTGGTCGATGTGATGTTCGCGTCACGAGGCGGCCTGGGTACCTTCTTCGGTATCGAAGGCGACCATGAAACGGTCATGGCGGCGGCACGTCAAAAGCTGGGTATTGCCGCCTGCGTGATGAGCAGAAAACGAGGGAAGAAGTCCCGCTCGCTCAAACTCTCTGGAATGGCGCTCGGGCCCAGCGGTCATATGCACCAAACCGATTGGACCTCGATCGAGGTGGTCGACCGGCTGGGTGGAGGCGACGCGTTCGCCGGTGGCTTCATCGCCGGATATATCGAGGATCCAACGAATCTGCAACGAGCACTCGAGCTGGGACTTGCCGCTTCGGCGTTGAAACACACCCTGGTCGGCGACTTTCTGGTGGCGACCCGCGCCGAGATCGAAGCGGCCGTGCTGGCGACCGATGGAGGCGTGCTGCAACGATAAGCATATGATCGTTCTGATCCCGATTACGATCCAAAACTGGGAAACGGCGGCGGCGCTGGAGCTCGAACCGGGGCAGGAAGCGTGGATACGCTCGAATGCCTGGTCGATCGCGGAGTCGCTCTATCACCCCGAGCTCAACCCAATGGGAATCTATCGGGGCGGAACCATGGTCGGATTCCTGATGTATGGATCGGCCTGGCAGGACGGGCGCGTCTGGCTCTTCAGGCTGATGATCGACAAGAAGTATCAGGGCCAGGGGCTCGGCAGGGAAGCGCTGCAACGACTCATTCGCCGCATGCGGGATGAGGGGGTTCACCGAAGTCAATGTCGGGTGTGGATCCGGACAACGACGTTGCCGGGCGGCTCTATCTCAAGCATGGATTCGAGCCAACCGGCATAGCCGAATGGGGCGAGAAGACGGCCCGGTTAACGCTTACGACATAGGTCCGGAGCCAGCTCCCAGCTCCCAGCTCCCAGCTCCCAGCTCCCAGCTCCCAGCTCCCAGCTCCCAGCTCCCAGCTCCCTAGAAATGCTCGATCGAAACGCCGGATGACGTTGGCTTCAGGGGTTTCACCTCACCCTTGACATCGTGCTCGACGGCGACTTCGTGCAGAGCCTGGCAAACCGCATCGACGTTCTCGGGTTCGACCAGGGTCAGGATCGTCGGACCTGCCCCGCTCAATGACGCGCCGACGGCGCCAGCCTGACGCGCTGCATCGGTCATCGGGGTCAAATGGGGGAAAAGCCGGGCACGGTACGGCTCGTGCAACCGGTCGCGCATACCCGCCGCAATCGCCTCTCGGTTTCCGGTCGCGAGTCCCCACGTCAACCCGGAAGCGACACCGACATTGAACGCGGCATCGGGCAACGGAACGTTCGATGGAAGCGCGGCGCGAGCCGCCCACGTGGCGCTGGTTGCCTCCGGAATGAAGGTCACGGCCATCAAACCCAGCTCATCGCCATTCGACAGCAAAATCGCATGCGACATACCGGTGACGGCAAGAACGGCCCCGCCGAAGAACGCCGCCCCGACATTGTCGCCATGCCCTTCCATCTGCCATGCCTGCAAGAAGAGCTCGACGTCACGCAACCCCAGACCGGCCAGCGCGTTGGCCGCCACCAAACCGCAGGCAAGTGCGGCCGCCGAGCTGCCCAGTCCGCGTGCGACGGGAACGTTGGCGCGTATGGTCATCGAAAAACCGGGCAGCCGCTTTCCGTACGCGGCGGAAAGTTCCTGCATGGCGTTCAGACTGTAATTCTGCTTATCCGCCAGGAGCGTGCCATCCGCCCCCTCGACCGTCACCGTGCCGGGGATGCCGTTGGTGTCGATCTCGAGCTCGTTCCAGAGATCGAGGGCAAGCCCCAGGGCGTCGAACCCCGGTCCCAGGTTTGCGCTGGACGCGGGAGCCTTAACTCGAAAGCGCATCGTCGAGAGTCCGTTCCAACGCGTCGAGGGTAGGTTCGACCGAAACCGGCCGGTTCACATTCGGCCGGCCGGCGCCACCCAGCTCGCCCAGGTGATAGCCCGTCACAGCGTCCGCGTCCTTGAGCAGATGTCCGGTGAGTATGCCGACCACAGTCGCATCCCGGTTGATAACCCCCGCGGCGACGAGCTTCCTGACGCCCGCCAGCGATGCGGCCGACGCGGGCTCGCAACCGATACCGGCCCGATCGATCCAGGACTTCGCCGCCAGGATCTCATCGTCGGTGACCGAGGTCACATGCCCATCGGTCAATTGAATGGCACGACGCGCACGCTGCATGCTGGCCGGATCGCCGATCTTGATGGCCGTGGCGACCGTTTCCGCCTTGACCGGTTCGTAACGGTCGAACCCGCTTTCGAAGTAGTGCGCGAACGGAGCCGCGCCTTCGGCCTGAATCGTCATCAGGCGAGGTATGCGGTCGATCAGCCTGGCTGCGTGGAGATCGTGCAGCGCTTTGCCAAATGCCGCGGTGTTCCCAAGGTTCCCACCGGGAAGCGCGATGACATCCGGGGGATTCCAATCGAGCTGCTCCAGCATCTCGATGACGATCGTTTTCTGTCCTTCGAGTCGAAATGGATTGACAGAGTTGACCAAATAGACCGGATATTTGGCGGTCAGCTGCCGGAGCAGCGCCAAGGCGATATCGAAATCACCTTCGACCTGTACGATTCGGGCACCCATGGCAATCGACTGCGCCAGCTTCCCCCCAGCAATCTTTCCTTCCGGGATGATGACCAGCGATTGCATCCCACCGGCCGCCGCATAGGAGGCCAGCGAGGCAGAGGTATTTCCCGTGGAGGCGCATGCAACGATCCTGGCGCCGACCGCTTTGGCATGACTGACCCCGACGGTCATCCCGCGATCCTTGAACGATCCGGTCGGGTTCTGCCCCTCGTGTTTCAGACCGACCCTGGGGAGTCCGGCATAGGCAGCGATGCGGTCATCCCAATAGATCGCCGTGCGCCCCTCGGCCCGGGAGACGATGGAGTTCTCGGGCAGTCGTGGCAGGAGCGGCTGGTAGCGCCAGACACCGGAGAAGTACTTGCCACCGCTCGTGTCGCGGTCGAACGCACCGCGATCGAGCGGTGTCAGCCGGAGGTCGATCTCGAACAAGCCACCACAAACCGCACAAACCGAAACCGGTTCGGTCGCGGATTGCTGGGCGCCACATTCCACGCACTGAATGTGGATCTGACGCAGAAGCATGGACGGCTCATCGTGCTGGCTGGGTACGCTCAAGGGTCACTTTTTGGTAGGCGTAGACGCACAAACATGTCTCAGGCGCTGAGCATACCACGCTCCCAACGGACGGCGATTGCGGCATTGTCCAGACCGTTCGCGGCCGGTTTATCAGCTCGCTTCGCCGCTCGTGATGCTGTCCGAAACCGTAGCCAATGTCACGTGTTCTGGCCCGTCGCCATTGATGGCGACGGGCCCCAGTTTCCCCAAACGCACCTGGGAACCCTGTCGGAATCTGTCCCCGCGAGCAAAACGGCGGCCGATTGGCCGCCGTTTTCGACATCACGTGAATTCGTGCCTGGCTTACGCAGCCGGCGGCGTCTCGATGCGGTGCGCGCGAACGACGGTGCGCTCCAGGTAGACCCCGTTGGCGTAGTCGAACGGACCGCCGCAGGTGATGATCGTCAGGCTCTCGGTGTCGGTCGGGCCGACGATCTGGTCGAGCGGCGCATTGGCGGTTTCGAAGTTCTCGCGCCAGTCGACTTCGTAGGTATAGACGATACCGTCCTCACCAGTGATCGAAATGACATCGCCCTGGTTCAGATTGTTGACGTTGTAGAGGACGGCCGGTCCAACATCCCAGTAGTCGAGATGTCCCGCCATCAGGATATTGCCAAGCTCACCCAGCCGGGGGGATTCCTCGTACCAGGAAATCACCCAGGGACCGGTCGGATCCTGCATCACACCGTCGACGATGTTGACCGTCTCGACCTGCGCATCGACGAAAGCGTTGGGAATTTGGATCGCAATCGGAATAACGCCCTCGATCTCAGGAGTTGCCGATCCCGGCGCCAGCGCCGCGGCCGGACCGGGGCGCATACCGCCAGTGGTCGGCACCTCGCCGAGCGAGCTCGGTTGAATATGAGAATCCTGCGCCAATGCGACCGTCAGACTCCCCAACGAGAGGGTGCCGATCAGGAGAAATGCCCACAGCGCTTTGCACAAGCGAGCCACGGATATCGTCATTTGTTCACTCCGTTGGTGCCTACATACGATTGATGAGCCGGGAATGCACCCATTTTGCTCGACCACGTTAACCACTGTAACGCGCGGCCGCGGCAAATCGTATCACCGAGCTCGAATCTCATGGTAGATCAATCCACCCGAGATGTCAGCCCGCGGCCGATCCATTCGTCGAGTTGAGCCATCCCAATTGCGTCCAATTCTGTCGCGGGCTGGCGTACGCGGTCGTTGGCAATGATTCCGCGTTGTCTCAGCTCGCGTTTGGCCGTCGTTACGGAATGGTCCAGCGATTGCATAGCCCACACCGAATATGGCAGCGCGGATTCGAGCAATGCTCGCGCACGCTCCCGGTTTCCCGCATCCCAGGCCGCATGGATGCCGGCAAACACGCCGGTGAAGTTCGCGGCCGGCATGCTCCCGACGGCGCCGCGTTCGAGCGCATCGAGAATACCGAGTCCTCCCCAACCGCAAAAAACCCGCATCGTTCCCCCACTCTGCTCGATCGCGGCGGAAATGGTGGCCCCCTGCGGGGTTCCCTCGGCCTTGATGGAGATCTCGTTCTCAGCCGCACGTCCGATCTCGGCCCAAAGTGCGGGGCCCATGGCCACGCCGGTAAGCTGGGGGGCATCCTGGATCATGATCGGCACCGGGACCGCATTGGCAATTGCCAGGTAGTACGCGCGCAACGATGCCGGCGACGGCTTGACCAGATAGGGCGGCAGCACCATCAGCGCATCCGCCCCGCTGGCGACGGCCCGTTTCGCACGGTCGACCGCAACGGCATTCCCCGCACCGTCAGCCGAGACGACCACCGGCACCCGCCCGGCGACGTGTTCGGCAACCGCCAACGAAACCGCATCCCGTTCCGCCTCGGTGAGCTTGTACCCCTCACTGGCAAGCGCCAGCGTGGCAACTCCCGCTGCTCCTTCGGCAATCACCCAGTCGATTTGCGCACGCAGACTCTCGAAGTCGATTGCATCATGCGCATCGAACGGCGTACAGAGAATCGGGATACAGCCGCTGAGCTCGGTCATGCGTTTGCGACCGCTCCTTCGCCTTCGCGCAGTGTCGAGCCTTCGCGGCGCTCCCATCCGACCTTGAAGAGCGGCAGGAAGTTGGATTTCTGATAGGGATGCTTCTCGACCTCGTTCCAGTTGAGATCGTTCCCCAACCCTGGCTCGCTCGGGATCTGAATGCGCCCATCGATCACCTTGACCGGATTGGTCACGATGTCGTGCTCCCACTCGGCATTGAACTCGTCGAAGAGCTCCTGAATCATCAGGTTCGGGGTGCAGGCTCCGATCTGGATACAGGCCGAGGTGGAAAGCGGACCCTGAGCCTGATGCGGCGCGACTACGCCATAGAACGCATCGACCATCCCACAGACCAATCTGGTGCGGAAGATGCCGCCGAGGGTCGACGGATCGGGCTGGAGAATATGGACCGCATTGTGCGAAAGCAGCTCGGCGAACTGATAGGGATAGGAAAGACTCTCACCGGTTGCAATGGGCACATTGGTATGGCGGGCGACCTCGACGACCGCGTCGATCTTGGCGAAATCAGTCGGTTCCTCGAACCAGGCAGGTTTGTATTGCTCGATCTCGTCCGCCACCATGATGGCCTCATGCACGCTGAAGCGTTTGTGCCCTTCGACCATCACCTGGACGTCTGGACCGACGACATCGCGCACAGCGCCGACAATGTCCGTCGAGAGTCTCCGGTCCTCTGGCGTCATGATGCGCCAGGCCGCTCCGAATGGATCGAACTTGAGGGCTTTGTAGCCGCGATCCATCACGATCTTCGCCTTTTCCTGGAAGTTCTCGATGGTGCGATCGCCGGTGTACCAACCGTTGGCATAGGCGGGAAGATCCTCGAAGCACCGACCGCCCAGCAGATCGTAAATGGGTCGGCCCAGCTCCTTGCCGATGATGTCCCAGCAGGCGGTTTCGATCGCGGCCACCGCGTTCATATGGATCTGGCCGCCCTCGTTGTACGGATCGCGTGACATCCGCTGGCAGATGGTCTCGATCTGGAAGGGATCCATCCCCTCATAGAAATGGGAAAGTTCGTGGATGGCCGCTTCGATGGTCTTGGCGAAACCGTTCAGCGAACCCTCCCCGACTCCGTAAAGTCCGGGCTGATCGGTGTCCAACCGCACGAAGAGCCAGTTCTTCCACGGGTTTCCGACGATGTAGGTCGTCGCTTTGGTGATTCTCACAGCGTTTCTCCCCGTCCCTGGTGGGAACGCAAGCCCGCGTACCGGGCACACGGGCGGTAACCGGTCGTTGTCGAAGAGATTGTCCGGCAGATTGCCGATGTTTGCCCGCCGATATCGGCGTCAGCCGGCTCCGCACCAGGCAGCCGCGGTCAATGCCATCACGCGCGCGGCGTCGTGCAACTGTTCGAGCTCGACATACTCATTCGGGGAATGCGCCTGGGCTATGCTGCCGGGTCCGAAGATCACACCGGGGATTCCCTGCTCCGCATACCAGGCGAGCTCCGAAGCCGCGTTGAATCCGACGATCTCCACATCGCGGCCGACGGCATCGAGCGCCGACGCAACCGTCCCGACGATGGGATGATCGGGTGGCGTATCGACCGGCGGAAAGAAGACATTCCGCGTTTTCCAGGTGAAACGCGGCGGACGCTCGCGCAACCAGGGATCGGTCTGGCAGACCGCGCCCACGAACGCTTCGATCTCCGCTCGAATTCCGTCGAACGTCTCATCCGGTAGATACCAGATGTTGTATTCGATCGAGCAGTAGTTGGGTGAGGTGCCGGGATTAGCCACCAGGTTCAGGCGACCGTCCGATCCTCCGCCGGGACCGCCCACGATCATCCCCGGCATGATCGCGCTGAAACCGGGCGGAAGCAATGGATGCGAGCGATAGATGGCCCAGTCACGCTCCAGGCGTTGCAGAGCCTCCATGATCACAAGCCCCTTTTCGATAGCATTGATGCCGCCCTCGGCGCCAAGCCCACCAGCGTGGATCGATTTGTATCGGTTGCCGGCATGGCTCTCCCGCCCATCGATCTCGATCCGCATATGGACCAATCCGCCTTCGACCGGCTGGATCTGCAGCGCGGTCGGTTCGGCCACGATGACCGCATCCACCTTCGGCAAACGGTCGACAAGATTTCGCGTGCTCCAGCCGACGACCTCTTCATCGGCGACGATATGCAGCCAGAGGTCTCCCGCTCGTTCGATCTCCGATTCGACCACCGCCTGAATCGCGAAGATCCCGGCCGCGACCCCGGACTTCATATCGCAGGCGCCCCGCCCCCAAAGCTTGCCGTCCGCAGTCTCTCCACTCCACGGAGCATGATTCCAGGCCGAATCGTCTCCCACGGGTACAACATCGATATGCCCGTTGATCGCCAGTGACCGTCCACCACCGCGCCCCGGCAGACGTGCCGCCAGCACCGGGTATCGCGGCTCCTCGAGCCAGCGTTCGACCTCCATGCCGATCGATTCCAGCTTGGCGGCAATGAGGTCATGACAACGCACCGCCTCGGGTTGAAATTCGGAATTGCCCTCGCTCTGACTGTCAGAACGGCACCCGATGAGCTGCTGCGTAAACCTGGTCAGCTCGTCCGACTGCCGGTCGAGCGCGAAAAGTAGCTTCCCGCCCACGTCATCGCTCCCGCGCTCGTTCACCCTGCCGCCCCTTCCAGATTCATGCCGTCTTCACCGAAGAGATGGGCATGCGTCAGATCGATCATCAGCGTGACCTCATCGCCGGTCCGCACCGGCAGGCGCGCTTCGGTCCGAGCCATCCATTCCATGGTCCCGGTCGTCGCGCGGACATAGAGGTCCGATCCGACCGGCTCGACCAACGTGATCGTGGCGGGAAGCTTCACCAACGCATCATGCTCATGTTTGCGTGAACCGGCATGCTCGACCGAAATGTCCTCCGGGCGTACCCCCAGCGCGACCTCGGCGCCGTCTCCAGCAGATCTGGCAAACGCCGACAAGGCAGGCCCGAGCGCAAACGACACCTCGCCCTGTTCGAACCGAGCAATGTCAGCTTCGAGCCGAATCGCTCCGGTCTGCAAATTAACCCGTGGATTCCCGAGAAATGCGGCGACGAAGGTATTGGCGGGATGGTCGTAGACGAACTGCGGTTTCCCCACTTGCTGCACCACCCCGGACCGCATCACGACGATCCGATGGCCCATCGTCATCGCTTCGATCTGGTCGTGGGTGACGTAGATGGTTGTGGTCCCGAGCCGGGCGTGGAGCTTCAGGATCTCCTCACGGGTTTGCACCCGCAGCTGGGCATCGAGATTGGACAGTGGCTCGTCCATGAGGAAAACCGCTGGCTCGCGCACGATAGATCGTCCCAACGCCACCCGCTGCCGCTGTCCACCGGACAACTGCTCCGGGCGCCGGTCCAGCAAGTCGCGCAGCCCGAGAATCTCGGCGGCTTCCGTGACGCGCCGGTCGATTTCTGCTTTCGGGAGCTTGTGCATCTTGAGCGGGAAGCCGATGTTCTCACGCACCGTCATGTGCGGATAGAGGGCATAGCTCTGGAAGACCATCGCGACATTGCGATCGCCCGGTTTGACGTAGTTGACCAGCCGGTCGTCGATGTAGATCTCGCCGCTGGTCACATCCTCGAGACCGGCGACCATCTTGAGCAAGGTGCTCTTTCCGCATCCGGACGGTCCGAGCAGCACCAGGAACTCACCGTCTTCGACGGTCAGATTGACATCCTGAACCGCCCCGGCTCCCGAATCTCCGTACTGCTTTCCGACTCCGACGAACTCGACTCGTCCCACGCTGCAAATCCCCGATCGTTCCGCCGTGTCGACGTCATTCCTTCAAAGCACCGGCAATCGAACCGGCGATGAAATACCGTTGCAGGAAAATAAAGACCAGAATCGTTGGAAGCATCGAGAGGATCGCCGCCGCGGAGTTCAACCCCCAATCCTGGGTGAATGTCGAGGTCAGCGACCGCACGCCCACGGTCAGCGTCGCCATCTCCGGTTTGGTCACCACCACGAGCGGCCAGAGATAGCTCGTCCACTGCGTCATGAACGTAAAGACGCCCAGTACGACAAGCCCGGGTTTGATGAGCGGCAGGATCACCCGGCGGTAGATCTGAAATTCGGAGCACCCATCCAATCTCGCCGCATTCTCCAGATCGCTCGGGAGGGACTCGATGAACTGCCGCATCATGAACACCCCGATCGGACTGGCCAGTCCGGGCAGGATCAATCCCCAATACGTATTGAGCATGCCCAGCTCGCGGATGATGATGAAGGTCGGAATCAGCAAAGCGGCGAAGGGAACCATGAGCGACATCAGGACGACCAGAAAGAGCGCGTCCCGCCCGGGAAATCGCATCTTCGCAAATGCATAGCCGGCCATCGAATCGACGACGAGCTTGATTGCGGTCACCGAGCCGGCGACAACGAACGAATTGAACAACCAACGCCAGAAAGGATAGCGGTTCAGGAGATTGCGGTAGTTATCGAGCGTCGGGTTCTCCGGCAGCCAATCCGGCGGATAGGAAAAGAGCGACATCGTGCTCTTGAACGACGTCGAAACTACGTACCCGAATGGCAGCAGGGAGATGAACACCGCGACGATCAGAATCACGTAGATCGCGATGGTATAGAGCGACTTGCCCCCGAACCGGCCCGGTTTCGGCTGCGGGTCGCGAGCGAGAGCCCGACCCTCGGCGCCCATTGTTTCCAGCTCAGGAAAGCTTGTCTCGATCATGACGCTACCGCTTTCTCAAGAGTCGGATTTCGATCAACGCAAGGAACAGAATCAGCAGCAGCAGCATGAAGCTCAGGGCCGCGCCAAAGCCGACCTTGTCCGTATAGGCAAACGTGGTCTGCTGGATATACCAGACAACGGTTACGGTCGAATTCTGCGGTCCACCGTTGGTGAGGATGCTGACAGAATCGAAGAGCTGCAGGTTCCAGATCGTGGCCATCACGACCGCAAAGAAGAACGTTGGCCGCATCAGCGGAATGGTCAGATACCGGAAGCGTTGCCAGGCGTTCGCGCCGTCGATTGCCGCGGCTTGATAGAGCTCTTTTGGCAGGCCGATCAAACCAGCGAGAAAGAGCAGGGTCCAGAATCCGACGCCACGCCAGACCTCGAGCATGGTGATCGACCGGAGCGCGAGATCCGGGCTTCCGAGCCAGTTGCGGGGTTCCTGCCCGAACTCGACCAGGATCATATTCAGGATGCCGAAATCCCGGTGCACGACAAATTGCCAAAGCAACGCGGCAACAACATAGGGAGCCAGGGTCGGGATGTAGAGGAGCGAGCGAAATGCGCTTCCTCCCCGGGCCGCCTGCTGGAGCACCAGCGCCAACACCATCGAGATGACGAAGACGGCTGGAATTGCCATCAGGCAATAGACAACCGTGTTCTTGATGGCCGTGATGACCAGATCGTCGCGCAAGACATTGCGCCAGTTCGCGAGACCGACCCACTCGCGTTCGGAGATGATGCCGCCATTATTGAAGGTGTAGAAGAAGAGCAAGAGAATTGGAATGACGAGGAATGCAAAGAAGAAGATCGCGCCAGGCAGCAGAAAAAGGTATGCCGTCAGCGAGCGTCGACGTTGGTACCGGCGTTGCAGCCGCTGGTGCTCCTCTTCCGAGAGAGCAAGCGCCCGCGGCCGAGTTGTCTGAGTAACGGCTTGTTCCTGCATCAGGATCGAAAACTCACGAAGACTGCCTCGAATACGGAATCCGCCTGAACACGATGGGAAACGATGACATCACGTCGCCACGTCCCTACGGTTGAAACGCTGGGCGAACATCCCTGCGTCCTCACCCGGATTCCGTAGAACGTTCACGAGATGAGCAGCCGCTCCCGCCACCAATGGGAGGGAGACGGCTGCCCATGGACGCTTCAGTGCTGAAGCGTATTTCCTGCGTGACTAGATCAAACCGGTGATGATCTCGCCAGCCTTGGCCATCGCTTCCTCACCGGACTGCTCACCGCGATAGGCTCGCTCGACCTCCGGCCACATGGTACGTACCATCTCGGCCCAATTCACATGGATCTGCGGCGGCTGGACCGCCGGCACCAGCTCCGCCTGGATCTTTTCCAGATGCGGATTGTTGTAGGGCGGGACGCTGTCGACGCGGACCGTCTGCAATCCGATTCGAGCGGCATACGGGTTGATCACATCCGCCTCGGCGAACCACTTGACGAACTCCCATGCCGCTTCCTTGTTGGGACTTTCCTCGGAAATCGTGGCGTAGCCGAAGTTGCCCATGGCGGTCCGGGTCGAGCCGTCTTCGCCGGCCGGAGCCATCGCAACGTCGTATTCGAACGGCAACCCAGGATCGGCATCCCAAACCGTGGCGCGCCAGGACTCGTCATGCAGGATCGCAATACGTCCCGCTGCGAAGAGCGCCGCCTGGCCCTCCCAGTCGTAGGCGCCGACATCGGGCGTCACTTTGTGCACCGACTGCAAGTCGGAGAGATATTGCGTTCCGGCCGCGCCAAGCGGATCCACATTCTGTGCGGTGAGATCGCCGGTGAGAATATCGGCGCCATCGTTGTGGATATGCAGAGACCAGTCCCGGAACGCGGAATCCGCAACCGAATCGCGCAGCTTTCGAACCCGTACACGCCGTCGCGCGTCATCTCCAGCGCGGCATCCAGCATCCCCTGCCGGGTCTCGGGAAACTCGGTGATACCGGCTTCTTCGAAGAGATTCAGGTTGTACCAGATATTGAAGACCGCGCCGAGCACGCCAACGCCGTACTCCGCTCCGCCAACGTTCACCACATCCCAGGTGAAGGGCGCAATCGCCGCTCGCTCGTCTGCCCAGGCTGGGTCGTTGGCAAGCGAGGTGATGTCGGCAATCAATCCCTCGGACACCCAGCGGGCGAGCACCTGGTCGGTGTTGTAGACCACGTCCCAGGGATCTCCACTGGCATACCCGGCAGTCAGCTGCTCGGGCATGGTCGCCCAGTCATAGAACTCCGGCTGCAGGATGATGCCCGGATGCGCCGCTTCGAAATCGGCCTTCATCTCCTGCCAGATCTCGGCATCGTTGGGTGCATGGACGCCCTTGACGAACCGAATCGTCGCGTCCGCCTGTTTCGTCCAACGAGACACCGACGGTTTGGTCGCCGGCGCGGCCAGCGTATCCGCCAGCCGTGTTGCCATCGCCACACTGGCGCCGGCGGCCGTCATGCGTCCCATGAATTGACGGCGGCTGATAAGCGATCGTGAATAATCGACGATCGCCTCATCGCGAAGCGTCTTGTTTCGAAGCAACCGTTCCAGCAACAAACTCACCTGTCGCGTCTCCCTTTCGTTCGATCTGCCAAATACTGGCAATCCAGATCTGCCGAACCACTGTGGAACGAATTGGTCGCGCCGGATACGAGCCTCCGTCTCGCTCGGATCAAGCGACTGCATAAGCTCATTCGGATCGTAAGCAGTTTACAAAGCGTCTGAAGCGCAGTATAAGAACGCGATCGAGACGCTGTCAATCGACACTGATCAGTCGAGAACAAGGCAAATCTCAACGCAACGTTGAGCCAATTCTGCATACAGAGGAGCGCATGGAAGGGATGGAGTCGTTGCCTGAGCCGTCGATATCTCTCGGCATCGATACGGGCGGGACGTTTACCGACCTCGTCGCGTTCGATGCCCAGTCCGGCCAGTTGGCCACATTCAAGACCCCATCGGTTGCCGCGAAACCAGGACAGGCGCTCTTCAACGCGATCCAGGGTTCCGAGGTCGACGTCGCCAGAATCGCCGAGCTCGTTCATGGAACGACCGTCTGCACCAATGCGCTCATCGAACGCACCGGCGCGCGGGTCGGATTCCTGACGACCCGCGGTCACGAAGACATTCCCTACATTCAGCGCATCAACCGCAAGACACTCTACGACCTGCAATGGCGCAAGCCGAAACCGCTGCTGCAATCGCGAGGGGACTGCCTGGGCATCGACGAGCGTATGGGGAGCGCCGGTCAGGAGATCCTGCCGATCGACCCCGATGACGTTGCCGCGCAATGCGCGATTCTCCGCGCGCGTGGGGTCGAAGCGGTCGCAATCTGCCTCCTCTTCTCCTACGTCGAACCCGCGCACGAGCAGCTCGTCGCCGAGATCGTCGCGCGTGAGCTGCCGGGGATTCCGATCTCGATCTCGCACGAGGTGGCGCCGATCTGGCGTGAATACGAGCGCGCATCCACCACTATTGCCGATACCTATCTCAAACCCCTGATGAGCACCTATGTCGACAGCCTGACCGAGTCGCTGGCCGAGATCGAGATGCGGGCGCCTTGGACCATCATGAAGTCGAACGGCGGCGCAATGAAAGCCGCCGCCGCGGTCGCCAACCCGATCCAAACCGCGCAATCCGGTCCAGCCGGTGGCATGATCGCCGCGGCCGCGCTCGGGAAGCAGGCCGGCGAGCCGAATCTGCTAACGCTCGACATGGGTGGAACCAGTGCCGATGTCGGTCTGATCATCGACGGAGCGCAGAAACACACAACCGAATATGAGATCGAATGGGGCGTTCCCGCCGCCATTCCGTTGATCGACATCAAGTCGATCGGCGCGGGCGGCGGCAGCATCGCCTGGATCGACGCCGGTGGATTCCTCCGCGTTGGTCCGCAAAGCGCGCGGGCACTCCCGGGACCAGCCTGCTACGGACGCGGGGGCACCCTGCCAACCGTCACTGACGCCAATGTGGTGATGGGCCGCATCGACCCCGGGAATTTCCTCGGCGGCCGGATGACTCTCGACCGCGACGCGGCGGAGGCCGCCATCGCTCCCCTCGCCGCGCAGCTCGACATGTCGGTGCTCGATCTGGCCGCGGCCATTACCGCCATTGCCGACGAAAACATGGCCGGCGCGGTCAAGATGATCTCGATCGAGCGCGGGCACGATCCCCGCCGGTTCACCCTTTTCGGGTTCGGCGGCGCGGGACCGCTCCACGCCTGCGCGGTGGCGCGGGCGCTGGGAATCCCCAAAGTCCTCATTCCGATCTTTCCGGGGAATGCCTCGGCCCTGGGAATGCTGATCGCCGAACGGCGGGTCGACAAGGTCTGGACGCAGGCGTTCAGATCGACCCAGGTCGACGAGACGCAAGTAGCGCAGCAGTTCCAAATCATTCTCGATGCGGCGCTGGCCGAGCTCCGGGCCGAAGGCTTCACCGGCGACCCATCGGTGGAGTACTCGATCAATATGCGTTATCTGGGACAGAACTATGAGCAGGAAGTCCCGATCGCGCTCGACGGCGCGATCGGGATGCTGGAAACGGCCTACCGAACGTTCGAGGATCACCATGCAGCCCTCTACGGCTACACGATCGAGAACGAAGTGATCGAGCTGGTTTCCTTTCGGGTTACGGTACGAGGCAGCCGTCCACCGATACGGCTCTCGGTCGAGCCGGACCGCTCGGCTCCGGCGCAGCGTCCCGGCCGGGAGGTCTTCTTCCGGGGGCATGGGTTCGTTTCCGCGACCGTCTGGGATCGATACAAGCTGCCGCTGGGGTCACGAATCGATGGACCAGCCGTCATCGAGGAACCTGGCTCGACGACATTGATCGAGCCGGACATGTGGGCAGAGGTCCTGGATGACGGGCAACTACTGATCTGGGTCGCACCGGAAACCGAGGGACAGGCATGACATCGACGCAATCGAATCCAATCGACCCCGTCACCCTGACGGTCATCGACAATTTCCTCACGTCCACCTGCCGCGACATGGGCGTGACGATGATGAAAACGAGCTATTCGCCAATCTTCAACGAATCGCTCGACTTTTCGTGCGTGATCTTCGATCCCGATGGACAGATGCTGGCGCAGGCCGAATTCTGCCCCTCCCAAATCGGCACCGTGAAATTCACGGTGACCTGGACGCTGGACGAGCTCGGTCTTGATGGGTTCGAGCCGGGCGATGTCGTCGTCCACGACGATCCGTATCGCGGGTCCGGGCACGTTCCCGAGCATATGATGCTCAAGCCCGTCTTCTATAACGGCAAGATCTTTGCCTTTGTTGCGAACGTGGCCCATATGTCGGAACCCGGAGCCAAGACCCCGGGAGGTCTCTCCGGCGACGCCACGGAAGTCTTCCAGGAAGGTTTGCTCCTGCCGCCGGTCAAGATTCGATCGCGCGGCAAGGATGTCCCCGATATCTGGAAGATCATCCTCGCCAATCACCGCACGCCCAAAGTGACCTACGGCGACTTCCGCGCGATGCTGGCCTCGCTCGATCTCGCCGAGGCACGCATCATCGAGCTCCTCGATACCTATGGCGAGGAGCTGGTGCGGGAAGCATCCCGCCAGTTGATGACCATTTCCGAACGACGCATGCGCGCAGAGATCGCGGCGATCCCCAACGGCGTCTACTCGTTCGAGGACGCCATCGAAGACGATGGCATCGGCACGCGCGATTTCCCCATGCGACTCAGATTGTCGGTCCGCGACGACGATATCATTGCCGACTTCACCGGATCGGCTCCGCAGGCGATCGGACCGGTCAATGCGATCTATGCGGTCACCGCCTCGGCCGTCTACAACGCGTTTCTCCACCTCACCGATCCCACCATCCCGCGTAATGAGGGATGTTACCGGCCATTCACGATCATCGCGCCACCCGGCACCATCGTGAATTGCAGCTTTCCCGCTCCGGTCGCGGGCGGGAACACGGAAACGAGTCCCCGAATTACCGATATGGTGTTCGGCGCCCTGCAACAAGCAATCCCGGACCGCGTGGTCGCCTCATGTGGGGGGACGTCGTCGCCATTCCTCTTCGGCGGGACCGATCCGCGCACCGGCGATCTCTACGCTCACTTCCATTTCGAGGGCGTCGGCTGGGGTGGACGCAAAGGCGCCGATGGCAACGACATGGTCGTGACGATCAATGGCAACTGCCGCAATACGCCGGTCGAGGTTTTCGAAACACGCTATCCGGCGTTCCTGATCGACTCGTACCGGCTGCTCGCGGACTCCGGCGGCCCGGGACAATGGCGTGGTGGCCTCGGAGGCGAACGCGTCCTGACCGTCCAGAACGAGGTGACGGTCAGCGCGCTGCTCAACCGGATGAAAACCGACCCCTGGGGCGTGCTCGGCGGCGACGCCGGGTCCCGGGGCGGTCTCTGGTTCCGGCCGGATGCGAACAGCGAATGGCGGACCTTCGTCGATGCCTTCGGGACGCGCTCCCCGTCCAAGTTCTCCGGAATCACCCTGGAATCGGGCAACCAGGTTCGTATCGTCATGCCCGGCGGCGGGGGGTACGGCTCCCCAGCCGACCGCGATCCGGCGCTGATCTCGCAGGATATCGAAAACGGATTCGTCAGCATCGAGCGCGCGGAGCGAGACTATGGCTTTCAGGCTGGAATGGGAGAGCGGTAGGTCATGACAACGAAAGGCCACGAGGGGAGCTGGGTCACGATCGATGTCGGCTATGTCGACCCGCAACGGCGCTCGTGCGCGCTTTGTGGGCGACCACTGGCGCGCCGGATCTGGCGCGAAAATGTCGAAGGCCACATGCGCGAGTTCTGTGAACCCGCACATGTCGCCCTCTATCGCGACTACTGGCTTCCGCTCTACGGCGCCGGTGCGGCTACCGCTTCTTCGGAGCCTCGGCTTCCGACTTGAGCAGGTTCTCCGGCAGGAGTCCGAGCAATTCGATTGGGAGCGGGAAGACGATTGTCGTGTTCTTCTCGGTCCCGAT
The DNA here is from genome assembly GCA_023957115.1 of Thermomicrobiales bacterium. Taxonomy (GTDB): domain Bacteria; phylum Chloroflexota; class Chloroflexia; order Thermomicrobiales; family UBA6265; genus JAMLHN01. Next base: position 50,926 of record JAMLHN010000018.1, read on the forward strand.
CTCGCCCAGCGTCTGCAGATAGCGGAGCTGCAAGGCAACCGGTTCCCGCGCGATCACATTTGCGGCTTCGGAGAGTTGCTGGCTCGCCTGGAACTCGCCTTCGGCGTGAATGATCTTCGCCCGCTTCTCTCGTTCGGCCTCAGCTTGCCGGGCCATCGCGCGCTGCATCGACTGCGGCAGCTCGACGTCCTTGACCTCGACGATCGAAATCTTGACGCCCCAGGGCTCGGTTTGCTCGTCGATGATCCGCTGCAGCTCGGCGTTGATCTTCTCTCGTTCCGCCAGCAGCTCATCGAGCGACGATTGACCGAGCACGCTGCGGAGGGTCGTTTGGGCAATCTGCGATGTCGCGCGAATGTAGTCGGTGACATTCGTCACCGCGGCCGCCGGATCGATCACGCGGAAATAGGACACCGCGTTGACGCGTACCGTGACATTGTCCCGGGTGATGACTTCCTGCGAAGGAACATCCATCGTCACCGTGCGCAGGTCGACCTTGGTCATCCGCTCGACGAACGGCAAGAGGAGGATGAGACCGGGGCCCCGGGGGCCAACCAGGCGACCGAGCCGGAAGACCACGCCGCGTTCGTATTCACGGACGATCTTGACCGATGCGAGCAACACGATCAGGACGAAGAGAATGATGACGGCGACCAGCGCCAGGCCAACTGCGGCCATATGGGGACGCTCCTTTCGAGCTACGCCGGCGCGGTCCGCGCACGACAAGAATTACACAGGTTCCGGATTCCCCCAGGGTGGAACGGCCACCGACGCGCCCCCGCGCTGTTCGGCGTCGGTTGCGGGTCGAACGATCAAACGCAATCCATCGAGGCCGATCACGACCACGGAGTGCCCCTGTTCGAGCTCGTGATGGCCGGTCGATTCGTCGAGCGTGGCGCTCCAGAGCTCGCCTTGCGCGAAGACCATGCCGCTCGGCGCGAGCGTTTGCCGCACGACGCCGATCGCTCCCATCAACCCTTCCCGGCCGACTTGCGACCGATTGAATCGCGTTTTCAAGGCGAAGGCCCCCATCAACACAAAGAATGTGGCAAGACAGATTGCCACGGTCCAAACGACGACGCGTGAAAGCTCATACCCAGGAACACCCTCGTCGATGAGCATGAACGAGCCAAAGAGAAACGCCGCAACGCCACCCACAGTGAGCAAACCCGCGGATGGAAGAAAAATGTCCGCGGCAAAGAGCAGGAACGCCAATCCCATCAGCGCCACGCCGGCCCAGTTGACCGGCAATGTGCCGAGCGAGAAGAGCCCGACGATCAGCCCGATTGCCCCGGCGATTCCCGGCAACATTGCTCCTGGGTTCGAAAGCTCGAAGAAGAGCCCGAGCATGCCGAGACTGAGGAAGATGTAGCCGATCGTCGGGTCGGCCAAGAATTGCAGCAATCGCTCGAAGACGCTCATCTCGACCGACGTTGTTTCCGCGCCGGCTGTGGCCAGGGTGACCGGGCCGCCGGCAAGCTCGACCGTACTGCCATCGATCTCGTTCAGCAGGGTTGGCAGATCGGGCGCGACATAGTCGATGACCCCCAACGCCAGTGCCTCGTCAGCCGTGATGTTTGCGGCGTCGCGAACCGCGGATTCGGCCCAGTCGGCATTGCGACCGTACTGGTCCGCCAGATTGCGGATACGGGCGACGGCATCGTTGGTGATCTTGACCGACATCGTGTCGTCGACATCGGAGACATTTCCGTCGGCGCCGAGGAAAACCGGCGAGGCCGAGCCGATATTGGTACCGGGGGCCATGGCCGCCACCTGCGACGCATAGCTGATGAAGACCCCGGCCGAGGCGGCACGCGCGCCACGCGGCGCCACATAGACGATGACCGGAACCTCGCTCTGGCTGATGTCCTCGATGATGTCGTCCATCGCGGAGCTGAGTCCGCCGGGCGTATCCATCTCGAACACCACCGCGGCCGCCCCGTCGCGTTCTGCCCGGTCGATCGTCTTCTCAACATACCGTGCCATGACCGGCGTAATGGTGCCGTCGATTTCCCCAACGATCACATGCGGCTGGTCGGATTGGGCAAACGAAGCCGTCAACGGCCAGAACAGGCCGATCGCAAGACAAAAAAGCCCCAGGAGCGGGAGTATCGGCCGCCGCGCAGATCGTTTCGTTTGGATATTGGTAGGCACAGCTCTTGGAGCTCCGGATTTCGCATGGCGGCAACCGCCAGCCCGTCACTCCTAATGATACTGGCGGCGAAGCGCCGGTCCCATCTCGGACGAGCCCATCGTAGGAGGTCGCCGCCGGCCCCGTACCGGCGAAGCACTGCCTACATCGGGCTGGCGGCTACAGCAGGCGTTGTTTCCCCAGGCAATCACTTGGATTCCATATGAATCCTGGATGGATACTGAGCAACCGGACGGTTGGGTGCTGGAGCCCAAAATGGAAGCGCACCGGACCGCGTTGGCCCGGTGCGTTCACGTTTCGATAAACGCGGCGTACCGGCGGCCGAGCCTACAGGAGCTCGTGCTGGATGATGATCCATCCGCTGATTGCAGTCAGGACGGCCGTCACCGCCAGCGCGGCCCAGAAGAGCTGCTTCTGCAGATGCAATCCGCGCTTCGAGAAGTTGATCAGGATGATTCGCAATCCATTGAGTGTGTGATAGAAGACGGCGCCAACCAGCGCAATCTCCATTGGAATCAGGAACGGTGCCGCATAGACCGAGACCGCCTCGTCATAGACCTCCATGCTGAATCCGATCAGCATGATGTCGACGATATGGACGAGGAGGAAGAAGACGATTCCGGCTCCGGCCACCCGGTGGAGGATCCAGGCGTACTGGCCAAGATCGCCCCGGTAGATCGGCCGGGTGCCCAGGCTGATGTGCCGCAGAACGTAAATCACCAGCAACGCAGCGCCAACGTAGGTTGCGACCGCAAAGAGGTAGAGCGACCACTTGATGAGGTCGGCAACCCAGAACGCATCCGCCAGCGGACCGGCGTTCGACCGGCCCTGCTCCTCGTCGAATGCGAAGATCGTAACTACGCCAAGCGCGAAGAAAATGATCCCGACCAGCCAGTTCAATCCATTGAGCGCAACGCGCCATCCGGCCGGTCGGATGAGATCGGTAATGATCATGCGAAGTCCGAGCATTCCGTGCCAGAGCGCGAAGAAGAGCAGCAAAAAGTCGAACGTCCGCCAGAAGGGACTCGCCCAGCGGTTTGCAACGAAGTCAAACGTCGTCTCAGACGGTACATTGATGAAGTGCGTGATGATGACATGCCCACAGGCAAGAATCACCAGCGCCAATCCGGAAATCCGCAGGAAGTACCAGACGGCTCGGTCGAACCCGGGAATGCCCGCACTCACATCTGAATTCGGTCGCTCCGAAACCACCGCCGCCATCGAGACCAGTCCCTCCTGATACACCGGCACCGTGCCCTTCCGCAGCGGAACCGTATCCTTGCCGCGTCATTGTACGATCTTGTGGTACTCCCATCTGATCATATGAAACGGATGTCGCATGACCGAGCTCGACGAGCGGGCGCCACAACGCAGAACAATCCCCTGGTATGTCGCGGCGGCTCCGCTTTGCGTCATGGTTGTCATCTTCGCGCTGTCGAGCCGTTCACAGCTTCCCAATCTCGATGGCGGCCGTGATATTCAGAGCGTCGCGGGCCACTTCCTCGTCTACGCACTTCTCAGCGCCACGCTGACTCTTCTCTTTCGATCGCTGGGCTGGGGCATCGTTCCAGCGTTCGTGGTGGCGGTGCTCATCTCCGCGCTCTACGGTGTGTCCGACGAATTCCACCAGTCCTTCGTCCCGAATCGAGACTCAGACGTCCACGATCTGATCGTCGATTGTATCGGCGCGGTCTTTGGCAGCCTGCTCATGAACATGCTGGTGGAGACTCGCCGGCATCGTGCTAGTGCGTCGTCGGATGCTGACCGAGACCCGCCGGCGGCCGGGAATTCCTGACGAATCCGGCCAGCGCAATCAGCGTCAGCAAATACGGCAACGCCAGGAGAAGATCGGTCGAGATGCCGATTCCCTTGATCTGCGCTTGCACCTGGAGCGCCTGCGACCCGGCGAACAGGAGACACGCGCCCAGCGTGCCAATCGGCATCCAGTTCCCAAAAATGACAGCCGCGAGGGCAATGAACCCGCGCCCGGCGGTCATGTCGCGCGTGAAGAGGGAGAGCGAGCCAATGGAGAGGTAGGCGCCGCCGGCCGCGGCAAACATTCCGCTCGTCATGACCGCGACGTAGCGGAGCTTGTCGACTGCGATGCCCACACTCTCAGCTGCCTGGGGACTCTCCCCACTTGCCATGAGGCGAAGTCCTGGTTTGGTCGTCCGTAGAAAATACCAGACGACGGGGACCAGCAGAAACGCGATGGGGACCAGCACATTGACGCCGCTAGTCACATTTGGCAGCGTCTCGACCTGCGGGCTTCGTCCGGATTGCTGCCATAAGCGTTGACAGAGAAAGATCGTGATTCCTGCCGCGAGCAGGTTGATGGCCGTACCGGTGACGATCTGATCGGATCGCAGACCGATACTCCAGAAGGCGTGGATCAATCCGACCAGCGCACCGGAAATCAGGGCGCAAAGGAGCCCCCACCAGGGATTGTGCAGGTAGTAGGTTCCCAGCACCGCCACGAACGCGCCGGTGAGCATCATTCCTTCGAGCCCGATGTTCATGACACCGGACCGCTCGCAGATGAGGCCGCCCATTGCCGCGAAGATCAACGGCGTCGCCATACGCAGGATCGCCTTGAGCAGGTTTATGTCGAAGAAGTCAGCCATTCCCGCTCTGCTCCCTACAGCTCAGGCGCCACGCCCGGCTCGACGCCGACGGTATCTGTGCCTTCATCGAATCGCTGACCGCGCCGTTTGGCCCACCAGCTTTGAACGCGTCCCGAGGCGGCCAACGCGGCAAATGCCAGGATGACCAGACCTTGCAGCACCAGCACCAGTTCCTTGGACGTGCCGGCCTGGTTCTGCATCGCGGTCGAGCCGCTCCGCAACGTTCCAAAGAGCAGCGCGGCAAGCACGACGCCAAATGGGTTGTTGCGGCCAACCAGACCAACCGCAATGGAGGCGAATCCGTATCCCTGCGGCGCGTTGTACTGCTGGCCCAGGAGGCCAAGTGTCTCACTCGCGCCGCCCAATCCACCAAGCGCGCCGGAGATGAACATCGCAATCGTGATCGTCGCGCCCCAGCGCATACCGGCGTAGGCGGCCGCGCCCTTGCTCAAGCCGACGGTGCGGAGGCGATAGCCAAACGTCGTCCGGAAAAGCAGGTACCAGACCAGCAACGCCATCAACAGGCCAAGAAGCAAGCCCGCGTGAAGGCGAGTCCCGGACAGGATGTTTGGCAGGCGCGCATCCGGACTGGACGGCTTGGTGGCTTGCAATTGTGGATTGACGGGCAGCCAGCCTTCGGTCCGCAGGAGGGTATAGCTCAAGACCTGAAACGCCAGATAGTTCAGCATGATGGTCGTGATGACTTCATGCGCTCCGGAGACGGCCTTCAGGGCGCCGGCAATCGCACCCCAGATTCCGCCAGCGACAGCCGCCACCAGCAGCGCGCAGGGGATATAGAGCACGCGCGGCAAATCGAGGTTCCAGGCCGCGAAGACGCCGGCGGCCAGACCGCCCATCACCATCTGCCCTTCGATACCGATATTGAACAGACCGGCGCGATAGGCCACCGCAAAGGCCAGGCCACCAAAAATGTATGGCGTGCTGGCGGCCAGCGTTTCGCCGATCGCGCGGCGGCTGCCGAAGGCACCTTCGAGCAAAGCCTTGTACGCGGTGACGGGGTTTTGTTGAGAAAGCAGAATGAAGATGGCCCCGACCAGCAATGCCACCGCGACGGCGGCCACCGAGGTCAGCACGGTCATCGTCAAGCCACGCGACCGAAGGGAATCAGACACGGATCGGTTCCCCTTCCTGCTCGATCGTCTTGCCACCCATGAGCAATCCGCATTCGGCGCGGGTGATCTTTCCGCTCGGGAAGTCTCCCACGATCCTGCCCTGGTAGATGATCAGAATTCTGTCGGCAAGATCGAAGATCTCGTCCAGGTCGAACGAGATCAGCATGACCCCCCGTCCCTTGTCCCGTTCCTCGACCAGCTGTCCGTGGACGAACTCGATTGCGCCGACATCGAGACCGCGGGTCGGTTGGATCGCCAAAATCACATCCGGTTCGCGAAAGAGCTCGCGGGCAATGATGAACTTTTGCTGGTTGCCGCCCGACAGCGAGCCCGCCGGTGTCTCCGGTCCGGGAGCGCGCACATCGAATTCGGCCATCTCTTTGGCCGCAATCTCGCGCGTGCGGGCATAGTCGATCCGGCCACCCGAGCTGAACGGAGCGAAGGTGCTGTTTCCGAGAAGCATGTTCTCGGTCAGCGAGAATGGAAGCACGAGACCGCGATGATGCCGGTCTTCCGGGATGTACGAGAGCCCCACCTCGCGCAGCTCGATCGGGTTCCAGCCGGTCGTTTCCGTCCCCTGGATCATGATCGTGCCGGAATCGGGCTTCTGCAACCCGGCGATGCACTCGACCAGCTCGGTCTGGCCGTTGCCTTCCACCCCGGCGACGCCAACGATCTCGCCCCGGCGTACACCGAGGCTCAACCCATCGAGAACGTCGCGGTTGCCTTTGCCACGCAGATGGAGATCGAACACCTGGAGCACCGCATCGCCCGGTTGAGATGGCGGCCGGTCGACGTGCAAGCGCACATCGCGACCAACCATTAGCTCGGCAAGCTCTTCGGCGGTCGTTTCTCTCGTCTCGCGCGTACCGACCGTCTTGCCGCGCCGAATGACGGTCACCCGATCGCTGATGGCGGCGACCTCACGCAGCTTGTGTGTGATAAAGATGACCGTGTGGCCCGCTTCCTTGAGCTGAAGCAGAATGTCGTAGAGGTCTTCGACTTCCTGTGGGGTCAGCAATGCCGTTGGCTCGTCGAGAATCAAGGTCCGGCTCTGCTGGTACAACACGCGGAGAATCTCGACGCGCTGTTGCATACCGACCGGCAGCTCGTCGATCAACGCCTTGGGATCGACACGCAATCCATACCGCTCGGCCGTCTCCCCAACGGTCCGTTCCGCCGCTCGGCGATCCAATGTGAACGAGGCTCCCTCATTCCCCAGGATGACGTTCTCGGTGACCGTGAACCGAGAGATCAGCATGAAATGCTGGTGAACCATTCCCAGCCCGGCATTGACCGCGTCACGGGGGCTATGGAAGCGAGCCGGTACACCGTCGATGCGGATCTCGCCGCTATCGGGCGGATAGAGCCCCATCAGGATGTTCATCAGGGTCGATTTGCCGGCCCCGTTTTCACCAAGCAGCGCATGGATCTCGCCTCGCCGAACGGAGAGATCGATCCCGTCATTGGCGACGACACCGGGGAACCGCTTGACGATTCCGGCCATCTCGACCGCCAGCGGCGCCTGGGGTTCGGGCTGAACTACCACCCTGGACTCCAACGTATTTCAGCCGTCAAAGATCAGCACCTTGAAAGCGAACGTACACCGAACGCACGCATTGTACCCGGCAGCGCCCGTGGACGCCGGACGAAACGATGCCAGCGTCCGGTGTCCAGGGTGGTCGATGAACAAGAGAGCGCCGTTCCGCTCTGGACTCTGGACCCCGGACAAAAAAGGAGCCCGCGAGAAGCGGACTCCCTTTGAACTTTCGTACGACGTCGTTCTGCCTAGCCGGCCGCGGGGACCTCGAAGACCTCGTACTCCTCATCGGTCGACGGAGCCACCAGGGAGCCATCGAGGATCATCGACTGGAAGGTCTCGACCTCGGTCATGATTTCGGCTGGAACCCGGCCGTTCGGGTCCTCGAAGCCGACACCACCCTCGGCAATGCCGAGGCTGTGGACACCCGCCGTGAAGGTACCGTTGACCTCCTGCTCGATCGCCTGGTAGACGCCGGTATCGACACCCTTGCGAACGACGAACGCCTCGAAACCGGGAGCATTGTGCTCCTGGGTGACGTCCACGCCGATGACCCACTGCTCGCCCGGATTGTTCAGCTCAGAAATCGCGCTGTACGCGCCCACACCGGTCAGGCCGGCGATCGGGAAAAGGATGTCGGCACCATCGGCGAACTGGGCCAGCGCCAGCTCTTTGCCCTTGTCTGGATCGCCAAAATCATCCGCATAGGCGATCACGATCTCGGCATCCGGGTTGACCGCTTCGACGCCGGCGCGGAAGCCGACTTCGTAGCGGATGACCGGCGGGATGCGCTGGCCGCCGATGATGCCGAGCTTGTTCGTTTGGGTCATGAGTCCCGCGGCAACACCGCCCAGGAACGCCGCCTCCTGCTCACGGTAGAGCACCGACTGCACATTGTCCGCCTCGACCGCGGCATCGATAATCGCGAAATGCGCGTCCGGGTACTGCGCGGCAACCTGAGCAACCGCATCGGTCAGCAGGAAGCCGACGGCAACCGTCAGCGGGCCCTGCTCGACCCCCGCCGTCAAGTTCGGAACATAGGCCGGGATATCGACCGATTCGAGCACTTTCCACTCGATACCGAAATCCTCGGCGGCCTGGGTTCCACCCGCGTTGGCGAGGTCGTTGAAATTCTGATCGCCAAGCCCAGCGGTGTCGGTCACCATGGTGACCGTGAAGCCCGCATCCTGCGCCCCAACACTCTGCAACGAAATCGGGAGTGCCGCAACGGCCGGAGCGGCAACCGCGGCCCCAACGAACGCGCGGCGAGTCAATCGAACCGTCATCCTCTTTCTCCTCTGGCTGATCCCAACAAATCCCGCATCTCACACGAAAACGCGAGTGCTGGGCACCCGCGCACGCTAGCCGGGAGTCTACCATGCAGACGGACATAATCCGCTGCCGGCGGGTGTAGAGCTGGGAAAGCCCAACTCCGAAATCCCAACTCCTAACTCCTAAGGTTCCCTCACCCAATGCCCGCTTCGGCCGCCTTCTTTCTCCTGCACGCCGATCCCCTCGATGGTCATGCCCCGATCGACGGCCTTGACCATGTCGTAAATGGTCAGCGCCGCGCCCGAAACGGCGGTGAGCGCTTCCATTTCCACGCCGGTTTGACCGCGCGTTTCGACCGTCGCTTCGATGCCGATCCCGTCCGGCTCGATCGCGAACGAGACGGCGACCTTGGTCAGCATCAGCGGATGACACATCGGGATCAGATCGGACGTTTTCTTGGCGGCCATGATGGCCGCCACCTGGGCGACTGCCAGAACATCCCCCTTCTTTGCACGTCCCTCACGGATCAGCTCGACCGTCTCGGGTTGCATCCGCACGAACCCGGTGGCGACCGCACGGCGGGAGGTAACCTCTTTTCCGCCGACGTCGACCATGTGGGCGCGTCCAGATTCATCGAAGTGGGTCAGCTTTTCCGGCATTGCGCTACCAGGTCAGTCCGAACTTCTCATGCAGATTGGCGACCGTGCGTTTGGCCGCCGTCAGGCAACCATCGTAGTCCGGCCATCCCTTGTCGTCGAATTCCACTTCGGCGCTGATCGGCCCCTCGTATCCGGCGGCGTTCACCTTGGCAAGCAATGCGGCCATATCAATCTCTCCGTCACCCGGTGGCGGGAAGTTGAACACCCCCTTGCCGCCGATCTTGTCCTTGAAATGGAAATGGATCAACTGGGGCAGCGCGTAGTCGATATCCTCAACCGGATCGGCGCCGGCGTAATAGATGACATTGCCCGGATCGTAGTTGAATCCGATCGTCCCGGGCCGATCGATTCGGGCCAGGATATCGACGCCAATCCTGGCCGTCGGCAGCATGTTGCTGTCAGTCTCCATACCGATCTTGAGCCCCTTGCCAGCGGCCTTGTCGCAGAGCTCGGTCACATTCGCGAAATAGGCGTCGTGCTCCGCGTCGGTTTTGGCATCTCCGGTGAACGTGTTGACGATCGACATACCGAGCACCTCGGCGATATCGATCACACGGCCAAGCCGCTCCTTGCCCTCATCGGTCTGGAGCTGGGTATGACCGGCAATGCTGACGGGATTCAACCCCAGATCGGCCAGTTTGGTCTGGATCCGGTTGAGCTCCGCATCGGTGACCGTGTCCGGGTCGATGTGCTCGAACCACCCCTTGACCGCACCGATCTCACAGTTGCGATAGCCGGCGTCCGCCAACCCTTCGAGCGCAGCGTCGATGGGATGCGGCGCAAAAACGATGGTCGATCCGAGAATGAGATTGTTTGGCATCTAGTCGACTCCATTGGCGCCCTGCTCGGCCTCGAGCAGGAAATTTCCGACTGAACGATTGAAAAGCTCCGCCTGCTCCCAGAACACTCCGTGACCTGCCTCGGGAATGGTGGTCAACGTCGCGCCGGGGATCGCATTGGCAATCTCGATCGAATAACGGAGCGGCGTATAGATGTCCTCCTCGCCGACGATCACATGGGTTGGCGCGGTAATCGACGGCAACCGTGCGAGCGTGTCATGCGCCTTGAACGCGGCCGACTGCCGGAGATAGCTCTCCAACGATTGCGGAAAGGGCATCTGCTCACTGTCGCGCAGCAACGCGGGAAGCGGATCGGGGTCGGCATTGAAGAAACGCTCGGTGAAGACCCACAACCAGGTTGTTCGGTCCCAGGCTACTCTTCCCTGCGTTTCGAAAACATGGTCCCATTGCGTCATCAGCTCGACCATCCAGGGGTCACTCTTCGGCCAGGAGCAGACGATCGTCGCGCTCCGCGTCCGCTCCGGATACCCGATGGCGAACTCCTGCGCAATCGCCCCGCCCATCGAAGCACCGGCGATGTGCGCGCTCGGCCAACCAATGACATCCATCAACCCGGCCAGATCCGTCGCAAACTGCGCCATCGGATAGGGTTTCGGGTCGGAGCCACCGCCGGTTTCGCCGACGTCTCGATTGTCGAAGGTCAGCACTGTAAAGTGCCGGCTCAACACGTCAACCTGGGCATCCCAACCTGCCCGGGGGGAGCCAATCCCGTTGATGAGCGCAACGGGAGGGCCGGATCCCACCAGATCGTAGGCAATCTCCAGATCTCCAACCGCAGCCTTTGGCATGCGCACCTCCTGTGCCCAAATGCATCTGTCGAACGTCGTCGCGCATCATAGCCGACCCGATTCATGAATGTGGTCTAGTTGTGCCACGAATGATCGATTCCATCCACCACATTGCCCAGATTTCTGCGTACGTACGCAGCATAGTTTGTTGCATGCCCGAAACGTGCGTGATAGGGTGGAGACATCCCGCTGTGACAATTCGACACATCTGCAGCGTGCCGGTGGCGCCGGCTGAGGGGGAAGCAGATGGGCCTCGCACGTAGAGATCGTTCGTATTCGCGACCGTTTGGACGGACCGGCGGCATTTTCGCGCCTGAATCGCCCGAGATCAGTCGTCGTGTCGTCCTGAAGGCGAGCGCCCTGCTTGCCGCATTGGCAACGGGAACAGTATTTGGCGGGGGACGCGTCGTTTCCCATGCAGCCGCACAAGAGTCCGCGCCCGTCTCGTCGTTCGAATGGGTCGAAAGCGACTACATATCGGCCGATCTCATAGGAACCGGGAACTCGTTCATCGCCGAGGCGCCGTTTCTCTTCAGTTCGGTTGGCGCCAGCTGGCCGGTCGACGTTGGGGATTGGCCGGTCGTGCTCATCGAAGTCTCGACCGATGGAGTGAACTACTCCGAAACCTTCTCGGTTGGCGCATCCAGTGAATCCGGTCTGGTCGATCCGGGCGAGCGAATCTTCTCTCCACTCGTTTGCGCAACCCAGGGGGCAACGCTTCGCTACCGAACGGTCGACGGCGCGGGTAATCCGGCGTTCATCCCCGGCCTGACCTTCACCTTCATCGATTCGAGCAACGGACCATCGGTCGGGGATTTCCCGCAGTCGATCGCCGCCAAGGGAGCGTACGACGTTTCTGTCCCGCCCGCGCTGATCAGCCGGCTGGAATGGGGCGCCGTTGAGTCCTACCGATTCGAGGAAGACGGCGAATGGTGGCTCAAGGAATACCAGTTCGTCGAGCACGCGATCGTCCACCATTCGGAAACTCCGAACTCCCAGGACCCGCTGGAAGCCATCCGGTCGATCTACTACTACCACGCGGTCACCCGCGGGTGGCATGACATTGGCTACAACTATCTGGTCGACAAGTACGGCAATATCTATGAAGGACGGGCCGGCGGACGCAACGTCGTTGGCGGTCACGCCTACGAGTACGCGCATGGATCGAGCGGGATCTGCTTCATCGGCGAGTTCTTCGATGACGAGGTCACGGAGGAGGCATTGGCGTCGATGGTCGCCATCCTCGCCTGGACCTGTCGCGATCTCGATCCGCTGGGGCAGCGGGATTTCCATTCCGAAACCCAGGTTCCCACCATTTGCGCGCATCGGGATGTGAACCTCTCGACCTGCCCCGGTGACAAGGCATACGCCGAGCTTCCGACTTTGCGCGCGCTGGTCGCGCAAACGCTGGCGAACTTTCCAGCTGGGGTGGCGGCTGATCTGATCGTGGGCGATCAGGTTCGAACCGTGGTCGGCACACCGGCCCGTGACGATGCCGGCTTCGCTGCCCCACAGACCCTCGAGCTGCCGGAATACGCTGTAGGCATCGTCATGGCGGGGCCTGTTTTCGCGGATGGGCTGCCCTGGTATCTCATCTCGACCGACTACGGCCGCGGTTGGGTCGAATACTCCGCGCTCTTTCGCGATCCCCCGATCGGCGGAACGAGCGGAATCTTCGGTCTCGAGGACATCGTCGAGCTCACCGAATCGGCCAACCTGCGGAATCGGCCGGGCGCCCAGTCGGAGGTCGCGGAGCACGCACCTGCTGGCACGGTTGGGTTGATCGTAGCCGGCCCGGAAGACGCCGACGGATACCGCTGGTATCGAGTCATGACCCGCGAACGATTCGCCTGGGTCGCGAGCACGTACCTGACCTGGTCAACTCAACCGGCTCCCGATCGACCGATACCAACCACCGATCTGTTCGTTGGCGACTCGGTTCGCGTCTTCGATGGGCCGCTGCAGGTTCACCGTACACCGGGACTGGGTGACGATGTCATCGGTATTCTGCAAACCGGTGACGTCGGAATCCTGACCGCGGGGCCAGAGGCCGCGGACAATCAACTCTGGTTCGAGATACGCGCCACCCTGGTGACGGGTTGGATTTCCGCGGCGTACATCGAGCGGACCAATGCGACCATTCCCGCAAACTTCGGACCGGGCGACACATTTACCGTTACCGACGGACCGGTCAATTTGCGGGAAGCTCCGGATGCGGACGCCGGTATTCTCGCCCAGCTCGAAACCGGCGAACCTGGCGCAATTCTGGCGGGACCGGTCGATGCAGGCGGGTACAGCTGGTACCAGGTCGAGACGTCCCAGGGAGTTGGATGGGTCGCTGGCGTCTATCTCACGCTCCAGTAGCGCTCGAGTTGGGTAGACTGCCGTACGGTATCTGCCCGAGCCCAAGAGATGGAGTGTGAGCGACGTGAGCGACCATCTGCAGCGAGTCATCGAAGCCATCGACCGGAGAGCGGATGAAATCGTCGAGTTTGCCGGAGAGTTGATCCGGCAACCGTCGGTCAACCCAGATCTCGAACCGAATGAAGCCGCCGAGCGACCGGCGCAAGACTGGCTTCGCGATCAGCTCGAGGCCACCGGCGGGTATGAGATCGACTACTACGAGGTCGAAACCAACCGGCCGAATGTCGTCGCGACCCGCAAAGGAACCGGCGGCGGACGTTCCCTGATCTGGGCGGCGCATACCGATGTGGTGCCAGTGACACCCGAGCAACGCGACGTTTGGGTCGGGTCCGGTCCGTTCTCGGGTGAGGTCATCGACGGCAACCTCTACGGACGGGGCGCCTCCGATATGAAAGGCGCGATTGCCGCCTATGTGATGGCGGCCAGGGTCCTGAAGGACGAAGGCATCGAGCTCCAGGGCGATCTGATCCTGGCGCAATCACCTGGCGAAGAAGCTGGGCGGCGCGACATCGGCTGCAACACCGTGCTGGAGCGTGGGCATCGCGCCGACGTCGCCATCTTCCCGGAACCGTCGAACTTCTCCATCTACCCGACGATCAAGGGCGAGCTCTATTTCAAGCTCACGGTCCCCGGCAAGTCGACCCACATCTGCAACCGGCACCTTGTCGCGCAACCCCTCCCGCATGGTGTGGAACGGCCCGGCGTCTCGGCCATCGACAACATGCTGAAGTACCAGCTGGCGATTCTCGAGCTGGAAAAGCAATGGAACCTCTGGCGTTCGAACGAACATGTCTCGCCAGGTGGCATGTTCATCAACATCAACACGATGCAGGCGGGCACCTCACTCACCTCCGTGCCGGACAGTGCGGAGGCAACCGGCTCGCTCCTCTTCAACCCAGATCTGACCGCCGCCGAGGTGCAAGACGAGATTCGGGCGACGATCGACCGGGTTACCCAGGCCGATTACTGGCTCCGCGAGCATCCGCCGGTGCTCGATCTCCCGCTCGATTCGGCCAGCACCGCTCCGTGGGTCAAGGAACCGGTCAATCTCTCGCACGATCACCCGGCAATCGGGATCATCCAGCGGGCGCATGAGAACGTCGCGGGTACGATCCCAGAGGTGACGATCTCACCCTTCGTCTGCGATGCCAATTTCTGGTTCCCGCTGGGACAGCCATGTCTCGTCTACGGGGTGGGCGATCCGGCCTGGGGAATTCACGGCGCAAACGAGTTCCTGCCGGTGGCGGACCTGATCCAGGCGACCAAGGCCTTCGCCGCCGTGACGATGGACTGGTGCGGCGTCGCCGAATAGGGTGCTCACTCCCGACCGCGTAGTGCAGGATCTCCGTGTCTTACTGTATCGGTGTGACCACCCGCAGGGATGTCCTGCACGACCGCCAATCACATCCTACTATCGGCAACCATGGGCGCCGGGCGTGCATCGACCACCACGCGATGCAGGAATGTGAGTATGACGGCGACGATGACCAACGCGGTGACCTGATGTAGCGCCGCGATCGGCGTCCGGACATGGGTGAGCAGCGTGGTGACCCCCAATCCATACTGCACCACGATCACGGCCGCCAAGGCCGTGGCCCAGGGGACGAATCGCGTCAGATCGGGGTCGCGCCGTACCTTGTAAACGAAAACGAGCGCGCCAACGAGCAGCACGGTGCCGAGCACGCGATGGGTCCATTGCACGGTCGCCAGATTCTCGACCAGATTGATCGGCAGCGGTTTCCGAGACCAGCCGTTCGGAGGAAGCAGACTACCGTTCATGAGTGGAAAGGTGTTGAGAATGAATCCCGCGTTCAATCCGGCCACCAATGCGCCCCAGAAGATCTGAATGGCCGTCAGCGCACCGAGTCCGATCAACCAGCGCAGTAGCCAGTCGTAGGCACGGGCAGGGAGCGGCCGCCATGGGCGCGGCGCCAGATCATTTGCGAACCAGAGACAGAACCCAAAGATCGTCATGGCCAACACGAGGTGCATGGCCAGCCGGTAATGGCTCACATCCGGCCGGTCCACCAACCCGCTGCTGACCATATACCAGCCCATCAGCCCCTGGAGTCCACCGAGCGCAAAGAGCAGCAGCACCCGTTTCAGAAGCGGCCGGTTGAAATATTTGCGATACCAGAACCAGAGAAACGGAATCAGGAAGACGACGCCGATCAACCGGCCGATCATCCGGTGCAGATACTCCCAGAAGTAGATGTACTTGAACTCGAGAGGTCATATCCAACGGAAGCTTCGATACTCCGGATATTGCCGGTAGCGACCAAAGGCTTCCTGCCAATCGGCATCGCTGATGGGGGGAATAGAGCCGACGATCGGCGCCCAATCGACGATCGACAGCCCCGATTCGGTCAAACGGGTGATTCCCCCGACAACCAGGGTGCAGGCCGTCAGGAACGCTCCGATGAGCAACCAGATCCGAAGATGCCGCCGCCGCTCCGTCGGAATCTCCTCGACCCAGTTGGGCGCGGCCGAACGTTCGACCTGGCCTACCGGGAAATTCGAATCGTGTGCAATCTGCTGGGTTGCCGTGTCTCCGAGCTCCTTACGTTTGGACCGACCGGCGTGCCCGCGCACCGCATTGCGATGAGGCGGCGCCTCCATTGGTCAGCATGATATTGAACTTATCGCCTCAAGCGCCGAGTCTGATCACCGGATTCGTCAACGTTCCGATGCCGTCGATCGTAATGGAGACTTCATCGCCCGCTTCGAGGGTGAACTCTGATGGGGGCACGATGCCGGTCCCGGTCATGAGAATCGCGCCGTGATAGTGCGTATTGTCGAGGTAGAGATACCGCACCAGATCGTCGAAGGTGCGATGCAGCTGGTTGGTGTTCGTCGTTCCCTGGAACCCGATCTCGCCACCCCGGCGAATGACCAGCTCGATCGCGAGACTGTTGGGATCGTCGATCTCGGAATGGAGCGCGATCACCGGTCCAAGCGCGGCGGCCTTGTCATAGACCTTCGCCTGCGGCAAATAGAGCGGGTTTTCTCCCTCGATGCTGCGGGAGGAGACATCGTTGCCAATCGTATAGCCGATGATCTCGCCCGCGCTATTGGTGACCAGCGCGCACTCAGGCTCCGGGACATCCCACGTGCTATCGCTACGTACCGCGATCTCCTCGCCCGGACCCGAGACCCGAAAACGCATCCCCTTGAAGAAGAGCTCGGGCCGATCGGCCTCGTAGACACGATCGTAGGAGTTCTTTTCCTGCGATTCCTCCATACGCGCATCGCGGCTACGCAGATAGGTAACCCCCGCGCACCAGACCTCCTGCCAGTCGATCGGAGCGTTGAGCGTCACCTCGGCCAGCGGAGTGCGCAGGTCGCTCTCCTTCACGCGCGCGAGTGAGACGTCGAGATCCGCCTTCGATAGTTGCAGCGCGGTTCCGAGCGTTGCGGGGCCGCCGGCCGCCTCGATATCGATCACCTCTTCGCCATCGATGAGCCCGAACAGAGGCTTGCCGTCAACGCCGATCTGGTAGATGCAAAGGGCCAAGAGTTCCCTCCTGTACGTGTCCGGTATCCGAAGGCCGGAGCCCGGCGACTTGACTAGACGATTGTCTTCCGATTTGCTCGATGCTGCGAGACGTCCTACTCCGGTCCCCGGACTCCGGGTTCCGGACTCAGCTGCTCGATACGAGCCGCGACGAGCTCAGCGATATGAGCCACCTTCAATGAGCGTCCTTCAGCGTCACACCCGCCGCGCAAGTGCATGATGCACCCCTGATTGTCGGAAACGACCAGCGGGGCATCGGTCGCCTGGGCATTGTCGAGCTTCCGTTTCATCAAACGCTCCGAGATCTCCGGATAGTCGAATCCAAACGCGCCGCCAAACCCGCAACAGGTGCGGTTTCCCTCGAGCTCACGCAGCTCGCATCCCAGCAGATCGACCAGGATTTCACGCGGCTCATCGGTGAGACCGAGCGCGTTCAGGCCCTGACATGAGTCGTGGTAGGTCACGACCGGGGTCACCGTATCCGAGGCGAGGGTGCCGGGCGGAATCTGCGCCACGTTGGTCAGAAACGATGTGAAGTCCATGGTTTTGTCCGCGAGTCGTTTGGCGCGCGCCTGCCAGGTCAGCTCGTTGCGGAAGATGTGAAGATAGTCTTGCGTCAACATGGCCACACAGCTGGCGCTGCCGGAAACGATATAGTCGGCGGAGGTCCGCGCGAGCGCGTTCTCCATCGCTTCGATGGTCTGCTGCGCCATCTTCCGCGCGGTTGGCTCGTCACCCATGTTGCTGGCCGGAAGTCCGCAACAGTTCAATCCGCCCGGATAGACCAAACGCACGCCGAGCGCGCGCATCGTCTGCACGATCGCCATACCCTGCTCAGGGTAGAGCCGGTCGGTCATGCATCCCGGGAAGATCGCAACCGTCTTGCCCGCGACCGCGCTCGGGATACGCGCAGGTTGCGCCTCCTCGGACGAGCCGGTGGGGACCAGATCGCGCAATGGCTTGGCGGCCGGAACCGGCAGACTGCGCCAGCGGGTCTGGCGATTCACAATCGGAAGCTTGCGCGTGCGAATCATGCCCTTGCGCGCGATCGGTCCAGACAAGCGTCCGCCGAGCCGGGTAACGGCATCGACCGCCCACGGTCGCGAATAGACCTCCAGCACCGCTTCTTTCTTGGGATTCATCCCGTTCGCTTCAGCCACCATCTTGCGCACATCGAGAATCTGTTGCGGCAACGGAATACTCGCTGGACAGACGGTTTCGCAGGCGTTGCAGGAGAGGCAAAGCGATTGCGCCTTGGCGATCGATTCGAGTCCATGATGGAACCCGGAGACCACCAGACCGATAGCGCCCGAATAGATATGCCCAAAGACATGCCCGCTCACCTCGCCATAGGGCGGGCAGACATTGGAACAGGCGCCACATCGAATGCAATGCAAGGCATCGACGAATTCCGGCATCGAACGCATCATGCGGCGACCGTTGTCGACCAGGATGATGTGCATCTCGTGCCCGGGAGTCGGCCCGGTCATGAACGTGGTGTAGACGGTTAGACGCTGACCCGTCGCGCTGCGGGCCAGAAGCCGGAGCTGGGTCATGGCGTCGTCGTAGGTCGGCACGATCTTCTCGATCCCGGCCAGGACGATCTGGACGGGCGGAATCGATCCAGCCAGGCGGCCATTGCCTTCGTTGGTCACGATCATGACCGTTCCAGATTCGGCGATCAGCGCATTGGCGCCGGTCATGCCGACCCCGGCTTCGAAAAAGGCGGGCCGGATCTCATTCCGAATCGTGCGAACCTGCTCGGGGATGTCTTCGAGCGAAACCGGTTTGTCGAGCACCCGGTTGAGCAGCTCGCCGACCTGCTGGCGGCCGAGGTGAAGTGCTGGGCCGACGATATGGCTCGGTCGTTCGCCGCCCTTCTGGACGATCCATTCGCCCAGATCGGTTTCGACCACCTCGATGCCATGCGGCGCAAGCTCGTGATTGAGCTCGACTTCTTCGCTGACCATCGATTTGGACTTGACGATCAGATTGACATCGCGCTCCTCGCAAATCTGACGCACCAGGGCGACTGCATCGGCGGCGGTTGCCGCGGTGTGGACCTTGGCTCCGGTACGTTCGGCCTGCTCGGTGAACTGAGCAAGGAACCCATCCAGCTCATCGGTGACGTGGGTTTTGATCCCTTTGAACTTGACGCGAAGCTGCTCGAAATCGATCTCGTCGATCGAACGGTCGCGGGTTCCACGCCAGTTCCGCTGGTACGTTCCGATGTTACGGGCCAGATTCGGATTGTCGATGGCCTTGTCGTACCGGGCCCGAAACGCAATGGCGTCTTCGACCTCTTCGATACGCTCATCGAGGGCTGGGTGATTCATCCGTATAGCTCGTCCACGAAGAGCACCGCGACCTTGCCCGGTCCCTGCACTCCGACGGTCAATGACATTTCGATATCGGCGGTCCGGCTCGGTCCGGTGACAAGCGCCGCGTAGGCTCCATTCGGCCGCAACGCCAGACGCCGCAGCACGGGAGCAATCTCATCGAGCCCGGGAAGCAGCGTTTCGGTCTGCACGATCTGCACACAGATCAAACTGAGCTCGCCGACTGCACGATCGGGAAGGGTCGATTCCGCCAGCAAAACGCTCCCGGTCTCGGCCACGGCATTCATCCCCAGCACGAACCCGACCGGGTAGTCGAGCGCGGATTCAGGGGTCGAGACCTCTTCGATCTCGATCCCATGTTTGCGAACCGCGCCGATCAACCCTGGGGCGGTCGATCGCAATTCCCCGGAGATCATGGCGCGATGCTGTCCGGATTCTTGAACGACGCGAACGAGATAGTCGACCGCATCGCCGATTCCAGCCGCACGCACGACTTCGACACCAAGCGGACTGATCCGCTCGGTGAATCGTTCGATCAATTCGTTGGTCTTCGTCGTCTCGGTTGGCGAGACACTGGCGGTCATGGCGCGGGGTGCCCTTCGCGAATCAGAGCATCGCCCCGAGGATCCAGGGGTTGAACTCTTCCTGCCCGACACCCGCGGATTCACTCTTCGATTTCTCGCCGGACGCGATGGCAAGGATCTTCTCGAAGATCTCCTCGCCCATCTGATCGAGCGTGATACCGTCCAGCACCCGGCCAGCATTGATGTCCATATCGGGTTCCTGATTCTGGTAGAGCACGCTATTGGTGGCGATCTTGACGCTCGGAGCCGGTTTGTACCCAAACGCGGATCCCCGCCCCGTTGTGAAGACCACGACGTTACAACCACCGGCAACCTGTCCGGTTACCGAGACCGGATCGTATCCGGGGCTGTCCATATGGACGAATCCCCGCTCGGTGACCTTTTCACCGTATCCAACCACCTGGTTGAGCGGAGTCGACCCGGCCTTGGCCGCGGCGCCCAGCGACTTCTCGTAGATATTGGAGAGTCCACCGAGCTTGTTGCCCGGCGATGGGTTGTTGTCGATGCTGCCACCAAAGTACGCGGTGTAGTCCTCCCACCAATGGATGCAATCGATCAGTTTCTGCCCGATGTCTGGCGTCTTCGCCCGGCGTGTCAACAGATGCTCGGCGCCGTAGACCTCGGTCGTCTCGCCCAGCACCACGGTGCCGCCCTGCTTGACGATGAGGTCCGCCGCCTTGCCAAGCCCCGGATTGGCGGTCACTCCAGACCAACCGTCGGAGCCACCACACTGGAGCGCGACCATCAGCTCAGATGCGGGGACTTCCTGACGAACATGTTTATTCGCTTCGGGAAGAATCTTCTTGACCGCCGCGATACCGGCTTCGACCGTTTTGAGGAAGCCGCCGTCGGTCTGAATGGTCATGATCGACGGATTGTCGCCCTTCATCGAGGTTGCATCGATCATGTCGGTCGGCTGGTTCACCTCACAACCGAGCGAAAGGACGACATATCCGGCCACGTTGGGATGGTGAACGGTTCCCGCAAGCGTCCGCTGGAAGATGTAGAGGTCCCGCGAGCCGATATGCGCGCCACACCCGCCCTTGTGCGGAAGGGCGATGACCCCATCCACATTCGGATAGTCGTCCATGGCGCCAGGCTGCCGGAAATACTCCGCGATACGGACTGTAGCTGACGAAGAGCAATTCACCGAGGCAAGAATGGCAACATAGTTCCGGGTGCCAACTCTGCCGTCAGGACGGCGAAAGCCCATAAACGTGCGCCGTTCGGACGCGGGAACGAGCTCGACCGGCGCGTAGTCCTCGCTGAAGGCGTAATCGAGCTCGAGCTCCTTGATCCCCATGTTGTGATTGTGGACATGCTGCCCGGTCTTGATCTCTTGCGTTGCGAAGCCAATGATCTGCCCAAACTTGTGGATGACGCCGTCGTACGGAATGTCGTGCAGCGCAACCTTATGGCCCATCGGAATCATCTGGGCGATCCGGACCACCGATCCGTCGTCCCGGATGAGCTGGGTTCCCGGCATCAATGAGATCTTCGCGACCGCGATGTCGTCATCTGGGTGCAGCAACACCGCTACAGAAGAGAGCGCAACCGGTTCCTTGGGTGCTTTGGTGAGGTTGATGGAATCGGGTCGAGCAGATGTCGAGCTCATCGGGAGTCTCCGGGCTGGGTAAGCGAATTCTGCATCCACGGCTGAGGGTTCATAGACCTATAGGGTACGTCAAACCCCGAGCTCCCGGAGCCCGGGAGTCGAAATTCGGGTTGGCCAACGGAGCGGTCAGCGAATCGACCGCTCGCCCTATCACCTATGCGGCGTTCGGGAGCTGACCGCGATCCGGTTCCAGACGTTGATCGTGGCAATCGCCACGGTGAGCTCCGCAACCTCGGTTTCGCTGAACTCAGATCGGACCAACGCGAAGGCATCGTCGGGAACTCCAGTTTCAGCCACCAACGTGACGCTCTCGGTCCAGGCGAGCGCGGCCCGCTCTCGTGCATCGAACAGTGGAGATTCCTCCCAGACCGTCAAGAGATAGATCTTGCGGGGATCGATTCCGCCGGCCAGGGCCTCCTCGGTATGCATGTTCACGCAGAACGCGCAGTGATTGAGCTGCGAGGCGCGCAGTTTGATGAGATGGATCAACGCCGCATCGAGACTCGATGCCTGGACCTGTTTTTCGAGCTGGAGCACCGCATTGTAGAGGGTGGGAGCCAACTCGTTGATCCGCATTCGCGGTTCCATGCCTTGACCTTTCACAGTTCGATCGTACACAGATGGACCGGCACACAGCTTGGGAAGCCCCTTATTCGGACAGTCATCTCCATGCGGAGCTAGAGCACGCGATAGCGGTTCCAGACCTCACTGAGGAGCGCACCCTCGCGCAGGTCGTCCCGCGCCCGATCCTCGGTTGCCACCTTCTCGAATGCCTTCGCAACGCACTCCTCGGCAACGGCGGAGGGAATGACCGCGATTCCGTCGATCTCGGCGAAGACGATATCCCCGGGGTAGACCTTCACCCCACCACAGACGACGGGGCAGCCGTAATCGATGCACTGCGTGCGCCCGGCGGCGTCGAACGGGCGCGCTCCGGTAGAGAAGACCGGAAAGCCGAGCTCCAGGATCTTGCGGGTGTCCCGGTGGTATCCGTCGAGCAGCATGCCACGCGCCCCGCGGCCGAGCGCGGCGTTCGAAAAGAGTTCTCCCCAATAGGCGGCATTCGCCAGTCCACTGGTGGCGACCACCCCGACATTGCCGGGCTGGAGCGCATCGATGGCGGCAATGATGTTCGTGTAGGGCTCGGGTTTCATCTCGTAGATCGGCGCCATCAGGATGGTGTGTGCGGTTCCAACCAGCACGCTCCGGTCGAGCGGATCGATCGGTTGGATGTTCGATTCGAGCACCTGATCCCGGAAACCGAGCGAATCGAGAATGTCGGAGATCACGGCCACATAGAGATTGCTCGCCATACGATCGAAGAGCTCGAGCCGGTCAGGCGTGGACATTGGTGATGGGATCCTTTCGCGTTTCACTGGTCACGGGTTGGGAAGTGGTCCTGAGCCCTGAGACGCTCGATTGTTTCTGTTCAGATATGGAACTCGAAATGGCCGAGGTCTTCGGCGCGGGTCAGCTCGCCCTTGGCGGTGGCAACGATTTTGGCCAGGATCTCTTCCCCAACCTCGCCAATCGACTTGCGACCCTCGACGATCGCGCCGGCATCGATATCCATGTTGTCGCGCATGCGCGCATAGGTCTCCGGATTGCCACACACCTTGATGACCGGCACGATACCCGATCCAGTCACCGTACCGCGGCCGGTGGTGAAGACGACGATGTGCGCTCCGCAGCTCGCGAGCTCGGTCACCCCGTTCGGGTCGCTGATCGTCCCGGCGCCGGTCCAGCCGCGTTCTTGGACGTAATAGGGAGCAAGCAAGTGGAGTCCTGGTTTGGCCGGCCGTTCCCACGCTCCGCCGTGAAGCACCCCGGAAACGAGCGAAGAGCCAGCCTTGCAAACCGC
>JAMLHN010000019.1 GCA_023957115.1 Thermomicrobiales bacterium
CCGGAGCCCGGAGCCCGGAGAAAAATAGATGGCCTGAGTTCGGCATTCGAACATACCCGCTGCAAGCGATACCGTCCGCGGGGCCGGCGCTTTCAGACGCCTTATGCAGAATCAGGGTAGTTGCTTGGGGATCGTGTAGTGCTGGCGGTGCTTCGCCGACACAGGCCGACGCCTACCCCATACGATATTCGGTCGGCGCGGCGGTGAACCAATCGTGCCTCATCCTGTTGTGTTCGCTCGGATTCCGTACTAGGCAATGGTGAAACGTTCGTCGCCCATCACAACTTCGATGTGAAGCTTGCCGCCAAATGCTTCGACATACCGGCGAAGCGTATCCACCTGGGTTCGTTCGATATCCCCATTCTCGATCCGGGAGATGCGATTCTGGCTAACGTCAAGTGAACCAGCGAGCTGTACCTGGGTCATGGCCGCTTGCTCGCGCAACTCGCGCAACCGATATGCGCGCACTTCCGCAAGCATCTCTCGCTTGATTGCCTCGACAGCGTCCCGATCGACCGGAAGCTCCACTTGTAGCTCTCGAAATGACTTACCCATGGCTTAGGTCTTTAAGTCTTGGCGGTGAACATCGTCGCGTCTGTCGGCGATAGGGATACTCCGCCGATACCACGCTTTCCATTGTCCGCGTTTGTCACCGGCCATCAACAAGATGGCACGGCGCTCGGGATCAAAGATGAAGAGGATTCGGAGCTCGGAAGCGCCAACTGATCCCGGTCGAAGCTCCTTCATATTTTTGTGGCGTGACCTTTGATCGAATCGACCAACGGTCGGCCCAACGCCGGCCCTTCCTGTTCGAGGATCTCCAAAGCGGCGTTGACCCGTTGGAGAGAGATCCAATCCAGGCTCTTGATCCAGTCCTCGACGAATCCGACGTCGATATCCCAAATCATCGCAATGCTACAACTTCTACGCTCTATAACGCGAGTGTTGTACACCCACACCACGGAACGACATCATGCGGTCAACAACGCCTCTACTCAGTCCGGCGCTGGAAGGTTTCCAGGCGCAGGGCGAGCACGTTGAGCAGCAGCGCGCAGAGCAGGATGATGCCGGTCAGGGCTTCCTTGAAGTAGATGTTCAGATTGGGCAAGAGGTTCAGGCCATTCGAGAGGACGGCGAAGATCAGGAGTCCGAGCACCGTGTTGAGCATGCCGCCTTCCCCACCGAAGAGCGAGGTGCCCCCGAGCACGACCGCGGCAATGGTATCGATCAGCATGTTCTGCCCGCCGGCCGGGTTCGCCTGACTCAATCGACCGATGAAGAGAATACCGGCCATACCCGCCGTCAACCCGGAGATCATCATGACCAGCATGATCACGCGCCGAGTATCGACCCCTGACATCTGTGCGGCTTCCCGGTTCCCCCCGGTCATATAGACCTGACGCCCGAACCGGGTATAGGCGAGGATGATATGTCCGACGATCAGGACCGCAATGGCGATATATCCCATGACCGGCAGACCCAGGAAGAGGTTGTTCGCCCGGGCGATGGTGCGGGTAATGGTGGGTACTTCGAAGATTGGTTTGCCCTGGTTGATATAGGTCGCCAGCCCGCTGCCAATCGTCAACATGGCCAACGTCATCATGAATGACGGGATGCCGACATATGAAATGAAGAATCCGTTGATCAGTCCGAGCAGCGCGGCGACCAGGATACCGACCAGAATGCCCCACGAACCGAGGCTAATCGGATCGCCGACCCAGAACCATGCCGCCAGCATGCCGGCAAAGGTAGCGATCGAGGCGATGCTTAGATCGATCTCCGCGCAGAGGAGCACGAATGTGACCCCGGTTGCCGCTACCGCGATGGGGGCGACCTGGGTGATGACATTGCGCAGATTGCGCACGGTCAGGAAGACATCGGTTGTGATGCTGAAGAAGATGACCAGCACGATCAGGGTCAATAAGGGCGCCAACAGCCGGGCATTGCGGCTGGCGAACTGCATAAACGGGCTTTGCGACCCTGACCCGGACGCCTCCTGAGGGGTCAACGCTGGACTCATGTTGCTCATCGAGCGTACTCCGCCTGATCGTTCCGATCGTTGCTAGGCCGCACTTGCGGCAACCGACATCCGTGCAGCGCTCCCTCGTTGGAACGCCGGTCCAAGCTCTCGCCCCGGCGGATGCCGGCATCCGCCGGGGCGAAGGCTCCTGCTTATGCGTAAAGCAGCAAATCCTCCTTGCTGACGGTTCCGCCGGCGAACTTCCTGGCGATCTTCCCACGCGACATGACCAGAATACGGTCCGATTCGGTCAGCACGGTTTCCGGCTCGGTCGAAAGGATCAGGATCGCGACGCCTTCCGACTTCAGCTCCTTCACCAGATCGAGCACTTCTCGCTTCGCGCCCACGTCCATCCCGCGGGTCGGCTCATTGAGAATGAGCAGACGCGGTTGTTTGGTCAGCCATTTCGCCAGCACCACCTTCTGTTGGTTCCCACCACTCAGGTGACCGGCCAGCATGGTCGGGCTTCCCGGGCGCACCCCGGTCCGCTGGATATACGTTGTTGCCTGGCCGACCTCCTCCGGATGCCGAAAGACCGGTTTCACCAGATGGTCGAGATGCGCCAGGGTGATGTTCTTGTAAACCTCGTGCTTGGGAAAGATGGTTGCCCGTCGATTCTCGGTCAGGTAGGCGATTCCGAGCTTGCGCGCGGCAACCGGGTTCCTGGGGTTCACCACCTCCCCATCCAGGGTCATCGTTCCCGAATCGGGCTTCAACAATCCGAACACCGCGCGGGCGACCTCGGTCATACCCGCGCCGAGATAGCCGAAGAGACCGACGATCTCTCCTTCGTGCACGGTCAGCGAGATATCGTCGAACGCACCATAGGCAGAGAGACGCTCGATCTGCAGCACAGGGCGGGTTTCGACCGGTGGCGGCAAGGTGACGCCGGATTCGTAGCTTTCGGCCAGGGCCGACGCGTCGCCCCCAATCATCAAATTGACCATCGCATGCTTGGTAAGCTGGCTCGACGGCAGGCTGGTGACCTTGCGCGAGTTCTTCAAGACGGTCACCCGGTCGGAAACCGCCAGCACATCCTCCAGGAAGTGCGAGATGAAGATCAGGCTCTTTCCACTGTCCCGCAGCTCGCGCATGACCTCGAACAACCGCTCCGATTCGGGAACAGAGAGGGCAGAGGTCGGCTCGTCCAGAATGATGATGTCAGCGCCGGAATTGATCACCCGGGCAATTTCGATCAGCGTTGATTGCCAAGTGAGAGTTGTTTGACCGGCATGGTGACATCGACATCGATGCCAAAGTCGGCCAGCTGTTTTTTTGCCTCGGCGCGCATCCGTTTCCAGTCGACCAGCCCAAATGCATTGCGCGGTTGCCGGCCGAGGAAGACGTTCTCCGCAACGGAGAGCGCCGGCATCAAGGTGAGCTCCTGATAGATCATGCCGATCCCTGCGGCCTTGGCATCGGCGGCCGAGCGGAAGCGCACGATCTCTCCCCGAAGCAGCATTTCTCCCGAATCGGGCCGTTGGACGCCGCTAAGAATTTTGGAAAGCGTGCTCTTGCCCGCGCCGTTCTCGCCGATCAGACCGAGGATCTCACCCGGCATCAGGTCGAAGTCGACATTGTCGAGCGCGGTGGCGCCACCAAATCGCTTGGTCGCCCCCCGCAACTCGAGGATCCTGCCTCCGTGCCCGCTCGCACGGCCGGCAATATCGTTTTCCACGCTCGATACCATCGTTGCTCCGGGGATCTTGGAAGTTGGAAGTTGGGATTTAGGAGCTGGGACATTGAGATATCAGGAAGGGAGACGTATCAGGCCCCCTTCCTAACTCCCAATTCCAGACTCCTAACTCCTCAATCCTAGTACTGGAAGTTGTCGTGCAGCCAGATGTAGCCAGCGGCGTTCTCTTCCGTGATCGGGCCGCCATCGGCACGGGATGAACTTCGGCAGACCGTCCGCGGCATTGTCCGTACCGGACACGGTCAGGTACCCGGCCCAGATCGACCCACCGTGGATACGGCCGCTTGGGTTGATGACCGATGCATACAGGCGGCCATCGAGAATTGCCTCACAGGCGTTTCGCTGCCCGTCGATACCGACCAGGGTGACCTGATCCTGCAGGCCCTGGCCTTCGACGATGGATGCGGCCGCGAGCGCCATGTCATCGGAGTGGAAGAAGCCGCCCTTGACATCCGGGAAGCGCTGCAGAAGATCCTGCCAGAGGCTGGCGACGATGTCGATCTGCCATTCGCCCGGGGTCTCGTCGACCACTTCGATATCGGGGTACTTGGCGACCACCTGCTGGAAGCCGTCGTACCGGCCCTGCGACCCGGTGTGACCGAGCTGGCCCCGGGTATGAATGACCTGACCTGAGTAGTCCATGGCCTTGAAGAGCTCTTCGGCCACGGTGGCACCCATATAGATGTTGTCCGGCTCGATGAAGGTCAGGAAGGGGTATTCCATGTTGGCGACAGGATCCTGGATCACCCGGGTGTCCATGACGACAAGCGGAATGCCATTGGCGATGACCGCATCGGTTCCATCGACCAGCGCATCGGACGAACCCGGATGCAAGGCAACAAAGTCCCAGGCCTCGTTGGCGATCGTTTCGAGCGCCTGCAGCTGCAGGTTGGCATCGAACTGCCCGTCGAACGCCTCGACCTCGACACCCAGCAGACTACCGACGAACTTGGAGGTCTCGATGCCGTGGGACACCCAGGTGGAGCCGGCGCCGACTTCGACCGTTGCGGCGCGGTACTGCGTCGCCGGGAGATCTTCCGGCAGCAGGTTCAGATTCGCCAGCGCCTCGGCATGGGTGACGCCCGGCTTGAGACCGGCCGCGGCGATCATCGCCGCGATGGCCGCGCCACCACCGACGAAGCCCCGGCGGCTTATGGTCTGGAGCGCCGCGCGGTGCTCCTTCCGCGACATCTGATGGAATCGATCACGAAGTTGCAGCATGAACTCTCGATCCTCCTCGATCTTGGTACAAGGTTCACCGGCACACGCGCGCCGGTACCGGGCAACCGCAGGTCATTCGACGACGTGCGGGTATCCAGGCCATATGAATTAGTCCGATCGGGTGGTACGAGCATTGCGCCGCTCGCCGTCATTCCACCGTACCGGGTGAATCGCTTCTCCGGTCACCAGTACGAACGAGGAACCGGGTGGTCCAGAGATCACAGGTCCTGCTTTTCGCTCCGGGTTCAAGAGATGTTCGAGACAGGAATCACGGTACCATAGGCCGCTGACCGCCTTCAACTCTTTGACCGAGCTCGTTCCTCCCAGCTACGTCATCGACCCTCCGCTCGGGCCCCGGGGATTCCGGTTCCGCCAGAATCCGGCGCTCTTTGTTCGATCTGCACGATACCTCTCGTGCGCGGCGGTGGAAATCGCTCACTTTTTCGACGAATCTCCTGAAATCGATTGTCGTCGACATTGCGCGTTCCCGCCCTCACGAAGCTTGGTATGGTGGGGCAGGCGGCGATTTGACCGCGACGATGAAACAGGAGTAACAGGTCGGAAATGGACGTTCCTCAATCGCTCGATGGACGAGTCGCATTGGTCACTGGCGCCGGATCGGGACTCGGGCAGGCCTCGGCCATCGAGCTGGCTCGCCGCGGCGCGTATGTCGTCTTCACCGAGCTTCCCGACCGGCTCGACCGGGCAAAACAGACCCTCACCGAGATCGAGGCAGCGGGAGGCGCCGGGCGCGCGTTCACGCTCGATGTGACCAGGCTGGAGGACATCCGCCAGGTCGTCGGTGATGTGGCCGCGATTCGCGGGCGGCTCGACATTCTGGTCAACAATGCGGGAATCAATATCCGGAAGGAGGCGTTCGACTTCACCGAAGCGGACTGGGATGCGGTGCTCGATGTCGATCTGAAAGGGGTCTTCTTCGTGGCGCAGGCTGCCGGCCGGTTCATGCGAGA
The DNA here is from genome assembly GCA_023957115.1 of Thermomicrobiales bacterium. Classification (GTDB taxonomy): domain Bacteria; phylum Chloroflexota; class Chloroflexia; order Thermomicrobiales; family UBA6265; genus JAMLHN01. The sequence goes on from JAMLHN010000019.1 coordinate 5,909, forward strand.
CCAGGATCCGCAGGGTGGATCGATCATCAATATCGCGAGCACGATGGGGCTGGTCGGTTCGCAGACGCGGGTTGCCTACACCGCGGCCAAAGGGGGTGTGGCCAACATGACCCGCACCCTGGCGCTGGAATGGGCCCCGATCGGCATTCGGGTCAATGCGATCTGCCCAGCCTTCATCGAAACCCCGCTGGTGCGCCCCTACTTCGATGCCAATCCGGCGGCCTACGAAGAGATCATCTACCGCACGCCCATGGGTCGCCTCGGCACCCCGCAGGAGGTTGCCAATGCGGTTGCGTTTCTGGCAAGTGCCGATGCCTCCTTCGTCACCGGTTCGATGTTGATGGTGGACGGTGGCTGGACGGCTATCTGACGGGCCCGGAGTCTTGCGTCCGGAGTCCGGAGGAGCCGACAACGTCCATGTTCGAGGGGGCGATCTTATGGGTTTGACCCGCAAATGGGTATCCGTTCCCAGCTCCCAGCTTCCCGATCGGTCTTCTCAGGACTCAGGGCTTCGGCCCCAGGATCCGTTGCAGGCCCCAGACAACACCACCCAATCTCCCAGATGTCTCCCAGCAAGATCGGTGAGGTTTTGTAGAGTGAGCGGTGCGGCGATCTGGCCGCGCACGTGAACGAGGAGCATCGAGTCGGAATGGACGGTCCACGTAATCTCGACGGACGGATCGCGCTGGTTACCGGCGCGGGATCGGGGCTTGGCCAGGCGTCGGCTATCGAATTGGCTCGCCGCGGGGCGCACGTTGTCTTTACCGAGCTTCCAGACCGACTCGACCGAGCCGCAGAAACACTCGACCTGATCGAAGCGGCGGGCGGTTCCGGGCTGGTACTCGGGCTCGATGTGACCGACCTGAAGAGCATCCGCCAGGTCGCGGAATCCACCGCGGCCATTCGCGGACGAATCGACATGCTGGTCAACAACGCGGGGATCAACATCCGGCAGGATGCCTTCGATGTCACGGAAGAGGCCTGGGACCGGGTCCTCGATACGGATCTCAAGGGTGTCTTTTTCATGGCGCAGGCCGTGGGCCGCATCATGCGCGACCAGAATCCGCAAGGTGGATCGATCGTCAATGTCGCCAGCGTGATGGGTCTTGGCAGCTATTTCCAACGAGCGGCCTATTGCTCCGCAAAGGCGGGGGTCGTCAATCTGACCAAAGTGCTCGCGCTGGAGTGGGCGCCGGTGAACATCCGCGTCAATGCGGTCTGCCCCGCCTTTGTCGACACGCCGCTCACCAAACCGATGTTCGAAAGCCAACCGGAATCGTATGACGACATCATGTGGCGCACGCCGATGCGCCGCCTGGGTCAGCCGGACGAAGTCGCAAACGCGGTCGCCTTCCTCTGCGGACCGGAATCGTCATATGTCAACGGACTACCGATGACCGTCGACGGCGGGTGGACGGTGACGTAGGAGCTAGGAGCTAGGAGCTAGGAGCTAGGAACGAATTCGTCGTCTCGACCGAAGCGAAGTGGAGCGGCCTCCTCGCCGCACCAGCACGCCAGCCCAGGTCCTGAAACCCAGTCAACGCTGACGTCTCAGGACCCAGGACTCCGGGCACAGGACCCACGTCCCTAACTCCTAAATCCCAACTCCTCACTCCCCAAAAGGAGATGCTATGCGTATCAGTCGGCGAACGTTCATTGCCAGTCCGCTTGTCGCGGGAGTGCTGACCGTTCCGGATTTCGTCGTCGCGCAGGGGGTGGACGGGCTACCGATCGGGTTCGAGCCGATCTTCGACGGGTTGAGCAGCCCGGTCGGTTATGTCGATGCCAATGACGGTTCGGGCCGGTTCTTCATCGTCGAACAGGATGGCCGGGTGCTCGTCTCGAACGGCGGTGAGCTGCTCGATACCCCCTTTCTCGACATTCGTACGACGATCTCGACCGGAAGTGAGCAAGGGCTGCTCAGTATCGCGCTCGATCCCGGGTTCGGCGACAACGGTCGCGTCTTCGTTTCCTTCACCGATACGGAGGGGGATTCCCAGGTCGTGCGGTACAGCGTACGGGCAGACGATCCCAACCAGCTCGATCCTGAGACCGCGGTCACGATCCTGTCGCTCGATCAGCCGTATCCCAACCACAACGGCGGCGATATCGTCTTCGGTCCGGATGGGTATCTCTACCTCGGATTCGGCGACGGCGGAAGCCAGGGCGATCCCGAGAACCGGGCGCAAAACCCGAGTGAGCTCCTCGGCAAGATCCTGCGTATCGATGTCGGTGGTGACCAGGAACCGTACGGTATCCCGGCGGACAATCCGTTCGTGGACGATTCCAGTTTCGCCCCGGAAGTGTTCGCCTGGGGACTCCGGAATCCCTGGCGGCTCAGCTTCGACCGGGAGACCGGCGATCTCTGGATCGGTGATGTGGGACAAAGCGCAATCGAAGAAATCGATCTGATTCCAACCGGGACAAGCGGGCAGAACTTTGGCTGGAACATCTTCGAAGGCACCGAATGCTACGCTGGGGAGTGTGACGAGAGCGGACTCACGATGCCGGTCGAGCAGTACACGCATGAATACGGTTGTTCCGTAACGGGGGGATATGTCTACCGCGGGGCATCCATTCCCGATCTGGTGGGAACGTATCTCTTCGCCGACTATTGCACCGGCTACCTGTGGGGGTTGGTTCCCAATGGGGACGGCACCTACACCGCAACGGACTTCATCGAAACCAGTATGAACCCGTCGTCGTTCGCTCAGGACGCGAGCGGGGAGCTGTACATTCTCGATTTGAACGGGGGAATCTCGCGAGTCGTTGCCGGATAGTTCTGTGCGAGCCCGGGGCCTGGAGACAATCACCCTGGCGGAATGACGAAGCTCGACCGTCGTCCATACTCCGTCATCGAAGGCGTTGTTCGACTCCGGTTGACGAACAGCTTTCTGCACGAGGAAGAATGTGACCAGACGGGTCCGTGTCATACCGACGAATCTGGTGGGCGTGAACGCGGTGACCGCTCAGACGAATCACGCGTTTGGGCGACACATCCACGAGCAGTTTGGCGTGGGTGTGATCGAGCACGGCGCTCAAACATCGCTCAGCGGCCGTGGCATCGTCGAAGCAGGAGCCGGCGACACGATCTCTGTCAATCCTGGCGAAGTGCACGATGGCATCCCGATCGACGGCCGCGCGCGCACCTGGCGCATGCTGTATTTCGATCCGGAACTTGTTCTCGACGCGGCCAGCGACATTGGCGCAGGGAAGGGGCCGCGCGATGAGTTCGCTTACCCCGTACGAAGCGATGCGCTGCTGGCCGCAAAGACTCGCGCGCTTTTTGATACGATTACCCGGCCAGACCCGATTGCCCCGGCATTGCGCCAGCATGAGCTGATGCTCGACGTATTCGCGCAGCTGCTGGATGGGCAGCCGACTTCTCCGTCACCCGGCATTCCAGGTGCATTCATCCGGTTACGAGCATGGATTGCGGACGATCCAGCCGCTCCGCTGAGTCTGGAGGACCTGGCCATTGAAAGCGGGCTCAGTCGCTTTCAGGTCGTGCGCGGATTCAGCAAGGCATTCGGTCTCACTCCTCACGCCTATCTGGTTCAGTGTCGAATCAATCTCGCCCGGCGCCTCATCGAGTCTGGGCACCCCTTGGCTGAATCGGCATTCGCGAGTGGCTTTGCCGATCAGAGTCATATGACGCGCCACTTCGTGAGACAGTTCGGCGTTCCGCTCGGAGCCTTCAGTCGAACACGGCAGTAACGAGGGAGCCGGATTCCGGGCAGGGCTGCAATTTCGTTCAAGACTCGGACGCGCCTGCTTTGCGATGCTGTTCCTGTCCTTCGGGATAGGACACGATTCCCTACGGTTGACACCCTGGGCGAATACGCCTTCGGTGCGTACGTATGCGACAGAACGGCTTGGTTTTCTATGAACATCCGGCGCTCGTCACGAGCGCTCATCTGCACGTCGCGCTACGTCCAATGAGCGTAGATTTTCTGATCGTCTCGCTCATCGTCGCGCTCTCGCCGGGAACGGGCGTGATCGTCACGCTGGCCGCCGGAATTTCGCGTGGGGCGCGAGCGGCGTTGGTCGCTGCCGTTGGGTGCACACTGGGCATCGTTCCTCACATGCTGGCGGCAATCACCGGCCTCGCCGCGTTACTTCATTCCAGCGCCCTTCTGTTCGAGAGCATCAAATATGCCGGCGTCGCCTATCTGCTGTTCATGGCATATACGACGCTCAGATCCGATGGGCCGCTCCAGATCGAAGACGACACTGTTCCACGCTCCGACTGGCAGGTGATCCGGTCTGCTGTATTGGTCAATGTTCTGAATCCCAAGCTTTCGATCTTCTTCCTTGCCTTTCTGCCCCAGTTCGTCTCGTCGGGACAATCCCATCAAACCATCCACATGATCAGGCTCTCGGTTGCGTTCATGGCGATCACCTTTGTGGTGTTTGCCATCTACGGTCTGAGTGCGGCCATCGTCCGCGACGCAGTCCTTTCCCGGCCAGCGGTGCTGTCGTGGATTCGCCGTGGATTTGCGCTCTCTTTTGTCGGACTGGGGGTCAAACTCGTGTTGACGAAACGGTAAGGGAGGCGTTCACTCCAGGTGATGCTTCCCCTTCATCCATCCCTCCAACCCCCTTCCTTCTTCCGGAATCGGAAGAAGGAAGGGGGTTTTGGCGGACTGCCCATGCGAACCCAGCACCCACGTCCTATTGCGCCTTACCGACCCGCTCGGAACCCTGGACATTGGACTCGATCACTTGGCCCAGAGTGGGTCAGCTCGTTCGCCGTTGGCGTGGAAGAAGGCAATGCCGGATGGGGCGATCAGCAGCCATTCCGCGGCGGAGCCACTGGCATTGGTGAGCTGATGCGAGGTTCCGGGAGGAATGACGAGGGTATCGCCAGCATCCAACATTACGCTGTCGGATTCGATTTGCACTTCGACCCGTCCAGACGTCACCAGCATGACCTCTTCGCGGTCATGCGAGTGCGGAGGATTGCCGCCACCCGGTTGCTGTCGCTGGCGAATGACGCTCACCTCGGTCGAACCCCGGCTTGGGGTCGCGATCCCGACGGTTGCATTTGCACCCGGCGTCTCCAGAAAGGTCAGCTCGTCTTTGCGAATTACGATCATCTCTCTTACCTCTGACAATGACAACGATGTTCGACGGCTGGCCAGGACCGTGATAAAGTCAACCAGGTTGTCTAAATAGACAGTAAACCTGCTTGTCTAATCTGTCAAGAGGGTTCCCATGCCACCAACGGACGGCGAACGCGAACGTATCGAGCAGCTCCGTGATCACCATATCGGACGGCTCTTCTTGCAAGCCCACCGGGCCTATAGCGCCCATGCGATTGCAGCGTTGCGGGCGCGCGGCTATGACGAGCTCGGCGCCGCGCATGCCGCCATCCTGCCGCATATTGGCGTTGACGGAACGCGTATCTCGGTCATTGCCGAACGGTCTGGTATGACCAAGCAGGGCGCCGGGCAGGTGATCGACGATCTGGCCCGGCAAGGTCTGGTCGAGCGTATCCCCGATCCCGCCGATGGACGCGCCACGCTGGTGGTCTTCACCGAAGCCGGATGGCGCTACCTGGAGGCGGCATCGGAGCTCAAGCAACAGATCGAATCGGAGTACGCGGCACTGCTCGGGCAAGCGGGCTTTGAAACGCTCTGCACGCATCTCGCTCGCATCATCGAGTTCGAGCGCCGTCGAGATCGGGACGCGTCTTCACCCACGACCTGACGCTCGCCGATCAGGGCGCGCCGTCCCAGCCGGTTTCCATGAGATGCTCGCGGAGCTTCCGTAATCCGAGCCGCATGCGTCCCTTGACCGTGCCCAGGGGAGCGCCGGTGCGATCCGCGATCTCCTGCTGGGTGAGTCCGTTGAAGTACGCCAGCGCGATCGCGTCCCGCTGCTCGGATGGGAGCTGCTCGATCGCCGCTCTGATCTGATCCGCCTGGATCGATTCGACCGCCTGCTGAAACGGATCGTCGTGTTCGCCCAGCAGATAGTCGATCTCATCGAGCGACCGATCCTGCCGCGCGCGTCCTGCCCGGCCACGCAACCGGTCGATGGCGGCATTGCGCACGATGGTCATAAGCCAGGAGCGGACGTTCCCCCGGCGGGGATCGAACGATTGGTGGTTGCGCCAGACCTGGAGAAACGCATCCTGCAGCGTGTCTTCCGTCGCAGTGGTGTCGTTCAGAATGCGATAGGCAACCGCCATTGCCAGTCGCTGATAGCGATCGTAGAGCACTCCCAGCGCTTCCGCGTCCCCCTGGCCGAGGGCGGCAATCAACGCTTCGTCGGTTTGGGGGTCACTTTCGGACATGGGCATGCTGCGATTCGGTGATGGAACGATCGTCGCGCGTCAGGCGACGAGATCAGGATGCCCATTCAGTATGCCGCATTCGATCAGGGTTCCTTCATTCACCCCAAGCGCTACCCAGCGCGGCCCGCAATCGATTCGAACTCCGTTGCCAGGTAGTCGGCGCACCGGAGCGCGAGCGCGCCGATGGTCGCGGTCGGGTTGATGGCGCCCCCGGTCGGCATCAGACTCCCGTCCATCACGAAGAGATTCGGAACCTCCCAGGTGCGGCCAAACGCATTGGTCACCGATGTGGCCGGGTCGACGCCCATACGACAGGTTCCGTAGAGGTGGAAGGCCGGAGGCGCGTATGGCTTGCCGAACCGGTCCCAGCGATTGATTGCGATATCCCAGGCGTCGCAGGCGTGCATCAGCTCGACCGCCCGGTCGATGGCGAAGTCGATCATCCGGCGGTCGTTGGGATGCAGCTGGTAGTCGATCTTCGGTGCGGGAAGTCCACTGGAATCGCGCATGGTCTCCGAGAGGGTGACGCGATTCTCGGCGAGTGGCAGATCGTCCCCCATGCAGACGATGCTGATTCCGCGGCCGAATCGCTTGCGGAACTCGGTGTGATGTCCTGCTCCCCACGGAACGATGTGCCGGGAATGCGAGCCGAATGCCTGGAACCCGGCCCCGTTCATCCGGACGACGTGCATCGTGAATCCGTTGATGAATCCCCGGGACACATCGGTTTCGGCGAATTCGGAACAGATGGTGACCGCCGATTCGACGCCCTTGTAGTTGTCGGTGAGCTCATCGACCCACCCTTCCACGATGGCCAGACCGTGGTGCATGAGGTAGCGCCCGACCAGATCGTTCCCATTCGCGAGCCCATGCGGAAACCGGTTGGTGTCAGACATGAGCAGCAGACGCGGGGTTCCGACGCCATTGGCGGCGAGTATCACCACACGCGCCGGCTGCTCGAACCGCTGTCCGGACATCAGATCGACATAGACCACGCCGGTGGCGCGGCCATCGTCATCGCTCTCGATCCGCTCGACTCTGGCATGAGTGCGAAGCTGCGCCCCCGCAGCGAGCGCCTTCGGCCAATAGGTGAACGACATATCGTTGAGCGATCCACGCGGACATCCCGACTGGCAATTGCCGCAGTTGTTGCAGGGAAGGCGCCCGTCGTAGGGATCGGCCAGGATGGCTTCCGGCATCGGCCACCAGTGCCAGCCGAGCCGGTCGAATCCGCGCGCGACGACCTGTCCCAATGGTCCCGGAGGAAGCGGCCGGGTCTGATAGGGCATTCTGGGTGGCATGGCATGGTCGCCCAGCAGTCCAGAGACGCCACTGACGCGGTCGACCTGGTCGTAAAACGGTTCCAGGTCCTCATAGGCGAACGGCCAATCGGGCTGGCATCCGTGCTCCATTCCTTTCCGAAAATCGGAGGGGCGCAACCGGGGCCAGGTCGCGGTGTAGTGGACGGTGGAGCCGCCGACCCCGTTCCACATGAGCGTCGATTCGTCGGTAGTATCGACGGGATAGTCGGTCGACCACTGGCGGATATTCGGAGCGGTGGCAAAGCTGGTCAGGCGTTCCCATTCGAAATCGGGGCGGGCATGCGGATGCGCCTCCGGCGTGGTCCAACCACCCTGTTCCAGACAAACGACCTTCAGTCCAGCCTGGGACAGACGCAACGCGGCAACCGCACCGCCCATCCCCGAGCCAACAATGACGACATCGACCGGATCGAATCCGCTCATGCGCGTTCCCTGCCAGTTGGGAGATCGAGATCGGCCAGACTGGAAAGATCGATCCGCTCGACCAGCTCGGTCGGTTTGTACCAGCCCTTTGGATCGAAGGGAACGTCCAAACCGGGCGTGAAGCTGAAGGGGGTCATCTCATACCCAAGGGGTTGGGGCGCGTCGTTGTAGATATGCCCATCGAGCCGGATGGCCTCGATGACCTGCGGGCTGGCGTAGTAGGCCAGATAGGCGGCCATGAGCAGATAGGTGAAAAAGTCGGGTTTATCCGCGTGTAGCGCATTGACCGCATCCACCCGCTCCGTTTCCGAAAGCGCCGGGAACCAACGGCCCTCGATCGAGAGATCCTCCGCAAGCCGCTCGAACACCTCAGTGCCGTACCGGTCACGCAGGCGATTCGCCACGACCGCCTGGATACCGGCGACCGAGGCGCTTGGGTAATTTCCTTCCCCGGGAAGGAGTGTGTCGCAGAGTGCGGCCAGCATTGCCGCCGATTCGGTTGGGTTCATACGATTTGGGGTCCAGGGTCCGGGACAAGTTTCAAGTACTGGCACTCAGGACCTTGGGCCTGCTCACCGGCTGCGCTCGGCGCCGGATTCGGTCGACTCATCGGGGGCAAGCGACTGTCCGGCCGCCGCGGCTTCATTGCCAGCGGTCGCGAAGAAGCCGCCCGACTCGATCGAAACGGTGACGGTGATTGCTCCGGTGTCGGTGGTTTCGGTCTCACCCTCGGAGACTTCGATCAGATCGATGCCACAGGCAGCTTCGACCTGCTGGGCTCCCGCCTCCATATCCTTTTCGGCCGCATCTATCTGGTCGATGAAGAGGAAGATGGCAAAGATTCCGCCCTGCTCCATGGCTTCGAACATCTGGGTGAGCAAGTCCGTCTGGACCAGGAGCGCCGCGTGATAGTCCTCGGCGATGGCCGGAGGATCGATGGCCTGGAACCCCTCCAATGCCGTGGTCAGATAGGCATTGGCCGCCGCAAAGTCTTCGCTCGTCCAATTCTGCAGATCCGTATCGTCATCGAGTGGAACGTTTGCTTCGAGCACGTCGCCTACGGACTCCATTTGGGCGATATAGGCATCGAGCCCCTCGCACGCATCCGCCTGCCGAGCGTAGGTCGTAGCCTGCATCGCGGCAACTGGCAGCATCAACGCCAGGAGCAATGCGGCGCCGATGCGTATCGCACGAATCTTCATTCGATTCCTCCTTCGGTGGCTCTGGCCCCAAACTGCATCGAGATCCGGCGTATCGAACCAGAATGCCAGGCTCCCCATGCGGGCGCCGGAGACGCGATCGGCAGACCGTCCCGATCAGCAACGACGGCAGAACATGACAAACGGTTGCACCAGTGTACTCAACTGAGCGTCGATCGCCCGGCCGGCTGCTCGGGTGGAGCTCCGAGCTCGCTGCAGTCACCGGCCGGCTGGGTCGGACGGCTATACTCGCCCGCGGACCGGGCCTTCCCGGAGATCGAGGATTTTCGTACGGCGCAGATGCTCACCCTCACCTTCCTTGGGACCGGAACTTCGAACGGCGTGCCGATGATCGGCTGCGAGTGTCCTGTTTGCACGTCGACCGATCCGCGTGATTTTCGCAATCGCACCTCAGCCTATCTAGTCTGGGGCGGGCTGCATCTGCTGATCGATACCGCGACCGAGCTCCGGCTTCAGGCGCTGACGTTCGGCATCCGAGAGGTCGAAGCGGTGCTCTTCACCCACGCGCATGCCGATCACACCGGCGGATTCGACGAGCTGCGTCGTTTCAACGAGCTGGCGCAGGCGCATCTCCCCGTCTATGCCGGTCCCGAGACGGCCGAAGTCCTGCGCGAGCGGTTCGCCTATGCCTTCGAGGATGTCTTCCCGTTCTACGGTGGCAAGCCGGACCTGACCCTGCACGAGGTACGGGGACCGTTCGAGATTGCGGGGAAGACGATCGTTCCGATCCCGGTCACCCATGGCCGCACCAATGTGCTGGGGTACCGGTTCGGTCCATTGGCCTATGTCACCGATGCCAAGATCGTTCCGGAGTCGTCGGTCGAGCTGCTGCGCGGGGTCGACACGCTCGTCATCAATGCGCTTCGCGAACGATCTCATCCAACGCATCTCAGCTTCAGCGAAGCATTCGACCTCATCGCCGACATCGCTCCCCGCCGCGCCTATCTGGTCCATCTCTCACACGAAACGAGCCATGTGGCCGCCTCGGCGCTTGCACCCGGCGGGGTGGAGGTTGCCTACGATGGGCTGACGATCACCGTTGACGAGTGAAGCGGGTCCTGAGTTCTGTGCCCTGAGTCCTGAGTAGACCGATCTGCTCGATCTCGGGATTCGATCGCACCGGAAGCGGGGGCGCGTTCGTCATTTGCTGGGTGATCCGGGTTCGGGGATTCTCACGTCACGGTTCGTCAATCGTTCGTATTGTTAGGGTCAGCACTACGCGCACCGGGCATCTCTCGGCAGGGGTTCGTCGACCGTCGTGACCACTCGAACCGAATCGATCGAATCCCAATCCGCGGGCGAACGCGCCTTCCTCCCCGAACTGGCCCTCCTCACCACGATTGCCCTTTGGGCGTCGACCTTCATCGTCACCAAGGACGCCTTTTCCCATTTTCATGTGATGGCGTTCGTCTTCGCCCGGTTCGGACTGATGCTGATCATGGCGTTTGCCGTGCTGGCGGTGGTTCGCTGGCGTTCTCCCGAGACGCGCACCCTCCCCCGGCGGGCGGATCTCGTCCGTTATCTGGCCGCCGGGCTGGCGGGATTCACCGTCTATCAGCTCGGCTTCAATCTGGGGCTCGACCGCACCTCGATCTTCTCCGCCTCGTTACTGATTTCCACCAGCCCCCTGTTCACCATTCTGGTCCTGACCCTGATCGGCGAGCGCCCGCCGGCGGTAGCATGGATCGGCGTTGCCATCGCAATCACCGGAGTCGCGCTCTTTCTCAGTGAAACGCAGGGCGGCGGACGGTCCGCCACCGGCGATCTTCTTTGCATCATGGCCGCGGCGGCTTTTGGCCTCTATGGGGTCGTCAATCGACCGCTGGTTGCGGACTACCCGGCCGCCACGTACACCGCCTGGACCCTGCTGTTCGGCGGGGTTCCGCTCTTGATCGCCGCCCTACCCGCGGCCAGCGATCAAGACTGGGGCGCCTTGTCCAGCCGAAGCTGGCTGGCCGTGCTGTACATGGTCATCTTCCCCGTCTACATCGCCTATATGCTCTGGAATTTCGGCATCGCGCGGCGTGGAGCCGCCATCGCCACCAGTTTTGGGTTGCTGGTGCCGGTCGTCGCCGGCACCCTTTCCGCCCTCTTCTATGACGAAACCTTCGGTCCCCGCAAGCTCATCGGCGCGGCGCTGGTGCTGGGGGGATTGCTCTTCATTCGAGTCGGTCCTCGCTGGCTGAGCCGCCGTAGCCCTGAATCCAACCCGTAGCCGCCGGCCCTGTGCCGGCGAATGTTTCCCAGCGGAGAGGTTGCGGATTGTCACACCGCCGGCACAGGGCCGGCGGCTACAAAGGGGGTGGAATGCGGCACGACTTGGGTCCAGGGTCCAGGGCAGCCTCTAACCTGCTACCTGCTGCCTGCTACCTGCTACCTGCTGCCTGCTGCCTGCTGCCTGCTGCCTGCTGCCTGCTGCCTGCTATTGAAGCATCGAGGCGGCGATGAGGGTGACCGGGAGGGCGCCGTGGCCGAGGAAACGATCGTGGAAGGAGCGGAGTGAGAAGGCGTCGCCGTCGCGTTCTTCGATGGCAAGGCGGAGCTCATCGATACCGGCCGCTCCAGCGAGTTCGGCCATGCCCATTCCGGGAAACATGGAGATGCGTACCGTCTCGGTCATCGCTTGCGTCGAGGTCAGGCCGGCCTCATCCCGGAACATGCGCTCGATCCGTCCGAAGGTTAGCTCTCCCGTGTGGAATCCAACGTCCGCGACGGCGCGGGCGGCAATGCCAAGACGCCGGTCTGCCTCCGAGAGACGTTGCAGGGGAGTCAAGGCGCCCACTTCTTCCATAAGCTCCGCGGCGTAGCAGGCCCACCCATCGACGACGGCGTTCCCGCAGAAGAACGCCGGCCGTGTAGGAACCGGGGTCGCAGCCAACCTCCCGATCCGTGTCGGCGCTGTGCGCGCGTACGCCTGCTGCACATGACGGCCCAATCCCGCACTGCGAACGATGGTCTCGAGCAGGATGCGGCTGTCATTCATCGAACGAAGCACCCGTTCCCGCGCGTCCTCGGGAAGTGTTGGGTCGAGCGCGGGGTAGACGCAAACCCCCTCCCCATCTGAAGCCAGGGGATCCGCACCATAGTAGACGGGCAGGTCGATCACCTCCCGAATGCCACGTTCGTAGGCGGGAATCGGCTTGAACGCCACCGGACCGTCCGGCCAGGTGAGCAGCTCGGCGCGTTCCGCAATCTCGCGTGCCCAATTCCAGACCGCCGGAAACGTGGATGCATAGGTCTCCGGGGTAGGATGAATGGCCGGCAGTTGCCGGAGCAGGGCGCGGGGCGCGTTGCGCCAGTCGATGGCGCGTGTAAGCTCGCGAAGCTCCGTCGTCGCCTCGACCAGCTCTTCATGCGCGTAGGTGAACCACCACTCCGCGGTTTGCGCTGCCGGCAGCACATGCCCCAGATGGAGATACCGGTCGATCGCGCCGGCGCCGACGGTATGGATGCCAATGCGGCGTTCGGCCAGGACCGAGCCGAGCCAGCTCGCGTGCTCGGCAACGGCTTCGGCTGCGATTGCAGCCTGTTCCAGGAAGGCAGGCCGCTCGATACCGCGTTCCTCAGCGAGCTGGGCGAGACCGATACCGAAGAACTCGGCGCCTGCGTTGGCCTGACGGATGGCGAGCTCAGTCCACGGGAGTGGCGCGGCACGCACCTGACGCGCCGTTTCCAGGAACGCCGGAATCTGCCGCATGCGAGCGACGGCCGCCTCGACGCGATCTCCGAGCGGAACGGTCTCGTTCCAAAAGAGCGAGGCCACACTGACAATCGCTTCGGTCGTATGCTGAACGGGATTCCCGGTCTGGAAAAACGGAGCGTTCGTCTCCCAGATCAGCAGCTCGAGCGCGCCGCGCGCCAGAATGCGATCGTACTGCTGTGCCTCGGTATGATCCTGCCAGGGAAGCGCATCCAGCTCGGCGATGAGCGCCCGGGCGCGGGCAATCCGGTCAGCATTGGCGTCCCGGGAATAGTCGGGAAGGGTGTGGTCGAAGTCCGTCGCGCCGAGCAGGGTAGCGGTGATCGGATGCCACGCCAGCCAGCTATCGAGAAAACGGTCGAACCAGCGATCGAAGGGGGGTCGGGTCACGGACTACGGATCGACCAGCACGACGCGGCCGGTTTCCAGCTCGTAGACCGCGCCGACCACACGAGTCGTTCCGGCGGCCTCCGCCTCGTCGATGATGGGTGAGATCGTCGAAAGACGCTGCACCTGGCGCCGGACATTCTCTTCGATCGCTGCACGCAAGAGATCGGGCGGGTGCTTTTCCTTGGCGATGTGCACGGCTGGTTCGACCGCATCGATGAGATAGGGAAGTCGTCCCGGAAGGTGAGACCGTTCCTCCACGATCTTGATCGCGGCGGTCAGCGCCCCGCATTGCGTGTGTCCGAGCACGATGAGCAAGGGAACCTGCAAGAAGCGAACCGCGAACTCCAGGCTCGCCAATCCATACTCGCTGAGGAAATTTCCCGCGACCCGCACCATAAAGAGGTCACCCGGACCACGGTCGAAGATCAGCTCGGCAGCCACTCGAGCATCGGCGCACCCGAGAATCGCGGCTAGCGGGTTCTGTGCATCCGCGGCGGCGGCACGCGCGGCGGAGTAGTCTCGCAGCTCCCAGCTCGCGTTCACGTAGCGTTCGTTGCCCGCCAGTAGTTCGGCCAGCGCTTCATCCGGGGTTGGTGGGGTCGAACTCGAATCGCTCAAGGTCGCGTGCTCCTTCCTGTCGGCGCGAGCGCCGAGATCATCGATGCAAGTATCCGCTGCGCGAAGCTCCAATTGCGAAATCAAAACACGGAAAACAGTGAACGGATCGCCCGCTCCGAGCCTCACGCATTACGCCCAAGGTCGCCCGCAAGGTATCCCCAGAATTTCGGTCGCCAGACGAACGGGAATCTGGAGAAACCTGGGTACCTCGCCCCTGCTGGAATCTGCCACAGGGATGGTGGTTTGGGTAGGGTCAAATATGGCACCACTGCTCGATTCGGCGGTTCGTCTGGAATCGAATGCATTTTGCGCCGCCCTGTGGCCTTTCGCTCGTTTGGAAGAGCCTACTCTGTATCGACATCCTCAAAAGGAGCTTACACATGACCGAACCCGTTGCGCTCTGGCGCGCATCGCTCCGCAGTATTGGGATCGCCTTGGCGCTTGCCGTCTCCCTGGCGTTGACGGCGTTTGCTCCCAACGTGGCGACCGCCCAGGATCCGACCGAGACCGACGCCAGTGTCCGTTTCGTGCACGCGTCCCCCGATGCGCCGCCGGTCGATGTGATCGTCGATGGCGCGGTGGCCGCATCCAACCTCGCCTTTGGTCAGGCAACCGATTTCCTGGCTGTTTCGCCCAATGAGCATCAGGTGCAAATTGTGCCGAGTGGATCGGACGCATCGTCCGCCGTGATCGATACCACCTTCGATCCCGAGGGCGGGAGCAACTACATCGTCGCCGCGTCCGGACTGCTCGCCGATATCGAGGCCAAGATCTACGATGTGCACAAGGACGATCTCGATACCGGGAAATCACGTCTACGGTTGATCAATCTCTCGCCGGACGATGCGAACGTCGATTTGTTCGCGACCGGTGGAGATGAGCTCTTCGACGATCTCGAGTTTGGCGAAGCGTCCGATTACACCGATCTCGACGCTGGAACGTATGACTTCGAAGTACGCCAGCACGATAGCGAAACCGTCGCGCTTGCGATCCCGGGATTCGGGGTTGGCGATGGGAATGCCTACGACGTGCTCTTGCTCGGGCAAAGCAGCGATTCGACCTTGACCGTACTCTCACTGGCCACCCCGGTCGATACGCCATGCTCCGAGGTACTCGGCGTCGGCACGCCGTCTGACGCCTGCGTGCGCGTTATCCACGCCTCCCCAGATGCTCCGGCGGTGGACATCTACGTGAACGACTCGCCGATCATCGAAGGGTTGGCCTTCGGCGCGTCCACCGACTTCGTTGCCCTGCCGTCGGGGGACGATCGTGAGGTCAAGATCGTTCCGGCCGGTAACCCGGTAGACGATGCTCTCACAACCAGCCAGTTCGATCTCGACGCGGGAAATGCCTATGAGGTCATTGCGCTCAATATGCTCGAAGACCTGAATGTGGAGATCGAGGATGTCGATCTCACCGCCGTTCCGGATGGCCAGGCACGGATGCGGGTCATCCATGGCGCACCGGATGTCGATGGTGTTGACGTGATCGTTACCGACGGACCGGAGCTCTTTGGCGGGGTCGCGTTCCAGGACGTAAGCGACTACGAAACGCTCGATGCCGGTGACTACGATCTTCAGGTCAAACAGGGTGACGATGTGCTCATTCGGGTTACCGACTTTGCGGTCGACCCCGGTATGGTCTACGACGTCATCGTCATCGGTCGCAACGACGACGGTTCGCTCGCCCTGATTGCGGTCTCTGCGCCGACGCAGCCGGCGACCGGCGCCGCCAGCACGCCGGACACTTCGTCCACCCCTGTCATGGTCGAGGAAGCAACCCCGGAGATCATTGCCACTCCGGCAGGTTGATCCACGCCGGGTATGCATCTGAACGAGAACAGGCGAGGCGTAATGCCTCGCCTGTTCCGGTTGCTATCTGGTCAGGGCCACCAACGGTTGCTCGATCATCCCCTTGATCCGTTGCAGGAAGCGTGCTGCCGGGGCGCCATCGACGACACGATGGTCGAAGGTCAAGCTCAGATAGAGCATCCGGCGAATGGCAATCGTTTCCTCCTCGACATCGATCACCACCGGTTTCGGCACGATGCGGCCGACCCCGAGAATCGCCGCTTCGGGCAGATTGATGATCGGCGTAAAGGCATCGATCTCGAACATTCCCAGGTTGCTGACCGTAAACGTGCTCCCTTTGAGCCGATCGCCACCGATCGAGCCGTCGCGGGTTTTTTCGATCAGCTCGGCCGATTCGGCAGCAATATCGTGGATCGACTTCCGATCGGCATCGCGCAAGACCGGCGCAAGCAAGCCGCGCTCGGTATCGACCGCTATTCCGATGTGCGCCGCGTCGTATTGGGTCATGGCGTCGCCATCGAGGCGGACATTCATCTCCGGCTGATCGACCAGCGCGAGTGCGGAGATGCGCACGAGCAGGTCGGTGATGGATGGGGGCCGGAGTCCGGGGGCCGGAGTCCGGAGGAGATCGCGTTTGAGTTGCTCTCGGACGTTCCAGAGGTCGGTGGCGTCGGCTTCGGTGGTCAGGGTAACCGGGGCGACGGTGCGCGCGGTTTCGCTCATCCGGTCGCGGATGCTGCGACGGATCGGCCCAATCGGCGCGGAAACGCCCTCGGCCATAGATGTCGCCGGAACGCCACGGTTCAGATCGGCACGCGTGATACGGCCGCTCGGGCGGCTGCTTGGAACCGTCCGCAGATCGACGCCGATCTCCTCGGCCAGTTTGCGCACGCTTGGGGTGGCGCGTGGTTCCGGAGCGGGAGGCGGCAGTGTGGCCGCGGCGGCACGGACATCCTGTTCCCGGATGCGTCCTCCTTGCCGGTGCCGACGACGGTATCGAGATCGACGCCCAGCTCGGCCGCCACCCGGCGCCCGCGGGCTGACCGGCATGACACCATTGTGGGAACCGTTGGACGCCCCCACGGGAGCTGGATCGGTCGGGATATCGTCATCGACCGGGGATCCAAGATCCTGTGGCTGGGGCGCCGCCGTACTGCCGAATGTATACGCCGGCGGGGGTTCCCCCGGGTCGAGGATGAATCCCAGCGGAGCGCCGACCGGGACCTCGACGCCGATCGGGGTCGCTTCCGGGATGTACAGCACACCCGAATCGAGCGCTTCGACCTCGGTGATTGCCTTATCGCTCTCGACCGAGAAGATATGGTCTCCGGCTTCCACCGGATCGCCGTTCGTCTTCAGCCATTCGACCACGGTGCCGACTTCCATGGTCCAGCCGAGACGCGGCATCACGATTTCATTGGGCACCGTTTGCTCCTGTTGTCATGTTCGAAATCATGTTCTTGCTTGTTGGCCGCATCGCCTGAACATTGTCATGCTGAGCGCCAGCGAAGCATCTCTCTCGTTGGGGGTGGCCCACAGTCCTCTTCTTCATCAAAACACCGTTGCCACTCTTGTTCCCCGGCTGTCGCGTGTCAACGAGCGAGATTCTTCACTTCGTTCAGAGTGACAATGAGGTGGCCCCGTGCTTAGCCTCGGAGAGGCCGTGCCTTGTGAGCCCCTGGTTTCACCCCAGGAAAACGCGGCGGAGCGTCACGTCTACTCCGCCATCAAGTCGCGCATCGCTTGCAGGATCTGCTCGCGCGACAGGGTCACCGCGTTCTCCAGCACCGGTGAATACGGAACCGGCGTGAAGACGCCGTTGAGACGCTGGACCGGCGCATCGAGCTCATCGAACGCTTTTTCCATCACGACCGCGGAGATCTCCGCGCCCATGCCACATGGCTGGAAGTCCTCGTCGACGACAAGCAAGCGACCAGTTTTGGCCACCGACGCCAGAATCGTCTCCTCATCCATCGGCGCAATCGAGCGGAGATCGAGGACTTCGATCTCGACACCTTCCTGCGAAAGTTGCTCCGCCGCCTGGACCGATTTGTCGACCATCGCGCCGATGGCCACCACGGTTGCATCGGTCCCAGGTCGCCGGATGGCAGCCGTTCCGAAGGGAATCAGCTCGTCCGCTTCGACCGGGGGCACCTCGCCTTTCGCATTCAGCAGCAGCTTGTGCTCCAGGAAGAGCACCGGATCGGACCCGCGCAACGCGGTCTTGAGCATGCCTTTGGCATCCCGGGGAGTAGTCGGCACCACGACCCGGAACCCGGGCAGGTGCGCGAAGATCGGATAGTAGTTGCCGGAATGGTGCGTGGCCGACGAGCCGCCGATGCCGATGCAGCCGCGCAGCACGATCGGCATCTCCAGCCGTCCCGAGGACATGTACTGAATCTTGGCGATCTGGTTCACCATCTCGCCGAAGGCATCGAGCGCAAAGTCGAGGAACATGAAATCGACCACCGGCCGGGTGCCGGTCATGGCCGCGCCCGTGCACATCCCGATGAACCCGCGTTCCACGATCGGAGTATCGCGCAATCGCTCCGGGCCGTATTTCTCGTAGAGACCAAGGGTCGTGTTGAAGTTGCCACCCCGCTCGCCAATTCCTTCGCCAACGACGAAGATGCGCGGATTCCGCTCCATCTCCTCGTCGAGCGCCTCACGGGCGGCGGTGGTGTAGGTCAGCTCGCGCATACCGGTTTCCGTACCGTTCTGGACTGCGGTAACCACCTTAGCTCGCTCCATAGATATGGAGCGCGGCGGTGTCCGGCTCCGGATAGGGGCTGGTTTTGGCGAACTCCAGCCCGTCGGCAACTACCTCTTCGATTTCCTGGCGTACGGCGTCGATCTGCTCCTGCGTCGCGATGCCGCGATCGAGCAGGCGTACTTCCAGGTCGGCGATCGGATCGCGTTGTTTCCACGCGTCGATCTCTTCGACGGTGCGGTACCCGCCGTCCCGCATTCCTTCGGCATGCGGGCGGGTGCGATAGGTCCTGCCTTCGACGAGTGACGGACCGCCGCCCGAGCGGGCTCGTTCGACGGCAGCCTGTGCTGCTTCGGAAACGGCCAGAACGTCGTTACCATCGACCGTCACGCCCGGAATCCCATAGGCGCGCGCCCGCTCGGCCACATCCGTGTTTCGGGTCGCGTAGTCGAAGGGAACCTCGGTGGCGAACTGGTTGTTTTCGCATACGAAGACCACCGGCAGTGCCCAGATGGCTGCCATATTGACCCCTTCGTGGAAGGCGCCATTGTTCACGGCCCCATCACCGAAGAAGGCGACGCTGACCTGATCGGTCTTCATCAACTGGAAGCTGTACCCGGCGCCGGTGGCCTGCAAAATGTTCGGACCGACGATGCCGGTGGTCCCCATTAGGCCAACTTCAGGCACGAAGAGGTGCATAGACCCGCCGCGCCCCTTGGAGACGCCGGTTGCCTTGCCAAAGAGCTCGGCCATCACTTCCCGTGCGGGCGCGCCTTTCGCCAGCGCATGACCATGGCCGCGGTGGGTACTGAAGACCACGTCATCGGACCGCAGGTGGGCGCAGACGCCGACCGCGATGGCTTCCTGTCCAACATAGGTGTGACATGCGCCGGGAATGAGCCCCTGCGCGTAGGAACGCGCCAGTGCTTCCTCCACCCGGCGGATGCGCAACATCTCACGCAAGAGCCAGAGTGCTTGCTCGGTCGTCAGATCGAGCCCGCCCCCAGTAACGACTGACATTTACGAAATCCCCCATGCAAAGGTCGAAAGAATCTCCGGTCCGCTTTCGGTGACGAGCACCATCTTTTCCGAACGTGCGCCGAATGTGCCGTCCTTCCCTTGATACGCGCCGGGTTCTACGGAAAAGACCATGCCCGGTTCTATGACGGAGTGATCGTAGGGGACCAGCCGGGGCAGCTCGTTGACCGAGACCCCAATCTGATGCCCCGCGTAATGCGCCATGGGCAACCCATGTTTGGCGAAGGCCGCCTCAGCAGCGTTGGCGGCGTCGCTCGCTTTCGCGCCTGGTTTGAGCGCCGCCATGGCGGCTTCGCAGGCATCCTGCGAGGCTTTGGCGTAGCGCTTTTCCTCGGACGTCGGACGTCCACCGATGATGTGTGTGTTGGTGCAATCGAACCAGTAGCCCTGGAACCGGCCGCTCAGGTCCATCAGGGCCGCATCGCCGGTTGCGGTGATGCGGTTACGCGGTCCGTTGGGATAAAGGACCACGGATGCACGCGGCCCGGTCACCAGTTCTCCGGTGAGCGGAATATCCTGCCCCGCTTCCATGAAGATCTGGTTGGAGATCTCACACCACATGGCGATTTCGTTCTTGCCCGCTTCCTGGCAAAGCTGGGCCAGGGTGTTCTGTCCGATATCGGAGAGTCTGGAGGCCGTGCGCAGAAGCGCGATTTCCCGGTCGGTCTTGATCCAGCGGGCGCGTCGCAGAGGATCCGCCGCATCGATCTGGCGGGCAGGGATCCGCGCTCCGGCAAGTACCGGCACCCAGTCCCACTCAACGGCCAGCGTTGCGGCGCTCGAATCGAGCCCCAGGGTTTTCAGTGCCTCGGTCAACCCGTCGACATAGCGGGCGCGTGGATCGGTGGCAACGAAGCTGTCGAAGGTCGGGAATCCGATGACCTCGAATCCGGGCGCGTGCTCGCGCAAGCTGGGCGCCATGCCCTCGGGTGCAAGCACGATACCGCAATCGTCCCTGGCCGAGACGATCGCCAACCAGGGCGCGACCGTGGTCGCGGCCAACGCCCCAACTGGAATCGGCTGCTCGACATTGGTCACATAGGTGACATGCTCAACCGATCCGAGCACCGCTCCATCGGCCCCGGCTCGCCGCAGCTCTTCGCAGGTTTTGGCAAGTTCGTGGTTCATAGCGAATGAAGGACCTGGGAATTAGGACCTGGGACCTAGGCTGTCCCTGATCCTCTCGCGTTCCACTTGGGTCCCACTCAATCCTCCCGCTTCGACCCAGGTCCTTGGTCCCAGGTCCTAGGTCCTAGGTCCTAAAAGTCCTTCACAACCTCTTCGAACAACTCCACGGCTTCCGGGTCGGGGAAATCCATGAAGTTGATTTGCATGTAGGTCACGCCGGCGTCCTGGTATTCGCGGATTTGGTCGCGGACCTCGTCCGGGGTGCCGGCGATCATGTGGATCCCCTCGCGCGGTGGCTTGCGCATGACCTTGTCCGGGTCCGCGGAGAGGCTGAGCATGTTGAAGGCAGTGGGCCGGACGGCGCCGGCGGCGCGACCGGCTTCGACCGATTTGTCCCGCAGAATCGCGACTTTCTGCCGGAAGACCTCGGGGGTCGCCAGATCGGCGTTCCACCAGTCGGCGTATCGAGCGGCGATGCCAACGGTCTTGTCGCCGTTCCCGCCGATCATGATGGGTGGGATCGGATCGGGCGCCGGGAGCGCGATTGCGTCGGTGACCCGGTAATACGCACCGTCCACAGTAACCCGCTTGCCGGTCCACAGCGCCGTGACGACATCGAGCGCCTCTTCGAGCTGTTTCAGGCGGATGCCAGGCCGGGGAAAATCGTAGTTGTAGGCAAGATATTCGTCTTCTTTCCATCCCGCCCCGATCCCGAAGATCAGCTTGCCGTTGGAAAGGAATTGCAGGGTCGCGGCCATATTGGCCAGTTGACCCGGATTGCGGTAGCTCTGGCAGAGCACGATCGATCCGACGTTCAGATCGGGATACCGGGCCGAGGTATGGACCATATGCGTCCATCCTTCCAGATACGGCATCTCACCCTGCTGCAGATGATCGACGAACCAGAGTCCCCAGCCGTTGCGATTGGCGGTCTGGAGAATGCGCTCGTTCGCTTCGACCATCTGCTGCATGGTTCCCTGCCTGGGAACCGGTGAGATCATGACTCCGAATTCCACGCGTCTGTTACCTCGCTCACCCGGGGTTGAAACCCCGGGCTACTGAAACCAAATCTCTCGAAGCTCTCCCCAGGTTGAAACCTGGAGCTCACAGAGCGAAGCCTCTTCGAGGCTGAAAACGACTCCCCCGGCCGAGATCAGATCCGGAGGATCTTTGCGTTGTGAGTCCCTCGGTTCAACCCAGGGAACTTATTCTCAGAAGTGCAGCTGCCTTTCGTGCCTTGTTCTCGTCCCCACGAGAGATTCTTCACTTCGTTCAGAATGACAAAAGGCGCGTTCAGAACGACGATGCGTACCTTCTCAGGACCCAGGACTCCGGACTCAGGACCTCGTTAGGCTTTCGCGCCATTCCGGGGTCCCGCCGGGGCATTCACCGGATACTTCGGCGCATTGCCGGTCAGCACGCGAAACGCCTCCTCGGCGCCCCGAACGCGCACGTCGTGCACCGCCTCGACCGACGATGCGGCCAGATGCGGGGTGACGATGATCCGCGGCTCGTGCAAGACGGGATCGTCGATTGGGCAGGGCTCGACCGGGAGGACATCGATCCCCGCGCCGGCAAGCTGTTCGGCCCTCACCGCCGCCACCAACGCCGGTACATCGACCACTGGGCCACGCGCCGTGTTGACCAGAAATGCGGTTGGCTTCAT
This sequence comes from Thermomicrobiales bacterium, assembly GCA_023957115.1. Taxonomy (GTDB): domain Bacteria; phylum Chloroflexota; class Chloroflexia; order Thermomicrobiales; family UBA6265; genus JAMLHN01. The sequence goes on from JAMLHN010000019.1 coordinate 28,236, forward strand.
GAGCGACAGCGCGCGCGCATCGATCATGCCGCGCGTTTCCGGATTCAGCGGCACATGCAGTGAGACGATGTCCGCGGTCGACATCAACGTATCGAAATCGACCGGCGCCGCCCCCACCGCCTCGAAGTCGCCCGGTGGGATATAGGGATCGTAAGCAATGACCGACATGCCGAGTCCAGCGGCCTTCCGCGCCGATGCCTTGCCAATGCGCCCGAGGCCGACCACGCCATAGGTCAGATTCGCCAGCCGCTTGATAGGGGTGTGGCCCATATAACGCCAGGTGCCCTCCTGGCCGGTTTGCCGGTGTTCGAAGAGATGACGCACCAGCGCCAGCGACAGCGCAATGGCGTGGGCCGACACCTCGTCGATGGAGTAGTCGGGCACATTCGTTACCCAGATTCCCCGTTCCTCGGCCGCCGCGAAGTCGATGGCGTCGTAGCCAGTGCCCACGCGCGTCACCAGCTCCAGGTTCGGCATCTGATCCATCATCTCTGCCGAGACGATATGCAATCCGGTCAGGAGCGCCGAGGCATCCTGCACCAGTGGCCAGATATCCGGATCGGTCAACTGGCTGCCGGTGACCAAACCTCCCTTGGTGGCAACGACATTGAAATCCCCGCTTCCCAGAATCTCCAGCTCCGGGCCGATCTCATCTGGATTCGCATATGCAAGCACGATTTTTTTGGTCATTGGTTCCTTTCAGGAGGAGTTGGGAGTTAGGATCTAGGAGTTAGGAATTGCTTCCTCGCCCCGACCCGCTCATTGCTCCTCGTTGTGCCACTCGAACGGATCACCCGTTCCTAACTCCTAAATCCAAGCTCCTAACTCCTCGTCTATCCCTTCACCGCGCCGGCGGAGATTCCGGCGACGATGTAGCGTTGCATGGCAATGTAGAAGACGACCGGCGGGATGGCGAACAGGACGCCGGCGGCCAGCAGGAGCTGAACCGGAGTGTCGAGCATGGTGATCATGCCGGCCAGACCGACCGAGGCCGGTTTCAAATCCTTGTCCATGATCATGGTCTGGGCGAAGAGGAATTCGTTCCAGGCGTAGAAGAAGGCGACCACGCCGACCGCCACCACGCCGGGAAGCGCGATCGGCATGACGATCTGGAAGAGGGTGCGAATCGGCCCCGCGCCGTCCACCAGCGCGGCTTCTCGCACCTCGACCGGGATGGTGTCGAACATGTTCTTCATGACCCAGACGCAGATCGGCAGAATAAAGGCCGCATCGATCAGCGCCAGGGCAAACAGATTGTTGCGGACGTCCTGATGGATGATCGGGAAATCCGTGAAGATCTTGAAGATCGGCACGATGATCAACGCTTCGGGGAGCATTTGCGTCATCAGCAGAAAGATGGCGAAGAGCCCACGCCCGCGCCAGCGCAACGCCGAGATGGCGTAGCCACCGAAGATCGCCAGCACCACGCAGATCGCGGTCGTCATTCCCGAGAGATAGATCGAATTGAGGATCCAGCGCGCAACCGGTTCCTTTTCGAAAATCTCCTGGAACGCCGAGAGCGAAAACTCCTGTGGCCAGAGCCTCGGGGGATAGCGCAAGGTCAGCTTGGTCGACTGGACCGTCGTCACCAACATCCAGTAGATCGGGAAGAAGGTGATCCCGCAGATGACGATAACCAGGATTGCCAGCCCCAGCTTTTCGAGCCGCTGGCGCACGGTTGGACCATTCGCCGGGCGAGTCATGGTCGGTTGAGACAGCACCGGCACGCTCACACCCGGCCTCCTTCGAGCTCTTGTCGTCGCTGGATATAAAGGAAGATGATCGAGATCGTCAGCACGATCAGGAAGCCCGCCACGCCGATGGTGGCCGCATAGGAGAAGTCATAGAACCGGAAGGCGGTCTGGTAGACCCGAATCACGATCGTTTCGGTCGCGCCGGCAGGGCCGCCGCCGGTCATCAGCCAGATGATGGTGAACTGCTTGAATGCGAAGATGGATGCGAGCACAACCAGCAGCATCAACGTGGGCGTGATGTAGGGGAATGTGACCGCCCGGAATGCCTGCCAGCGTGACGCGCCGTCGACCCGGGCTGCCTCGGTCAGCTCATTCGGCACAGTCTGTAAGGCCGCCAGGATCACCAGACTGTAAAAGGGAAATCCCTTCCAGGCGGTGATCAGAATGAGCGATATCAATGCGAGCTCTGGATCGAGGAGCCACTTCGGATTCTGATCGACCCACGGCAACCAGTTGGCGAAAACATTCATGACGCCGAACTGGGGATTGAGCATCCAGATGAAGATGAGGACCGCCGGGACATCGGGAAACGCCCAGGGAAGCGTCACGATACCGCGGGCGGCCGAGCGCCCGAAGAAGGCGCGATTGAGCACGACCGCGGAGAGGAGTCCAAAGGCGATCGAAACGAAGATGACCCCACCCATAAAGAGGAAGGTCTGTTTTACGGATTTCCAGAAGAAGTCATCGTGCATCAACCGGCGATAGTTGGCGAGTCCCACCCAGATGGGCGGGGTGCCCAGGTTCGCCTGCGTATAGAAACTCGATTTGATGCCCTCATAAATAGGATAGAGAACGAAGATCCCTTCGTAGATCAGGATCGGGATGGCAAACAGATACGGGAGAAATGAGAAGCGCCGCCGGGAAACCGGCCGCGACCGCTCCGCGGGAACCGATTGTGAGCTGGCGACTACTGACATCGCGCGGTCGTCCTGGATACGGGCGCGCAATGGTTCGCTACGCGCAATGCGCGGGCCGCCCGAGCGGTCACCGTGAGGAACGAAGGATCACCCCGCTGCAGCGGAGACCTCGTCGACATGTTGCTTCGCATTTGACGCACTTGGTTCCTCATCTGGTCTGCAGGGACCTCGTAGGCACAGGAAAAAGAATCTGGTTCGACATACCCCAACGTCGAAACGCTGGGCGAACACTCCTTCAGGGGTCACCCGGATTCGGTGTGACTTCGTTATAGAGCGCCAGTGACCGTCGTCCTTCCCCTTCGGTTAGGACGACGGTTGGATCCCCGCTCGACCCCAGCCGGCCGAGCGAGGTTCGCATCGAATTAGGCCGACAGACGGGCGGCCAGCTCTTCGGCCTGCGTCTGGGCGGTTGCCATCGCATCCTCGACCGACTGGCTGCCGGCGAGCACGTTCTGGAAGTTCTGCAGCACGACCTGTCCGAACTCCTGGTTGTTGAAGATGAAGTCGCCCACCATCTGCGGCGGCGTCGTCATGTTGATGTCTTCGAATCCCGTCAACCAGTGGATATCGGCGAAGTAGTCGTCGAGACCGCCAACGTCATACGCCGGAATCACGTCCAGCTGGCGCATCAGCAGGTTGCGGTAGTTCTCCGGAGCGTACAGCCAGGTGAGGAACTCCATGGCCGCCTCGCCCTTCTCGCTCTGATTGTTGATCGTGATCGGATGGATGCGCGCGATCGTCTTCTTGCTCTCCCAGGGCAGAACGAGCGTATTCATGTTCGGGTAGAACTCCGGCGCCGAGTCCTTGTAGACATTGGCGGCGGCCGACACGATCAGCTGCTGTGCGATCTGCTGGTTCGCCCACAACTGGTTTGCCGTGGCGTTGTCGACGCCCTGCGGGAAGCTGTTGTCATAGGCGCGCTTGAAGAGCGTAAGCGCATCGATCACCGGTTGCGAGGTCAGCAGCGGGGTCAAGCCTTCGGCCCAGATACCGTCGTAGATGCACGCCCACTGCTGCAGCGTGAACCAGAACGACTCGGCTTCCGACATCAGGTGGTCGTTGAAGAGTCCGAACTGGTTCGGACGTTCGGTGAGCGCCTCGGAGATTTCCATCCACTGGTTCGGATCGACCGGGTTGTCAACGCCAGCCGTCTCGAAGAGCGCGGTGTTATAGAAGAGGCCAAAGACCACCGTCACCACATCGAGCCCCATGACTTCGCCGTCGACGGTGATGTAATCGTGCGCCCCGCTGAGGGTATCGATGCCATTGGCCTCCAGCACTGGGTTCAGGCTGGTAAGCACGCCTGCCCTGAGCAGGCGAAGCACCAGGTCCGGCGTGGTCTGGATGATGTCGCCATCGAGCTTGCCGGCCTGCAGCTGGACGATGATGTTGTTGGTGAAATCATCGAACGCGCCACCGGTCATATTGACCTTGATGTCGCTCTGGGCCGCCTCGAAATCGGCAATCATCTCCCGCCAGGCATCGCCACGGCCGGGTTCGTTGCCGAACCAGGTCATGTAGTCGATGGTGATGGGCTCACCCTGCAGTACCGCGGGAGCGGCAAAGACCTTGCTGGCCTTCGGCGAGATTCCGGCAGCCAACCCGGCCGCGCCGGCAGCCGCGCCGGTCTTGAGCAATTTGCGCCGAGACCAGCTCGGGGTAACGATCTTCGTCGTGTTGTCGTTCACAGACTGATCCTCCTAAAAAAGTTCTTCGATCCGCATCGATTCGAGAACATCGCGCTTCAACCCGTCAGGCTCTGTTGGCCTCCTTTCCGCAGTGTGCCGCCTGCTGCAGGATCGTTTCGTGTACCAGTTCTGGGATGCCCCCGGCTATGCGGTCAGCCAGGTGTGACTACCCCCTGCATTGAGCGCCAGGTTGCCCCCGTCCACCGGCAAGAGCGTGCCCGTGACCATGGACGAGGCGTTCGACGCCAAAAAGACGGCGGGCCCCACCATTTCCTCAGGCGTCGCCAGGCGATTCATGGGAATTCCGCTCAGGAACCGATCCATCAAGGCTGGATCGAAGGTCGGCGAATCGAGCCATCGCTGGAAGCCTTTGGTCAGCACCTGACAGGGGAGGATCGCATTGACGCGAATCCCATGCTTGGCCCATTCGACCGCCAGTTCCTTCGTGAGCATATTGAGCGCGCCCTTGTTGACACTGTGCGAGAGATTGCCGCGCCCCAGCGCCGCGGCTCCGGCGATCGAGCTGATATTGATGATGCTTCCGCCGTCCCCCTGAGCGGTCATCCGGTGGAATGCCTGCTGGGCGCAAAGCATTGCCCCGGTGACCCCGATCGCCAGCACCTGGTTCCACTCGTCGAGCGGATGCTCTTCCGGCCGGTGACGCTTGGTTGCGCCGACATTGTTGACCAGGATGTCGACCCGGCCGAAGGTGGAATCGATCGCCTCGAACATACGGGCGATGTCATCCGGGTTGCCGGTATCGCCGGTCATCGGCAGGGCGCGGCGCCCCTGCGCCTCGACGGCGGCCTTCGTATCGCCAAGCGAGGCTTCGGTCAGATCGCAAAATGCGACATCGGCCCCAAAGGCGGCAAATCCGGTGGCAATCGCCTGACCGATACCGGCGCCACCGCCGGTGACCAGGGCAACTTTGCCATCGAGACGAAAAAATGACGCGGGATCAACGACCACGAGCTACGTTCTCCTTCTTCTCCGGATCGGCGTTCGCCGCCTGTTGTTCCAGTTGCCGTTCCAGGCTGCGGCTGACGCGCCCATACGAGACGCCAAGGTGGTCACGCAGGGCGACCGCCGCGCAATCGCCATCGGCGCGGATGATGCAGTCGAGCAGCTCCTGATGTCCGCTCACCAGCATTTCGCGGAAATCGACATCGGCCACATTTCGGTTGAGCAGCAGCACGTGGATCTGTGGGCGCATGTTGGCCCACATGTCGTTCAGACGGCGATGATGTGCAGCCTCGTAGATAAGATCGTGAAATCCGAGATCGAATTCCGCGGCCTCCTGCTCGGTGATTCCCCGGTCGATCGCCGTCTGCATGGCCTCGATGACGGCCAGCATTTGTGCGATTGCCGCAGGATCGGAGGCTTCTGCCGCACGCCGGATCGCCAGATCTTCAATGGCCAGGCGGAGGGTGTAGAGCTCTTCCAGATCGTCGCGCGAGAGCTGAGCCACCACCGCGCCGCGGTTGCGATTGAGGACGACAAGCCCTTGGCGTTCCAGCTCGGCAAGCGCCTCGCGGACTGGCCCACGGCTGACACCGAGCGCGCGGGCCAGGGCTTCTTCGCGCAATCGTTCTCCCGGGGCGAACGCGCCGCTCAGGATGGCCGCCCGCAAACGGGACGCGACGTCGTCGGAGAGCGCGCGCTTCTCCGGCATGGAAAGCACGGCGGCCAGTTCCTCATTGAGGGGGTCTTTGCTTCGTTGCACCATATGCGCCCTCGACTGTGGGGGCAATCCCAGAAATCGATCAGATCACGGTCTGTACTGTCGATTGTAAACAATCAGCTATATCCGACTCCTTGTCAAGGGGTGACAAGGTACGATCAGGAAACTCACGGGGCAGGGGGGGACAGGCAGGAAGATCGTCGAGCTTGCGGCTCGAGCCTTGGGCATTTCACGCTCGCCAACGATCAACCCCCTCGGACTCCCGCACCCGGAAGCCCGAGGGGGTTGAGGAACGGTCTCAATTCTGCGGCCTACCGAACCATGGCGGCCTGGGCACGCTGGCGGCCGTTGTCGGTGACGGTCAACACGCCGTTCGATTCGGTGACGATGCCGTGCCGGCGGGCCAGATCGACGATCTGCGCGGTGAACTGCGTATCCCAGTGGAGATGCTCGTCCAGACCGTCGACCCGATTCTCGACCCGCATTTCCGCGGTGCCCTCGTGGTTCATGACATGGATTGCCAGCATCGTCTGGGCAAAATCGAGCTTCTGTCGTTTGTGCCGGAGCACCTGGGCCACCAGCCCGCGCGCCGGTGCGAAGAGCAAGACAGTCAGGAACGAGATCCCGACCATGGTGGCCATCGCGCCAGCGATCGACGCGTCGAGCCAATGCGCCATCCAGTACCCGAGCACCGCCGAGATCGCCCCGATGGCGACACTGAGCACCAGCATCTTCCTGAGGTCGTCGGTCAGCAGATACGCCGCGGCGGGGGGCCCGATCATCAAGGCAACCACCAGGATCGAGCCGACTGCGTCGAACGCGCCGACTGTGGTCACCGAGACCATCGACATCAGCCCATAGTGGACCAGACCGGGCATGAACCCCAGACTGGCGGCCAGAGCCGGGTCGAAGGTCGCCAGCTTGAGCTCTTTGAAGAAAACGATCACCAACGCAACGTTCAAGAGCAGAATTGTGCCCATGACCCAGAGTCCCTTCGGACCCAGATCCCACCCATTGACCTGAAACCGGTCGAAGGAAGCGAATGCAAGCTCACCGAGCAGCACGGCGTCGAGATCGAGATGGACATTCCCGGCAAATCGGGAGATCAGGATCACGCCGATGCTGAAGAGCAACGGAAAGACGATGCCAATGGCCGCGTCCTCGCGGACCAACCCGGTCCGTTGCAGCCACTCAACCATCATCACCGTCAGGAGGCCAACCGCGGCCGCGAAGAGGATCAGGACAGGCGAGGTCGTGCTCTCGACAATGAAAAACCCGATGACAATACCGAGCAGAATCGAATGGCTGATGGCATCGCTCATCATCGCCATCCGGCGCAGAACGAGAAAGGTGCCGGGAATCGCGCAAGCGGCGGCGGTCACGACCGCGATCATCTGGATATCCAGCTGGGCGTCGCTCATCAGGAGTTCTCCTCGATCAGAATGCGCGGACCGCCATGCGCGGCATCGGCGGCCGCCAGCGTCCGCCGGAGCTCTTCTCCCTTACGCCGGCGGGCAAACCACGCCCACACCAACCCCCGGTTTGGCGCGAGCAGGAGCGAAATGAGCACGATGGCACTGACACAGACAACGATGGTGGGGCCGGTTGGCAGATGGCGTTGCGTGGCGCTCAATGCCGCCCCGGTGACCCCGGCCAGCGCGCCAAAGAAGGCGGACAGGAGCACCATGACGCCGAGCCGGTTGGTCCACTGCCGGGCCGCCGCGGCCGGAGCAACGATCATGGCGCTCATGAGCACCACGCCGACTGCCTGCAATCCGAGCACGATGGCCACCACGACGAGCGTGGTCAGCAGCACGTCGAGCACGCGAACGGGATAGCCGATCGACGATGCAAAATCCATATCGAAGCTAATCAGTTTGAATGACTTCCAAAGGAAGAGAAGAACCGCCAGCGCCAATCCGCCGGCGATGGCCATATTGCGCACTTCGCCCTGAACCAACGTCGCGGCCTGCCCGAAGAGGAACTTGTCGAGCCCCGCCTGGGACGCGTCTGGACGTCGCTGGATATAGGTCAGGACCATGAGACCAAATCCGAAGAAGACGGAGAGCATCAGACCCAGCGCACTGTCGAACTTCACCCGCGAGCGGCGGACGATTCCCAACACCGCCAGGGTTGCCAACCAACCGGCGATGGCGGCGCCCGTCAGGAGGACGAGGTTCTCCTTCCGTCCGGTCACCAGATAGGCGATACCGATCCCGGGCAGCGCGGCGTGCGACATGGCATCGCCCACCAGGCTCTGACGCCGGAGCACCGCGAACGCCCCCAGCGCCCCAGCCACGATACCGATGACGGCAGCGCCCAGGGCCACGGTGCGCAAGGTGTAGTCGAAAATCAGATCGTGCAGGATATCCGGAAGGACGGAAAGCACGGCAATCGACGTCACGGTGTCCATCTTTACGCCACCGATTCCGTATCGACCGCGGCGGCCGTGGACCCATTGGGCGCCTGCATGAACGCCACCACGCCGCCATAGGTCAAGCGCAGATTCTCTTCCGTGAAGACCTCATCGACCGGGCCACTGGCGATCTTGCGGATGTTCATGAGGAGCACCCAGTCGAAGTACTCCGGTACGGTTTGCAAGTCGTGATGCACCGCAACCACCGTCTTCCCGGCTGCCCGGAGCTCGCGCAACAAGTCGATGATGGCGCGCTCGGTGACCGCGTCGACCCCCTGGAACGGTTCGTCCATGAGATAGATATCGGCATCCTGCGCGAGGGCGCGGGCCAGAAAAACGCGTTGCTGCTGACCACCGGAGAGCTGGCTGATCTGCCGGTGCGCAAACTCGGCCATGCCCACTTTTTCCAACGCGTGCATGGCCGCATCACGCTCGCGCTTTCCGGGACGCTTCCACCATCCGAGCGCGCCGTAGCGTCCCATTTCGACCACGTCGAGCACATTGGTCGGGAAATCCCAGTCGACGCTGCCCCGCTGGGGAACATAGGCCACCCGGTCTCGACGATCCTTATAGGGTTTTCCCTGGACAAGCACCTGGCCGGCAACAGGCTTGATCAAACCGAGAATGCACTTGATCAATGTTGTCTTGCCGGCGCCGTTGGGCCCGACAATCGCCATCAGCACCCCGGCCGGAACCTGCAAATCGACGTCCCAGAGGACCGGCTGCTCGTGATAGACCGCGGTCATGTCGGCTACATCGATGGCAAATTGCTGATCGGTCATTGATCGTCTGCTCCGTCCTGGTTGAGTGCGTGGGTGATGGTGTCGATGTTGTGGCGGACCATGCCGAGATAGGTCCCCTCGGCGGTGCCGGGGTCGCCCATCGCATCGGAGAAGAGCGATCCACCGATCTGCACGTCGAACCCCTGCGCGCGGACCGCTTCCTGGAGCGCGCGCACGGTACGGGGCGAGACCGAGCTTTCCACGAAGATCGCCGGAATCCGGTTCTCGACGATGAAGCTGGCAAGCTCCTGCACATCGCCGGCGCCGGCTTCGGTTGCCGTGCTAACCCCTTGCAGCCCCCTCACCTCGAACCCGTAGGCCGCCGCAAAGTAGCCGAACGCATCGTGCGCGGTAATCAGCACGCGTTGATCTTCCGGAATCGAGCTCGCTTGCGCGCGCACATACGCGTCCAGCGCGGTCAGTTTTTCCTGATAGGCCGCGGCACGGGCGTTGTACGCATCGGCGTGCGCCGGATCGAACTCGACGAGCGTGCGGCGCACCGATTCGGTTGCGTCCGACCACATCGAGACGTCGAACCAGACATGCGGGTCATAGGTCGATTCCCCCGATCCCACGACGTGGAGCTCGCTCCGGGGAATCAGGTCGGTGACCGGGACGGTCACAATACGGTCGCCCATTTTTTCGAAGACATCGGTCAACTTCGCTTCCAGATGCAATCCGGAATAGAAGACGATGTCTGCTTCGCCGATCCGCTGGACATCGCCTTCGCTGGCTTTATAGAGGTGGGGATCGACCCCAGGGCCCATCAGGGTCGTGACGTTCAACCGGTCGCCACCGACTTCTTTGACGATGTCACCGACCATGCCGGTGGTCGCAATAACATCGATGGCGCGATCGGAAACGTCTGGTGTCGTTCGATCCTGTATACGCCCGCATCCAGCGATGACGGGCATCATCAGAAGAACCAGGAGACCCAGCCGAAGACGTGAAGACGATGGAAGATGTGGATGCAGCATGCGATTCCAGCAGGAAAATATCTGAATTAGCCCAGGCTAATTTTGCACCCACGACGGTCATTCCGTCGAATCCTTTGTCACCGGCCAGGTCCTCGCGTGTCAGATCGGTCGCGAAAGGAGGAATCCGCGACCGATCACGGGGTCGCGGCCAGAGCCGCGACGATGGTGTCGATGTTGTGGGTGACCATGCCGATGTAGGTGCCCTCCGGCGTCCCGGCATCGCCCATGGCGTCGGAGAAGAGCTCGCCGCCAATCTGGACGTCATGACCGCGCGATTGCACGGCTTCCTGGAGCGCCTCGATCGTGCGGGGAGTTACCGATGATTCGACGAAGATGGCCGAAATACCGCGCTCGACGATAAAGTCAGCAAGCTCCTGAATATCACCGGTGCCGGCTTCGGTTACGGTGCTGACTCCCTGGATCCCGTGGACCTCGAAGCCATACGCCTGTGCAAAGTAACTGAAGGCATCGTGCGCGGTGATGAGCACGCGTTGCTCGGCGGGGATGGTCTCAGCCTGGGCCTGAACATAGGCATCGAGCTCTTCGAGCTGGGCCCGATAGGCATCAGCATTTGCGATGTAGTCGGCCGCATTATCCGGATCGTACGCGACCAGCGTGTCCCGGACCGTATCGATGGTCATGGCCCAGAGTCCGGTATCGAACCAGACATGGGGGTCGTAACCCGCGGTGTCTTCGCCAAGCGAAATGAGCAGATCGCGCGGGAGGTCGCGCGTGACGGCAACGGTCGTTATCTGCCCCTCCATCTGCTCGAAGACATCGCCGAGCTGTGCTTCGAGATGGAGCCCGCTATAGAAGATGATGTCGGCACTGGCAAGGCGCTCGACATCGCTTTCGCGGGCCTTGTAGAGGTGCGGGTCGATTCCGGGCCCCATCAGGTCCGTCACGTCCACATGCTCGCCGCCGATATTACGGGCGAGATCGCCCACCATCCCCGTGGTTGCCACGACCGTGATGGGCTCGTCCTGGGCCGAGACGTTGGCGCGTCCCATCAACGGCAGGACTCCCAGGGCAAGCGCCATGAGCAAAAAGCCCATCAGGAGGCGTCGTTGAAACAGCATTGATTTCGGTCCTTTCTCAATTGGTTCGTTCATCGCGCCAGCTACGTTACGCCTCGGTGAATCGTCTCTTTAGTCTCTACTAAAATCAATTCCTCTGAGAAATCACCTTCCGGGATGGTCGATAGCAGGAGGCGAATCAGAGCCCCAGCGTTCGAGGTCAACGACGGAGTCAGGCGGTTGCGTGGGGGTACGATGGAAGCCGGAGCTGCCAGCACAGGGCCAGCAGCACCGGAAGATGGAGCTGGCGTCCGGTCATGATTACCGGAATTCCGTATCGCTCCGCATCGCGCTCCAGGGGCGCCAGGAGAAATGAGCCAGCGAGCGGTCGAGCGTTCGCAGGATCGGCGCGCCGATCAGCAGGACGATGGCCGCGTTGGCCAGCGCGCGAAATGCGTCGTACCAGAGCGATGTGACCAGATAGAACCTGGCGTAGTGCTGCAACGACTCGGACGCCGAAAGTGACGGGTTCCAGTAGAGCCCGATATCCTCGACCGACCCCGGCGCGGTAAAGGGCCACGACCAGAGGTTCAGCACCGCCCCGTAGGCGAACCCGGTCACCGCACCATAGGCGGCCAGCAGCGCGAGACGCCTGCGCGGGTCGACCGGTTGCGGGATCAACCCGGCGCCCAACCCGACCCACCCAGCGCCCAGCATCTGGAATGGCAGCCAGGGGCCGATTCCACCGGTCAGGAATGCGGAGACCAGCATGGTCAAGGAGCCCATCTGGAATCCGAAGACCGGCCCGAAAACCGCACCCACCAGAATGATCAACGCAAAAATGGGCGAGGCCCCCAAAAAGGCCGGGACCAGCCGAAGCGACGCGTTGGCGGCAACCAACACCCCGAGCAGCGCAACCAGCTTCGAAGCGGAGATTCCGCCGAGACGGTCGCCTGCCGGATCCAGCTCGAACGCGATCGCGATCAGCGACAGCAGCGTCACCAGGGCGAAGAGAAGTGGCGCATCTGCGGCACGAGCGCGGTCGGACGCATCCGATTGGACGAGCGGCAGCAGGAAGGGATACAGAAAGGCAGCTGCCCCAACCAACGACGCAACCCCAACCACGATCCACGATTGGGCGCTGAGCCCGTCGCGCTCCCAACGGCCGGTCATCGAATTGTGCAACTCAGACAACACTCTCCACCAGCTCGATGCGACCGAATGCGAATGTGCTACTGTGACACGAAGAACACGACACGGCGCTGTGCATTCTCAACAATTTCCTACTCGACCAAAGGCTCCGTCACGATGGCTGAAATAACAATAGGCGATCTCCTCACCTGGGAGCCCCGGCTCGCCCCCTTTCATGACGGCTTTTCCGCTGAGACCGGCAAGCTGGCGGACGACGACCGAGAGGTCACCTGGGTCGTCACGGTGCGCGCCTCCCAACCCGTGCTCCCCCCTTTACGCGGAGGGGAGCTGGTGATCGTTCCACAACGGACCCTGGAGGACACCGGCATTTCCCTGCCGGAGCTGTTGCGGGAGATTGCCAGCCGCGGCGCGACCGGTATCGTGTTCGATACCCCGTTCGAGGTTCCCGACGGGCTGGTGCGCCTCATTTCCGATCCCATCCCGGTCGACCTGGAGAGCGATGTCAACCGGCTGCTGACCGAGCAGCGCGGCGCGATCTACCGGGCAGGAACCGAGCTGGATCGCACCTTGCAGCAGGCGAACTCGTTGGGGGTCGATGTCGAGCAGGTGCTGAAGTCGGCCTCGACGTATCTCGATATGGATGTCACCGTGGTCGGCCCAAACGCTGACGTCATCGCCTCGTCCGCGTCCCAGAATGGGCACGAGCCCAGGCTGCGGCCGGTGAACGGAACCCGGGTCTGGAACGACGCGTATTACGGAACCCGGCTGACCGGGAATGAGATGCTCTGGATCGGTCCGGTCAGGAGCGACCGGCGCGCGCTCACCCGCCTGGTTGCCGATCGACTGGCCGTGGCCGTCGAGACGGCGCTTGCCCATGCCATCGAGGTGCGGCCGCGGGGCAACGCGCGGTCCATTGCCCTGTCCGGGTTGCTGGCGACCGCGGCAAGCGACGCGGCCCGGGGCGCCGCCTCGCTGGGATTGCCGGCCAACGGCGCCTATCGGGTCGTGCTCAGCTCGAACCCGACCGATCGAATCGCGATGCAGCGCGAGCTGGCGCCATATGGCGCCGTCCACGATGCCGCCGATTTCGACGCTTATGCGGCTACGCTCGTCGAAGTGCGCGGACGATCCAGGTCTCCTGAATCGGAGCGCAAACCTTACCTCCACCCCACCAGCGCCCGGCCGAGCACGCCCCACAGCCGGTGGATTGCGATTTCCGGGCCGGTATTGGGAGCGAGCCAGATTCCGGAAGCCGCCCGCCAGGCGCGCTTCGTGGCCGCGCTGATCGAACATCAGTTGATCGAAGGAGAAACCCTGAGATTCGACCGGGTAGCCGATGTCGGGGTTTACCGACTCCTGTATCCGCTCTGGGGCTCACCGGAGCTGGAGGCGTTCGCCACCGATGCGCTGGGCAAGCTGCTGACCGCCGACCGGCGCGGAACGTTGCGCTCGACGTTGCTGGCCTATCTGGAGGCGGGGGGATCGCAGGTGGAAGCGGCAGCCCGTCTGGGTGTGCACCGCAACACCCTCTCCTATCGCCTGAAACAGATCGGAACCCTCACCGGCGCAGAACCCATCAACCCCGCAAGTCACCTGGCGTTGCATATGGCGTTGCTGGCGTCGATGCTTCCTCCCGCTCCGTAATTGCGAGATCCGGATTGCGAGATCCGGAAGCTGCGGATCGGAGTCCGGAGAGGACGGACGTTCTCCAGCGAGAGCTGCCGGCCACACAGCTCCGATAGAACGTCGACCTCGCCGAAATTCGCGCAAACACGTTCGTTCCGGGACGAAACCGGAGCAAGGTACTCCATTCGGACCGTGTTCCATTCCTGCTCTTCTCGTAGGCTAGCTCTAGCAGGAACGATTCCGCAGGACTGGGATACGTGGCCGTGGACGATGAGCGCGTCGAATCGAGATCAGCGACCTGGCGGGATTTCCAGCCCCGGCACCTGGTCACGATCGTCATCGTCCTGATCCTGCTGGCCATCCTCTATCTCTCGCGCGGCAAGCTGGGGCCATACCTGCTGGCGATCACGCTCTCGTACCTGTTGTTGCCGGTCGTGCGGACGATCGAGCGGCGGATGCCCTCGACCGGACGCATGGCAACGGGACGGCGTCCGATTGCAACCTTGCTCTCGATGGTGCTAGTCGCAACGGCGTCGATTCTGCTCGGCGCCTTCCTGATTGAACCGGTCATCGACGATGTTCAGGAGATCGCCGACAGCTTCCCGCAGTACTGGGAACAAGCCACAACCGAGAGCAGGCTGGGCGAATGGTATGTAGAGTACGTGCCCGCGGACGCGCAGACCTGGATCGACGGGAATTTGAGCAATCTGGCGCAAACCCTGCTGGGCGCCGGCACGCAACTGCTCAACTACCTGTTCAGCGCAACGGGCTCCCTGATCGAAGCGGTGCTGGCGTTGATCATCGTGCCGGTCTTCATGATCTATGTGCTGATCGACCGGCCCCGAGCAGGACGTTCGATCCGGAAGTTGATGCCGGAACGCTGGGTGGACGATACGCTGGCGGTCGCCGGTGTGGCGGATGGAATTCTGGCCGCGTACACCCGCGGGGTCATCATCAGCTCGGCGGTGGTCGGCGCGATCACCGCTGCCGGGTATTGGGCGGTCGGCATCGAGCTCTGGCTGGCGTTGGGCGTCATTGCATTTCTGGGGGAGATCGTCCCGATTCTCGGTCCATGGATCGCCTTTGTGATCTCGTTTCCTGTCGTGCTGGTGACGCAGCCGGACAAGGCGATCTGGGCGGTGCTGGTGTTCGGAGTGATCCAGGCGCTGGAAGGGTGGTTCATCTCGCCCAAGATCCAGTCCGATTCGATCGAGTTTCCACCAGTCATCGTGTTGCTGGCCCTGGCGATCGGAGGCGAGGTGGCCGGCGCGGTCGGGGTGGTTCTGGCAATTCCGGCGGCCGCGATTTTGCGGGCGCTGGCGGTCTATATCTTGCGGCGAGTGGACGGGCTGCGACCGGAGGCAGCGGTAGCAGGATTGCTGCCGAGCGGTGGGATGAGCTTCGACTGGCGGAGCTGGATGCGACGCGTACGGTAACGGGCGCTCGTCGATTAGTCCTGTGACCGCCTCACCCCCGACCCCTCTCCCAGCATGGGGAGTGCTGCCTGCTGCCTGCTGCCTGCTGCCTGCTGCCTGCTGCCTGCTAAAGCGTCAACACGCTGGGGCGTTCTTGAAGACCTCGTCGTCGCGGCGGAAGGTGTCCGGGTTGAGGTTCTTGAGAACGGCCATCTCGTAGGCGAGCATCTGCATTGGGACGACCGCCAGCAGTGGGGTCAGCAGCTCGGGATAGTCCGGAAGCGAGAAGACGGTGGCCTTCGGAATCTCGGGGACGCCCTGGCCGACGAGCCAGAGATCGAGCCCGATGCGGTCGAGCACCTGGGCGATAGCGCTGGTGCGCTCGAATGCGGCGCCGGGAACGTTGATCATGATTCCCAAATCGCCAGGATGGACGCCGATCAGCGGACCATGCAGGAACTGCTCGGCGGCCAGAGCATCGATCCAGCCGTAGGCAGCTTCGCGCACCTTGATGACGGCTTCCAGCGCGGTGGCCTCGTTCGGTCCGGCGCCGGCGGCATAGGTGCGACGGCTGATGGCTTCCCCGGCAATCGGTTTCACCTCGTCCTGACGGTCCAGGAGACCTTGCACCAGATCCGGAAGGGCAGTCAGCTGCTCGCGCCACCCCTGAACCCCGGAGGCACTCCACCCATCGCCCAGCTCGACCGCGATCTGGGCAAGCACCGTCATCGCGCAGAGATGCGACGAGGTGTAGGCGGCCGACTTTTCTCGTTCGATGGTGCGGAGGATCTTCTTCGAGCCTGGATGCTCGGCGGTGGTGCTTCCAATCGAGATAGCCTTGGCCCCGCCCTCGACCGCACGCTCCAGCGCGACCTTGGAATAGGTCTTGACCCCGGTATGCGCCATGACCACCACGGCATCGCCGGAGTGCAAGGTCCAACTGTCAGGATAGAACGCCAGATCGAACGAGGAAACCGCCCGGGCATCCTTGCCGGTGGCGCGAATCAGCCAGGCGCCGGCAAGGGCCGCATGATAGCTGGTCCCGATGCCGGTCACGAAGACCCGACGGGCGCCTTCGATGATGGCGGCTCCCTCGGCGGCCTGTTCCCATCCGTTTTCGATGAGATTGCGCAGATCGGCGGGCTGCCGGTGCATGGTCTGGTACAGAAAGGAATCGGTAGTTGGCGGCATAACGGCTCCCGAAGATGATGGCGGACGATTCCGTTCGTCGATGGTAGCAGAGGTCTTGGTTTCCTCCGGTGACCGGCGCGCAAATGCCCGATAATTGCCGCGGATGCTTGCTCGGAGCGCATGGTGAAGCGGCCGAGCGCCCGATACTCGCTCGAAAGGAACCGTCAATGGCCAAACGCAATCGATCCGAGCTTATCGTCGTTCCGCTCGATGGCTCTGAACAGGCCGAGCAAGTCATTCCCTATGCCGAGGGCCTGCGCAACAAGAATGGGACGCTGCTCTTCTTTCAGGTCGTCAATCCATCCGGCCCGGCCCGGGGACTCTTTGGCGATATCGAAGTCACGATGGAAGGGGTGATCGAGCAAGAACGCGAGGCCGCCCGAGCCCGGTTGATCGAGATTGCGGACCGCTGGGATCCCGTATTGCGAAAAAAACCGGAGGTCGAAGCCTATGCCGGCGACGCCGTCGACGCGATCAAGGCGATCGTTGCCGAGAAGGATGCGGATATGCTGGCGATTGCCAGCTCCGGTCGGGGCGCGCTCAGCCGCTGGGCGTTCGGCAGTGTGGCCGATACGCTCATGCGTGATGCGCCCGCGCCGGTCCTGATCGTGCATCCCACACCCGAAAGCGAGGGGGAGATTCGCGAGGCGGTTTTCACCCGTATCATCGTGCCGCTGGACGGATCGGAAACAGCCGAGGCGGCGTTGCCGGAAGCTGCGCGCCTCTCGCAGAATGCCGGGTTGCCGGTCGCGCTGGTGCAGGTCGTGAATCCGTCGCTCGAGTTTTCGATGGTCGGTCAGGGGTTGGCGCCGATTACCGCCGATCTCTACAACGAGGTCGAGGCCGATTTCATCAATCAGGCGAATGAAGCGCTCGACCGCGGCGTGGCTGCGTTGGGAGATCTCGATGCCGATATCGTGAAGGTCGTGCTCGAAGGCGGGACAACCGAGGCCATCAAGCACTACGTGGAGCCCGGCGATCTGATCGTGATGACCAGTCACGGCCGTACCGGATTCCGCCGCTTCCTGCTCGGCAGCGTTGCCCAGAAGATCATCAATGACCGCATTGCCCCGGTCGTGCTCGTCCCGGCGGCCGGGGAGGAGCTGGGAGCGAGCAGCTAGGATCTCGGAGTTGGGTGTCAGGAGTTGGGAGTTAGGACGGACTTCTGCGCCGAGCTCACACACATCGGTTTTCTCAGGACGCAGGACCCAAGACTCAGGGCTTTCGTTCCTAACTCCCAACTCCTAACTCCCCAATAAGGAGCTCCAATGCGGCTGATCAAGATCGGACTCGGGAATATCAATACGACGGTCGGCGCGGTCGAATCCAATGCCGACCAGGTCATCGAGGTCGCGCAGCGGATGGCGGCCGAATCGGTCACGGTTGCGCTCTTTCCCGAACAGGTCATCGGGGGATACCAACCGGAAGATCTGGTTCAGTGGCAAGGATTCGTCGAACGGCAATGGGAGGCGCTGGCTTCGGTTGCCGCGCGCACGGCTGATCTGCCGCTGGTGCTGGTGGCCGGCATCGTGATCGATCATCAGGGGCTGCACTACAACTGCGCGGCCGTGCTCGCCGGTGGGGTCATTCGCGCGCTGGTGCCGAAGGAAAAGCTCCCGTCCTATAACGTCTTTTACGAGGGACGCACCATGTCCCACGGGGCGCCGCTCATGCTCGATGAGCACCGGGGGGTTCCCTTTGGCGATCTGATCGTGGAGTTCGACTTCGGCATCATCGGAGTCGAAGTCTGCGAAGACCTGTGGAGCGCCGAAGGCCCGCTACGACGCCGAACCTACGCCGGCGCGGAGCTGATCTGCAATATCTCGGCATCTCCGTTTCGGATCGGTGTGCTGCAAACGCGGCGGGAGCTGATCTCCACCCGAGCCGCCGATAGCCAATGCACGCTGGCGTACACGAACCTGATCGGCTCGAACGACGGTCTCATCTTCGATGGCGGCGGCTGGGTCAATCAGAACGGCAAGATCATGCTGGAGGCGCCGCGCTTCGAACGTGGCTTCGCCGCCACCGTGGTCGATCTCGACCGCACCCTGCGGCTCCGGGCGGAAAATACCACCTGGCGGGAAGACCGTCATGACTACCTCGAGCTCTTCGAGACACCGGCGACCCTGCAGATTCCGGCAGAGGAGTTTTCGACCGCCGCCGAGCGCGCCACCCTCGCCTATCCCGTTCCGGCCCAGAAGAGCTTTTTTCTCCCCGCCGACCATCCGGCAACGACCGCCCGCGAGCAGCTTTGCGACGAGATTCTCGATGCGCTCGCCCTGGGAATCGGCGACTACTTCGAAAAGAACAGGGCATTCAAGCTGATCGGTATCTCGCTTTCCGGTGGGCGGGATTCGCTGCTGACGCTGCTGATCGCGCATCGATACGCAACCCGGGTGCGACCCGAGGATCCGGGATCGCTGATTCGGGCGTTCTATCAACCGTCCCGCTATTCATCGAACGAGACGCAGGTGGCCGCGGAAACGATCTGTGCCGATCTCGGAGTTCCCCTGACCATCGAATCGATCGACGATGCGTTCGAGCGGGAGATGCAAGCCGCCCTGGCAATGCTGGACGATGGGCAGACGCTGACCCCGATCACCGAGCAGAACATCCAGGCCCGCATTCGGGCACAACGCATGTGGAACTGGTCGAACTCCTCCGCCGGGCTCTTTCTGCAAACCGGGAATATGACGGAGAAGTCCGTCGGATACACGACGGTCGGGGGCGACCTGATGGGCGCGCTGGCCGTGCTTGCCAACGTTCCCAAGACGGTCGTGATGTACCTGCTGGACTATCTGCTGGAGACGCGCGGGTATCCAGGAATCGCGGCTGTCCTGAAAAAACCAGCCGGTCCCGAGCTTGCGCCCAATCAGAGCGGTGAAGACGAGCTCATGCCGTTCAAGGTGCTGGACGCCTGTTTCTACCTCTTTGCGGGAGAAAAGATGACCCCAGCCGAGGTCGAGATCGTGGTCGCGGAGATGTTCCCCGATATCCCGCGTGAGACGGTCGAGGGGTACGTGGCGAAGTTCGTCCGCCTCTTCTTGCAGTCGATCTACAAATGGGTCCAGGCGCCGCTGTCGCTGCACATCGGAAACCTCGATCTGGAGCGCGAACGGGCCTTGCAACTGCCGGTGGTGACGAGCTCTGAGTGGACACGGTAGGAGCCATTTCGGTGTTCGCTCGAACCAACCGACGAAGCGTGAGCGTCTAGACCAGATTGTCATTCTGACCGAAGGGAAGAATCTCGCTCGTCAGCGCGGCCGGAAATTCTCGCTAACCCACTGCTTATGAGCGCTGCGAACGTAAGCGTTCCACCCGGTGTGGTTTTCGGCCACAGTACCGGAAGAGATTCCTTCGGCGTTGCTCAGGACAAGCCTTTACTGACGTTCAGAATGACCCTGGGGTCAGCACGTGACGTCTCAGTACGGCGGTTACGTTCGCAACATTCGTAAACCTTGGGGTTCCTACGCTCTGCAAGTATGTGAGCCTTCTCGATCCATCCATCCTATGTCTCGCAATTGACCACGACGTCGTTCGGGCCGGTGTGATACTCGAGCGACTGGGCGCCGTTGGAAACGGTTATTCGGTATCCCGAAGAGACGACCGGGGCGTAGACGCCGTCATCTTCCGGGCAGCCAAGGGATGAATCGGGCCAGTCGACCGCTTCGATTGCGGTGATGGTTAGCTCCGATGGATCGACCGCGAGCTGCACGGCGGCATCCTGCACCACCAGGTCGACCGCAGGTTGCGCATCCATGGGAATCTCCAGTCCGGTTGCTCCGCCGGCGGCGGACCCGCCACGGTATTCGGCAATTGCGTCGATCTTGAGCGTTCCATCCTGTTCGGCAAACCAGATGACCTGCGGATGTCCACCCCAGGCATTGCGGCTGACCAGAGCGACAATCCGCCCATCGTCCAGCAGGACCGCATCCAGCAGCATCCGACCCTGGTCGGTAGCCATCGGGGTTGTGGAGGCTTCTGCCTCAGCCGATGGCGTGACCGGCACGATCTGCACCGGTTCTTCGGCAAAGATGTAGTCGACGATGTACTGATCGGAAAAGAGCGAGAGCCACCGCGGCAGATCCTGCGCCTCGGAGCACGCGTCCATCTGTCCAATGACGACCAAGATACGCTCCTGGTCAGCCAGGCTGACTGGGTTGCCATCGGGGAAGTCACTCGTTTCGGTGCGTGGCGACTCGGCGGGCGTGATGGTGGCGGCTTCGGCAGCGAGCGCGTCGATCGTCTCCTGCGGCATGGGCTGGACGACGCAGTCGGTGGCATAGGGAGCTATGGGAGTTCCCTCCTGTGCGGCGAGCGCACTGCGCGATCCCGCGATGAGCATGGCAACGAGGGCGAGCACGACAAATGGTTTCACTGGCAGACTCCGTTCGCTGTGGCGGCGAGCGGATTGCTCCCGTCATTCATAGGAACGAAGAGCGCATCCTGGAGGTTCCGTTGGCAGCTTGCCGGCTCAGGCGTCCGGTTCGATCAGGGTCATTCCCTTGTACGACGTAATGGAGTCGATGAGCCACCGGTCATCCTGGTACGCGAACACATAAAGTTGCGGGTTTCCGCCCCAGGCGTTTTGGCCAACCTTGACCGCCACACGACCGTCCGCCATCAGCACGCCACCGATGATGAATCGTTCCTGATCGGTCACTCCTTCGCGGGGTGGCGCGCTGCTGGATCCGGACACGATCGTTCCCTGCGAAGCCATGTGCTCGACAATGAAGCGTTCGGTAAAGAGGGCATAGATCCGCGCCAGATCACCGGTACCCACGCACGCCTGATATCGGTAGAAGGCGGCCTGCAGCTCCAGACGCATCTCCGGCGGAACGTCGACTCCCTCCGGCACGAACGGTGTGGCCGACGGACCGTTCGCTTCTGGGGATGCCGCGGCTATGGCGGCGAGCTCGTCGAGCCGCTCTTGCGACAGCGGCGTGACCGCGCAGGTTATTGGCGTCACAGTCCCGGGGGATTCCTCCTGCTGGAGGATGGCCTCGCGCGGTCCGGACATCAGGATGAACGCGAGGGCAAAGAGAGCAACGAGTTTCATCGGACAGTCTCCGTTCGTTTCATGAACCGGAGGAGCGCTCCTGTCGATGAAGAAACGGAGACTGCCGTCAATTGGTTCCCGTCACGTTGCTCCCTGATATTGCTGGCCCGCTATCGGCCCATCATCGCGGCGCCAGGACGCAGGTTGCGTCGATGCACACCTCGTCCTCTCTGCAAAAGAAGGATGAGAACCCGCAGCGCCCTTCGGAGCAAACACCGCACCCGACCGCCTGGCTACCAGCGCATGTGCAACCGCCGCAATCGCTATCGTCGTAGCACTCAGGGGTTGGCTCCTTCGTTGCTGTTGCGGTGGGCGGAACCGCGGTGGACGTTGCGGTTGCCGGTATGCCGCATTGTCCGGCGATGCAGCTTTCTCCCAGCGGACAGCAGGTCTTGCCCATGCTACCCGAACATACGACCTGGCCGGTGGGACAGCAAAGCTCCTCGCCGTAGCATTGTCCGAAGCAACACGCGCCATCGCAACATTCGGATTGTCCCGGGATACAGCAATCGGCTCCGCAGGCAATCCCGGAGCAGGTGGAAACGATGGTGGGCCGGGGGGTCGGATCGGGACGCCGGGCCGATTCGGCATTGCCGAATCCGATTTCCGCGACAACCGCGGCCCCGCCAAGCCCCAACGCAGACTTGATCAACGTACGCCGCGATCCTGAACGGCCGAGCGTACGTGTCAGATGGTCGAATCGAGACCCATCCATTGGAGCGTTCCCTCTCTGGTGATCACCGCCCGATCGAAAAAGGTGCGCGTTCAACGTTCAGTTGCTTGCTTTCCGGCAGTTTATCAATTTCGGATGAAATGTTCTTTGGGAGTTAGGAGTGAGGTCCGGCCTAGACGTGGTGCGCGGGCTCGGCTCGACTCGCTGCGGCGAGGGGGCTCCTCCACTTTGCTGCGCATCGGTCGGGGCGATGAAGGCCTAGCTCCCAGCTCCTAGCTCCTAGCTCCTAGCTCCTAGCTCCTAGCTCCTAGCTCCTAGCTCCTAGCTCCCGAAACGCTACTATCCCCGAATCCGATATCGCCTTGCGTGGCCGGCACGGTTCCGGCACTATCGGCACAGATCGACAACCGGCGCCACGATGACCAGGGGGAGCAACGATGATCTTCAATTCTGCCGAGCGTGTCGCGGCATTGACCGCCGCCTGGACCGGCGAGCGGCTGGAGGATGGCCGGCCCAGGGTGCCGGACGACATCATCGAGCGCATGAAGCTGGTGACCAACGATGAGGCCTGGGGCATCCTGGAAAAGACGTATACCAACTACAACTTCCAGTTCGAGGGGGACTGGCTGCAAACCCAGCCGGACGTTCCGCTGACCGGCCGGGTGGTGACCGCGCAGTTTGTGCCGATGCGGCAGGATCTGAACGATGTGGTGCAGTCGATTGGCGCCGGCGAAGGGCGTTCTGGCGGCCAGAACACCTGGATCATCGATCAACTCCAACCGAACGATGTTCTGGTGGTCGATCTTTTCGGCAAGATCCATGACGGCACGTTCATCGGCGACAACCTCTCCACCGCCGCCCGCCGGCGTACCGGAACCGGCATGATCATCGATGGGGGTATCCGCGACTACGCGCGCATTCTGGAGCTGACCGACTTCGCGGTCTTCTGCCGCGGGGTCGATCCGACCGCGATCGCCGAGGTCACCCTGGTCGGGGTCAATATCCCGATCATGATCGGGCACGCCACCGTCATGCCGGGCGACATCGTGCTCGGCACCCGAGAGGGCGTCACCTTCGTCCCGCCGCATTTGGCCGAGGAGGTCGTGCTCCACTCAGAGGACACCCGCCAGCGCGATGTCTTTGGTAAAGACACCCTCGACAAGGGCAAATACACCAGCGGCGAGATCGACGTTCCCATCTGGGCCGAGCACATCGAGGCGGATTACAAAGCCTGGTGCGCGACGCAGGGATTGGAGTATTCGGAGAAACAGTAGTGCGGCAAAGGGCAAGAGGCAAAAGGCAAAAGTGATGCGGTTAAGGATGTCACTTTTGCCCATTGCCTCTTGCCTTTCCCAAGGAGCAACCATGCCCACCCACAATCGTCTTGGATTCACGACGCGTGCGATTCATGCCGGTGAAGCGCCCGATCCGCTCACCGGAGCGCATGGCGTGCCGATCTATCAGAACAGCACCTTTGCGCTCGGCACGATGGAACGCTTCCAGGAGTTCTGGGACGGCGCGGCGAACGCATGGGGATATAGTCGGGATGGCAACCCGACCGTCGCGCGACTGGAGGAGAAGGTTGCGAACCTGGAGGGTGCGAAGGCATGCGTCGCCTCGGCTTCCGGTATGGGCGCCATCAGCGCCACGCTGCTGACTGTTGGCGCCAACGGCGGTCACATCGTCGCGGCGGAGCAGATCTACAACACGGCCAACAAGCTGGTGAACGAGGATCTACCGCAGTACGGGATGAGCTTCAGCCGGGTCAATATCACCGATCTGGACGCGGTCGAAGCGGCGATCACCCCCCAGACCACCGCGATCTACACGGAGGTCTTTTCCAATCCCTCCCTGACGGTGGCCGATGTTCCGGCGCTGGCTGAATTGGCGCACCGGCGTGGAGCGAAGCTGGTCATCGACAATACCTTTCTCTCACCCGCCCTCTATCGCCCGATCGAGGACGGCGCCGATCTGGTCATTCATAGCGCAACCAAATACCTCTCCGGTCATGGCGAGGTGCTGGCCGGGGTAGTGTCGGGATCGTCCGAGGCGATCGAACCGATCCGGATCAAATCGATGCGGCTGGGAAGCACCCTGAGCCCGATTGCTGCCTGGCTGCTGATGACAGGGATGCGCACCCTTCCGCTCCGCATGGAACGGCATTCGCAGAATGCCCGGGCAGTCGCGGCATTCCTGGCGGCGCATCCGGCCGTTGCGAGCTGCCACTATCCGGGGTTGCCAAACGACCCGGGATACGCAACGGCCAGCAGGCTGTTGGGAACGGACAGTGCATTCGGCGGAATGGTCACCATCTCGCTGAACGGCGGAGCGGATTCGATCGCGCCTTTTGTCGAATCGCTGAAGGTCATCACGCTGGCAACCAGCCTGGGAGATACGTCCTCGCTCGCCTGGCCGATTCTGGGAACGGACCTGGTGCGGCTCTCGATCGGCCTGGAGGACGAGGCAGATTTGCTGGCGGATCTGGACAACGCGCTGGAGCGAATACCGGGGTAGCTGGATACGGAATCGCCTCACCCCCGGCCCCTCTCCCTCTGGGAAGAAGGGAGGGTTTTGGGGTTGGTGGGTTATTCGGTTGAGATGAGATCTGGGCTGCGGTTCGGCCCTCATCCATCCCCCAACCCCCTTCCTTCTCCCGATTCCAGGAGAAGGAAGGGGGCTTTTGCATGTGCTGCCTGGTGGACCCTTGGAATTGGGTTGGGGTTCACGTTTTCCCAGGTTGAAACCAGGGGCTGACAGAGCGAAGCCTCTCCGAGGCTGTGGGCGTTGGGGGCACTGGTTGGCACACGGGATAGCTGGAAAACGGGGGCGTGTTCGTTTTTTCTTGCGAACAACGCCTGGGTTGCTCCGGTGGGATCGACCTCGAAACACGCCGGACGGGGGAGTGAGGAGTTAGGATCTGGGAGTTCGGAACGAACGAAATTCCTAACTCCTAAATCCTCGCTCCGAGCTCCTCGTCCGACGCCGGGACCCTGGTCGGCCGGGCAGGGGGCAGGAGCGAGCACGGCTGGCGAGCCGTCCGCTGACCTGGCCAGCGATCCGTAGGCTGGCGATACGACGGATGTGGTACTGCGCTGCCCAGGCCCGCACCATCCGCCGGTGTGCCGCTTGGCAATAGAGTAGTACATGTGTTCTCCTTGCGTCAAGTCCAGTTCAGAGGGAGGAACGGCATGGCACGACGCGGACGACGGGGAGCGACGAGGGAACGGCTCTGTGCGGTGGAGGGGTGCGAGAAATGGGCGAAGCGGGGCTCGATCCATTGTTTCACCCATGCGCAGAGTGCAGTTGGGAAAGCGGCACGAAGGGAATTGCGGGATTTGTTGCACGAGTTGGAACTGTTGGCGGGGGTAACGGATCCAAGACTGCGACGGCGGGCGGATATCCGGTTCATGCGGAAGCTGGAATCGGGGCGGTATCCGATCTTGTTCTCGGATGAGCTGAAGGGGCTGGAGGAGGAGCGGCGGCGGAATGCGGAGCTGGGGGCGGAACGGGGCGCCTTGCGGTTGTCGTTGTATCGGGCGTTGCTGGAGATCGACGATCCGAGCGAGATGGCGCGGACGATCGTGCGGGTGAGTGAGGAGAGCCGGCGGATACTGGAGCGCAAAGGCTGAGGACGGAGCAATCAGAACCGGAAACGATTCCAGCCTCGGAGCGGCTTGGCGCTGTGAGCCCCAGGTTTTTCCAACCTGGGGACATGTCTCCAGCAGCCTCGTCACCGAGCGGACACAGCGGTCCTCAGCTACGATCTCCTTCGGCCGGACACAAGAGCCCCCTTCCTTCTCCTGGAATCGGGAGAAGGAAGGGGGTTGGGGGATGGATGAGAGCCGAACCGCCACCCCACAACCCTCTCTCCGCACAAGTGACAGCCCCGACGGCACAGTGATTGGTACCGTCGACGAGCGAGATCCTTCCTGTTGGTCAGAATGACAAATGGGGGGGCGGGGCGTTGACGGTGACCTCCAGTAGACAATCGACAGTTCTCCTGTGCTATCGTTCGGCACGTTCAGCTAGTTGCTATCCAGAAAGGCGGTGCGCGTTCGACCGGCCTATGTGCCATGTGAGGTCAGAACACCTCTGCGCTCCAGAGAACAACGGTCCGGCTTCGGAGCCGGACACAGTGAAGACGACGATTTCGTTCGTAGTTAGCACGAGGCGGAGGTACGCTTTGGATTCTCACCGCACCACTCGACGCAGAGTTCTCGGATCACTTGCAGCCGGCGCGGGAGCGCTCTTCTCCTATACGGCGATCGGATCCAGCTGGACCGCCGCTCAGGACGAGACGCACGAGCTGACCTGGGCCACCAATAATCTCGAAGGCACCGAGCCCGAGATGCTCCAGAAGGTGACGGACATGTTCGTCGCCGCCAATCCGAACTTCAAGGTCACCGTCCTCAAATACGACGGCACGACCTACGACCAGAAGCTGCTGGCCGATATCGTCGCCGGAACGCTCCCCGATCTCTTCGTGAGCGCCGATGTCTACACCAGGCCATTCTTCGAGTCGAACCTGACCGCCGACCTCAAACCTCTGGCCGAAGACGCCGGGTACGACCTGGGCAACTTCGACCCCCTCTTCCTCTCGCTGGCGGAATTCGATGGGATGATCGGGTTCCTTCCCCGCGCGGCCGATGTGGTGGTCTGCTATTACAACAAGGCCCAGTTCGACGCGGCCGGGCTGGACTATCCAACGCCGGACTGGACGTACGACGACATGCTGGCCATGGCGGAACAGCTCACCATCAAGGATGGTGACGCCACCACGCAATACGGTATCTCCGCCGCGAACGACTGGTGGGCCTATTGGGTTCCGATGGTCATTGCCGAAGGGGGCGAAATCCTCAACGAAGAAGGCACCGAAGCGATCTTCAACTCCCCTGAAGGCATCGCCGGCTGGAACGTCATCTTCACCGCGTTGCAAAACGGCTGGTCCGTTCCGCCGTCCGTGCAGGATACCGTGGGCGGTCCCTGGACCCCCTTTGCCAACGGCATGGCGGCGATGACCTTCACCGTGCGTGCGTTGACCCCCACCTATCGCGCCCAGCTCACGGACGATTGGGATGTCCAGGTGGTGCCGAAGGGGAGCGCAATGCGCAAAACCGGTATGGGCACCCAGGGCTACGCCATGTCGTCACAAACCGAGGATCCCGCCGCTGCCTGGCAGCTCATGCAATTCATCTTCACCGATGGCATGGTGGTCTTCATGGAGAACTACCTGACGGTTCCCCCCATCAAGACATTTTATGACGACCCGGCCTGGCGGGACCTTCCCCCGCCCCCGGCCAATACAGCCGTCTTCATCGACGCGATTGGCGAAGCAATGGTGCCCCCGCCGCTGCCGTTCTACAGCACCGGCGCGTTCCGCCAGGCCATGCTGGACGGCATCGACGCGGTGCTCCTCGGTCAGATGGACGTCGAAACCGCGGTCAACAACATGGCAGCGGAAGCGACGGCCTCCCTGCAGGAATAGGATTCGCGTCGCGCATCACCGGCTGGAGGATCATTCGCGATCCTCCAGCCCAATTTCGTCCTGGTCGAACGCGCTCCTGGCGAAAGGCATCTCGTTTCGATGCAACTCTCCGTAACAGAATCCGAGCTCGCCGGCCTCGAAACCTCCCGTTTCTGGCGGCGTAGTCGCAACCAGATCAAGGAAAAGAAGGACTGGAACGCGGCGCTCTGGGCGCTCCTCTTTCTCGGGCCGAACCTCATTCTCTTCTTGATCTTTACGGCGTATCCGGTCGGCTATGGGCTGTATATCAGTCTGTACAACTACAGCATCCTCAAACCGAAGGAATGGGTCGGCCTGGAGAACTACGACACGTTCATCCACGACCCAAAGACGCCCGATCTGATCTGGCGGTCGATCTATTACGCCGTGGGCACAACCATACCGGTGGTTGTTTTGCCGCTCATTGTGGCGGTTCTGCTTTCGAACGCCGGAGTCGCAACACGTCCCCTGCGCATGATCTACATCCTGCCGATCGTGACGTCGCCCGTGGCGGCCGCGGCGGTCTGGAAATGGCTCTATGCCAAAGATTTCGGATTGATCAATTACGGGCTCAGCCTGGTCGGTGTGAGTCCAGTCGACTGGCTCTACAGCCTGCGCTGGTCGATGCCGGCCGTGATCCTGATGTCGATCTGGTTACTCATCCCATTCAACATCATTCTCTACACCGCCGGATTACAGGAAGTACCGGGGGATCTCTATGACGCCGCCGCGGTCGATGGCGCATCGAGCTTCCAGCAGTTCCGCTCGGTCACGGTGCCGATGATCACCCCCACCATCTTTTTCGTCTTTCTGATCACGATGATCAACGTCCTTGTCGGCGCGTTCGATGTCATCAATGTGCTGACCCAGGGTGGCCCGCTGCAATCGACCAATGTCCTCATCTACGACATCTACAAGAACGCCTTCGAGAACTTCAGGATGGGCTATGCCTCGGCCCAAGCCTATGCGCTCTTCCTCGCCGTGCTGATCATCACGCTCATCAATTGGGTTCTGCAGAAGCGCTGGGTGCACTACTCATGACGGATTCTCCCGCACGCCGCGTCTCCGGGAAGCTGGCGCTGTTCATCGTCCTGATCGCCGGCGCGCTCATCGCTCTTTTCCCGTTCTACTGGATGATCGTGACCTCGCTCAAAACGAGCCTGGAAGTGTATCGCTACCCACCCACCTGGCTTCCAAATCCGATTGCCTGGAGCAACTACCCGGATGCGTTCGCCAAAGTCAACGGCCGCGTCTTTTTCAACTCGGCGTTCTTCGCGATCACGATCGTTGTCCTGCAGGGATTGGTGACGACGATGGGCGGGTTCGCCTTCGCCCGCATCAACTTTCCGTATCGCAATTTCTTCTTCATTCTCTATCTGAGCACCTTGATGATCCCGCCCCAGGTCACGTTGATCCCCACCTTCCTGGTGGTGGTCCGGTTGGGATGGATCGATTCCTACCAGGGGTTGATCGTGCCCATCCTGGCGCAAGGCGCGTTTGGCACTTTTCTCTTCCGGCAATTCTTCCTGCGTTTGCCAAATGAGATGTACGAGGCGGCTCGTCTGGATGGCGCCAACTACTGGCAACAGTTCTGGAAATTCACGCTGCCGCTCTCGCGCCCCGTCATTACCGCCTACGCCATCATCACGTTCCTGACGGCATGGAAGATGTATCTCTGGCCGGTCATCGTGGTGCGCTCGGACGATCTGAAAGTTCTGCCGATGGTCATCGCGGAGCTGAGCGCGAATACGAGCCAGGATCGCGGTGTCATGATGGCCGCGGTCGGACTTTCGGTCCTGCCCATTCTCATTCTCTATCTGGTTGCCCAGCGTTGGTTCATCGAAGGTATTGCCATGACCGGTCAGAAGGGATAACCGCACCATTGGAATCGAACGCTCATTCTTTACGATTCGCGTACAGCACCATCAATTGGGGAACGACGCCCGAACTGGAATCCGTCTTCGGGGAGATCCGTGCGGCGGGATGGGGCGCGGTCGAGCTCTTCATCCACCCGCTCGACTGGCTCGGGACTCCCGACCGGCTGCGCGCGCACCTTGGCGGGCTGCGGGTGGCGACCAATTTCGGGGCAGTTGAAGTTCCGACCAGCAACGACCAGCTTACCCGGCTCAAGAACCAGATCGACTACGCCGCGCTCTTCGGCGCCGAGGCGATCGGGCTGGTGGGCGGCTCGCGCTTGCGCTGGCGACCGCCGAGCAACGACGAGTACGCCGATCTGGCACGCTTCTGCGAAGAGCTGGCAGTCTACGGAGCGGACAAAGGGGTGGCAGTCGCCTATCACCCGCATGTTGCCTGCACCATCGAAACCGAAGACGAGATCGACCGGCTGATGGATCAGACGACGGCGCTGACGCTCTGCCTCGACGCTTCGCATATCGCCCTGGTGGACGAGGATCCGATCGCGCACATTCGGAAATATCGCGAGCGCACCAGTTACATCCACCTCAAGGACTGGGCACGGGGCAAGTTTGTCGAAATGGGACAGGGCACCGTTGGCATCGACTTCGCGGCTATCTTCCAGGAGCTGATCGACCATCGGTTCGGCGGCTGGGTGGTGGTCGAACAGAGCCGGAGCGACGTTTCGCCTTTGACCAGCGCACAGGCTAATGCCGAATTCGTCCGCAGTCTGGGCTATTCGCTCGAGCTCCCGACGACATGAGTATCACGCTCGCAATCGCCGGGTGCGGCGTGATGGGCCGCCGGCACGTTCTCGGCCTGAAAAAGCTGCAGGAGATCGGACAGTTGCGCTTCGATCTGGTTGCCATCTGCGATCCGGTCGAATCGAGCTCCACCGCGATGGCCGATCTGGCGGAAGAGCTCCTTGGCCGCCGGCCGGCGGTCTTTGCCGATCCTGCCGATCTCCCCGCCAGCGTCGATGCGCTCGATGTCACAACCTCACCGAATCTGCATGCGACGATCGGCATCCAGGCGCTGCACGCCGGCCGGCACGTGCAGATGGAAAAACCGATCACGCTCACAATCGAGGACGGACGCGCGCTGCTTGCGGCAGCCGGCGATCGCAAGCTCTCGGTGGCGGAGAACTACCGGCGCGATCCAATCAACCGGTTGGCCAAAGCCGTCATCGACGCGGGGGTGCTTGGACGGCCGTTCCTGATCGTCCAATCATCCTCGAGCTCAGGCGAGCACGTCGTTATCACTCCGTGGCGACATCGGAAACACGCCTGCGGTATCGCGATCGATATGGGCGTGCACTACGCCGACATCCTCGAATACCTGCTCGGTCCGCTGACAACGATCGGCGGTATGGGTGCGGTGATCGATGCAGAGCGTACGGGAGCCGACGGCACAATGTACCCTGCCGATGCCGAAGACCTGACCGTCGGGATCGGCCGCTACGCAAGCGGCGCGCTGGCAACCATGATCCTCAGCGTGGCCGGCCGCGGAGACGCGCATTTCACTCGCATGGTCTACGGGACGTCTGGATCGCTCTCGATTCCCGGCGACCGGACGGGGCAACCGCTCCGGCTCAGTCTGCGTGCGCATGGCGAAGATCGCATCGTCGCCGACAATGACCTGCTGGCGCTCGTTCCCGATTTCCGGCTCGATGATACGACCGCCGCGCTGTTTGGCGGCGAGCGCATGACGTCGTATGACCTGCCGTGGGCGGATAGCGACGCCAATTTGCTGGCGATCGAGTTCGACGATTTCGCCGAATCTATCCTGACCGGTCGTGAGCCGGAAGTCGACGGCGCGTTTGGCTTGCGCTCACTGGCAATCTCGTACGGGTTTCTGGAATCGGACCGGCTGGGACGATTCGTTTCGGTCGATGAGCTGTTGACCAGCGGCGACTTGCCTTACCAAAAGGAAATCGAGGAGGCCCTTCACCAAGCGTGAATTTACGCACGCATCAAGGCGTATGAGCCCAGCGTTTCAACGTTGGGGAAGTGAGCCGAGCAACCCAGAGAGATCCTTCACATCGTTCAGGATGACAGTCAGGGACCGTAGTTCCACCTAGTTACATATCTTCAATAACCAAGACGATCGCACCTCATTGTCATTCTGAGCAACGCGAAGAATCTCTCTCGTCGACCCGACCAGAATGGATCGAGCAAGGAG
Source organism: Thermomicrobiales bacterium (assembly GCA_023957115.1). GTDB lineage: Bacteria > Chloroflexota > Chloroflexia > Thermomicrobiales > UBA6265 > JAMLHN01. The sequence goes on from JAMLHN010000019.1 coordinate 60,181, forward strand.
ACGCACAATGCCAAAAGAGCGCATCAAGATCGTGGTTTGGGACAGTATCGGGAACACGGTGCTGGGCGTTCGACCCTGGTCGAGTTGGGATCCACAGCAGGTCGAGCATTTCCTGCGTGAGGATCCCGCCGGACCCGAACGAGCGCAAAGTTTCGATGAACTGTTTGCTGATTATGATGTCGAGCTGATCTGGTTCAACAGCGCGGATGAGGCGTACGGCGCTTTTGGCACGCTTGCCGAGGATTACCAGGGGAGTCTCCGGCTGACGAAGTCGGTCGATGAGATTGCGGCCGAGGTGGCGGACGCCGACTATCTGGTAATCCACAAGCACCGGTTCCCGGCGGAAGCGCTCCTGAACGCCGAGAAGCTCCGGCTTGTGCAGCATCTCGGGCAGGACTACCGGGGCATGCCGGTCGACGCCGCCCGCCAGCTCGGGATTCCCGCGGCCGCAACCCCATTGGTGAACTACATCACCGTGGCGGAGCATGTCTGGGCGTTCGTGCTCAACTGGCTCAAACGCCTGCCGTTCCAACGCGAATTGATGCGAAGCCGGGAGTACCCGTCCAGCTGGGGATTGGTTCCCGGGGTGCAATACGCCGCCGATGTCACCCTCGGACTGTTGGGGCTGGGCGAGATCGCCCGGCCGATCGCCCGCTACGCCCAGGCATTCGAGATGCCGGCGATCTATTGGGATATCCAGCGCTTCCCTGAGCTCGAGGAGCGCTACAACCTGCGGTATGTCGAATGGGATGAGATCTTCGCCCAAGCCGATATCCTGAGCGTGCAGCTCGCGCTCAACGACCAGACCCAGGGAATCATTGGGGCACGGGAGATCGGATCGATGAAGCCCACGTCGCTCTTCATCAATACCGCCCGCGGCAAGCTGGTCGATCAACCAGCATTGACCGACGCGGTCGCCAAGCACCGCATCGGCGGGGTGGCGCTCGATGTCTATTACGACGAGCCGCTCCCGATCGACGACCCGCTGCTCGATCTGCACGACCTGCCCGGGGACCGGGTGACCCTGACGCCACATTGCGCCTGGCAGAGTCCCTGGACCTGGGTCCGGGATTCGCAGGAGATTTGGTTCAACGTCCTTCGTTCGTTGAACGACGAGCCGTTGGAGTGGTTGGTGTAGACCGGTCTGTCATTCTGAGCAACGCGAAGAATCTCTCGCCTTTGCCCAGCGCACAGCTTCCTGGAGTATGCCGAGCAACGAATCGATCATCGAGCAATATCGTTCCCGCGAGTCCGACGAAGAGAAATTCTTCACTTCGTTCAGAATGACAATGGGATCAGGAGTCAACAATGCCAACTGTCCAATTCGGATTCTGTTTGCCGATCTTCGCGTCGCCGGGGCCGAATCTCTTCCGCACACCGGGGTTTGCGGAGGTCGACCCCGCGGCGTGTATGGCAATGGGGAAACGCGCCGACGAGCTGGGGTACGACTCCCTCTGGGTGGCCGATCACCTGATGCTGGGGAAGGACGACGCCATCCTGGAAGGATGGACGGTGATTTCCGCCCTGGCCGGCGCAACGAGCCGGGCGAAGCTGGGCATGATCCACCTGGCGGTGCTCTTCCGCAATCCGGCGCTAACGGCCAAGATGGTTGCCACCCTCGATCAGATCTCTGGCGGCCGGGTGATTCATTTCATGGACTGCGGGTTCAGCGGGCGCGAATACATCGCCTATGGGCTGCCCTGGAACGATGCGATCGATGCGCGGGTGGAGATGCTGACCGAGGCCACCGAGCTCATGCTTCAGCTCTGGTCGTCCGAGCAGCCGGTCACGTTCGATGGCACACACTATGCCGTGCAGGACGCCCTCTGCAATCCCAAACCGATCCAACGGCCGCATCCGCCCATCTGGTTCGGGGAGGTCAATCCCAATACGCTGGATGCCTGCGCGAAATACGGGCAGGGCTGGAACACGACGCCCGTTTCGATCAGCGAGCTTCGACGGCGGCTGGGACTGCTGCGGGAGGCATGTGACCGCCAAAACCGCACGTTCGATGAGCTGGAGCTGAGTCTCGAAACGCAGTTGCTCGTCGCGCCCGATCTGGACGCGATTCGCGCGCGCTTGCGCGATCTGGCAGAACTGGCCGGCACCGTCGCCGGCGAACGCGGTCAGGTCGAGGGGTTCGTCAGCAGCTATGCGGCAGACGAGGACTTCAAAGCGTTTGTGTCTGGAACAAGCGATGCGATCCCTGCACGCCTGGCGGAGGACTGGATCATCGGCACACCCGACCAGGTCGAGTCGCGATTGCGTGCGTACATCGACGAGGGGATCAACCATTTCATGATCTGGTTCATGGACGCGCCGAACATGGCTGGGCTGGAACTGTTCGCGCAGGACGTGGCGCCCCGGTTCGAGCGGGTGTAGGGGCGATTGGGGTCCGATAGGAACGCTGGGTCGCGGAGAAGCAAGAGATTCTTCGCTGCGCTCAGAATGACAATGGCGAAAGGCGTGCATCGATGGAAACACTGCCATTCGATCTCGTGATCCAAAACGGACGGTTGATCGATCCCGGTGCGGGAATCGATGGGTATTTCGATGTCGGGCTGCGGAACGGAAAAGTCGCCGCGGTTGGACCGAAGATCGATCCCGGCGGAGCGCGCACAGTCGACGCGCGAGACAAGCTCGTCACGCCCGGCTTGGTCGATGCGCATGTCCATGTCTACGAAGGCGTCTCCCACTACGGCATTCCGCCCGATCCGACCTGCCTGGCCCACGGGGCGACCACCGTGCTCGATGCCGGATCGGCTGGCGCGGACACATTCACGGGATTCCGCAAATACATCATCGAGGCGAGCGAGACCCGTATTCTCGCAATGCTCAACATCTCGTCGATGGGCATGCTGGCCGAGGAGGTCGGCGAGCTGGACGATATCAAGTGGGCCAATATCCCCAAGGCGCTGGCGACGATCGAAGCCAATCGGGACGTGATTCTCGGCGTCAAGGTCCGGTTATCGCGCGATCTGAACTGCAGCGAAGCGTCCGGCATCCGCCCTCTTTTTCTGGCGCGAGAGGCCGCCGACGCCGCCGGTCTGCCCCTGATGATTCATCCGCAAGACTCCTGGGCGGAATCGATCGATCAAGTGCTGGCTGTCCTGCGCGAGGGCGACATCATGACCCACATGTATCACGGGATGCGCCACGGGATTCTGGATGAGGACGGCCGCATTCGCGCGTCGGTCCAGGCCGCGCGAGACCGTGGTGTGCGCTTCGATGTCGGGCATGGACAGGGGTCGTTCAATTGGGACGTCTGTTCGACGGCAATGGCGCAGGATTTCCTACCCGATACGATTTCGTCCGATCTGCACAGCCACAATGTCGAGGGACCGGTCTTCGATCTGATCACCACGGTCTCCAAATTCCTGCTCCTGGGCATGCCCTTGAACGAGGCCCTGCAGCGGGTCACCGTGGAACCGGCCAAAACTGTTGGCATGCCCGGACAAATCGGCACCCTGGCGGTAGGCGCCGAGGGCGATGTCGTGGTCATCGAGGAACGCGAAGGACGGTTCGACCTCGTCGACTCGCACGATATCGTCCGCCAATCGCCCCTGGCGCTCGTTCCGACCGCCGTGATCAAGGGCGGCCGCGTCGTGCGCAACGACGCCTGACTGGAGCTAGGAGTTGGGATTTAGGAGCTAGTGTTTCCGAAGGGAATGGGATACCACCATTCGATCTCCTCAGGACCCAGGACTCAGGACATTCGTTCCTAACTCCTAAATCCCAACTCCTAACTCCCCGCAAGAATTGCCAAAATCCCCGAAGTGTGCGAACATTTGTTCGTATCTTTGGAGGTTTTTCGTGCTCGAGCGCGCCAGCGGACAGTTCACCATCGATGGCAATGTCGAAGACATCTTCGGCGGGATCGCAGGGGCGGCGCGGATCGCACGTATCAGTCAGACCTGCCAGCTTCGTGGTCAGCTCGAAGGGGAAAGCATTGCGGAATTCACTGCCGTGTTGCCGCCGGATGGGAACGGCAGCTTTCATGGATTCCAGCGTATCTCGGGGGCGCTCGGCGAACGAGAAGGCACGTTCGTGCTGAGTGTCACCGGCGAGATCGTCAAGGGACAGCCCCGCGGTTCCTGGACCATCGTTCCCAAGTCAGGATCGGGCGACTTTGCTCATATCCGAGGCGAAGGACGGTTCTCGCTGCCCGATGGCAAACCGGGGAGCTATGAGCTCGCGTTCGATCTGCGTAAGCCGCGAACCAGGCGGCAACCGATCGATGTCGACTCGGCTCCATCCCCAACGTCCCTCGAAACGGTTCCAGCCAGGGAATCGTCCGAAGTCGCCGCCGGCGCTGTTCCACCGACCAAGTCAACCCGGAAACCACGCGCGAAGAAATCGGAAACACCTGTCGAGCCTGCGATCGATTCGACTCCCAAGCGACATCGCACGGCAGCGCCAAAGAAGACATCCACCCCCTCGGCTGAGCCAGCCCCTGCCAAACGGAGCCGCACCCGCAAGACGACCTTGCCGGCTCCCGAGGCAACCGTGGAAACCGAGCCGACCCCAACGTCCAAACCAAAGCGATCGCGCAAGGCGGCGACCAAGCCAGAAATCGAGTCCAAACCGGCCGTCACGCCTGCGCCCGCAGAGACCGCGCCGAAACGGTCTCGAGGCAAGCAATCCCTGCCGCCAGATCCAATTCCGCTTTCAGCCAAAGCTGTCCGCCAGCAGCGACGTCGCACCAAGGCCGCTTGAACGAACGGAAACAGGCCGGGGCGATTTGCCCCGGCCTGTTGAGATGAATCGCTGAATGCGTTGTTACGCCTTGCGGCCCATGAGGTACGCGTAGCCCCATGAAAGAACGAATGCGCCGATCACGCCCACGATCAGGCTTCCGATCGACCAGTCGATATAGAACTCCTCGCGATCGATCCAGCCCCAGACGATACCGCCCACGATGGCGCCGGCGATGCCAAGGATGATGTTGGCGATCCAGCCCTGCTGGCTATCGGTGCCAGCAAGCTTGCTTCCCAGCCAGCCCACCAGGGCGCCAAAAATGACCCACGAGATCAAACCCATTGAACCCTACCTCCTCTGAACGACTCTCGAAACCAGCAACGTCGCTGGCCCACCCCAGCAGGTGAATTCGTGCGCCACCCCATAATGCTGTTCCCAACTGGCAACGTCAAGAGGGTATCTGGCGAATCGCGCACTTTATGTATGCGTACGAATGCATCTACTGTGCGTGCAGTATGACATTACTGTCAACCGTTGCCTACGCGCGAGGGGAGTGTTAGAAGCTGGGATTTCGAACGTCCGGCAAGAGGTGGGTCGGAGAGATGGGGGTCGCCGGGCGAACGCCGCGGCGCTCCACACCATTTGAAAAGGTCCTGCGTCCGGAGCGCTGGGTCCTGCGACGGTCCGGGCGGCTGCTGTCGGGGTGCGAACGGACGGATTCCGGGCGAGTCCAGCACGGACGGAGGCACGTCGCCGAGTTCTCGAACACCCCCGGAGAACTTCGGAATTTTGGCCCCAGGGCCAATGTCTTTTGCCCTTTGCCCTTTGCCCTTTGCCCTTTGCCCTTTGCCCTTTGCCCTTTGCCAAAAACCTAGCTCCCAACTCCTAATCCGCTTCCATCGTGGAGGAGGCGGTGGGGAGGCGGACGGTGAACTTCGTGCCACGGCCGAGCTCGCTATCGACGGCAACCGAGCCGCCGTGCGCCTGTACCAGCGAGGCCACGATTGCCAGACCCAAGCCGGTGCCGCCACGGCTGCGCACCCGGCCCGGGTCGGCCCGCCAGAACCGCTCGAAGACCCGCTCCTGATCTTCCTGGGCAATACCGGGGCCTTTGTCTTCGACCGAGATATCGACGAACCCCGGTTCGGGAGAAACGACGACATGCACCGGCGTTTCGGCCGGTGTGTGGGTGCGGACGTTGGAAAGAAGGTTGTCGATGATCTGGCGAAGCCGGTGGCGATCGCCGATGACCATCGAGTCGCCAACGTGTTCCACCGTCACCGGGCGGGCCGGATCGACCACCTCGAAGTCGGTAATGGCTTCGGTGACCACTTCGCCAATATCCACCGGCGCCATCTCCAGCCCACGCTGCTGATCCATCCGCGCCAGCAAGAGCAAGTCGTCCACCAAGCGGCCCATCCGGCGCGATTCGGCCTCGATTCTGCCCATAGCCATACCGACCGATTCCGGTGTTGCCAGCGCCCCCTGCCGGTAGAGCTCGGCATACCCGCGCAAGGAGGTGAGCGGAGTGCGCAGCTCGTGAGCGGCATCGGCAACAAACCGCCGCAAGCGGTTTTCGTTGTCCTCGCGCACCAGCGCCGCTTGCTCGACCTGGCCCAGCATCTCGTTGAGCGCGCTTCCCAACCGGCCGAGCTCGGTATGCGGGTCGCTTGCTGGAACGCGTTGTGTCAGGTCACCGGCGGCAATCTTCTCGGCGGTACCGATCATCTGGTCGACCGGTTCGAAGCCGCGCCGGATGACCAGCCAGGACGCCAATGCCGCGGCTGCCACCGCCAGCGAACCGGCCACCAGGATGGTCCGGATCAGCCGCGAGATCGACGATTCCACCTGCTGCAGCGATCGCGCGGTAAACAGGTAGTCGCCGTTGTCCCGCATGGTTACCAGCATGCGGTACTGAAACGTCCCATCTTCCGATGAAACGTTCTGGATCGTGTTGACCATCGCCGCGAGCTCGGCGCTGGGAACCTCGGGGAGTAATGGGGGAGAATCGGGTTCATCGGGGAAACCACTCGGCTCACTCCAAACCACATCACCATTCGGTCTGAAACAGAACGATGCCACGGTCCGTTCCGAGATAGAGGCAAGATCGGTTTCGGAATCGTCGCTCTCGTCGATGATGGTGGGACCGCTCGCAACCGGGGTTGCGTTCACCCAATCGGCCGGTTTCCAGGGCGGGGGGCCATTGTTGGGGTTCGGGGTGCCATCGAAACCAGGCCCATACGGCGGCCCTCCGCGTTCCCCTTTACCATAGTCATCGTGGGGTTTGGGCATCTTTTTGAGCGCATTGGCAATGATGTCGTCATCGACATCTTGCACCAACGCGGCACGGGTATCCCGCACCAGCACATACCCCAGCGACGCGATCGTGATCAAAAGCACGCCCGCAATTGCCAGGGTCAGCCGTGTTCGAATTCTCACCCCACACCTCCCCAGGGGATGAAATGGCCAGCGCCCGCGGACTCGGCCATCGGGCCCGGCCGTCGCCTATCGCGTCGATGCGGGCGCGCTGTCGGGAACGCGAATGGAATAGCCGAACCCACGCACGGTTCGGATCAGCTGCGCATCCCGGTCGTGCAGCTTGCGCCGCAGATAGGAGACATAGGTTTCGACCGATGCCGGATCGCCAGCAAAATCGTAATCCCAAACATGATCGATGATTTGCGTCTTGGAAACGACCCGCTCCCGGTTCAGCATGAGATACCGCAGCAACCGGAACTCGGTAGGAGAGAGGGAAATCTCCTCATTCCCACGCCAGACCCGAAATGAATCCTCGTCCAGCACCACATCCCCAACCTGCAGGCGAGATTGCTCCACCTCGGGAGTGCTGGTCCGTCGCAGGACGGCGCCGATCCGCAGCAACAGCTCTTCCAGGCTGAACGGTTTGGTGAGGTAGTCGTCTCCGCCGCGGGAGAACCCGGCACGCAGATCGGAGGCGTCATCCCGCGCGGTCAGAAAGATGACGGGCGTGAGGTTTCCACCGCTCCGAATCTTGCGACAGACTTCGAACCCATCGAGATCGGGGAGATTGACATCGAGAACGATCAGGTCGGGTTCGCTGGATACCGCGCGGAGCGCTTCCAGGCCACTGGCCGCGCTCTCGACCTGGTAGCCGGTAAACCGCAACGCGGTGGTCAGCAGCTCGCGAATCGGCTCTTCGTCATCGACGATCAGGATTCGCTTGCCAGTCGTTTGGTCTGGGGTCATGCTCTGCATCTGCATTGATCTTTCATCATTGGCTCACTCCTATCAGCATGGGCGCGGTTGTCAGGCTGTGAGATCTGATTCGGGGACCGTGGTCGGTACGGGCGTGCCGCCGATGGTCCCAAAGCTGGGCATCTCGACCGGGGTGACGGGGATCCGGGTCGGCGGGGTTTGCCAGGGCAGCTTGTCGGCCTGGCTCAACCCGTACAGTCCAAATCCGCCAATGACGATCAGCGGTACAAGGAGGATAATCGCCATCCCGACGATAAACCGCTTTCGGTCCTTGTTCATCGAACGTCTCCGCCTCGCCGGAGACGGTTCGCGTTCGGATCCGAACGCGAACCGTCTCCAGATGTGCTCTGCCTCAGGACGCCGCGTTGACGGCGACCAGGTCGATCTCGAGCTGGATCACATCCTCGATCGAGAGCACCGAACCGACAATCGGCTTCTGGATCTCGAAGTCGGCCATATCGAACTCGCTCTTGGCCGATCCGGTTAGCGAGTCGCCATCGCGCAAGGCGGTCACCTCCCAGGCCATCGTCCTGGTCACGCCATGCAAGGTGAAGTTGCCAACCAGGGTAAAGGTGGTCTCCTCGCCATCGGCCGGCATGGTGAAATCCTGCACCTCGGTCACGACGAATTCGGCCAGCGGATACTGATCACTCTGCAGGGTATTCCCGCGCAGGAAGTTGTCTCGCCGCGAGGAGTCGCTTTCGAAGGTCCGGACATCGACGTAGACGGTCGAGCAAGGAATCGGATTGCCATCCGCATCGAAGAGGAATGCCCCCTGAATGGTTTGGGTCGATCCAATGGCGGTGTTGGCGCCGATACCGGACAGTTCCTCCTGGGCGATATAACGCGCCTCGGACTGTTCCGGATCGACCACGTACATCGACGCGGCGCCCAGGGTTGCGGGATCGGTCTCGATCGCCGAGCAGTCCATGGTGCTGGGCTCGATATCGAGGACACCGAAGACGGGGTCGGTTTGGGCGGAAACCGCACCCGGCAGCAAGGTGACCGCAGCGCCTGCAAGCGCAAGGCCAGTCATCGTCAAGCCGGGTGCCCGGCGAGCAACACGTTCGAGGTTCATCCCTCAATTACCTCCAAATGCTTTCAGCGTGTGGACGGCTGCTCTCGGTGAGCATGCCTCGAGATCCGAGCCGCTGATAGTGACAATCGGTACGAGTCCTGAGTCCTGAGTCCTGAGTCCTGAGTCCTGAGTCCTGAGTCCTGAGTCCTGAGTCCTGAGAGAGCGTAGTTGGTGTTCTTCACTGGGCTCTGGGCATCGATACATGGGGGGCCTAAAGAGCCGCGTCAGTGGCGACGACGGTGGCTGCATCGGTGGTTGCGTCATCTTCAGGAATGGGAAGCGCTAGATAACTCCGGCTGACCCACCCTTGCACGCCGTCGAAGTCGACTTCGTACCAGAGCATGTCGTCGACCGTTTCCGGGCCGCTCACCACGATGCCCTCGGTCGATGCCAAGAGGATTTCGACCACCTCGGATGCGCTCCCGGCGGAGCTCCGCAAATTGAGCGCCTCGGTATTGACGATCACGGTCGATCCACTGGCCAGCGCCGGAGCGCTTGCCGAATCGATCAGAAATTCAGCCGCGGCCCAACCGGTCACATCGTCATATTCGAGCTGGTACCAGCTGTATTCCTCTCCGGTAACCGGGCCATCGACAACCGTGGCCCAGGTTCCGTTTGCCAAGGTGGTCACGATCTCGGCATCGACGGACGCATCGGTCCGCAAATTGAGCGCGTCGGCATCGACCACAACGCTTTGCCCAGCGGCCAGGACCGTGGCCTCTTGCGCGGCCACGCGAACCAATCCGAGCTCCGGATTGACGATCCCCGCGCCGCCGAGCGCGATGGTCAGTGCGGTCGCAATAACAGAGACGCCCTTGATCAATGTTTGGGTCTTCATGGCCGTCTCCCCTCCTTTCCTCGAGCGCGGTTCGATCTCCGGGAGGAGAAGATCGAACCGCTTGCTTCTGGAGCTTGGCGATCGTTCATTCGATCGACCTGGAATCATCCTAGGGGGGGTCTCTGTGGGTGGTCTGCAGCTTTCCTGAGAATAACCTTGGAGCGCAGCGGCGCCTGAGCCCTGAGCAATTTACGAACACGCAAGGCGAGAACGTCCAGATTGACACCGAAGCGCCGGCTCCCACACGGGCAAATCGGTCTTCTCATAAGGCGTGTTTGAGACCTCGACGACGTGCCTCCGCCCGCGCTGGACTGGCCCGGAATCCGCCCGTTCACGTTCCGGTTGCCTGGACGGGCTGGAACCGGTACCGTGCCGAGAGATCGTTCGAATCCAGCCAACGGGTACGCCAGATGGACATCAACAGCCAATTGCAGGAATGGGATTCCTTCTACACCGCCGTTGCCGGAGTGGCCGGAGTTCTGGTTGGGTTGCTCTTCGTGGCGTTGGCGCTGAGCCCATCGATCATGAAGGATTCCGCGCCGCCGGGTGTACGCATCTGGTGCTCGGAGACGTTTCACAGCCTGGTGCTGATGCTGACGTTTGCGTTGCTCTTTCTGATTCCCGATCCCTCAGGCCCGGGACTCGGTATTCCCATCGTGCTCGTTTCCCTGCTGGGGCTTCGGCAGATCGGCCAGGACATCCGCATGTTACGAACCGACCCCGATCCACGATGGTCGACCAACCATGCGGGGCTCCGGCGGTTCAGCTACCTGATCGCCGCCGAAGCGGGCTCTATCGTGATCGGCATCTCGCTGATTCTGGGCCGGGCCGAGCTGATCGACTGGATGGTCGCGCCGATTTTTCTGATGTTGGTCAACGCGGCCATCAACTGCTGGGACATCCTGAAAGAGATCGGGAATCTGCCAAGTTCCTGATTGCCGGGTTTCTCACACCGGTCCCTTGCGGTGGTTCAATGAGTGATGCCCCGCAGCGCCATGACCCAAGGAGACTGATTGTGACCGAACAAACCGTGACCCATTCGATTGCCGTACCGGATTTCCGCAACGAGTTCCTGGCGGTCTGGACGGAGATTTTCGAGCCAACCGAAGGTCCCCATTACCTGCTGGATGACAACAACTCGTTTTTCGAGACGCTGGCGGACATCTCGGCCGAGGAAGCAAACATACCGGTTTCAAAGCAATCCGCCAGTCTGGCCGCACAGGTGCAGCACACCGCCTTCTACGTGGAGGCCCTGCGCCAGGGGCTGGCGACGAACTTTGCCTACAAGGCCGACTGGGACGCGTCCTGGACGATCGACCCGGTCGATGACGCCCAGTGGCAGGCGTTGATCGGCACGTTGCGCGAAGCGTATGAGTGGGTCGTCACACTCGCCAATGAGACCGAAGAGTGGGTTCCCGACTTCGTCGGAGGCGCGTTTGCGCTGACCAGCCACGCCGCCTACCACCTGGGTGAGGTGCGCCAGGGAATCGGGGTCATCCGCAGCCGGGAATAGCGAGGCCTGGGACCTGAGTCCTTCGACGATCGGATTCGGGAGAGGGCGCCTTCCCACCGTATTGCCTCCCCGTGGGCGTCCCTGCCGGTTGTGCGAGCGAACGGGTCGGAATCACAGGCTCTTCGGTCGAAGCCTACGAGCCGGTGACGATGGGCTGGGAGCCGAGGTCGGCCTCGGGAACGATCTCGGGGGCGACATCGGGGGCAGTTTCGGGAGCGGCGTCCGTGACTTCGCCGATGATGGGTTCGTCCTCGATGGGAACCGGCGGCTCGGCGTCCGGTGACGGCCAGGCGCGGGCGGTCCGGTTGACCCACAGAATGGCGGGGATCAGGCCGAGACCGAGGACGATGGCAACTTCCAGGGTCAGGGTGTTGCGGCGGGCGTAGAGCACGCCACCAACGATGGGGCCGAACGACGAAGCGAGGCCTCCGATCATCTCCACCAGGACGAATCCGCGCGCCCGGAGCCGGGCGGGGGCGCTGACGCCGAGCGATGCGTTCAGCATGGCCCATCCAGAGAAAAACCCTCCGCGCAGGAGATAGGCGAAGAGGATGACCGGGAGGAGCGCGCTGATGTGGAAGAGGATCAGGGCAATCACGATGCAGCCAACGGAGATGGCAACCGCCAGGAAGGGTTCCTTCTGGAGTCGACGGGTCCGGGCCACGGCCATGCCAAAGAGCGCCGAACCGACCGCACCCAGTGCCGAAAACGTTGCGATCGAGGCTGGCCGATACCCACGCACGTCTTCCAGGAAGGTGGGGATGAATGCGACACCCAGGGAGCAGGTAAAGACAACGCCGACAAGGAGGAGCGAGATGGTGCGAATCCGGTAGTCGGACATCGCTTCGCGATACCCGGCTTGCTGCGAGTCATCTCGACTACGGAGCTCCGCCGGTTCTTCGATCTTGCTAAGCACAATCACTGAGAGGGCGGTCAAGACAGCCGCAAGTACGAATGCGGCGCGCATGCCGGCAAGCGCCACCAGCACGCCAGCGGCGATCGGCCCGATCGCCAGAGCGACCGACGGTCCGACCGTGAAGATGAGCGCGAACGCGCGCATCCGTTGCGCGCCGGCTTGCGCCGCGACCAGGGTTTGCAAGAGCGGGAAGACGATTTCGCCAATGGCCACGCCAACGACCAGCAGGAGGAGCTGTTGCCACTGCGTTGCCAGGGCGGCGGCCATCAACCCGAGAAATGCCGCCAATCGCGCGACCATGGTGGTGCGCCGGTAGCCAAAACGGTTGGCGATGTTGGTCGAGGGAAAGAGGACGAAGAGACGCAGGATACCGTTGGCGCCCAACAGCAACCCGACGATGGCGATCGGCGCCCCCAGCTTCTCGATCCAGAGCGGCAAAATGCCAAGATAGGCGCCGTAGGCCGCCTCGATAAGGATGAGCGCCCAGAAAACGGGCACGAGCTGTGATGGTAACCCGAGCTGGGGGCGCCTGATGCGGAGCACGGTGAGTCCCTGACGAACGCCGGTCTCAGTCCCCCGGCCAATCGGGAACTATACGGGGTCGGCCAGACGCAGTTTTTCCCATATGTGATCTTTACGCTGACCGGACCGTCGCTGTCCGGCGGCCGACCTGCGACCGACCGCCGACGTTGCTCATGACGGTCTTCTCGGGGCCCAACCGGTGCGCACTT